>NZ_CP152020.1:3142920-3885841 GCF_038624605.1 Psychrobacillus sp. FSL K6-4046
AAATATTTATTATTCGTATATAAAATGATTAAAGATGGACAATCCGTTGTTTTATTTAATTAATTAACCTAATTACGAACAATAATATAATTAATCACAGAATCATACACTTATATGAAATATTTTTTATTAAATATTGACTAACGTATTGACGAATATGATTAATATTTGTACACTGTATAAAATCATTTGTTTTTCCCATAAATACAATTAATCGAAAATAGTAAGGATTTGATGAGATGATCGTAAGTAAATTTGGAGGAACATCGGTAGCGAGCGCAGAACAAATTAAAAAGGTTGCTGAAATCGTAAAGGCTAATTCTAAAAGAAAATACGTAGTCGTTTCAGCACCAGGCAAACGTTTTGAACAAGATAAAAAAGTGACCGATTTATTAATAAACCTAGGCAACGCTGCCTTACATGGTGAAAATGTAGAGCCTTGCCTTGATGCTGTGTTAGATCGCTACAAGGAAATTGCTCTGGGCTTAGACTTAGATTTACTCATTTGTGATGTAATTGAAGAGGATTTACGTTCAAGGCTATCTATGAAACAAGAAAATCATAGTTTATTTATGGATTCCTTAAAAGCGAGCGGAGAGGATAATAATGCGAAGCTTATTTCTACTTATTTCACAAGCATCGGAATTCCAGCTAGATACATGTGTCCAAAGTCAGCAGGTCTGTTAATAAATGACTTACCCGAGCGGGCAATGGCACTCCCGGAGGCTTATAAAAACCTCCATACGAGTCTAAAAAATACTAGTGAAGTGATTGTTTTCCCTGGATTTTTTGGTTATACAAAAAAGGGCTTACTACGGACTTTTGATAGAGGTGGATCAGATATAACCGGTTCCATATTAGCAGCCTCTATTCAAGCTGAGCTTTACGAAAACTTTACCGACGTGGATTCGGTTTTTTGTGCAAATCCGAAAGTAGTTAACTGTCCTGTGGAAATCGAGGAAATCACATACCGAGAAATGCGCGAGCTTTCTTATGCCGGTTTCTCTGTATTCCACGACGAAGCATTAATGCCGGTATACAAGGCTAAAATTCCGGTATGCATAAAAAATACGAATAACCCCTCTGCACCTGGCACCAAGATTGTCTCATCCAGAAAAGTGAATCGAAGACCTATAACTGGGATTTCAGCTGATAGTGGATTCTCTATACTATACGTCAGTAAGTATTTGATGAACCGAGAGATCGGTTTTGGCCGCAAGCTACTTCAAATTCTAGAGGAAGAGCATATTTCCTATGAGCATACTCCTTCAGGTTTAGATGATATATCTGTGATTTTTCGAAGCCACCAGCTAACACCCGAAAAAGAGGACAGAATAGTAAAGAGGGTCAAGGAGGAATTACACGCAGAAGATGCCCATTTCCGACATGAGTTCTCCATGATTGTAGTCGTTGGAGAGGGCATGAACAATAGCACCGGCCTAGCAGCTAGAGCTGCCACAGCCATTGCTCGAACTGGAGCTAACATTGAAATGATTAACCAAGGATCGTCAGAAGTCAGCCTTTCCTTTGGTGTTCATCAAAGCAATGAAAACAAAATTCTTCGAGAACTTTATCAGGAGTTTTTTGCTCCTGTGATAGTATGATGTGACTTCCTAGAAATTTCAAAAGTCTCAGAAATTTTACCATTCGTAAAATTTCTGAGACTTTTTTATTATGACTATGTTAAAGATATGGTTAGATTTTTGTAGGGCAGAATTGTGTTAAATGTTACATTTAAACTCACGTGAGAAGGTAGTTTAAGAAGGAATCTAGTTCGAAATAGAGAATATAAAGGTATGACATCTATAAGGGGTGGGTATAGTGACTCAAAACGAATATGAATGGGTTAGACAGACTCGAATGACACTTCTTGACTTTTGTAGTGAACTAGATCCAAGTGACTTTACTCAAGAAAATAACTTTGGTTGGCAAAGTGTAAGAGACACGCTGGTTCACATAGCAGACTGTTATCATGCTTGGCTTGGCTCATTTGTTTTATTGAAAACAAAGAAACCTCTCACTTCAAAGGAAAAACTGTTGGAACTCGGTTGGAATGAAATAAAAGTACACTTTGAACAAGTAGATTCTTATGTAAATGAGGTATTTGAAGTATTCGCACAACAAATGGATAAGCCGATTAAGAGGCAGATTCCTTGGAGAGAAGGAGGAGAACCGATATCAATGACACCTCGTAAATTGCTCATGCATACAATCACTCATGAATTCCATCACAAAGGACAGATTATGGCTATGGCACGCCAGATGGGGTATGAACCTCCTAATACAGATGTGTTAGGAACAGTAGATTAGAGGCGATTATATGTGGTACTTTCTAATAGTATGCTTTAGAAAACATGACCCTCATTTCGGTTGTCTGTTGTTATGTCCAAAACATTAACTTTGCTCCATTAAGAATCGTATCCAATATACAAATATAGATTTAGAGAAAAAACAAGTTACAGGGGAATAAAATATGGCTATGTTAAAGGGTAGGGTTGATTTATGATGCAAAGAAATCTTAAATCAGAGAGTAGAATTGATTTCCGCCCCAGCCGGACGCTTTCCTCGGGGTGAGCGATAAGCCATCACCCATCGCTTACGCGCGTGGTTGTGATGTCTTATCTGTCTCACTCATCCCGTAGGAGTCGCCGTCTGGTGCTCCAATCAATAAATGGGAACAGCTTTGGCATCATAAAGCGCTAATAAATTTACTCGCATAAACAAAGCTAAAAACTGTCACCAACCCCAATTTCATCATCTATTTATGTTCTTAATAGCCATTTGAAAGTTTCTTATTATAATGTTTACAGTCACTATTAAAAAATTTTATTTAATTGCCAGTGTTTCTGATACAGATTTTCCTCGTTCTAGAAAAATTTACTACAATGACCCCATAATTTACTACAATCCAGCTTTACTTTACGACAATCAACCCGTAGATTACTACAATCTCTCAGCAACTCTCTCGTTGTAGAAAAATTTACGACAATGACCCCATAATTTACTACAATCCAGCCTTACTTTACGACAATCAACCCGTAGATTACTACACTCATTCAGCAGCTCTCTCGTTCTAGAAAATTTTACGACAATGACCCCATAATTTACTACAATCCAGCCTTACTTTACGACAATCAACCCGTAGATTACTACAATCCACAAGTCGCTCTCTCTTTCTAGCGACTTATTAGCATTGCTGGATTTCTTTACTTTCCTCTTTGTATACTAGCCCCTCCTCCAAGTACACCTTTAGGAGTGTTAAAGTTTCTCCCCAGCCAACTGCACAGTTTAGGCAGGCCTTTATATCGTTGTCTGAATTGGAATAGCCTGTTTCCTTAAATACAACAAGTGTACCATCTCGATAAGGTTCTAATTTAAACTCAATTGTTGTAACACTTTCTCCTGGAGTCCATTGAAAAATGAAGGATTTATTCGAAATGGTCTCCAATATCTTACCGCCATCCACTAAATCCTTTTTGTCCTTACCTAAGCCAGTCCATCTCAAACGTATCTCACCAGTTCCATCTGACTCTTGATGTATTGATGTTTGATCAGTAAACCAAGCGTTCCATCCTTCTGCCGTTGTTAGTGTATCAAATACTCTAGCAATACTTTCCTTAATGTATACTTGATGATTGATTTCTGGCATCGGTATTCCTCCTATAAAGGTTGTAATTGGCTAAGTCCTATATGTTTTTCATAAGAAATTATAGTCATGTTATCGTTAATCTTTTTCTGTTCTCCTGTACGTACATAGCCCATTTTTTCATATAAATAGCAGTTTTTTTCTTCTTGGAGAATGGTATCGAGCTCCCAGCTAGTCACTTCAGGATAGATCATTTCTAGCCGTGTCATTACCTGTTGAGCCAAACCCTTTCCTTGAAAGCTTTCTAATATATTGATCATATGCAAACGCATTGTTTGCGATGATTTTTTGTACACATGTACACTACCTGCTAATTCATCCTCTACTATAATTTTATAAAAGATACCTTGATGCAAGCGTTCTTGAAATCGTTCAAAAGTTTGTAATACAGGAGTCGTTTGATGATCCTCATATTTTTTATAAAGTGGCAGGAATACTTGTTTTTGAATTTCATATAGCACTTGCGCATCTTCTATTGTTGCTTTTCTTAAGCTAATTTTTGATGCTATTATGTCAAATACATTGTCTAATATATGATAAGCAATAAACTCTCCACGCTTCACCATTTCTTTTATTTCCTGAATCGTTGCCCATTTAGCATCTGCCACTTCTTCATATTGAAGCTTTAAATCCTCTTTCTCTACATTTTGTTTTATTAAATAATTATCATCGAAGCCTCGTAAGAATTTAACTGTGAATAAAACCTCTGCTTGCTCCATATTTATATCAATTCCCAGCTCTTCCTTTGTTTCACGGACCGCAGCCATTTCTGAGGTCTCTCCAGTTAATACAGATCCTGCAGCGGCACAATCCCACATATTTGGCCAGCCTGTTTTCCAAGCCTGACGTTTTTGTATTAAAAGCTGTCCTTCATCATTCATGATCCAAACATGGACAACTTCATGAAAGACCCCCTCTTCCATTTCTTCTCCACGGATATGAGTTTTTCCTGTTTTCTCTCTGTAATGATTAAACGTATCCCATACTTCCATTTTCCCACCAGCCTTGTCATTGTTTAGAATAGTTTATCATAAATCTATTGACCTTCAATAAAAAATATGATATATTATAGGTTGTTAACAATTTAGGTAGAACATAAAAAAGAAATTTGGCATTCTACAAACGTGTTTTTGAACATACTTATTCACACTGGAGCGATTATAGGGTCGCAAGGACGTAAAAGAAGGTAGGGTTTACGTTGCTTAGGTTAGAAGACAACCAGTGGAACAATTTACCGCGGCATTGAAAGCTTAAACCTTTCATGGAAATTATTCACCGAACATTCGGGATGAAATTTAAAAATTCAAAGATTATGTTTTACCTCATACAAATCAAGGGCTGGTCTCCAATGGAGATTAGCCCTTGTCCAATTTATTGGAGAATATAAAGTTACCCCGATGTATCTCTGATACGTCGGGGCTGTTGTTATAATTCGCTACTTTTCGCTAGACTATTTTGTCTTTTGTAGTATTCCTTAAACGTTAGTAGATAGATAAATCCGCTGAGTAATGCCAAAACAGCAAGTAGAACAAACGTCCACGTGAAGCCAACCCATGTGACAAGCGGCAGAACAAGCGGTGCTATCGTTCTCCCTATAGTATATCTTAAGCTAGCGGCCGCAAAGTACTGTCCACGCATATCCTCTGGTGCTAGCTTAGATACAAAGCTTTCCTGCAATCCTACTGTTGCTAGTTCTCCTAAAGTAAATACAGCCATAGCAAACACGAATACCCAGAAGTTAGCCGTCATAGGGAAGATGAGCATGGCAATCGCATATAAGAGCGACGACAAGAAGAATACTTTGTGCTCCGGATACTTCGTCATCCAACGAGTGACAAACACGGTGAAAATAACTACTAATAAGCCGTTTTCAGATAAAAGTATACCGAAGGAGCCTGCTCCAGTTACCGCCCATTCACGACCAAATAGGTTACCAAGAACTTGAACATCAATTGCTTCCTTCATATAGACAGGAATTAGCATATCCAACTGCATATATGTTTGGGCTAGCAAGATTCCCGCAATGATAAATAGGAAAAATACTTTGTCCTTAACAATTAGTCCATATGCTTTTATTTGATTAATAACTACTTGAACCCAACCGTTTCCACCACTTTCTTTTAATTGCTGCTTTACCTCATCTGGTAATGTTTCCTCTGTTAGGAAACGTAGTGCTAATCCTACTAAACAGAAGATAACGCCTGATATTAGAAGCAATAAGAAACGATGGTTAAAGAATAAAACAGCTCCCACTATAGGTCCAATGACAACCGAAATATTAATAGATGTATAAAATACAGAAAACACCGTACTTCTGTCCTTTTCTGGCACAACATCAGCAACAATTGCCTGACTTGCAGGGTGATAAAATGATCCGCACATACCCGCTATCGTAAATGCGACAAAGCTAAGCATTGGTGAATCATACCAAGGAGAATTAGCAAAGGCAAATAAAATAAAAGCAAAACCTTCTGCGGTTGCAGAGAAAAATAACATCGTCCTTCTACCGAATCGGTCCGCACAATAACCCCCGATTAAATTAGCTCCAACAGAAAACACTTGGGATAAGACCAGCAATACCCCTGCCATACTAGCCCCGAATTCATCTGCAAAATAGATAGCTAAAAACGGAAAGACCATCCAAAAGCTTAAATTACTAAAAAATTCACCAAACAAACGAACCTGTAAACTACGATTCCAATCTCTAATTCTCATGATGTTGACCTCACCTAGTATTATTCTTGCAAATCCATATATTATTTCGACTTACGTAATAGTTATTTAAATAGTACTATAGTATAAAAAAAGAACTCTCAAAAAAAGTCGTAAACCCTAGGCTGGGTTTACGACTTTTGACTTTAACTAATCAGTCCCTATATGTAACTGCAGTACCTGTAGCTACACACATCATCATGCCCTCACGGATTGTTTCAAAGTCTAAATCTACACCAATTACAGCATTAGCTCCAAGCTTACTAGCAAGAGTCTTCATATCCTCTATAGCTATTTCTCGGCCTTGAGATAGCTTATTTTCATAAGCAGAGCTTCTTCCTCCTACTATATCTGTTACTGAGGCAAAAAGATCTCGTACAACATTTGCTCCCATAATAGCTTCTCCAGACACGATGCCGTGATATGTTTCAATTGTCTTTCCCTCAATGGTAGGCGTTGTAGTTACTAACATAAACATTCCTCCAATAATTGTAGTTACCTTTATCATACAACACTATCAGTTTATAAGCATTTATTATTCTGAATCTACTGTTTTTTCTTTCTAGTAGGTAGCATATTGAACAATATATTCAATATGATTGCCGTGAAGCTTCCCGCTACAATACCATTACTTGTTAAGATTCGGACACTCTCTGGTAAGGATATGAATAAGTCAGGAACAACCGTCACACCTAGACCTATACCAATCGAACACGCAATGATCATAGCGTTATCAGGTGAATCTGAATCGGAAATAATGGTGCTTAGCATTTTAATTCCTTGTGAGATTATCATCCCAAACATCGCAATCATTGCCCCGCCTAGGACAGCCTCTGGAATGATTGTAGTAAGTGAAGATATCTTTGGTATAAACCCTAGAAATATTAGCATACCTCCCGCAATATAAATAACCTTGCGTGTTTTAACTCCAGAAATCTGCATGAGCCCTACATTTTGTGAAAATGTAGTATATGGGAAAGAGTTAAAGAATCCACCTAATACCACTGCGATTCCTTCAGCTCGGTAACCTTTTGTTAAATCTTTCTTCTCTATTTTTTTCCCAAGCATATCCCCAAGTGCAAAATATACCCCTGTAGATTCTACTAACGAAACGATAGCTACTAGAGTCATCGTAAGAATAGGAGACCATTCAAATGTAGGCATCCCAAAATACAAAGGCTGAATCATATGAAAAACGTCTGCTTCTTTCACAGCGGTAAAATCTAAAATACCCATAAAATAAGCAGCAACCGTTCCACCAATAATACCTATTAATATAGAAATAGCTTTAACGAACCCTGTGGAAAATCTGTATAATAAAACGATAAAAATTAGCGTACCAAATGACAATAATACGTTTTGAATAGAACCGAAATCTTCTGCACCTTGTCCTCCACCCATGTTATTAATAGCAACAGGAATTAGAGTAATTCCAATAATAGTAACAACTGAGCCGGTTACTACTGGTGGGAAAAATCGAACTAACTTACCAAAAAAACCACTGATCAAAATAACAATAATACCAGAAACAATAATTGCTCCGTAAATAGCAGATATTCCATAATCTCCACCGATTGCAATCATTGGTCCCACTGCTGTAAATGTACATCCTAAAACTACTGGTAAACCAATCCCAAAAAATCGATTGCTCATTACCTGTAAAATAGTTGCAACTCCGGACATTAAAATATCGATTGCAACTAAATAGGTTAACTCCTCTGAGCTGAGCCCAAGAGCCCCTCCTACTATAAGAGGTACAATAACTGCTCCTGCATACATTGCTAATACGTGCTGTAAGCCAAGTGTGGTGTTTTTAAATATATTATTCATATGTAGGTGCACCTTCTAAAAATTCTACTTTGCCATCTTCCAAGGATTGAATAATGGCTAGTGATTCTACGCGAATACCTTTTTCGCGAATCAATTTCCCACCAGGCTGGAAACCTTTTTCAATAACAATACCTACACCAGCAGTAGTAGCTCCTGCTTGCTCGATAATTTCAAGTAATCCAAGGACAGCTTGTCCATTTGCTAGGAAGTCATCGATGATTAATACAGTTTCTCCTTCGTGCAGGAAATCTTTTGAGACAGAAATATCGCTAGTAATATTTTTTGTAAAGGAATGTACCTGTGACGTCAGTAAGTTTTCAGACAGAGTTACAGATTTGCTTTTCCTCGCAAATACAACAGGAACCCCAAGTTCAAGACCCGCAAACATAGAAGGAGCAATCCCAGAAGACTCAATCGTCAAGATTTTTGTTATTCCCGCTTCCTTATAACGATTGGCTATTTCTTCACCAATAGCCTTAATCACAACAGGATCAATTTGATGATTTAAAAAAGCATCCACCTTTAAAACGTCCTTTGATAAAACCTTGCCTACTTCTACAATTTTATCCTTTAATAACTTCACTTGGATTCCTTCTTTCCTCATATTTGGATACAAAAAAACTCGAATGACAAAGCCCCACCCTAAGAGTGGAGCAATGGCATTCGAGTTATAAATCGAATAATAAAATAGATGGTACACAAAGTGTCCCAATCATTTAACCATGCCACTCATAGTCGACTTCTTTACGGTAAGTCGGTAGAAACTTGCAGGCCATATCCCTGCTATTATACGAGTATACGAAATTTGATTGTTCTCATTATAGCACGGTAAAATTCTTTTACAATAATGAGTTAAAAAGTTCAATCATTCTTAAAATTCTGTTCATATTACAGGTGCCAGGCACCTGTAATAAATCTGCAATACAAAAACTGTCTATATCTTAGCTATAAAAAAACACATGATAGGCTCATGTGTTTTGGGGTGGGGATTATTTATAAGATGATTTTAATGTTTTGAAGGCCTCTATAAAATAAGCAGGATTTTCTTTAATGTTGTAGGAAAAGACACCTTGATTGGTATGCAGATATAGTATTCCTGCTCCATACGAAAAGGGCTTATAGGATATATCATGAACATGTTGAAATTTAAATTGATGCTGAGCCGAGACAATTGCCATTCCGTCCATCTGCAGAGTAAAGCTAGACTCTATATGCTGCATCTGAAAATAGAAATCGATTTCTCTCTTAACTTCGATATAAATGATAGTATATTCACTCAAAACGGCACCTCCTATAACACTTAATAGTGTAACATGTTTTTATATAATCATTAAACCATAAGGAGTGATGTCGGTTGATAAGAGCAGTGCTTTTTGATTTAGATGGGACTTTGTTAAACAGAGAGGAATCTTTAAAGAAATTTATTAGCTGGCAATGTAATGTGCTCCACACTCATTTAGGTCATGTTCCAAAGGAAAAATTCTGTAGTCGTTTTATAGAGTTAGATGATCGAGGCTATAAGTGGAAGGATTTTGTTTATAAGACCCTAATACAAGAATTTAACATAAAGGATATAACAGAAATGGAATTATTGAATCATTACATAACCAACTTCCATTCGTATTGTGTACCATTTTCAAATCTATTATCCATGCTGGATCAATTAAAAAAACTGTCCCTGTCGCTTGGAATGATCAGCAACGGAAAAGGACAGTTTCAAATGGACAACATTGTTTCTTTAGGAATCAGACCCTATTTTAAAACTATATTAATCTCAGAGTGGGAGGACATGAAAAAACCAGACCCTCGGATCTTTGAAAAGGCTCTTAGACAGCTTAATGTTAACGCTGAAGAAGCTGTCTATATAGGCGATCATCCTATAAATGACATAACTGCCGCCAAAAATGTTGGACTTCATACGATATGGAAAAGAGACATGTATTGGCCTGACGCTAATGCCGACTACACGATAGACAATTTGGATGAAATTCCGTTTCTTCTAAACAAAATTAGATAAGCTTGCTAAATTCTTTAGTCTGATGCTCCAGTTTTTCAGAAGCAGTTGAAATATCCTTAAACTCTTCTAGTGCAGTTCTTATTTCCTCTTGGCTTTTTTCGATAACCGTCTGCGAGTGACTATTGCTCGCAGTTACCTTATCAACTTGTTTAGCTATTCCTTCAATATTCTCTCTTACTTCTACGATTGAAGCCTCGACTCTACCAGCCAGCTTACGCACTTCTTGAGCGACAACGTTGAATCCACGGCCGTGCTCTCCAGCTCGTGCTGCCTCAATAGCAGCATTTAATGCTAGTAAGTTCGTTTGTGCTGCAATCTCTCTGATAGTTTGAACAATCCCTTTAACTGAATCTGCCTGTTTTTGAAGGCTTTCTAATGTATTTGTATTTTCTCTAGAACCAGCAGCAATTTCATCTATTCTTTCTAGAAGGTCTTCGCTTCTTTTAATCCCCACTTCGGCACGATTACTCAATTCTTCAGACATATGATTTAATTCTTCTGTAACACCCATTAGAATTTGATGACGTCCTGTTACGTTAGTAGCGACTTTGGTAACCCCAAGCACCTTGCCGTTCCCCCCAAAAATAGGCATATAAGAAGCTTCTAAAAACACACTATTGCCATGTTTATCTTTTCTTTCTACCTTATCGAAAAATGACTTACCCGCAAACAGATCCTTCCAAAGCTTTTCGTATGCCGGGCTGTTCACAAAATCTGGAAAACAGAATTCTCTGTGATGCATGCCTTTTACTTCACTTACAGTATAGTTAAGTTCTTTTGCAAAATTTTCATTAACATACGCCACACGACGGTTCATATCAAAACGAATAATCGCCAAGTTTTTTTCTAGCGCCTCTACCACGGTCATATCATTAACTTCTTCTGTTTGTATGTAACTCATTTTTCTTCCCCCACGCCCTTTTAATTGGGTGTATATTTTTCTAAATCTAGTATCGTTTCTCTTCCTAACACTAGCTTGGCTAGCTCTGAACCAACAAATGGCCCAGCCGTTAAACCAGATGCCCCAAGACCGTTCGCAAAATAAAAACCGTTCTGTCCCTCCAGCTTACCAAACACAGGTAGAAAATCTGGAGTATACGGACGAAAGCCTACTCTTACTTCCTTTATTTTCTCATCTTTTAGGCTTTTTGCAATACTTATTGCATTATCAAGCAGTTCTTTTTTCCCTTCCTCAGTCACTTGAGAATCATACCCAGTATTTTCTTCATAGGTAGATCCGGCAACCACTTTCCCATTTTCAAAAGATAGCATATATTGATTAGTTGGAGGTAGGACTACTGGCCATTCCCCCGTAGACATATCATTCTCCAATTGAAAATGCATTATTTGAGCCTTCTGAAAGGTCACGTTTAGATCTAAGCCTAACGTGGATGGAATCTCATTCCCCCAAGCACCAGCCGTTAATATAACAGCCTCTGCATCTGTCCGTACTCCGTCGATCCATAATTCATTGTTCTTCCAGACAGCTTCTCCATACACTATCTCTGCGCCTAGCTTTTTAGCTCCATTGATTAGAGCATCTCTCATAGCCTTGCCATCTACCCTTGCTCCCCCTTCTACGAAAAGAGCATGCCATTCACCTGAAATAATAGGAAACTTTTCTTTCGTTTCTTCGGGAGAAAGGATTTTTAGCTCTCCTATTTCTGGAGCATCCATTCTTTTTTCCAACGCTCTCTCTAACATCTTTCGCAGCTTCTTTTCATCATTCTGTAAAGCAATCGCACCTACCTGCTTATACCCGGTAGCATTTTCCCCTAATTCCTCTAGCTCTTTTACTAGTTGCTTATAGTATTTGGCACCATTTTTTACAAGCTCATACCATTTCTTATTTCTCCTTTGGGAAATCCAGGGACATATTATACCCGCTGCTGCAGCGGAAGCTTGCCCCTTGTCCTGGCGATCCACCAAAGTTACTTTCACACCAAACTTTGCGAGATGAAAAGCGGTAGAAGCACCTAAGATTCCACCGCCTACTACTACATAAGAAGACATCTATCACTCAACTCCACTATCTATAATCGAAAACTTAACTTCCTCACAATTAATCTCTGCCATTGCCCCATATGGAATGACAAACTTAGGCTCTGTATGACCAAAGTTTAAATTATATAAAACTGGCAATTCATTTAATCCAAGCTCATGTAAAATGGTAGCAATGGATTCTTTGTATTCTTCATAATACTTTTCGTGCTGAGGCTTTGCAAAAATAATACCGTTTACCTCTTGTAGTATTCCTTGGGTTCCGTAATTTCTTAGCCAATATTCAATGTTAGCTGGAATAGGAAGATCCTCTGACGTTTCGAAAAACAATATGGAATCCTTAAAATATGCTTTATCTGGCCAAAGTGAGGTACCTTTCGCAAACTCCAACACTTCAATACATCCACCAATTAGTCTTCCTTGTGCAATGCCTTTTCCCTGTAGCAATTCATATCCTTTATTATCTTCATTCATTTCTCGGCTGATGTGCTTATTTTCAATAACCCATTCTAATCTTTGACTAGTCCAGACTGGTGACGGTTTAATTTCACCAATCACTTCATTAGAGAAAAGTGTTTTTTTAATCGACTCCACGGTATACTCATGCATCTGCACATTCTCTGCAAAGTCAGTTAGAATAGCTGGGCCATAAAAGGAAGAAATACCAGCCTTATGGCAAAACAAATGCGTAATAGTAGCATCTGAAAACCCTATAAAAACTTTAGGATTCTCGCGGATTACATCAAAGTCTATGTAAGGGAGTAATCGTATGCTCTCACTACCTCCAATATTGGATACTATCCCCTTAATAGAAGGATCCTTAAAGGCATTCATCAAATCCTCAGCTCGAGCCTGAGGGTTTTCATATAAATAAGCTGCTCCCTTTAAGCTATTTGGCATAGCTACTATCTCTAAACCAAATACATTTTTTAATCTTTCCACCCCTTGCTCATATCTCCACCTTAATTCAGGCTCACCTGCTCCGCCCCACGACAAACTAATTGTTGCGACTTTATCTCCACGTTGAAGCATTTTAGGTTTTGTTAACATGATCCTATCCCCCCTTCCTTTATTATAATTCAAACCCCATCATTTGGATGCCTATTCTTTTTGCTAAATGGGTATAAGAAGATAGAAGACATGAAATAGGTGGTGAGGAGCATGAAATATAAAAGTCGTGCACGTAGTTCAAACGTAGAAGATCGTCGAGGTATGAGTGGCGGTAAAGCAATAGCTGGTGTTGGTGGCGGATTTGGTTTAATCATTATACTTTTAGTTACGCTGCTCGGAGGAAATCCCGAGGAGCTCTTAGGAAGTTTAAATGGAAATGAAGCAACTACTAGCTCTGTCCCTTATGAGGAAACGGCAGAGGAACAAGAACTCGTCGAATTTGTTTCGGTCGTTTTAGCAGACACAGAAAAGGTGTGGACGAAAATTTTTCAAGAAAATGGACTTACATATGAGGAACCAACACTTGTTTTATACACAAATAGTGTAAATTCTGCATGTGGTACAGCTGGTGCTTCTGTAGGACCGTTTTACTGTCCAGGAGATCAAAAGCTTTACATAGACTTGAGTTTTTATAAGGAGCTCCAAACACAGTTCGAGGCTCCAGGGGATTTTGCTATGGCATACGTCATAGCTCATGAGGTTGGTCATCATGTACAAACCCTATTAGGAAAAAGCAACGAGTTAGCTTCCCTAAGACAACAGTTAAGCGAAGAGGAATACAATCAATATTCTGTTCGCTTTGAGCTACAAGCTGATTATTATTCTGGAGTTTGGGCAAAGCATGCGCAAGGAATGGACTTATTGGAGGAAGGTGACTTAGAGGAAGCACTAACAGCTGCAAGTGCTGTTGGAGACGACACTATTCAAAAGAAAGCCCGAGGCTATGTGGTACCGGAAAGCTTTACTCACGGTACGTCGGAACAACGGAAGCAATGGTTTTATAAAGGCTTTGAAAACGGAACTATTAAAGGCGGAGACACATTTAATATTAAAAACCCATAAATAACTACCTAAGCCCAATAGCTATGATGCATTGGGTTTTTATTTGTAAAGAAAAGCATTATAAAAATATGTTGACACTATTTAGAATATTTATTGACCACCTTTCTCCCTAATTCTATAATAAAACAAATTGCCAAATGGAAGAAGGTTAAGAAAAATGATGATACCTTTTACGAAAATGCATGGCTGTGGAAACGATTATATTTATATCAATTGCTTTGAGAATGAAATAGAAAATCCTGAATTGTTAAGCAAGAAAGTATCCGACCGTCATTTCGGTATTGGTGGAGACGGTATTGTTTTAATCTGTCCTTCTGAAGTGGCTGATGCTAAAATGCGAATGTTTAATATAGATGGAAGTGAAGGAAAAATGTGCGGTAATGCCATTCGCTGTGTAGCTAAATATATATATGACAACGACATTGTCCCAAAAGAGATTTTAAAAATAGAAACACTAAGCGGGGTTAAAATAATTGAATTGCATATAGAAAATGGTGTGATGCATTCTGCCACTGTGGATATGGGGCAAGCAATATTGGACCCTGCTGAAATCCCTGTGGATCTACGCGGTAACCAATCTGAAGGGTTTGTGTTCCCTCTTACTATCGATAATGAGACCTATGCTATTACCCCAGTATCTATGGGTAATCCACATGGAGTAATATTTACTAATGACGTCCTTTCATTAGATCTTCCCACTATTGGGCCTAAATTCGAGCATCATCCTATGTTTCCAGCCGGTGTAAATACGGAATTCATTGAAATTGAAAATAGGAATTCACTTAAAATGCGTGTTTGGGAACGAGGAAGCGGTGAAACATTGGCTTGTGGAACCGGAGCTTGTGCTGCAGTGGTTGCCTCCGTATTAAATGGTTACTGCGAGAAGAATACCGATGTGATTGTAAAGCTCCTTGGTGGAGAGCTCATCATTCGCTATACAGAGGACACAGTTTATATGACAGGTCCTGCGACTACCGTCTTTACAGGTCTTATAGAACTCTCATAGCCACAACATACTATATATAAATTAGTAAAAAATAGACTTATAACCTAATAAGTTTCATCTAACCACGAAATTTAACAGAAAATACTGTCAATTGTAACGATAATGGAAATTCATTGTAATCAACCTGTAACATTTAACTGCTACTATATGTTTAGACTAAATAGCAGGGGGATAGTGTATTTGAAGAGAATCTTAGGAACACTTATCATAACGATTGTACTATTGGTCAGCGGAGTAAATGTTGCTTTTGCCGCAACCACGACTCACTCAGTAAAAAAAGGAGAAACTTTATATACGATTTCTAAAACGTACAAAGTTTCCGTTAACAACTTAAAAACATGGAATAAATTAACTACAGATAAGATTAAACCTAATCAAAAACTAACTATTGCTGCTCCAGCAAAAAAAGAAAAATCTAAAACACCATCTAGATCTAACGACAAAGTAACAAAAGAAATTACCGTTTCAGCAAGTGCATTTACTGCAAACTGTAATGGCTGCTCTGGTATCACTAGCTCTGGTATTAATCTAAAGAAAAATCCAGATGTAAAAGTAATAGCTGTTGACCCAAGTATTATTCCAATTGGGACAAAAGTACACGTAGAAGGTTACGGTTATGCAATCGCAGGCGATACGGGAGGAGCAATTAAAGGCAACAAAATTGATGTATTTTTCCCTACTAAGAACGAGGCTTACAAATGGGGACGCAAAAATGTAACGGTTAAAATATTGGAATAGGATTTAAAAAGCATTGAATAGCGTTGACTACAGACACTCAAAGAGATTTGAACGTGTTTGTAGTCTTTTTTTATTTATCCTTTATTTCAAGTTGCTGTCGATTATAATATTTATTCGTTTCACTGGTACCGCCTTTTTTCGGTTGCTTCTGTCATTGTGAACAATAAAATTTATTTATTACTGAATTCCCTAAATATACTAATTCTAAATTTATTATTCTACACTAGAAATTGTTTGTAACATCTCTTTTATCGACTTAATATGGTTATACTAGGAGAGTATATACTACTTGATTTTTATAAATACATAGATAAGGAGTCACAATAAATGAATAGTAAAGATATAGGAAAAAAAATTAAAAGTGTTCGTTCTAAAAGGAAACTAACTCAGCAAGTATTAGCAGATCTTGCCGGAATTACAAAAAGTCATATTTCAAAGATTGAAAATGGCTTGACTACCCCTACTCTAGTAACTCTTTCAAAAATTGCTAAGGCTCTTGATAGCCCTACATCTTGGTTTATAGAACAAGAAGAACATGGAGAACTCTCCATTGTTCGAAAGGATAATCGTGAAGCAATTGAAGAGAAAAATGAAATTGGATACGAATATGAATTATTAGCAAATAAAAAGAATATGAGTTTAATCACTCCTACTATAGTTAGTGTTTTACCTGGCGCTGAAACTGTAGATCCATATATACATGAAAATGATGAGTTTATTCTTATACTGACAGGATCCATTATTCTTTCTTACGATGGGAAAAAATATGAAATGAATATTGGAGATTCTGCATACTTTTCTGGTAAAAAACCTCACATTTTTTTATCCAATAGCCAACAACATACCACTGTTTTAACAATCTATATAGATAATAATTAAAAAATTCTAAATAAATAGCATATTAACTTTACAAACAATATATAATATTATACATTGAGTATAATGTTATTCAACTTTGTTGAATCACAGTTTATTTGTTGAAAGGGGAGTTTATATGTCTAGTTCTAGAATTAAAGGTTTTTATCACCTTAGTCTTGAAGACAGAGTAAATATTGTAACTCAAGATAAAGGATTAACTGCTGAAGAGAAAAATATCCTTACAGGAGAAACAATATTTCCAATGTCACTTGCAGATTCTATGGTCGAAAATGTCATTGGACAATTTAGTATACCAATTGGGGTTGCTGCTAATTTTAAGGTAAACGGAAATGATGTATTTATACCTATGGCCACAGAAGAGCCCTCAGTCATTGCAGCAGCTAGCAATGCTGCCCGAGCTGCTTACGATTTAGGTGGATTTTATACTTCTTCCACAGGAACAATCATGAGAGGGCAAATTCAAGTGTTGGAGATATCTGATCCACATGGAGCTAAGGCAAGAATATTTGAGAATAAGGATGAAATACTAGCAAATTGTAATTTAAAAGATCCTACGTTAGTAAAACTAGGTGGCGGGGCTAAAGATTTAGAAGTCCACTTAATAAATACTGTCAGAGAAACAATGTTAGTCGTTCACCTACTGGTAGATACAAAGGATGCAATGGGAGCTAATGCTGTTAATACAATGGCTGAAGGAGTTTCCCCCCTTATTGAAAAGATAACAGGTGGAAGGGTTGTACTAAGAATCATAACTAATCTTGCAGACAAACGATTAATTAGATCTAGAGGTGTATTCTCTGCTCAAGCACTTGGGGGGCCTGAAGTTGTAAAGAATATTGTAAGCGCTTACGAGTTTGCTGATGCTGACCCATATAGGGCGGCTACCCATAACAAAGGAGTGATGAATGGGATTACATCCGTAGTACTAGCAACAGGAAATGATACAAGAGCTGTAGAGGCTGGAGCGCATGCTTATGCTTCAAGAACTGGGAGATATCGTTCTTTAACCACATGGGAGATAAATGAAGATGGAAATCTAGTAGGTTCTATCGAGCTTCCAATGGCTGTTGGAATAATTGGAGGTGCTACTAAGACACATCCTGTAGCAAAAGCTTCACTCAAAATAATGAATATTACATCAGCTGTAGAGTTAGCTGGAATCATTGCATCAGTTGGTTTAGCAGAAAACGCGGCTAGTCTAAGAGCTTTAGCTGCAGAAGGCATTCAGTCTGGTCATATGCGCCTTCATGCAAAGAACCTTGCTGTAATGGCAGGTGCGAAAAAGGAAAATATAGATTTAATTGTTCAAAAAGCTATACATGAAAAAGATTTACGCTACGACAGAATCTTGCAATTAACTAAAGAAGTTCAGGAGGGCTAGAATGGAGGAAAAGTTGAATAAACATAGTTTAGTAGACAAAGCTAAAAATGAAAGCTTTGTAGAAATATTGGGGGACACCATTTCTGGAAAACAACTTATTTTCTCTATTTTACTTAGCGTTTTTGTTAGTATAGGCGGGTATAAATTAGGCCAGTTTATTTTTCCTAAAATTGCAGAAGCACAAATGGTTAACTCTTATTCTCTTTTACTAGGTATTGCTGGAACTGTTACCATATTAATCGTTAATTCTATAGCTTTTAAACCAAAGAGAATTCTTGTCGAAGATGAGATTTCTTCAGAAAATATGGCTGAAATTTATGAAGACTTGCAGCTTGATTATGAAGAAGAAATTAGTTTAATAGAAAATGATCCTATTACAAGAAAAGAGCTTGAAGACTTAGGAGTACTTTCAAATTTTAACCTTCCTCAAAAGGGGGCTAATAAATGAGTATTTATTTAGTTGCCCTGTTGTTTGCTTTACTTGGAGCAATTGTCTTTTCTTTAATCGGGCTCATTTCAGGAACTGATGAAACAGCTATTATGGTCCCCCTTACCTTACTGGTAATTCTTTTAGGAGCCCCGCCTGAAGGTGTATTTGCCTTTTTCATGGCAGCAGTTTTAGCAAAACATTTAACACACGCTGTTCCTACAGCATTAATGGGTATTCCGGGTGATACTACAGCAGTCCCTTTAATTGATCATGCCAATACATTGAGACGAATGGGCATGCCTCATATAGCTTTAAGAAAAATGATTTCAGGCGGAATCATTGGAGCGTTTATTGCATTACCTACTGCAGTTTTACTTGGACAGTTTTTAGGGCAATTCGCAGATTTTTTCAAATCATCTTCAGGTCTTATTTTTACATTAGCTGCATTTTTAATTGCTTACTTCTCAAAAGGAAGATGGGCCAGTGTTCTATTAATTATTCCGTTTGCATTTTTTATAAAAAGTCTAGATACATTAAGCTTTTCAATTTTAGACAAACATTTATCAATCACTTTCTTTCTTGGAATTGCAATAGGTCCCATGTTATCTGATATATTAATCGCTGCTTCTTCTAGTGCAAGGAAAAGTGTTTTAAGAAACAAAGCGAACGAATATCATTTAGCTCCAGAAACAAAATCTTGGAAAGGGTATTTTCCTAATCCATTTAAAATTCTAACTGGAAGACAGACAATCTTTACTTCGATAACTACATTTATATCATCTCTTACGTTTGTATTTAGTCCAGTTGGGATGACTTCTCTCATGGGAGAAATCGTAGGGTCTAGAACAAAGGGGGCTTATAAAAAATCTACTACTAGCTTAACGGTTATGAATGGGGTAACAGAATCTACTTATATTGCAGAAGCAATTATTCCACTTATAGCCTTTGGAATTCCGTTAAGCCCAGTTGCTCTGGGACCAGCTTCTCCTTTGTTTAATGCTCCACCCGTTTTTACAGTAGAACCAATAAATAATCTACACACCTATTTAACGTCGTGGGATTTCTTTATTTTTGGTTTAATTGGAATTACAGTTGCTTCTTTAATTGCATATCCATTTTCGATGAACTATGCTCGTAAAGCATCAGTCCTAGTCTTAAAATACGTTAGTCAAGAAGCAATTATTGCAATGTTTATAGGGCTAGCATGTTTATTAGCTTATCATGAAGCTCAGCTTGTTGGGATAGTGTTGACACTTACAGTTGCTACAGTAGGCGGCCTTTTAAATCGCATTTTAGGTATCGGAGCTGGTGTTCAGTTTATGGTATTTTACGCATCAAGCTGGATTATTCTGCAACTATTTGGTTTTTAAGATTCTAAAAGGATAGACAATACTAGTAAATAAATTAAATCAACGTGAAATCAGAAAAAATTGATTTCACGTTGTTTCTGCTTTATACGCCAGCTGTTTTCTTGTAAGACTCTCTACGTTCCTATTGTTTCGACTCCAGGTCGAACAAGCTAGCGCAAAAGCCTACGCAGGAGCAAAGTGACGAGGAGATTGAAGTCCATGCCTTGCAGAAAGCGTCCGTCGTAACGGAAAACAACTATTTTTTATTTTGAGGAGAGTTATGTCCCGTCCTCCTTTATAATTCATTCAGTAACCCTTAGCTTTTCCTCTATTCTCTCTAGAACTTTTTCAAAATAATCTAATGGATGAGGCACAAAGTTGCCCTTACCTACATTTTTTTCTATACTACACCTTACTCCTTGCTCGTTGATCAATATTCCTTCTATCTTAATAGATTCTACGTTACCTTTCCATAACCCCATAAAAGAAGAAAACTCAGTTCTAACAATTCCAGCTACCTCTTCTGTTTGTAATGTAAATGCATCCCATGTGGGAGTAGCTTTATAAACAAAGTTATGAGCAAACTCCTTATCGATTAACTCCTCTGAGATAATCGTGTAGCCTATTACCCCTAAGGACTCCAGCTCCCTAAAAGCCACTTCGATCCCTAGTTCCTCTTCTACCTCTCTTACCCCGTCTTCTACTGATTCTATTGATAACAGATGACCAGCTGCCGTAATATCCAATAAGCTTGGGTAATCTTTTTTCTTATCACTCCTTAGCTGGAGATAGATGTAATCCACTCCTTCTTCTCTACAGACAATCCAGCAATGAAAGGTTTCATGCCAAAGTCCTAACCTATGTATTTCCTCACGAGTAGCCACTCCCGTAACATTTCCTCTATGGTCGAACGTTTTCAGCATTTCCATGTGAAGACCCCTTTTAAAATAATCATTTTTTATTCTATATGGTGTTTGAGTTGAATATATTTAAATATTGCAGTCATATAAAACTCGTAGAAAGAAAATAGGTGATTCCAATATGATAAAGCTTCTATTATCCTTCAGTCTGACATTACTAGTTTTTATTCTACCATTTCCATCGGTTAGTCTCGCCACTGAAAGCAATTCATCTGTGGATCATACAGTTGTAGAAAAACATATTAACAGATTATTAAATATGAAAATAGAAGATAGCCGTCCTCCCGTCCCACCCTCACCAAAGAAAGCTAACGTTTACTTAACCTTTGATGATGGGCCAAATAAGTTTACAACTATTAACCTTCAAACCCTTAAGCAATACGAGGTTAGTGGCACATTCTTTTTTTTAGGAAAGCATATGAAGGAACATGAATCCATTGTGAAAGCTGTAGCAAAAAATGGGCATTATATTGGGACTCATAGCATGACGCATGACAAGACTAAGGTTTACAAAAACGCAGAAGCCTTTATACAAGAAATTAATAGCGGGGTTAGCCTGATTGAGCAGATGACGGGGCACAATCCAAGGCTGATTCGTGTACCTTACGGAAGCAAGCCACATGTAACAACAGCCATGCAGGATAAACTTATAAAACAAAACTATAAGCTTTGGGATTGGGATGTGGACTCTAACGACTGGAGATACACTGATAAGCAGTATAAAGAAATTGTTAAAAACGTTCAGTTGGAAACAGAGAAAGCGTACAAATCGGGTGACAAAGACATTATTATACTCCTTCATGATAGAAGCCAAACTACTAAGGCACTCCCTCTTATTATTGAATGGCTACAAGAGGAAGGCTACACACTTAAAACATATGAAGAAGAAAAGCATATAGTTCAAAATTTCCTTCGTGACAAATCATTATAAAAGACAACTTAAACCATGAGTGGTCCCAGCCTATTCCTGGTTTTTTTTATTTCCCATGCTAATCTTTAAATTACCTTTATGTTGGAACTTCTTGACATCCTACCTCTATTAGCCTATTATTATGGATTGTTCGATAAATTAACGTGGTTCGAGAACCTCCCACGGTAAAAAACTAAGGAGAAATGAATATGAACATAAAAACGATGGCTACGAGCGGGATTATTGCAGCTTTATATGTGGCTGTATCTATGCTAGTGGCACCCTTTGCATTCGGTGCTTTTCAGTTTCGGATATCCGAGATGTTTAATCACCTAATAGTATTTAACAAAAAGTATTTCTTTGGTATTGTGATTGGAGTATTTATTACCAACCTGTTTTCCACTTTGGGGCTTTACGATTTAACCTTTGGTGTAGGTCATTCCATCATCACTTTATCTATTAGTATACTCATAGGGAAATTTGTAAAAAATAAGCTATGGCATATGATTTTAAACACCATTTTATTTACATTTACTATGTTTATCATCGCAATCGAGCTGCATCTTGCATTCAATATTGAACTATATTTTGATTTCGATATTGCTAATCCTTTTTATTACACTTGGTATACAGTCGCTTTAGGTGAATTTGTAGTTATGGCAGTAGGTATTCCATTAATGCTTGCCTTAAATAAACGCTTAAAATTTAAGGAACTCATATAAAAAGTAGAGCCCTCCATTATGGAGGGCTCTTACTTTATTCCTTTACAAACTCAATCGTGCTTCTTACTGTATCTATAGGTCTCACTAAGCCTTCGATTTGAGCACGTTTCGACTCTAAAAATGGTGGCAAGGAAAGCTTTTCTCCTAAAGTTTCATAGGGCTCGTCACCCATGAATCCAGGACCGTCAGTCGCAAACTCAAATAATATTCCATTTGCCACTCTCGCATATAGGGATTGGAAGAAAAAGCGATCTACGAATCCCGATGTATTGAATCCAAAGCTTTCCATTCGCTCTGTCCACTCATCTAAAACCGCTCTGTCTTCTACGCGGAATGCCGCATGATGCACTGTTCCGAAGCCTTGACGACCAGGTGGAAGAACAACATTCTTTTCTACAATCACCTGTGCTCCGTTTCCACCTTCTCCAACCTCAAACAAGTGAAAATCTCCATCCTGGGCAATCTCTTTAAACAGTAATACCTTTTCTAAAACTTCTTTCATATAGTCAAACTGTGCAATTCGAATGTGGATCGGTCCTAGTCCAGTAATGGCATGCTCTAAAGGGATAGGCCCTTTTTGCCAAGGTGTTCCTGATTCCACTCCTGTATTATACTCATCAGAAATTAATTGATATTGCTGGTCGTCAAAGTCAACAAAAGAGAGAACCTTCACTCCGAACTGCTCCTGTATACCACTGTGTTTAACGTTCAAGCGATCAAATCGTTTAACCCAGTAATGGAGGGAATCATCCGTCGGAACGCGAAATGACGTTTTGAATATTTCATCCGTTCCATGTGTACCTTTTGGAATTCCCGGAAAATCAAAAAATGTCATGTCTGTCCCTGCTCCACCAACATCATCTGCAAAAAACAAATGATACGTTTGAATATCGTCTTGATTCACCGTCTTCTTTACTAATCGCATTCCTAATACGTATGTGAAAAATCGATAGTTTTCTTCTGCACTGCTCGTAATTGCCGTTACATGGTGTAATCCCTTTAAATGATTCATATATGGTAAACCTCCTGTTTTATCTCTAATTTAAATATCTTTAATTCGAGATAATTTTATCATGTAAAAAAATAGAAGTCAATCAGAAAAGCATAGGCGCCTATCCCTGCCCCGACAGGCTAATGGGGAAAAGCGAGGAGGCAGGTCCTCAGCCACCGCAGCTTTTTTCCATTTGACCCCGAGGGGCAAGGCGCCGGAGCTAGACAATCAGAAAAGCGTAGGCGCCTATCCCTGCCCCGACAGGCTAATGGGGAAAAGCGAGGAGGCAGGTCCTCAGCCACCGCAGCTTTTTTCCATTTGACCCCGAGGGGCAAGGCGCCGGAGCTAGACAATCAGAAAAGCGTAGGCGCCTATCCCTGCCCCGACAGGCAAATGGGAAAAAGCGAGGAGGCAGGTCCTCAGCCACCGCAGCTTTTTTCCATTTGACCCCGAGGGGCAAGGCGCCGGAGCTAGACAATCAGAAAAGCGCAGGCGCCTATCCCTGCCCCGACAGGCTAATGGGGAAAAGCGCAAGGACATATGTCTACCAAGTTTCAGAATTTTTATAGTTTCCTACACAATTAAAAAAGGCCGAACAGCTAGTTTGCTACTCGGCCCCTTTTTTATACATCTATTTCTGTACCAATTCTCTGTTCCCTTGCCTTTACAAAAACACCCTTTGCAACTGCTAAATCATAGTACGCTGCTCCGACAGATTTGAATAAAGTGATTTCCTCTTCATGCTGTCGACCTTCCACTGTTCCAGTAACAAGTTCTCCAATTTCTCCATGGATTTTATCGAAGGACCATTCGCCAATTTCAGAAGCATGCATGAGTTCCCCTGCCTCACCTTTAACTCCAGCCAAATCGTCTACTACAATTTTAGAAGACTTGGTTATCGTCGCTACATCCATTTCAAGCATGTGGGGTAAATAAGAGCCAACTCCATTAATATGAGTCCCCGCCTTTAAGTCCTTCCCATTAAAAACAGGCTCGTTAGATCTCGTTGCACAGCAGATAATATCTGACTCTCGCACTGCGGCTGAAACGTCCTTAAACACCTCATAAGGAATAGTAATCCCAAACTCTACTAGTTTTTGTCCAAATTGCTCTGCTTTTGAAGAAGTTCTATTAACTAGCAAAATTCGTTCGATATCTCGTACAGCTAGCACTGCAAGCACCTGCTCAAATGCCATTGCTCCTGTTCCGATTATGGTCAACACCTTCGAATCCTTTTTTGCTAGATAATCTGTAGCAACACCACTAAGTGCTCCAGTTCTTAGCCTGGTTAAATAGGAGGCATTTAACATGGCCAAATGCTCTCCGTTTTTTGCATCCGATAGTAAAACGACGCCTTGTGTAGTTGGCTTTCCTTGTGACGGATTGTTCGGGAAAATGGTCACTACCTTTACAGCTGTAACCTCCCCTATTAAATCAGCACTTGGCATATACAATGCAGATGCTTCATGCTTTGGAAATTCAATTACTGTTCTATGTGGACTCGCTAATTTCCCTGCTGCCTTTGCTTTTAATATCCCTTTGACATCCTCTATTGCATCTTTCATCTTATATGTACACATAATCTCCTGTTCATTAACTACTAGCATTATTTAAAACCCTCCCTAAAAATAAAAGCTCGTCTTGCCTTAAGTAGCGTAAGACGAACTTTATGTTTACATCATTATACTTTACTAAGTTCTTTTTCTGCCTTTGCTAATGACTCATCTTTTTTAACTGCAGTCACCTCATCCAGGTTTTGTTGGCTTCTATCTTTAACAGCCCAGATTGCCAATAAAGAAATGACCGCTGTGAAGATAATATAGAATGCAACTGGAACATAGGATCCATCAAATTGTAGCATTAGACTCGTAGCTATTAATGGTGCTGTTCCACCTGCTAAGGCCGCTCCAATTTGGTAGCCTAGCGTGATTCCTGTATAGCGAACCTTAGCGTCAAAAATCTCTGAAAACATCGTTCCTAGCACGGCCGTGATCGGTGCCCAAATGATTCCCAGCCCAATAATGGTTGCAATTACAAGTAACGCAAGCGACTGTTGCTGAAGCATCCAAAAGTAAGGGAAGGCGAACAAAATCATCCCAACGGTTCCAGCCACGTAAACCTTTTTACGTCCGATTTTATCTGATAGACTTCCCATTATAGGTATAAGAATAGTCGTCACTATTGTTGCTACCATCACTGTATTTAATACAGCAGTACGTGAGAATCCTAGCTCAGCAGTAGCGTAAGAAACAACAAAAGTACCAAAAATATAGAAAGGTGCCGTTTCAACTACCTTAGCCCCTACTGCAATGATAACTTCTTTCCAATGATACTTTAACGTATCCGCGATAGGGAGCTTTGGAATCTCACCTGACTCTTGTACTCTTTTAAAGGAAGGTGTTTCTTCAATTCCCTTACGAATCCACAAGCCAAAAATAACAAGCAAGGCACTCATGATAAATGGAACACGCCAGCCCCATGTCATAAAAGAACCTTCAGGTAATAGAGTCATAATAGATAAAGCAACTGTCCCCATTACCATCCCAATTGTTACACCCATTTGTGGGATTGCTCCGTACAAACCTCGTTTTTCCTTTGGTGCATATTCAACTGCCAGTAATAGTGCTCCTCCCCACTCTCCGCCGATACCCAGTCCTTGGATTAAGCGCAGCGTAATTAATAGAATAGGAGCCCATACTCCAATCGCTTGATAAGTAGGCAGTAGCCCCATACCAAAAGTAGCAACCCCCATTAGACTTAATGTTATAACTAATGTTTTCTTTCTACCAATCCTGTCACCGATATGACTAAATATGATTCCACCGAATGGTCGGATAAAAAATGCTAATGCGAAGGATGCATATGAAAGCAGTAACCCTACTGTTGGCTCCTCTGTCACAAAGAATATTTGATTAAAAACAAGTGCAGCAACTGTTCCATATAAAAAGTAATCAAACCATTCAATAGAGCTCCCTACTAAGCTAGCAATCCAGACCTTCCTCATTTGTTTTTGGTCCATCTTCCCTCTCCCCTTTCAAAATTGAAGTACCACTTTAATTTCTCCCTAGACTTTATTTTAGATAGTTTTTAATTTTCTGTCAACGGGTATTTGATAGGAATCGTTGAGCGATGCCTCATTAGTAGGTATGATAACTAATAGATAAGAAAAAGGAGAGATACATATTGTCTTCAAATTTAATAGGATCTATTCTAAAAAATTTAAGAAAAGAACGTAAGCTCACTCTAAAGGAACTTGCAGAGATGACTAATGTATCAATTAGCTTCCTCTCACAAGTCGAAAGAGGAAAGTCTAGTGTAACGTTAGAATCTCTCAAAAAAATAGCAGATGCACTGAAAGTCAACCCGACCGTTTTCTTTCCGGATGTAACTTCACATGATGAATTGGCTGAAATTAGACAACAGTTTTATTACAAAAATTTATCCAATGGCATCCAGGATGCTGCCTATACACCTATACTCGTTACACTTCAATCTGGAGAAAACAAAGGAAATGCTTTTTCCCATAGCGGTCATGAGTTTCTATTTGTAGTAGAAGGAACCTTAACCGTAGTAGTCGATGGTAAAGAGATGGAACTGAAGGAACAGCAATCGACGATGTTTGACGCAAATCTATTACATTACTGGTATAACTTAACGGACAAGCCTGTTCGCTTCCTAGTAGTATCTTCCCGATAATGGTTAATAGAAGACAACCAGGAGAAGTCCTAAGGATAGAGATATCGACTCATCTGAACAAAATGAAAAATAAAATCCCCGATCATTTCTTACCACTATTTGGATTATTCTTTTTTCTGTGAATTCATAGTAAATTTAAATGGATGGGAAAACAATGTAAGGGGATGAAGAAATGAATCAACAAACACACATCAAAGAATTACAAGTAACAATTTCAATTACAGAAGAGACTATTGAAAATATTATGAGCGCATTGTTAGAGGATGAGAAATGGTCCATACATCAGGAAGATGACCAGTCTATCTGGAGTAACAAGCCTTTAGGAATCTATCAAGACGAATGGGCAACTAACCTCCTGCTTCACGGAGAAACGCTTATGTTGACTGACAAAAGGAATAAAAACTCTTTATACTCGATGACTTTAGAAGACTTATATGATGGTATTTTCTTTAGCTTAAAGGGTGGTAATAATAGTCTGTTTCAAAACGTTACTAATGAAACTGCCGATACAATTATTCAATATTCCATATTCAAAAGACTTCTCTACTTATCTTAAACTTCAATTCACTTAGCAGTCCTTTTTTTAGACTGCTTTTTTTAGTGATTTTAAAAAATAAAAATTGGACAGCTAGGTGCTTGTATTTGTTCGTAAATCAACACAGGAATACCCTATAAACATGAAGGATAAGGGGGTGTTAGTTTGCAACAAAGAAGAAATAACAAACGTGGCTTTTGTCTTCCAGGCTATAATTGGTGCGGACCTGGATGCAGCGGTCCGGGAGCTCCAGTTAATGAGGTAGATGCTGCCTGTATGATGCATGACCTTTGTTATGATAGTGGTAGAGGTCCGTGTATCTGCGATCGTGAATTCCTCGAAAGACTTCGCCCTTTAGTGAATCGTTATACCGAGTCCGGTAGACATGCTGGTTTAATACAAAATTATATGCGAATTCGAACCAACCTTAAATGTGGATCCCCTCGACATGAATCCTATTAATTCATACGCCTACATCTAACACTCCCAGAGTGAAGTATCTATTCTTGTACTATACAATACAATGATGATTCTACCCTATCTATTATTGATGATCTTTTATAGCATTTTTAGTCACTGTCTACATCCCTTTCTTCAAAAACTTAGCAATAGATTAGCAAAAAGTAAAGATTCTGCTCTTTCTTGGATTGTATGAATTGCTGGGTTACTTTTACTATTCTAAAGCTTAGACTATCTTTAAATAAGACCCCAAAGCTATCAAGCGATGGGGTCTTATTTTTAATTTACTTTCTTTGGTCCGTTCCAATACATTTCTCGTAGACGGAATTTTTGTAGCTTACCAGTAGCGGTTTTAGGAAGTGCCTCTACAAAATCAACTGCTTTTGGAGCTTTAAAGTGAGCCATTTTAGAGCGACAATAATCAATTAGCTCTTGTTCTGTAATGCTACTTTCCGGCTGAAGTACGACAACTGCCTTTGGTACCTCACCCCACTTTTCATCAGGTACCGCAATGACAGCTACTTCTAATATATCTGGATGCTTATAAAGCACACCTTCTATTTCAGTAGAAGAAATATTCTCTCCTCCTGAAATGATCATATCCTTAATACGATCTTGTATCTCAATATATCCATCTGGATAGGTAACTGCTAAATCACCTGTATAAAACCAACCATCTTTAATCGCTTCGGCAGTTTTTTCCGGGTCCTTATAATATCCTTCCATTACTACGTTGCCACGTGTAATAATTTCTCCTAGCTCCTTACCGTTCCATTCAACCTCCTTGCCATCCTCCTGATTAACGACCTTTGTTTCTCCATTAAACGCTAACTCGATTCCTTGTCTCGCCTTAACAGTAGATTGTTCATCTACAGTTAGATCATTAAATTCTTTTTTCCATTCGCAATATAGAATGAATGGAGATGTTTCCGTTAGACCGTATACATGCATCATATTAAGTCCAAGGATTGATTGCGCTTTTGCGATTAACGCCGCGGCAGGCGGAGCCCCTGCAGTAGCCATACGCGGATTAGTTGTGATTTTCACATCTTTTGCCTTCGGTTCATTAACAAGCATATTAACAACGGTTGGAGCACCGCATAATAAAGATATTTTATGCTTTTCAAATAAATCTAGTATTAACGGAGGATCTACTTTTCGCAAACAAATATGGGTAGCCCCTACTGCTGTGAGTGCCCAGACTCCTCCCCAGCCATTTGCATGAAACATAGGTAAAGTATGAAGATACACATCATCGTGATTTACATTTAAATGATACATAAAGTTTGCTGCGTTCAAATAATTTCCTCGATGTGTCAGCATAACCCCTTTTGGCTTAGAGGTCGTTCCACTTGTATAGTTTAAGGTAAGCAGCTGATTTTCATCTATCTCTGGGAATTCTATTACCTCTTTCCCTGCTGTGATAAAGTCCTCATAATCCTTTGCTTTCAATGTATGACTATGTCCGGCAACAGCCACTACTACGATTTGGTCAAAAGGTAGATCTTCCGCTATCTTCTCAATCGGGCCTGTAAACTCTGCATCTACTATCAACATCTTAGAGTCGCTATGCTTGATAATATACTCAATATCCTCCGCATTAAGACGGTAATTTAATGGTACCATTACTGCTCCCAGCTGACAGATCCCATAAAAGCACTCCAGCATATAATGAGTGTTAGGAAGCATAACTGCTACATGATTCCCTTTTCGAATACCTGCCTTGTATAAAGAATAGGATAGCTGGTCAGCACGCTGTGAAAATTGCTTATATGTAAATTCCTTTTCTCCATCAATTACAGCTACTTTTTCCGGATAATACTTAACTGCTCTTCGTTTCCAATCTAACGGCGTTAACGGTGAGAACATAATTACCAGCTCCTTTTCTTTGCTTTTATTTTATTTGAGTAGATTCATTCTTATGCTTTGATTTCTCCAAAAACACCCTTTTCGGCAAGGGACTGAATCTCTGGCAAGTCCATTCCTAAACTCTTCAATATTTCCTGAGTATGCTTACCTGTTGAAACACCTGCAAAGCGGTACTCTGGCCTACTTGCTGAGAATTTTATAGGGAAAGCAATTTGCTGTTGCTCTCCTCCTTCACTTTTCGGCACAGTGGTCACCATATTTCTAGCCAGTATTTGAGGGTGCTGAACTGCTTCGCCAAAGCTTAATACTGGCTCTACACAGCCATCAAAATCATCCCCAAGAATACTAATCCATTCGTCAAAGTTTCTTGCCTTAAATTCCTTTGTCACGATTTCTTTGAATGCCTGCTGGTCTTCCATATTATTGCTGTTGCTAAGCTTTATAAGATTTCTATCTCCTAATAGCTCACAAAGTTTTTGCTGAAACTTCGGCTCTAAACTTCCAACTGAAAAATAACGACTATCTTTTGTCTCATAGTAATCATAAAAGGTTCCGCCATTTAACAGCATTTCCTCTTCCTTCGGATTTTCCCCGCCAACTAGAAAATTCGGTCCATACATAGCGTTCAAGGAAAAAGCAACATCTGTGAGGCTTACATCAATATGCTGTCCTTCTCCAGTACTATGTCGATGATAAACAGCTGCAAGGATTCCAATGACAGCTGGCATGGATCCTCCAGCTAGATCTGCCACTTGAATACCTCCAGGAACAGGTGCCTGATTTTTTCGAGCAGAGTAGCTAGCTACTCCAGCTATAGATAAATAGTTGATATCGTGTCCTGCTCTATTTCGAAGAGGACCAGTTTGTCCATATCCTGTAATGGAACAGAAAATGATCTTAGGGTTTATTTCCTTTAACTTTTCATAGCCAATCCCGAGCTTATCCATAACACCGGGGCGAAACTGCTCAATGACAATGTCATATTCCTCTATTAGCCTATAGATAATATCCTTCGATTCTGCTAGTTTTAAATCTATTGCTAGCGATCGCTTAGAGCGGTTTAGATGAGCAAATGTTGCAGAAACCTCACCATCCTTAGGCTCAATATGCTTTAAAAAATCCTCTCGATTTGGAGCCTCGATTTTAATGACATCTGCTCCCATGTCGGCTAACATCATCGTGGCAAAAGGTCCCGGCAGAAGAGTAGAGAAATCTAAAATCTTTAACCCATTCAATATCCCCATTGTCTCACCTCTCTATTAAACTAATTTGGTGAAAGCACTTACAAGTTTAATTGTAAGTATTAATTTAAATATTTTCAATAGTCTAACTAATTTCAACGTAGATAACCAACTTACAAATAATTAAATTATTTTTAAATAAAATGGATATTTATGTTAAAATTAACTTAAATAAGTCAAATGAATAAATAGCAGTTTATTATAAAACTGCTCCTACAATCAACATGATGCTGTTATAAAAAGCATCCGCCAGAGTGAAATCAATTCTACTGTATTCCACAAATACCCTTCTAAATGTGCTAGTTTTTTTAAAATAAGAAATCATAAATTAATTAAAACTTATAAAATCATCCAAGAGCCGGTTTAGTCACACGAATTACAAGTTAAACAACAAGGAGGGGAAAAGTTGGCATACAATGCAAAAGTCCAGCGAGGAATTATGTTTTTTTTATTTGTAATGACGGTGGGTTTATTACTTTCAAATATTATAGGGAATAATTTTTCCAAAGGATTGTTATATTTTCATATTATTATTCTTTTATTTTCACTGTTTTCATTTTTTATTCAATATAAACTGGAAATAAAGGATGGTTATCTGACGTATCAATTCCTATTCATCAAAATGCCTCTTTATAAACGAGTCATACACCCCTACCAAATAATAAATATTAAATTTGTCCGTTTTGGTTGGTCTACTAAAGGTGCTATTATACAAATCAATAAGGGCCTCAATATTCGTGTTTTTAACTTCGAGCCTAACAACGTATTCTTAGATTTACTCGATTTTGCAAATCAAAATTCTATATCAATCCAAAAAACTAAAGATTATCAAATTTTAGAACGAATGAAGGAAACTTAGTCAATAGTCTCTCTGAATCTTTACATATGATGAATCTAACGAGGGAGCGTTTGTGTTGAAAATTAAAATTACAATAAGTTTTATATCATTGATTTGTTTATTTTTGGCTGGTTGTGCTGATGATTACCAAGAAAGTTTTACTTTCTCAGGAACTGTCGAGGAATTAGACGCTCAAGAAGAGATATTAGTTATTAAAGAACACAACAACATTTATAAGGGCACACGAGGAGGAAATGTATACGAAATACCTGTTGGTGATGTGAAGAGGTATAATATTGGTCAAAATGTCGAAGTAACTGTCTTTTCTAATACGGATGAAGATGTTTGGGATGTAAATCATATGAATTTTGATATAAATATAGTCAAAGAATAACCATGAGCTAGGAGATACTTTTCTATTTTTTTGTTTGGCTATGTTAAAGAGTAGAGTTGATTTATGATGCAAAGAAATCTATAGAACAGAAATTAGAATTGATTTTTCGCACCAGCTGGACGCTTTCCTCTGGGTAAGCGATAAGCCATCACCCATCGCTTACGCGTGTGGTTGTGATGTCTTATCTGTCTCACTCATCCCGTAGGAGTCGCCGTCTTGCACTCCAATCAATAAATGGGAACAGCTTTAATGCAACGATAAGTACTAATAAATTTACTCGCATAAACAACGCCGAAAAACTGTACCCAATCCCAATTTCATAATCTATTTATAATCTTAATAATCATTTGAATGTCCCTTTTATAATGTTTACAGTCACTATAAAAAAGAATTTTCTTCACTAATGAGGGAAGTAGCTATGGTACACCACTTCTCTTTTAGTCTTTAGTGTAAATAGCGAAATGCCCTACTCAAAACCGTAGGCACCACTGAGGCATGGTTTTCATCCTGTGCTATAAATATTTCCGTTTCTATACTTTCATGTAACACCCTATATAGATGTTTTGCATCCTCACACATAAAGCCTTCTTTGCTACCAACTGATATAAACAGTTTTTTATGTTGAAGATTGGTTTGCAAACGCACAAAATTTTCTGCTTCCTTATATAGCTCGTATTCATTCCACCATACAGAAGGACTTATCGGTAGGTAGCAGGAAAATAAGGCTGGTTGTTTAAATAATGTCCACAGAACAAAAAGGCCACTTAAGGAGTGACCAAAAAGTGCCTGATTCTGTTGGTTAACTGGATAATGCTTGTGTACATTCGGCATTAGCTCATCCTTTAAAAACGCTAGGAACTTCTCTGATCCACCATGCTCTCCTAATTCCTTCCCCTTTAAACGCTTTGGATAGATATATGCTTCTGCCTTGGGAGTAAAATCAAAAAATCTTCTTTTGCGAGCATCCTCTTCCTTACCAGAATGTCCAATCCCAACCACAATGGAAGGAGAAATACGTGTTTTAAGGGGATTTTTCGATTGCAGCTTCACTACATCTCTTGCAAGCTGGAAATACCAGTTTCCATCTAGCACATAGTAGACAGGAAAACCCTCCTTAGGAGGCTCCACATTTGGGATTGAAACTTTTATATCATACAAATAGTTTGTGTGCTCGGAATCGATTTGAAAATGCTCTGTATTTTCTAACAGTACCTTATCCATCTATTAAACCTCCTCTAAAGTTTCGTATCCATAGCAAACAGGTGCCTCTGTTTCTTCATCGAACATAATCTTTGCATCTATTTGGAACACCTTTTTCATAACTTCCTTTGTTAATATTTCCTTAGGAGTACCCGTTGTAATAATCTCTCCGCCTCGCATTGCGATAAGCTCATCCGAAAAGCGAGCAGCATGGTTAATATCATGCAATACCATCACTACTGTACATTGATGCTTCTTATTTAGCTGCTCCACAATTTTCAACATCTCTAGCTGATGGGCCATATCTAGGTATGTGGTTGGTTCATCGAGCAGGAGAATTTCTGTTTCCTGTGCGAGTGCCATCGCAAGCCATACCTTTTGACGCTGACCACCTGATAGCTGGTTAATTTCCCTATTGCGATATTCGATTGTTTTGGTGACAGTCATTGCCCATTCAATTACTTCCATATCTTTTTTTGATAGTGTTCCAATGTTTTTTCGATGTGGAAACCTTCCATAAGAGATTAACTCATCTACCTTTAATTGAGCAGGAGCTACAGGGCTTTGAGAAAGCAGAGTAAGCCTTTTCGCAATAGCCTTTGTAGGCATCGACATCATATCTTCCCCATGTAAATAAACTTTTCCGTTCTTTTGCTGAAGAATACGTCCGATTGTTTTTAATAGAGTTGATTTTCCACATCCATTGGGACCAATAATGGTCGTTATTTTCCCCTTTTGAATGGACGTATTTAAATTTGTAAACACTGTTTCTTTGTCATAGCCAGAGCTAAGCGCTTCAACGCGTAATATACTCTCTATCATAGGTATCCTCCTATGCCTTCGTTTTGATTAATAAATATAAAAAGTAGGGAATTCCAATTATAGAAACAACGATTCCTACCGGCAGCTCGGAAGGCTCAAAAACAGTCTTAGCAATGTAATCTGAGAGTACCAATAGGAACATTCCGATTGCAGCACTCATGGGCACGACGAATCTATGCTTGATGCCAACTAACCTTTTAGCAATATGTGGTGCCATCAACCCTATGAATCCAATCCCACCGGACACCGATACACAGGCACTGACAAGTCCTATACTACATAGTAATAGGATGGATTTCTCTTTTTCTACTGAAATTCCAAGACTCTTCACATTAGCATCCTCTAACTGGAGATAATCTAACAAGTGACTCTTCCTATAAATCACAGAACTAAGGATAAGCACCCAAGGGAGGATGGATAAAACGAAAGCCCAGTTAGCATTATAAATACTCCCGGAAATCCAAACTGCGGCCATCTCATAGTCACTTGCATTCATCTTAAGTGATACATATAAGGATAAGGCTCCGAAGCCACTACCTATTGCAATACCCGTGAGGATCAATCTTTGCATATCCAAAATTCCATTTTTCCAAGAAAAGATGAAAATAATTGAAGCTGCAAGCGCACCTCCCACAAAGCCAAAGAGTGGCATTAGAAAAATCGTATACCAGCCATCTTCCACAAAATTGGAAGCAGACATTTGAAAGAAGAACATAAAAATCACAATAGAAGCCCCTGCTCCAGCATTTATACCTAATATGCCTGGATCCGCTAAGCCGTTCCTTGTCACTCCTTGTATAACAGTTCCTGAAATCCCAAGACCGATTCCTACTAAGGCTGCAATGACAATCCTTGGTAATCTAAATTCAAATATAACCAAATCGTGTTTGTCATTTGGATCAATTCGCAAAAAAGTTTTGAGAACCTCCAGGATCGTCATATCAAAGACGCCATTAGTAATGTGAAAATAGAAAGCGATAAGAGTCAACCCAACAAAGATAGACAGCATCGTGATGAAACGTATAAACGGACCTTTATGCACGCTGTCCTCCCCCTCTCGTCCGAATTAGATAAAGGAAGAAAGGAACACCAATAATAGCCGTTACTACACCAACGGGAGTCTCAAATGGAAAGTTGATAAAGCGACTAATTACATCACAAAAAGCTAAAAACAACGCTCCGATTGCTGCAGAGCATGGAATTAGAACTCTGTAGTCAACCCCTACAAGAAATCGAGTAATATGAGGAATTATTAATCCAACAAACCCTATCTTTCCTACTAAGGCAACTGCCGTACCAGTCAGGCAAACTACCGCAAGAATACTAATGATTTTGACCATTTTTGTTCGTTGCCCTAAACCTACTGCAATGTCATCACCTAACGAGGCAATGGTAATTGACTTCGAAATCCCTAATGCTAGCATTAACCCGATTAGACCAAAAGGAATGGACAGCCATAGCATATCAGGATTTACTATATGTAATTTTGCGTTATACCAAACACTAACGCTTTGAGACACTTGAAAGTACATCGCAATAGCAGAAGCTATACTGCTTAAAAATGTTCCAATGACTGTTCCAATAATGGCCAATCGAACAGGTGATAAACCACCCTTTATCAAGGAGCCAAAACCAAAGACAAGACCTGCACCAATAGCAGAGCCAATCATCGAAAGAATAATCATTTGATAGTTAGGAAGCCCCGGGAAAAAGACCATTGCTATTGTAATAACAAATGCCGATCCATCGTTTACTCCCATTATAGAAGGAGATGCCAAATAATTTTGTGTAATCCCTTGCATAATTGCCCCAGCAACAGCTAGAAAAGCTCCAACCAATAAAGCAGCGATTACGCGTGGTAATCGTGATGTCATAATAATGTTATGGTCCACATTATTTCCATCGAATTGCGTAATCGCCTGCCAAACTGTTAATAGACTAATATCTTTAGCACCATATAAAATAGATAAAGCTATTGCTAGTACGATGAACAGTGGAGAAACTATTAAAATGATGACAGCTAACGTATTTTTGTTTTTCATAATTCATCGCACCTAACTTTACTTCGATAAATTCTCTATCGCTGCATCTAAGAATTTCACTTTAGACCAAGCAGTACCACCTTGCGCTAAAGGGTCTACTACGTTTACAAACACCTGTTCATTTTTCGCTGCTTCTATGCTACCGAAAATCGGATTGGCTAAAAGCTCATCTAAAGCTGCTGCATTATCTGTATTTTCACTAGTTTCGAATTGAAGAAAAATGTAATCTGGGTTCGATTCAGCTAAAGCCTCAAGAGATAATTCTGATTGCGCCTCTGCTTTTGCAACTACATCTGGAACCTTCAGTCCTAAATCATTATAAAGAACTGGGTTAAAGTAAATAGATTCAGGATAAGCATTAATACTTCCTTTGCGTATACGTAATACAAGTGCTTCCTTATCCTTCAATGCTTCACCTAATTCAGCTTTAGCTTGTCCAGCTTTTTCCTCATAGTCTGTGATAATTTTTTCTGCCTCTGCTTCTTTATCGCCTAATTGTCCTAAGAGAGTAAGATTTTCTTTCCAGTTCGTAGATACATGCGAATAAGGAATCATCGTTTGAATTTTATTTAATGCTGTAACAACTTCTTTTCCATGCTTGGAAGAACCTAAAATAACATCGGGATTTAAATTTAGGATTGCCTCATTATTGGGGGCAAACTTATCTCCAACCAGTGCTGCTCCTTCTAGCTCATCCGCTAAATAGGTAGGGATGGCATCTGCAATTGCAAGCACTCCTACTGGCTTAATACCTAAAATAGCCGCATCTTCCATGGACTCCAAGCTCGCTGCTACAATATTATTTACTTTGGAGGGTACTACATAGTCTTCCCCTAAATATGTAATTGTTTGTTCTGTATCTAACCCATCAGCTGAAGCTTCTGTTGATTCCGCTTCAACTTCAGCTTTTTCTGTAGAGCCTTTTTCCTTATCTCCACAAGCAGCTAAACTTAGAGCTAGCACTGCTGTCGCGCCTAACATCCAATACTTTTTCATACTCAATAGTTTCATCTCCTACATTTTTAATTGATAACGATTATCATTATCATGATAACGTAAACTTTACTTTATTACAATAGTGATTTTAAAAACATATAATAATTAAATAATTGTACATATTTGATGGATTAGTAGTTTTGCTGACTACTAATATGGGAATATTATATTTAAAATAGAAGTTTTATAGGAGGAGTTTTCTCATGGCTAAAAAAACTAAAAAGCCATGGAGCAAAAAAAAGCGCATTATAGTCTCCTTAATAGGCGTGTTTGCTCTTATTTACATAATCGTTATTGCTTGGCATACATTTAAACCGCTTCCCCAAGGAGTTTCCTTTGCAGGTGAGTTACATAAGACGAATAACATTCAACTTTTAACGGATTTGACCTTTGCACAAGATCAAAAAGGTACAAATACCATTCATGAAAATCATATTTTTGATGAGGTATATCGAACGATTGAAGAAGCTGAGGAATTTGTGGTGTTAGATTTCTTTTTGATGGATGGCTATTATGATGAAGATGAGGACTTCCCTAATATAGCAGAGACACTTTCCTCCACTGTCGCAAAAAAGAAGAAGGCTAACCCTGACATGCCAATCGTTTTTATTACCGATCCACTTAATCGAGGGTATGGATCTTACGAAAGTGAATGGTTTAAAAAAATGCGTGATGCGGGTGTTGAAATTGTATATACAGATTTAGATGAGCTAAGGGATTCTACACCTGTTTATTCTGGTATTTATCGTATTTTCTTTCAATGGTTCGATATTGGTGGAAAAGGTTGGATTGCTAATGCTATGGCAAGTGACGCGCCTAAAATGACTATAGCTTCCTATATGACTCTATTGAATGTAAAGGCAAACCATCGGAAGGCTTTGGTAACAGAGAAGGCCGCTATAATAACAACCTCTAATCCCCACGATGCCAGTGGCTTTCACGGCAATATTGCTTTGAAGTTAGATGGACCAATCATTAATGATATTTTAGAAGCAGAAGAGGCAGTTTCTCTTTTTTCCGGAGGTCCTAAGCTTCCTAGAATAAAAACGGAGAACGCAGAAGGTGAGTATCAAGCCCAATACTTAACAGAGAAAAAAATATTGGATGCATTGCTAAACGATATAAATGATACTAAAAAAGGAGATACCATTTGGCTAGGCATGTTCTTTGTAGCCGAACGGAGTATAGTCAATACATTAGTGGAGGCTGCAAATCGAGGGGTAGAAGTAAATCTTATATTAGATCCGAACGAAAACTCCTTTGGTCGAGAAAAGTCTGGACTACCAAATCGCCCAGTCGTACAAGAACTAGTGGAGGATACGAATGAGAAGATTAATATACGATGGTATAATACCGTAATCGGTCAGTATCACACAAAGACTATATGGATTCAAACACCAGAGCATACAGTGATTTCAAGCGGTGCAGCAAATTATACAGAACGTGCTTTAGAAAATTATAACCTAGAAAGTAACGTAAGAATCATTGCCCCCAATGAGAGTGAATTAGCCTTAGAGATGGAGCAATATTTTCATAGATTATGGAACAATGAGGATGCTATGTATACTGTAGAGGTAGATGAATATCAAAGCAATTTCACTTGGTGGCAGCGTTGGATTTATGCTTTCCAAACCTATACTAAAATTACAACTTATTAATACTCATTGTGAAAGTACAGCTAGTGATGCTTACACTAGCTGTACTTTTTTTTCACGTTTATGAACGTGTGATTAGGTGAGTATTAATAGACATTAGATAAGTTACTTCGGTTCAAACGTTTTACAATCTGTTTCATCACTGTTGGAAGCTTGGTTCCCTTTACGACTAACTACATAAATAGCTTTTGCATTACATTTGTTCCCTTGTCTCCAAAATTTACAGTTGTTCACTTCACAAAGTACATCTTTAGCCATTAGTATCACACCTCCTCGTTACTAGCATGAACTTTTTTGAGAAAAGTCATACTATATAAAACGATTTACACGCTATTTAGTCTCTACTAAATGAGTAATCTGCTGTGGCAAGTCGTAACACTTTTCTTTTAGAAATAAAGGATAGACATTGAGCTTTTGTAATTCATCAAAAGTTTTCCAATAGTATGTATGAATTTTTCCATTTTCATTTTCCATAAAAGGATTGCCCTTGCTTAATAAATCTTTATTTTTTAAAGAGAGAAGGTAGAAAAAACATATTTCATGAAATCTTTCTTTGGAAACTTCCTCTTCAAAAAAATTTTCATTCACCCATAACAGTCGATCAACGGAAATTTCAGTCGAGAGTTCTTCTTTAATTTCTCTGTGAATGGCATCCTCACTCTTTTCATGTAGGCTAACCCTTCCTCCAGGAACGTAATAATAAGGAGACCTTTCATCCTTCATAATTAATATTTTCCCATCGTTTATAATTAATCCTGCAACACGATAATTAAACCTACCCTCGTCTGTTTTAAATGATAAATCCATTTTGCACCTCCACTTTTCATTTCCCCACACTTTACAAATATTTATTAATTCTAACTTTTTTATATCAACTAGTAAATAGCTTGAGTATGTTGATTTCCACTGGAGTCGCTGCTCTCCTCTCCAATCAACTCATTGCTCCTGTTAATGAATATATTAAAAATCAAATCCAACAACGCGAACATTTAATCAACGTTGGGAGAACCAGCATAAGCCTTGTAGTAATGTTCAAGATAACAATCATCCCATTTAGTATCCGTTCCATGACTCAGACAACCAAGGAAATTGAAACGTATTTGGCATAAGTTTGTTTCTCCTTTCTGGCCAAGAGGATGTATACTCCGTGTTAATATTTGTCATTTAAAGTCATTTAAATACCCCATGTGTATAATCTTTTGTATAATAAAAAGGGAAGAAAATTTCGTATATAAACTTAGATTGGCTTTATTAGCTACAGGGGGAAAAAGCGATGACAATTTTACTGGTAGATGACAACACGGTCAATCTATTTGTAATAGAAAAAATGTTAGATAGTGCTGGTTATAAAGATACAGTATCTCTTAAATCAGCCCAGGAGCTATTTGACTATTTACAGATCAATGAGCAGAATCCAACCTGTAATTCGGTAGATTTAATTTTACTAGATATTATGATGCCTGAAATAGATGGACTTGAAGCTTGTAGACAAATTAAACAGCAAGAAAGATATAAGGATATCCAAATAATTTTTGTAACAGCCTTAGAGGATAAGAAGAAATTAGCAGAGGCATTGGATGTCGGTGGCAGTGATTATATAACGAAGCCGATCAACAAAGTAGAGCTATTAGCTAGAATTAGAGTAGCCCTTCGTTTAAAAGCAGAGTTAGATTGGCATAAGCAGCATGAAAACAAAATCCAGTATGAATTGGATTTGGCCACTCATGTGCAAAGAAGCCTTTTAAGCCCTCCTCTAAAAAGAGATGATATTCAAATCGAAGTGTCCTACCTCCCTTCCTTTAATTTAGCCGGAGATATGTATTATTGGCATAAAATAAGTGACAATCGATATGCTGTTATATTACTAGATATGATGGGGCATGGTATATCTGCTTCCCTAGTATGTATGTTCATATCCTCTGTTTTAAGAGAGGCCATTAAACAATTAGTAGAGCCAGAGCTTGTAATTAAAGAGCTAAATCGCTATATGGTTTTGATACATAATGAAAAGGTGGGCATACCATATTATTTTACAGCTGTTTATATGGTAGTAGATACGGATCAAAAAACGATAGAATACGTCAATGCCGGGCATCCACCTGGATTTGCTTTAATTGATGATGAAAAGGTTGTGCCTATAAGTAAAAGCTGCTGTGCAGTTGGCTTCTTTGATGAAATTGAAGTGAAGAAAGAAGTCATTACCTATGAAAAGGATATTCAAATTGTTTTATACACAGATGGAGTTCTAGAAGGAATGGGACCAGATGAGATAGAGTCTGAAAAGCAAATTGAAATATTAACATCTAAAAAATGGGATCATTCTCATGCTTTAATTGATAATCTATTACCGAAGGAAAAACAACAGGATCAACCGGATGACATGTGTGTCTTAATGATTCAGTGTAAATAAAATGAGAAGCTTCGAAGATTAAAAAAAATAAATCTTCGAAGCTTTTTTAATGTTACTTTTTTAATATCGACAAAAATTAGCTATGTGATAAGATCTTTTAACTTCAAAAAAAGTGAAATCAAATATCTTGATTTCACTTTTTCCTCTTTTTATTTAAATCGTTGATAGATTCTTTCGCTACCAACTAATTCTTGATAGTTTTCCATTACACGCGAAAACTTCAAGGTTTCTTTATCACCTAAGCCTAAAACTCCTGCGGGACTTAAGCTTTGATAAAACAATTCCTGCACTTGCTCCTGTAATTCAGAGTTAAAGTAAATGAGTACATTCCGGCAAATGATTACATGAAATTCATTGAATGACTGATCAGTTACTAGATTATGCTGGGCAAAGATAATATTTTCTAAAAGTGATGGATGAAAGTAAGCATGTTGATAGTCTGCCTTATAGTATTCAGAAAAGGCTTTGCTCCCACCGGCAAGCATATAGTTTTTCGTATATGCTTGCATCTTTTGAATTGGGAAAATCCCCTTGCTAGCCTTTTCTAACACTTGCTCGTTCATATCAGTGGCATAAATAACTGCTTTATCCTTCAGACCTTCTTCTTCTAATAAGATAGCCATCGAGTATACCTCTTCCCCAGTTGCACAACCTGCATGCCATATGCGGATTTCAGGGTATTCTCTTAGAATTGGAACTACTTCTTCTCTAAACGCCTTAAAAAAGCTTGGATTACGGAACATTTCTGTTACATTAATCGAAAAGTCATTCAACAACTGATCTAAGTAACCCTCTTCATGGATAACTTTTTCTAGCAAGCCCGTTATTGTAGAAATGCCATTTATTTTCATTCGATTGTGTATTCGACGTGAAATAGAAGATTTATTGTACTGTCTAAAATCAAATCCTGATAACCGATATATAGCTTCTAGAAGGAAATCTACTTCCATTTCCTCATACTGAATATTAACTCCCTCGAGCTCACCATTTTCATAATAATTGTCCATATCATTACTCCCTTAAGATGCTAACCAAACTCGAAGAACTGAGAATAATTGATCTAGATTTAATGGTTTACTAATGTAATCAGAAGCTCCTGCTTCTAGACATTTATCTCTATCATTTTTCATCGCTTTTGCAGTCAATGCGATAATCGGTAATTCCGTTAGAGATAGTTCATTTCTAATTCTAGACATTGTCTCATATCCATCCATATTAGGCATCATGATATCCATGAGTACCACATCTATTTCTGAGTTACTTTGAACTATATCTAAGCATTCTAAGCCGTCTTTCGCAACAAGAATATTAATACCTCTTCTTTCTAAAGCTGTTTTCAGTGCATAAATGTTTCTGTAATCATCGTCTACTATTAATACGTTTTTATTTGAGAATACATTTGCGTCCTCAGGTAGAGACTCCAGCTTTTCTTCTTGGGCTTTTATCTTCTGTTCTTGCTCTTCCAGTGTTGGATGTTCCTCCACTACTTCTTGGACTTCTTCCACAGAATGGTCTGTAAGAGCTACTTCTTCTAGACCTAAGTGTATCTGCTCCATAATAGGACCATTAGGAAGACTTGGTACAACTAGAGTAAAGGTACTACCTAACCCTTCCTCGCTTTGAAGAGTAATCCAACCTCCAAGGAGATTAGCAAACTCTCTACAAATAGATAATCCTAAACCAGTTCCTCCATATTTGCGGACTGTTGCCCCGTCAGCTTGCTGGAATGATTCAAAGATTAGGTCATGCTTATCTTTAGGAATACCTATTCCAGTATCAGTGATGGAAATCTCAATCCATTCTTTACTGATTTCTTGCATTTGTTTAGTTTGTTTTTTAGCTTCCAATTGCTTGATTGATAAATCTACGGACCCTTTTTCAGTAAACTTAAATGCATTTGATAATAAATTTTTAATAATTTGTTGGAATCGTTTTTCATCTGTGAAGAAAATATCCGGTACATCTTGTTCCTTCGTAACATGGAACTCTAGGTTTTTCTTTTGTGCAACCGGTGAGAATATATGATCCATTTGAGTCGGAAGCTCGCTTAAATTAACTTCCTCAAATAATACGTCAATCTTCCCTGCTTCTACTTTGGAAAGATCTAAAATATCATTGATCAAGGATAGAAGATCTTCACCAGACGAATGAATAACTCTCGCAAACTCTACCTCGTCTTCAGTTAAGTTCTCTTTTCCGTTTTCTGAAAGCATTTCTGACAGTATTAAAATACTGTTCAATGGTGTTCGTAATTCATGTGACATATTTGCTAGAAACTCTGATTTATAATTGGAATGAAGTGTTAACTGTTCTGCTTTATCTTCCAATTCTTGACGAATCTTTTCTAGTTCCTCTGTTTTAGCCTCTGCATCCTTTGTTCGTTCTTCTAACTGTTCATTTATTTGAGTTAGTTCTTCTGTTTGCATTTGAAGCTCTTCCGATTGTGTTTGAAGCTCCTCAGATTGAGTTTGTAGTTCTTCTGATTGTGCTTGTAATTCTTCTGTCATGGCTCTAGATTCGTTTAGAAGTCGTACAATTTCCATACGGCCCATTACACTGTTAACAGATAAACCAAACGTTTCGACTATCTGTGTTACAAGCTGTTGCTGAAGTTTGTCATACTGAGACATAGTGGCTAGTTCTAGCACTGCTATTACTTCACCCTCAAACAAAATTGGAACTATAAATATACTTTTTGGTGGTACTTCCCCAAGTCCAGTAGAAATGAAACGATAATCGTTTGGAATTTCATTGAAAACAAATGCCTTGCTCTCAAGGGCACATTGTCCAACTAATCCTTGTCCTAAACGGAAGCTTTCTCTTCCAATCTCTTTTTCTGGATTAGAATCAGCAAAAGCAGCTTTCTTCACAAAACGTGTTTCTTGCTCGTTAGACTCTCTCACGTAAAATGCTCCATAAGAAGAATTGGTCAGTTTAGATATCTCGGACATAAATACACGAGCAAGCTTATCAATGGATCCTACTCCTTGATATTTCGTTACTGTTTCTGCAAGACTTGTTTGTAGCCATTCTCTATCTTCTAGATTATCTAATAATTCATTTGTTGCATCTGCTAAGTCTCTAATCTCGTCATTTGTAGTAACAACTATTCTCTCTTTACGGTCTCCGTTCTCGGATGCTATCTTTTTAATTGTGTCCGTAACATCTTTAACCGTTTTGACGATTGATTTAGAAATCTGACTAGCCATCGTTATCGCAATAGCTGATACAAATAATAAAATACCGAATAACGCTATAGTCAGCATATTATTTCGATCATCTAATTTCTGAGCATCATTTTGTGCCGAGTCTCTTTCAATCTCTCTAAACTCATTGAACTGGTTTCGAATAGATTGCATATATTCTCTACCGCGATCATTTGCGTAGAACTGCTGAATTGATTCGTCATCGTTATTTCTTTTAAATACGATGGCGCGTTCGCCTGCTTCTGCCATCCATACTTCAATGGTCCCTTTAACCTCTGCTAGCTTTTCTTGCTGATTTGGCTTGTCCTTTAATAAGTTATAGAGCTGATCAAACTCTAACTGCCATTGCTCTTCAGCCTTATAGTATGGCTCCAAATAACTTTCATTACCTGTGATGATGAACCCTCGCTGACCAGCTTGCATATCCATAACATATTTTTCTACATTATTTGTCAATGTTTCAACTTCAGTATTATATTTTATTAAATTATTTCTCTCTTGTTGGAGTGAACGAATTTGACTGTTTAATATGATAACGGAAGCAAATAAACATACAATAATAATAATGTAGCCGACAGTAATTTTAGAACGTAGGCCGAGCTTTAATTTATCCCCCATGTTTAATTCCTACCTTTTTATAGTTTTTCACTCTATTAATAGTATATGAAATGGATATAAAATAACAGTTTTTCCCCTTATTATTTATTTACTAATTAACTATATTTATGTATGTGAGATTTGAAATGGAAATAGGCTTGGATACTAGGTAATTTTGTTCAGCACAACGCACTATATATATAAAAGAATACGTTAAAGGGTAGTTTATTTTCCATAAGATTGTTTGTTTTGAAATGTTACACTTCAACTAAAGATGCAATTTAGTTGAAAGGGTTTTTGAATAGAGAGGTAGAAGGTGAATATACAACAATTAAGGAGCTGGTTATGTGAATCTGCCTTTGTTAAGGGCTGAAGGGATTATCGTTAATGAAGATAAGACGGAAATTCTTGTGCAATGTGATTTTGTTGAAAGTTTTTACCGTCTTCCAGGTGGAAGTATAGAATTCGGTGAAACAGCAGGTGAAGCTATAAAAAGGGAGCTAATTGAAGAATTTGATTTAGCTTTGAATATTGGCCAACTTGCTTGTATTTGTGAAAGTATTATTCTGTATGATGGGAAGAGAAGGCATGATTGCACCTTAATCCATTGGTGTTCAAGTAATAATACAATGAATTATCTTTTGCATAAAGAAGTACCAAGTATCAAGCTTGTTTGGCGTACAATTTCTCAAATAAGCGAAAGACCATTCTATCCGGAAGGAATTTTGGATATTATTGTTTCAGGTGATAATTTTATTAAACATATCAAAAGAGAAAAGACTTATGAGTGATTCCTTATTAAACTACCGGGTACTTTCCTTCAAGAAGTAGTTCAGTTAAATGCAATAAAATATTTTAGGTATGGGAGGAATATTAATGGACGCATTTTTCTATTTTAATATGTTTAGAAATATAATTTCTAAATTTTTCTTAGATGGTATCTGGGTAGTCGGATTTTTTTACTTGTTAACCAAGACATATGAAAGTGATAGACTTAAACAGGTTTCCAAATATGTAATGGGAACTGCTTTGGCATTATTATTTATTTATTCCGTAATGGGAAGTATATAAAATATTTCCTTTTCAACTAACAGGGTATCTTTACTTCAATTAGGAGTAAGGACTTTAATAAACTAGACTTGTAATTAAGTTGAGAAGGAATAATTTTTAAAGTTAGAATAGTAAATAGAGATATAAAACTGGGGGAAAATAAATGGAGGAAAAGGATAGAGGCACTTTATATTTTAATATGGCTATTGGTACACTAGGACTTCTCGTTATTTTAGTAGGATTATTCAAATATGTTGAAACCGTCGGTGGGAATGCTTCATTTGCATTGGTAGGTTTTCCTTTAACAATGATTTACTTAAATTATCTTGAAGGGAAAGCTGGTATAAGTAAAAAAATATTATGGATTAAATCTATCATAGCGATTTCCTTGCTGATTATAATTTACATCTTCATTTTTAACTAATGAGGGAGGCTTTTAAATCAACATCTACCTTTATCATATACATAAAAAAACTGCATACACGCCTCAAATTTCTTTGAGTGGGTATGCAGTCTTTTACATATTATTTTTTGATTAACTCTAAGTCAACCGGGATAGAAGCTTCCACTTCTTCTCCTTTTAATGCTTTGATAGCTGCTTCCATTGCCTTTTCACCAATTTGTTCTGGCTTTTGTGCAATTGTACCAGCAAGCTTACCATTTTCTACAGATTTTACAGCATCATCAGTAGCATCAAAACCGATGACAATAATGTCTTTTCCTGCAGATTCGATTGCTTCTAAAGCTCCTAGTGCCATTTCATCATTGTGAGCAAATACACCTTTGATGTCTGGATTAGCTTGAAGAATGTTTTCCATTACCGTTAAGCCTTCTGCACGGTTAAAGTTAGCAGTTTGCTTTGCTACTACGTCTAATTTACCATCGGCAACATTGTTAAATCCTTCTCCGCGGTCACGAGCAGCAGAAGATCCTGCAACACCTTCTAATTCAACTACAGCTGAACCTTCTCCAACTAATTCAAGTAAGTATTCACCTGCAAGCTCTCCACCTGCAACGTTATCTGATGCGATATGAGCTACAATTTCTCCACCCTCTGAGCTACGGTCAACTGTTACTACCGGAATATTAGCTGCATTTGCAGATTCCACAGATGAAACTACCGCTTGAGAGTCAACTGGATTAATAATAATCAAGTCTACTCCTTGTTGGATTAAATCCTCTACATCACTTGCTTGTTTAGAAGCATTATCCTGTGCATCTACTACCGTTACGGCTGCACCCAATTCCTTAGCCTTCGCTTCTGCTCCATCACTTAATGTTACGAAAAATGGATTGTTTAAAGTTGAAACAGATAAACCAATTTTGTAATCACCCTCTGAACCAGTGGATCCTTTTTCAGAATCAGATTTCTCAGAGCCAGGTGAATCCAATGAACATGCTGCTAGAAACATTGATACGATTAACAGTAAAGCAAAATAAAGTTTTTTCATGAAGTTATTTCTCCTTTATGCTGTTTTTTTACGATCGATTAATACTGCTAATAATATAACTGCACCCTTCACCACTTGCTGGAAGAAGGAGGATACCCCAATTAAATTTAGACCATTATTCAAGACACCGATTATAAGTGCCCCGATTAAAGTACCAACAATCCAACCACGACCACCTGTTAAGCTTGTACCACCAAGTACTACCGCTGCAATGGCATCTAGTTCAAACATGTTACCTGCAGTAGGCTGAGCTGAATTCAAACGAGACGTTAAAATAAGAGAAGCAAGTGCTGCTAGTGCACCTGTTAATGCGTAAACATATATTTTAATACGGCCAACCTTAATACCAGAAAGACGAGAAGCCTCCTCGTTACCTCCTACCGCATAAACTCGACGACCAAATGTCGTCTTTTTCAAGATAAAATATAGAACTCCAAATGCAACAGCCATTGTTACGACTGGTACAGGTATTCCTAAGAAATATCCTTTCCCAATCATTTGAAAAGATACAGAATCGCCTAAACCTGATATTGGTCTACCTTCTGTGTAAACTAATGTCAATCCTCGGTATATAGTCATTGTTGCTAAAGTAGCGATAAATGGAGCAACATTTCCTTTAGAGATAATAATTCCGTTAATTGCTCCTAGAACAGCTCCCAAAATAAGACCTATTAGCATAGCTAAAATTGGATCCATTCCACTAGCAAGTAATCCTGCTGTAACTGCTCCTGTCAGAGCTAAAATTGATCCAACTGATAAATCAATCCCTCCAGTTAAAATAACGAAGGTCATCCCAAACGCGATAAGCGCATTAATAGAAACCTGTCTAAGTACATTCATTAAGTTATTTACGGTTAAAAAATTTGGGCTTAATATAGTGATGATGACCACTAGTAAGATAAGTCCTAGCAACGGTCCTAATTTTTGTAGTACTGATTGTGAACTAGATTTTAGCAACTTTGTCCCCTCCGGTAGCGTAATGCATTATTTTTTCTTGTGTCATTTCTTCTTTGGTAACTTCACCGGTTAACTTTCCTTCATGCATCACGAGCACTCGATCGACCATTCCAATGATTTCAGGAAGCTCGGAGGATACCATAATGATAGATACTCCATTTTCTGCAAGTGTGTTAACAATGGAGTAAATTTCTTTTTTCGCGCCTACGTCTACACCGCGTGTCGGTTCATCCAATATTAAGATGTCTGGCTCAATACCTAGCCATTTGGCAATGACTATCTTCTGTTGATTCCCTCCACTTAATGATTTAACGGTTTGATCTGGACCAGAAGTACGTACACCTAGTCTTTTTACCATGGAATCATAGAGGCTTTTTTCTTTTTGCGTATTCACAACACCATTTTTAGATATTTTACTAAAATTTGTAATACCTAAATTTTCTTTTACGGAGAAATCTAAAATCAATCCTTCAGATTTTCTATCCTCTGTTACGAAGCCGAAACCGAGCTTTATCGCATCTTGCGGAGTATTTATTTTCACTTGTTTACCATCAAGTATTAGCTCTCCACTATCGAGCTTTTTATAACCAAATAGGGATTGAACTACCTCTGTTCTTCCTGCACCCATTAGGCCAGCGATACCAAGTATTTCTCCTTTTCGTAACTCAAACGAAATATCCTCGAAGTAACCTTTTCTAGTTAAGTTTTTTGCTACTAGCTTTACATCCCCAATTTTAGATTCTCTATCTGGAAAACGTCCGCCTAGCTCTCTCCCAACCATCATTTGTACAATTTCATCAAAGTTTGTTTCTTTTATATTTCTAACACCTACATAGCTTCCGTCACGTAGAATAGTGATGCGGTCACATATAGCAAAGATTTCTTCCATTCGATGGGAAATATAGACGAAGGATACACCTTTCGCCTGCAATGCTCTAATAGTCTCAAAAAGTGTCTCTATTTCTCTATCGGTTAATGCTGCGGTCGGCTCGTCCATGATGATGACCTCTGCATTAGAAGAAATGGCCTTTGCAATTTCAACTATTTGCTGCTTACCAACTGAAAGATTTCTTGCAGTCGTCTTTACGTCTATATCTAAGCCCAGACTTAGTAGCACCTCTCTAGCAGCCTTGTTCATTTCTTTTGTTTTTAAAATACCCGATCTACCAAGGGTTTTTTCGTTCCCAAGAAATAAGTTTTCAGCCACTGATAGATCTGGAAGAATATTAAGCTCTTGGTGGATTACAGCTATCCCAGCCTGCTCTGCTTCCTTTGGGTTTTTAAATTCAACAGGTTTTCCTTTAATAGTGATTTCACCAGAATCTTTTGTATAGATACCTGTAAGAATCTTCATCAAGGTAGACTTACCTGCACCGTTCTCTCCCATTAGCGCATGAATTTCTCCTGGTGCTATTTCGAATTCCACATTATTTAACACCGTATTTCCATTAAAGGCCTTTGTAATACCAGTCATCTGAATCATTGCTTCCACCACCTTTAAAATATGACACCAGCTTGTAAGATTATATTTGCATAAGGACTAGCCTCACCAGTCCTTATAATAACTTTAGATTGTCTAGTCATTGCTTTAAATTCCTCATGTGAGACTTCAGAAATTTGTTCAATGGATTTATTCACTACATAGTGCATTTTTGCATTAGCGGTCTTCATCTCAGCTGCAACATACGCCTTTTCCACTACTAAATCGTCTAACACAACTGCTAAAATTTCATCGAATGATGGTTTCCCAAGGATATAAGATAAATCGATGCACGTAACGCCATCAGGGATTGGTAACCCACAATCGCTTATTGTAATTTGATCGGTATGTCCTAGCTTTGCAAAAATTCCAGCTAAATCACGATTTAATATGCCATGTTTTTTCAATTGCTAACACCCTCTAATCTTTTTACTACTTCCGTATGGCTTGGCATACCGCCTTGAGCACCAAATTTTTCTACAGACAAAGAGGCAGATGCATTTGCGTAACGAACCGCTTCTTCTAAACTTAAACTTTGTCCAAGTGCATGAGCGAGTGCTCCGTTAAATGTATCACCTGCACCCGTCGTATCTACTGCAGTTGTTTTAAATCCGGGTACGAGTATATGTTTCGTTCCATCAAAATATCTAGCACCCTCACTACCTAACGTCACAATTAGCTTGTTTGGATATTTCTCTAAAGTTGCTTCCATATTTTGACCAAATATTAGCTCACACTCCGTTTCATTTGGTGTTAAATAGGCAACATAGTCCATAAATTCTAGCTGAAAACCACTAGCTGGCGCAGGGTTAAGCAATACAGGAACGTTTAACTCTCGGCAAAGCTCTAGCGTGTATTTCACCACAGGAATTGGAATTTCTAGCTGCATGATCACAAACTTGCTTTGCTGAATTGTTTCTTTCATCCTTTTGATGTTTGCCTCAGTTAACAAATAGTTTGCTCCAGGGACGACGATAATTCTGTTATCGCCTTCGGATAATAAAATATTAGCGATTCCAGTTGCAGCCTCCTCTGTTTGCATAACTGAATCGGTATTTACTCCATTTGCTTTCAGGTCCTCTAATAATTCTCTTCCAAAGCTATCTGTTCCAACGCTAGCAAGCATATGTACATTGCTTCCTAAGCGTGCTGCAGCAACAGCCTGGTTTGCTCCTTTGCCTCCGGGGATAGTCGTAAAGAGTTGTCCTAAAACCGTTTCCCCTTGGACGGGAAAGTTGTCTGTTTGTACTACAATGTCCATATTCATGCTGCCTATAACTGTAATCATCGTTGTCCACTCCTTGTCGTTCCTCGTTCCACTAGCTCTACAGGTACTTGAATTACTCTTTCTTCTATTTCAATTTCTTCAATAATTTTAATAAGTATACGGGTTGCCAAAGCACCCATTTTGTAAATGTCTTGGGCTACCGTTGTCAGTCCTGGAGTCAACATTCCTCCAAGTGAAATTCCATCAAACCCCATAATTTGTAGCTGATCAGGAACGCTAATGCCTAATGAATGTGCAGCCTTCAAAGCACCGGCAGCAGAAACATCCGTGCTTGCAAATATGCCATCTACACCTTTGATATTTGTTAAGAATGTCCTTGCAATCTTCTCGGATTCTTCAAAGTGAAAGGGACTTTCGATAATATGAGTTTGCACCTTTTTTCCTTCTACAGCCTTAAGAAATCCAGTGAGTCGATCATCAGCAGGACCGAGACCTTTAGGACCTCGCATAAATACGATATTTTGACAGCCTTTTTCTAACAAGTAGTTGGTACCCATACACGCTCCGTCAATATTATTAGAAGAAACGGTCGGAATAGATTCATGTATCATGCGATCTAACGCCACAAGTGGTACTTTTAAATCTTCATAGTGGCTTGCACGTAGCTGGTTCGTCGTTACGATAAACCCTGCTACATATTTTTGCTTTAAAGTATCTATATAATGTATTTCTTTTTCAGATTTTTCATCTGAATTACACAAAACTACTGTGTATCCATAGGATAATGCGATATCCTCCACTGCTCGAGCAAGCTCTGGAAAGAATGGATTCATAATATCAGGAACGATTAACCCTATAAAGTTTGTTTGTTTTGTCGTTAGAGATCTTGCTACTTGGTTTGGTATATATTCTAATTTATCGATTGCTCTTTTAATCTTGAGCTTTGTATCTTCACTGATATACCCTTTTCTATTTAAATAACGGGATACAGAAGCAACGGAAACACCAGCTTCTTTTGCTACGTCTCTAATGTTTGCCATCTGTTTTCCCCTTCTCTTTTAAATGTGTAACCGGTTACACACAATATAACAAGGAGTTTTCAAACTGTCAATAAAAAATTGTACTATACTTTCCCTACCGCACCTTTTTGTTGTATAACAGTGGGTTTTCTAGCCTTCAAGGAACTTAAAGACCATTTATTCGTAATATTCATTGAATATAAAAATAAAACTAAAGGATGAAACCTATGATTTATAAGATATGGAAGATTACGAAGCGTATTGTTTTAGGAGCGGTTGCTCTATTTGTTCTATGGTTTGTTGGTCATCAGCTAATGTCTTTATATGAAAAAAACAAATATGAGGCAATCGGCCAACACGTTGAGGTAGATGGAAAAGAAATGCATGTATATGAAAAAGGAGCAGGAGATAACACCATTGTTTTATTAACAGGACTCGGAACTGCTGCCCCTGCCCTTGACTTCGAGCCACTAGTGAAAGAACTATCAGTAGACAATAGAGTTATTGTTGTAGAGCCATTTGGATACGGTTGGAGTGAGAAAACTGATAAAAAACGTAGCGTGGAAAACATCACAGAGGAAATAAGGACTGCTATATTACAGTTAGATATTCAAGAACCATATATTCTCATGCCACATTCTATTTCCGGTGTTTATAGCATGTATTATGCGAACAAGTACCCTGAAGAGATAAAAGCAATTATAGGCATTGATCCAACCTTGCCCCAGGCTCTTGAGTACTTTGAAGAAGACGCTCCCACCATGCCAAAGGCTTTAAGCATTATTGCTCCTAGTGGGTTGGCGCGATTGGCTATGTACATTACCCCTGATAGTTTTTTACCTATAGCAGCGGAAAATACATATTCTAAAGAGAACTTAAAAATGACTAAGCTTATTTCATCCTGGAGTGGATATAACCGAAATGTCATTAATGAAACCAACCTTATCCAAGAAAATATGGAGTTAACCAAGAAACTTACCTTTCCTCCAGATTTGCCTGTCATGATATTTACGAGTGACGCCGAAAAGACAAATGAGGACGGTAAATCGAATATTACCTTTTATGAAACCCAATTAAAAAACAGCACTTTAAGTAAGCTTGTTCCTTTAGAGGGTCATCATTATTTACATTGGACTCAATCAGAAACCATGAGTGATGAGGTGAGGGGATTTATAAAGAGGATGGATTAGCTTTTAGATAACGCCGGTAATGTAAAAGGTAAGAGTTTTTTAGGAGGAGTAACTTGAATAAGAAAAAATTGATGTACAGTATATTGGTTGAAATAAATAATGGGAGCATACCTAATCATATAGATTACAATTTAGAATTATTTATGTGGGCTGAAATTATGGAAGCGATTGATGATGTAGGATATCTAAAGGGGATTTCTATTTATTACTATGGTGATGATGAGTGGTTTGATGAAACAATTCACTCGGTTGAACTTAAACTGCCACAACTTACTAATGCAGGAGTTGAATTCTTAAAAGAACACATTGCTTGGAATAAAACATATTGTGGCATGACTAATGTGAATGAATGGCTTGAAATTTAAATACACATTTTTCAACTTACAGGACTTTATACAAGAATCCCTCTCCCTAAAACTAGTTGAATATTATGTTAATATTAATTTGAAAGAAGTTAAGGAGGAAATTCACAAATATGATAAAAATTATTGGACAAAAAGTTGAATTGAAAGAGGCTAACCAACAAGATATTGATGACTTATATTATTGGAAGTATGAAGATAAAAAACAAGAAGCTAAGAAATGGAATGGCCCTTACATACCTGAGACTAAAATAACAAAAGAAGAGTTTAAAATAAATTGGGATAAAGACTATGAAATTGCACCCAACACTCCCAATTCACTAATCATTTTTGTAGGAGATAAACTAATTGGAACGGTAGGCTCTTATTGGGTAGATCAAAACACGAATTGGTTAGAAACCGGAATAGTCATTTATGATAACAATTACTGGAATGGTGGCTATGGAACTGAGGCTTATAAACTCTGGATAGACTTTTTATTTAGTTCTACTGATTTACATCGGTTAGGAATGTCAACGTGGTCAGGCAATGTAAGGATGATGAAGGTAGCAGAAAGAATTGGGATGAAAGAAGAAGCACGAATAAGAAATGCTAGAATAGTTGACGGTGAATATTTTGATGCAATTAAAATGGGTATATTGCGTGCAGAATGGGAAGAAAAACAGATAATAAATACATCTAAAGAAACCTCTCTATTGCACTAACGCTTAGAGAAAATAGCAGCAAAGTAAATTGAGCTTGGGGATATGTATGCAAGCTCTGCCTCTTCCCTTACCCACAAAACAAAAAACACTTGGTTGCTATTTCAAGCTACCAAGTGTTTTCTTTATTACGGAGTATATTTTTCAGAGACCTTCACTACAACTCCATCTTCTAAAGTTATATCATATGGCCCTTTAACAACTGCTAAATAAGAAACGAATTCCTTTTCCTCTACTTGCTTTGGTTTGGCTGTATCGTCTTGATTAACCAAATAGAACTCAGCATCTTCAGCTAGCTTTAAGCTTTCTGCCTTTTGTGATTCATCGTAAATCATAAATCCTGTAGCTAAATCCTTTTCCGTATCTAGCCCTAGTTCCTTGATACGATCCGTATCGGATTCCTCAATCCACTCTACTTCATCAATGATTAGACTTTTATTTGGTAGATCGAAGTCTCTTACGTAGGCTAGCATTTCTTTTTTCTCTTCCTTTGCCTCTTCTTCCTTCGGCTCGTCGCTACAAGCACCTAACAGTAAAAGTGCTCCTAAAGTTGTAAGGAGAAGCATAGACATTTTATTTGATAGTAGTTGTTTCATATACAATCATCCTTTCCTGGTAAGTGATTAGACGGAAAAACAAGTAAAAGGTTCTACCTATTTTAAAAATTCCAACTTCCAAGATATAAGTTTAATTTACTTTTTCTTAAAAAGAAACCATAAAAATATGAATATTATAAATGCAACAAACTCTAATGATAGAATATAGAACGGATATGGCCCAAGGAAATCCAACAAACTTCCTCCAGTTGGCTTCCTTTGTAGAAACATATAGTTTCCGTCCACCAGCGAGTTAATCCAAAAAACAAATGGCAGCAAAATATTTAAAGCAAGCATCGTTGCAAGAATTCCCTTAAATGTCGGTCGATATCCTTTCACCCAAGTAAAGTAGAGCGCTGTCAGTATAATCCCCGCATGTGTATAAAAAAAATGAAAATATCTAAAGTGCGGGTAATTCATATCCAATACAGGAGTAATCATGGCTTGTATTGCACCACCTATGCCTGCATAAAAAACAAACTGGTAAACGAAACGGTTACCCGTCCATAGTAGAACGATTGTCAGTAGAAGGCTAATACTGCATAGTTCAAGAGGCAGTGAATTCCTTAGCTCCCATCGGTCTGTTTGAATGAGCCAAATATGATATACAATATCCATCCCTAATAACGACAATCCAAATAGACGTTCCACACGAAGAAGTCCTTTCTCCGATTTTAGCCATCGATCCCTTGTGAAAAAAAGAATAAGTATGAAAAGAATAAATGCAGCTATCGCACTCCAATGCTCTACCGAAAGCATGATAAATCGCTCTTCCAACTAGCTCACCACCCGTTTTTATTACTATAATACTATTCGGGTTAGCTGGATGATTTTCCTTTTATCTATTTGGTGAGGATTGATATTTTATGGGCACCGACCGATTATTCGTGTGAACCGACCGATTATTTGCCGGAACCGACCGATTTTGCGGAAAAACCGACCGATTATTGGCAACAACCGACCGATTCCTAATTTTTGATGTGCTGTTTTATGGTAGCTACGATTATTTTTATAAATATATCATGTTAATAATAAAAAAAGAGCATCGCTTAATAGCGATGCTCTCCTCTTGAACTAGACTTCTAGTTCCCAGCGTTCTTGTTCATCTTTTTTCATTTTCTCTTCGATTTCTTTTGGCCATGTAGTACGGTATTTGTGGTTATCTGCCGGGATGATCTCAATCATTTTATCAATCATGTCCCCTGGGTCATATTGATCCTTCAAGGATTCTTCCTGCTCTTTCATGTCTTCCTTCTTCGTGAAATGTTGTTCTTCGTTAAACCATTTATATTTTTCCTCTGCACTTCGATCGTTAAAGCCTGTATCGTACGGGCCAGGATTGATTGTGGCTACCTGTACACCGAATTCTTTAAGCTCCTGCTGCATTGTTTTCGCAATTGCTTCCACTGTATGCTTAGTTGCCGTATATGGTCCTACATATGGAGTAGCCGATAGACCTGCTACTGAGCTAAGGAAAACAATTTTACCGCTCCCTTTTTTCACTAGCTTACGTGCTGCAATTTGTGCCGTTTCTAAGGTAGCAAACACATTTACCTCGAACAATGCACGAAAACGATCCATTGGCACCTCTGCAAGTGGTCCACCTTCATTAATAGCGGCATTTGCTACAAATATATCAAAGTCGTAGTCTTCCATTTGAGCCCGATCTCTAGCATTCGTTATATCTAATTTAAAAATTTCCATTTCTAAGCCTAGATCTCTAGCTTCTCTAAGTAAATCCGTTTTTTGGGAAGTTGTTTCGGTGGTTGCAATTAAGCGATGCCCTTTTTTAGCTAGTCCTATAGCAGTACCTCTTCCAAGGCCACTTCCGGCTCCAGTGATAAAAATTGTTTTACTCAATTGTATTCCTCCTAACAAAATAGTAGTCTATTTCTTTTCTTCCCTTTACAGACTAACTAAAACATATATACATATCAGCTACCGACCTGAACCAATTCCTCTTAACTCCATTTATTCACCATCACTCGGTCATACTGATAACGTCTAATAATAATGCTTAACTTTTGATGCCATTCATTACAAACTCCCTTAGCCTCTTCGTATTCCTCATATTCCTTGTACTCTTCTTTATAATCTTCCAAGTAGGTAAAGTAGTGAATCGGCTGCGATAAATCATCCGTGACGATTTTAAAGCAAAGATTGAATTCTAGCTCCTCTTCCTCGTCTTCTTCCTCATACTCTTCTTCTAGTTCTTCATTTTCCTCCTTATCCTCTAACTTAATAGGACTACTAAGTATCCCCTCTTTAGGGAATACGGAAATCGTTTTTCCGTCTTCTATTAAGGCTGCCTCTAATACTTTATTAAAAGATATATCTTTTATTTCAAAATCACTTCCTAGCTCGTCTCTACTAGCTATATAGAGAATTTCCGTGACCTCATTTATGAGTAAAGCATTGAGATTATTTGGTGACACTAGTTTCTGAGTATGTGGAATTTCGTCTAGAATCTCTTCTGTGATTCTTCTATTCACTTCATTAATCTCTTCATTTCTCCTCTTCCATTCCCAAGTCCCCCAGAAAAACAAGGCAACTGAAATAATTAAATATAAACCTATCGATCGCATATGATCCATTGAAAAAGACAGGAAAAAGTAAATAGCGCTAAGTAGATAAATTACGAAAATTTTCATATGCACTGCCCCTTATTTTTAAACTTCTTATATAGACTTTATTCGATAGATTATCAATTTATACTTCTAATCTCATAGTTAATGTTACAAAGAGACAAAGTGATACAATTTATGTAAAATTAAGGAATAAATATTTTTTTGCAAAGGGGATATCACGATGAAGGAGCTTGTAGTTTATCAAAGTAAAGGAAAACAATTAAAGTTTGTTTTTCTTGCAATAGTCATGGTTGCAGCTAGTTTACTAGTCTTCCTGACGGGAATTGGGAGCCAAGATTCAAGGAACATCATTTTTATCGCTATTGGTATATTAGGAATACTATTTTTCGGTTTCTGTCTTTTGTATATAATTAAAGATTTCATTGTTGGAAAGAAAATACTTGTTGTGAATGAAAAGGGGTTTTATGATTATTCCTCGGCAATTGCTAGTAAGGATTTTATCGGATGGGAGCGTGTCCAGGAATTAGGTACATACACGATACAAGGACAAGTATTTATAACTGTCTTTTTATTCGATGGTGATGAGTTTATAAAATCTCTACCCGCCATGAAGAGGACGGCGATCAAGGCTAATATAAAACTAGGTGCTGGTCATATTAACATCAATACACAAGCAGCAAAAGGAATTTCTAGGGAAGAAATCCTACATGAGATGAGCATTTATTTTGATGAATATTTAAGAAAATCTTCCATAGTGATTGAGGAAATTAGCATTTAGTAAAGCATATGTTTTTCATAGATAAAATTAAAAGGCATCCTTTGATTTTCTAGGGATGCCTTTCATTTTGCTTTATAAGTATTTAGACATTGTACAACAATTCTAATGTTCGCGATTGATAAGATAGTTTAAAAAGTGTTTTAAGAAGGTTGTATCTATAGAAACGTTTTGAAGAGAATCCATAGCTAGACAGTAGTTCTCCCACATTTCTATAGCGGCACCCTCCTGACCCATAATAGAAACGAATGTCGTGCTATTGTTTTCTGCATCTCTACCTAACCCTTTTCCTAGTAGCTCTGCATCTCCTTCCACATCGAGCAGGTCATCCTTAATCTGAAAGGCGATGCCAGCATAACGAGCAAATTTCTTTAGAGCAGCAATCTCCTCTTCATTTGCTTTGGCCAAAATTGCAGGCATTACCAAGGCGGCTTCAAATCCTATTCCTGTCTTATAAAAACATAAGGTATTTAACTGCTCCCTCGTAAGTGTTCTATTTTTAGAGTCCAAGTCCATCGCCTGACCTTTACACATTTCAGCTATTGTGTGGGAAGAATATTGAATCATCTGTAGCACAGTATTTGCATCAAATTGTTTTAAGTTAGTTTGCTCCTCAATAGCTTTTTGAGTGAGGAAAAGACCTGTCAATTCCGCAACAGCTACGTTATAAACTTCATGAAGAGTAGAGCGTCCGCGTCTTATTGGAGCATTATCCTGAGCTGGTAAATCGTCAAATATAAGAGAGGCAGTATGAAGATATTCCAATGATTTTAGTAGTGGAGCAATAGATGCTTCATCTAACTTGTAAATCTTCACTCCCATAAACCATGCTACGATCGGTCTTAGCCTTTTACCATCTCCTTCTAAGCTGTAATTGGACGCTTCAGTTATAGAGTCTTCGAAATCGGTATTGTTAGAAGAAGTAATAGACAATGTCTCGTTAATTTCATTACGAACTACTTTTATCGTATTAGAGAAATCCTCTCTTTCTTTACTTTCACTCTTTAATACTGTAATCATATGATCTCTTAGTAATTTATCAAAGAAGTCCACATCATCTGCTTTTCGAACCATCTTTTGTAGGAGCTTATTAAAACCTGGTGTCCCGAAACGAAAGAGATCCATAATTTCTTTGTATTTACTTTTGCCTACCCGCTTCTTTAAGCGTTTAAGTCCATTAATAGCTCGATCTAATATTACTTCTCGTGTTTGTTGGTCGGAATGATAGACATTATGAATTAAATTACTAATAACAGCCCAATACAATTCAAAAGGATTGATCAGGTCTGAACGTTCTTTATGATACTTTAAATAATACGTATAAGGAGTCACTGCTCCGTCCTTCATATCTTCGAACATATCAGCGAAATCATCTGAGAGCTGATTATAAATACCATAAAAAAATGTACGGTTATCCATCTCTTGATTGTCAGAAGTACTAAGGACTGAACGAACAATTTGCCTTGATGAGGAGGCTTTTAATATAACCGGTATATAAAGCTCCTGATTAGTATAGCTCGAATCCATTAAACTCTTATCACGATCCACTTCCTGCGAATGAAAAAACACATACGCTTGCTCAAAGAATTTTTTCCTTGTCTCAGGTCGCTGATTTTGCTCAATATACTGAAAAGCCTCTCCAAGCTCTTGGTGTATATAAGTTATCAACTCTGCATTTTCGCCAAGCCACTCTCCAAGTACAGGCACAATACCCGTAGTGAGTGTTGTTCTTATTAAATTGGCATATTGTTTTTCCTCTTCGTTCGAAAGTATTTTGGCATCTAGCAAATCATCAATAAATGGATAGGTCAATCCATAGGAATAACCCAGTCTGATTGCCTTGTCGAGCCTCTTAGAACGCTCTTCAGGAGATACATCGCTGTCCATCTCTTCAATCTCTTGCATGATAACCCCTGCTATAATTTTAACAAGTTTTCGCTGTGCGTGTGCTGCATCCATTCCTTTTGGGATATGTTTGGATACTTGCTTTAGCTTGTTTAATAACCAAATATACGTTAACTCTACATTTTCCTTTTTAGCCATACGGTATAATTCGACGACATTAAACGCTTGTGCTTCCTTGTCTTCCCCGCTTGAATTCGTCAGCTTATCCTTTAAGCTACTTACTACATCCGAAATCCTGTCTTGAGTTTCATGAGAATCAAGGGATTTTCCTAAATCACGGAGAAAAATGTATGAAATGCTTCGATTTAAGTAACTGTCTAGCTTACCTCTGTAATTTAAATACTGTATGTAATGGTTAAAATCCTTCGTATCAGCGTTTCCTTTTGTTTTTGTAAAAAGGGATAGGATGGGATTATTAACATGATTAGATTTCCAAATCCTTATATCTTCCGTTAAAAGGGGGATATAGTTTTTTTCCTTAACCTGTATATGAAGCTCATCAAAATATTGGGCGGCTTTCTGATTGGCTTGCCTATAGCATTCATCGGCATTTATTATTGAGTTTAATTGAATATTCATCTGTCACCTTCATTTACTTTTTTTATGATTTCCTAGTAATTATAACCTATATTTCATTCTCAGTTTTCATCTAGTTACTTACAATTTATTCTTAAGGTTAACCCCAAATGCCTAATTTCAGGAATGATAAAAAATAAGAAGGCAGCTACCTCTAGGGTTGCTACCTTCCTTCCCCCCCTTACTTAACAATAAAAAAAATCCATCTAGCATAAGCTAGATGACAGACTGTAGACAAACTCCAAAAATTTTGGAGTTTGCCTACAGTCTTTTTTCTTTTAAAATAGAAGTAACGCGAGGAAGAATTGATTTCCGCTACGAACGGACGCTTTCCGCGGGCACGGCTTCAGCCGCTTCCCTCGCTGCGCTCAGTCCAGGGTCTTCAGCTCGCGCTGTTCCCGCTGGAGCATTCCTGTATGATTACTTTACAGGCTCTTGAAAAAAAAAGAACCCTCTTATATGATGCTAGAGTAACAACAACCAATTGAATACTCAAAACATATATAGGAGGGCCTCTTATGAATAATAGTACGAATCATAAAATTAATCAAGTGAGTGAAAAGACGTTGGTCATTGGGATCGATATCGCCAAGCGCAAACATTACGCATGTGCTGTAGACGACCGTGGACGAGTATTGCATAAGTCATTCCCTATCAGACAGTCGGCAGAAGGATTTACGACCTTCTATGAACAGCTACTCGCATTAAAAAACAAACACGAGAAATCAGAAATCCTTGTTGGGTTCGAACCAACGGGACACTACTGGATGAACCTAGCGGCCCATTTAACAGCGCATGGCATCCGCTATGTGCTTGTGAATCCTAGTCACGTGAAGAAATCCAAAGAATTGGATGACAATCTACAGACAAAGAACGATGTGAAGGATGCGATGGTCATCGCCAAGCTAATCCGCGATGGGCGGTTCAGCTTCCCACGCATTTTAGAAGGCATCGAAGCGGAACTGCGCAATGGTGCATCCCATCGCGCCTCGCTTCAGAAAGAGCTTGGCATCATTACCAATCGAATCATTCGATGGACAGATCGGTTCTTCCCAGAATTCCAACATGTCTTTAAAGACATCGGGAAAACCGCCCTGGCAGTGCTGGAGAAAACACCATTACCAGAGGACCTTCGAGAAAAAGAAGTGGCGGAGCTACTCCCTTTCTACAAAGAGGTTGCTGGGTTAAAGTGTGTCTCTTCTCCCAAAATAGTTAAACTCAAGGAAGCCGCTGAAATCTCGATCGGGTTGACCGAAGGCCTGGAGATGGCTCGATTTGAGATTCATACCTTGGTTATGCAATATAGACTCGTTCAACAACAGTATGAATTACTGGCAGAACGGTTACAAGAAATCGCTCAGAATATGCCCGATTATCTCTTTTTGATATCTATCGAGGGGGTCGGCCCCAATACAGCCGTCGAGCTGTTATCAGAGGTAGGGCCGTTCACTAACTTTCATAGTCCACGCCAAATTATCAAACTAGCGGGACTGACATTACGGGAGAACTCCTCGGGTGAACAAAAGGGACAAAAGAAGATTTCTAAACGAGGACGCAGAAAATTGCGTGCAGCCCTCTTCCGAGCCATCTTGCCTATGATTCGTTACAATCCTGCCTTTAAGGCACTGTATCATTATTATATTGAACGCCCAGTAAACCCTTTAAGAAAGAAAGAAGCCATGGTGGTCTTATGTGGCAAACTATTAAAAATCGCACATGGCCTCTGTACGAAGAAACAGATGTTTCAGTCAGAACGCATGATACAAGACCTGACTGTTCTTCAAACGGCAGCGTGAACCATTTCATTAGTTGTTTAACTTAGTTGGATGACATAGAGAGCTGGCACAACCGCGACATTCGACTTCAAGTCCCTGCTGGAGCATAGCCGGCCTCTGCCTTATGACTAGACCGAACGAAGGAATGTATGCGTGCGACGCAAAGAGATATGGGAGGGTACGTCATCATAAGTTCTGCAGAGAAACAGAGTGCATCCAAGAATAGTATATTTATGGAATTTTTAACCAAGATTTTTAGCGGAGCACAGCCTTCGTTTCCAATATTTTTAATAAGTGGTTTAATAAGGGCGCAAAAGATCAGTTAGACGAGTTAAAAAAAATTTTTTCACTTTAAAATACGTAATGAAACCATTGGTACGACTACATTTTAAGAGGGAGTCGCCGTTCTTCGCTCCAATCAACGGGGCCTTCTAAAAAATGAATGAGGTGATGGATATGATGACGAAAAATCAAACCAATGAACGCGAACAATTAGAAATCTTGACTATTGAACAGTTGGTACCACAAGACCACCTTGTTCGTAAGTTAGATGAGGCAATTGATTTTTCCTTTATCTATCCATTGGTTGAAAATCTTTATTCGACAATAGGGAGACCTAGTATCGACCCAGTGGTACTTATCAAGATGACTTTTATCCAATATACCTTTGGTATACGGTCCATGCGCCAAACCATTAAAGAGATTGAAACCAACATGGCATACCGATGGTTTCTAGGCTTTGGTTTCCATACCGAGGTTCCCCATTTCTCAACTTTCGGGAAAAACTATGTCCGTCGTTTTGCAGACACAGATCTATTTGAGCAGATTTTCTACAGAGTATTAAAGGAGGTCGCAGATCGTGGGCTCCTAAGCCCGGATCATGTCTTTATTGATTCGACCCATGTGAAAGCTAGTGCGAATAAGAGAAAGTTTGAGAAGAAGGTTGTTCGTAAAGAGACGCGGGCTTATGAAAAGAGGCTCCAGGAGGAGCTCAACCTCGACCGGGAAAAGCATGGGAAGAAACCATTCCCACCTGAAAAGTTTGAAAAGGAAGAGTACAAGGAGATTAAGGAATCGACAACAGATCCTGAAAGTGGTTACTACGTAAAAGATGAACGGACAAAGCAGTTCGCCTATTCTTTTCATGCTGCAACAGACGAGAAGGGTTTTGTGCTTGCAAACATTGTCACACCTGGAAATGTTCACGACAGCCATATGCTTGAACCACTGGTTCAGAAGGTCATCGACCGGGTGGGACGCCCAGTCGTTGTTGCCGCTGATGCAGCCTACAAGACACCAGCTATTGCGAATTTCCTTTTAGAGAATCATGTCCTTCCTGCACTTCCGTACAAACGACCAATGACAAAAGAAGACTTCTTTAAAAAACACGAGTATGTTTATGACGAACATTATGACTGCTATCTCTGTCCCGAAGGACAGGTTCTTAACTACCGAACAACAACGAAGGAAGGTTATCGCCAGTATGCCTCAACTCCTTCTATTTGTGCCACGTGTCCAGTGATTGACCAATGCACGCAGAGTAAGAATAAACAAAAGATGATTCAACGTCATATCTGGCAAGATTATTTGGATGTAGCTGAGGACTTACGTCATAACTATGAAATGAAAGAAATTTATGGGAAGCGTAAAGAGACGATCGAGCGTGTCTTTGCCGATGCCAAAGAAAAGCATGGTATGCGATGGACAACCTTAAAGGGTCTTAAAAAATTGTCCATGCAGGCGATGCTAACTTTTGCTGCCTTAAATCTTAAGAAGTTGGCCAGCTGGACCTGGAAAATGCCAAAAATGGCGTAAAACAAAAAAATCGAGAGTTGAATTAGCTCTTTTTCCAGAATGTAAACTGTGATAATAGCAAAAGGGTTGGAAATCGTTTCGATTTCCAACCCTTTTGTCTACACTCTGCCATCTAGCATAAGCTAGATGAATTTTTCTATTCTTTATTAAACCAAAGCTCTTCTTGGTCATCCTCGTCACCATTATAATTAATGAAAATCTCTTCTCCAGCTTTTATGTCGGTATACGCATAAAAGTCGAATGTCTCGTTTTTAAAATTAATCTCGTAGGTAGCATTTGGCTCGTACGAATGATTAAACAGCATCCCATAACCGAGAAGGATAGCTGATCTTCCGATACCGTATTCAAAGGCATAATCACCTAGTGTAGTTTTTTCTATATACTTATGTTGCTCGTTAGGATAAGAAATGACCGGGGCTTCATGTAAAAGCTCACCTTTTTTAATATCTCTAGTTGCAAATAATCCTCTGTTAAATTCGCCATCACTTACTTCAGACTTTTTTACTTCAATCATGTAGTTCTCCTATTCACGTTAAAATTTACTTATTAAGGATACCATTAAACAGCCTTTCTTGCTCTAATAATGATTGATTATCTTAATTCGTAAATAACACTCGATACAGGTTACGTCACTTAGGATAGATTAGATGCTCTTGTGGAATATATTTATTATGACTAAAAAGGATGCTCTCATCAGTCATAGTGACCTTGAGAGCATCCTTTTATTCGCTTATCCTACTGTAATTACGTTAGGAGCTTTCTTGCTTCTAAGATGATTAATAATAAAAATCGCCGCTACAATAATTATCCCAATTACCGTTGAATATGTCTCTGGAATAATCATGCCTAATGAGGCTGCATGTTTTTATACTTTCTACTTTTCTATCCCTGCAATTCCAAATCCTCCAGGTCCAGCATGGGTAGAAATCATGGCGCCGGCCTGCATCCATGTTATATTTCTAAAGCCTGCTTCCTTGGCCATTTCATCTATTCGACTCTTAATACTTTCATCGAGTCCGATAGAGTAAATCAGGTATAGCTGCTTTCGATCAATATCATATTGGTTCAAATAATCTTCTATGAGCTTTTCCGCCACTTTGCTCATATTCCCACGGTATTTTCTAGTTGAAACAAGCTTTCCTTCTTTTAATTCAATGCATGGCTTTATTTTTAGCAAAGACCCTCCAATGTAAGCCATGTTACTTACCCGTCCACCTGATCTTAGAAAGTCTAAGCTACCAGGGATAAAAGCCAGCTTTGTTTTTGGAACCACAGTTTCTATTTTTTCTATGAGGCTAACATGATCTATGTTAGGCTCCTCCTCTAGTAAGGCGGCCGCATACAACACCACTGCGCCTAGACCTCCTGTGACATTTAGCGTATCGACCAGGTAAAGGTTTTCAAAATCCTCTGCTGCAATTAGTGCACTTTGAAAGGACGCAGATGCTTTTGACGTATATCCAATATGAATAATGATACTCTCAGGAAAGTTTGTTCTAATTTTTGTAAACAACTCTTGATACTCATGTACATTCGTTGCTGTTGTAGATGGAATTTTTTTTGTGCGACTATGATAATCGAAGACATCCTCTACAGGCAGCTCCCCATCCAAATAATCTTTCCCATCCATGACGACATGCATTGGTACCACTTGAATTTGATATTTTTCTACCAGGTCCTCCGGTAGATCCGCTCCACTCTCTGTCGATAAGATAATTTTTCTCATAATACATTCCTTTCAACTAAAGTAGTCCTTACAGCGTACTTATTATTTTTCACTTAACCTAAATATACACTAAAAGGGTAAATTATACAGTTAAATAATCAGAAAATTTTAGACGATATTTCGATCTATTTTGTCTAAAATTCATCTATGATACTATCTTGTACCCATTTGACCATAAAGATAAAAGCAGATCGTCTAGATATGCATTTTAGCACTTCTAGACGATCTGCTTTTTCTATATCTTTTAAAGTATACGTAACTTCTGAAATGCTCCTTTACCACCAGCAAAACCTGTAACCTTCACTATTTAATAGTTATAATACTGCTGTTATAAATTCTTTCGTCCAATTCAACAACGGAAATCTTTTTGCCTGAAGGACTCCATTTGGTTTTCACATTTCCAATGTCTTGAACAATTTGTATGGATGCATCCGTTGATACCTCATATAGGTATAGTCCACTAACTTCTTCACCGTTTATGACAGAGTTTGACTGATATACAATCATTTGCTGATTCGGAGACCAGGACGCACCTGTCACATCAGAGCCTTCCGCAATTGTACTTTGTATATTTCCATCAGTATCCGCAATTATTAGCTTTTTCGTATTCCCTGTTATCTGCGTAACAAGTAATTGATTTCCATCCGGAGAAAGTGTGATTCTTTCTGCATTTTCCAATGGAAGCTTCTTTTCTTCTTTGGTCTTCAAATCCATCTTATATACTTGAAAGGAAGGGTTTTCTGTTGTTATATAGTAGATTTTTTCTTGCATTTTATGAACATTAAACAACTGCTCCTCCTGAAGCTCGGCAATCGGAGTTACATTCCCCTCCGTATCAGCCATAACTGCACCACCCGCATAGGAAGCACCGATTACCTGGTTCTCGTCAGTCCACTCAGCGGTATAGACACTACCAATAATATCCTCGGTAACAAGCGTTTTCTCCCCTTCCCCTAAACTCATCATATAATAGGCGATATCTCCAATAGAGTTTTCATAATATAAGAGGTGTTTTTTATCCGGAGACAAAGTTGCCCCACCGAGAAACATATCTTTTTGAGCTTTAATCGTTTTAAATTCCTTTGTGTCCAAATTGTACGTATATATACTTCTAGGATAGAACTCTGCATTTTCTAACAAACTCATTTTTTCAAATTCCTGGTTTTCTTTTGCAAGAACAACAGTATGCTCATCGATCCAGTCGGTAATTTCCATTCCCTCATAATTTTCAATTTTTCCAATGGAAATTGGATCTACTTCGTTTTCGTTGCTTTCGTTTTCACTATCGATAATACCTTCCCCTGGCTCTTCTATGTCTGTTTTGTTTTCCTCCTGTTCGTCACTGCAAGCATAAAGAGTTAATAAGACTAGTAAGAGCGTGATAGTGCAAAGTATTAATTTTTTCATTTGAATCATCTCCTTAACTATTATCCTATGCAACAACCATTCACTATCTACAAAAGTCTCATTAAAATAATGTAACTTTACACAATAAACAAACTTTCTGTAAACTGCCATTTTAGCAACTTTTTTTGACATTATATGGTAATTAATAAGAAATGTCAATTTTACATTCTCCGCCCAACCTTTTCTCTAAACCAAAAAGACGACCCTTCAACTGTCGGGGTCATCTTTTGGATGTTCTTTTCGTATTAACAAATAGTAATACTAAAATTATTCTTTACCATGTACTACCTGTCCTATTCTCATTTTTCGATGTTTAAATACTCGTCTTTTAATATTATCTAATGATATATACTATCTACTAGTTCTCCTTTTATCATTTCCCTTTTACGAAGGATTCCTTCACATGTCATGCCTAAACGACTAAATACTTTTCCAGAAGCACTATTCTTAACCTCGTATCCAACATACACTCGCTCTAAACCAAGTACTTCGAAGGCTAATTTTAGGATTAGTTTCCCCATTCAATGAAGTAAAAGCTCAATCTTCGTCAATCGCATCAATCCATATGCTGCCACCGCTTACAGTAACAAGATAGTTTCTTTCGACACCGGCAGTGTTTTCAAAGCGGATAAAAGTAGTGCCATCGTGTATTGCTGACATCGTCACATGGTTCCCTTCTACAATCTCCACAGTTACAACTGATTTATCCTCAGCCGAGAAGGTCCATTTTCCCTCGTCAAGGTACATTTCCATAGTGTCATCTATTTTGGTGAAGGCAAAAACTGCAATAAAAACGGCAGCTATAATAGCAAGGGCAGTGATGCGATGCTTCTTCTTATCCAGCAAAATAAAAACAAAAAAAACTGCCAGAGCAAGGCAGAATACGGCGCTTAACAGATGATTCGGGAAATTGGCCTGTGCAGCTCTGAAATAGTGCACGCTTGCCCAAGAAAGATACCCAGTAGCCACAGACAAAACTAAAACGCTGATCCAGTTCTTCTTTTTAAGTTGGAATGCTATTGCAGCACCAGGTAAGGTCAGGACGGTAATTTTAAACCAATAATCATAATAACGGAATATGTCCCAACCGTATGCATAAAACGGAACCTCAATCAAATAAATGAGGGGCTGGCTGACAAGGAAGAACACGAAACATTTAAGCGAGGCTTCCCACCACTTTTTGCAGTTAACAATGATAAATATAGCAAATAGAAACCACCAGTCAGGATAAACGGCTATGTCCTGAAAGGAGGTGTCTTGTAAAAATGAAACCTGATTGATCAATGCAGTATATAATGCTGTAATAACAGCTAAAATGATAACTTTTGGCCATGTCATATTAAATTCGCCAAAGTATTTTTTAATCGTTTGCATGTTTTCTCCTTTTAATAAACCTTGTTTAAAGATAATTTTAACAGGCTTGAATTTTTCTCTATATTTTATCTAGAACAAACTTTACATTGTCTGTTTTCTTATTGGTTTGGGCCACTCATAAGCAATGCCATATCGGATGGTCAAAGACGATTTTATTAACTACCTAGCTAGTATAGTATATCAATATAATTTCTCACATGTGTGGAGTAGTTCTATGTTTTTTTACTCAGAAAAGTTCAACAAAGGATGCTAACATTATCCCCTAACAATAGCTATCTAATCGTTTCTTCACAATATCTGGAGTCGTTCATGAAGTAAAATAATTGTTTTTACAGCAAGATATGGATAGTGGAAAAAGTACTGCAGTGATAAATTTAGATCAATGGATTTGGCCAATTCAAACAGAATCATATAAATTGTGATTATCATCAATCCAAATTAATAATTTGAATCAATCGGCAGCTTTTTAATAGGAGTAAATATATGATAGTCCGAATCAGGATGATGAACGCCTCTAAAAACTTGAATTAGTTCAATATCTGATTGTTCTCTTTCTTGCTTTGCAATTTTTAAAAATCTTGCGAAGTCGGTTTTAAACACATCCCCTACATCAAGAAGGTCACCAGAGTATTGGAACTTAGCACAAAATATTGGGGGCACATCTACGTTGAAGTAGAACGGTTTATCTATTTGTACGTCACATGGAATGCCAAACAAAGCATTGAAACGAGTTGAATTTGGATGGCAATTGGAATAGACCATAAAACAAGGTCCAGATATGGTCTCATCTATTGTATCTAATAGCATTTTCGAATGAGCGTGAATCTGTGCTTTGTAATCTTCACATGCCAAATCAACTTCAAATGCGATGCCCGTCAATCTGATAGCGTCGAATTCCGTTAAGGTAAATTCTGTTACTACATCACCATTAATGTTTTTTAAAGGGCGTTTAACGACTGAAGGTATAGGTTCTGGAGATATGTCGGTATCTTCTTCTTTCAGTGAGCTAGGAGGTAGTTTAAATTGGCGTTTAAAAGCACGAGTGAATGAGGATTGTGATCCAAAGTTTAACTGATAGGCAATCTCCGTCAATGATAATCGATCTTCTTGTATTAATTTAACCGCGCTATTTAACCGTCTCGACAATATGTATTGGTTCAAGGAACAACCCATAATTGCGGAAAAAAGTCTATGAAAATAAAATTTCGACATGTTGAAATTTTTAGATACAGACTCCACTGACAAAGGTTCCTCCATATGATCTTCAATAAAAGTTAACGAGTTTTCAATAATTTTATAATGATCCATAAGGGTTCCTTCCCTTCCTAGGTTATTCAGAATATAACGTTGCAAATAAGGAGAAATCATTTCAAGGAGGTAAACGTAGTGAAAAAGGATAGAGTGAATGGAATATTAATCGGTATATTTTATATCGTGGCTGCAGCCAGTGCTGTTATTGCTGTACTATTGTATCAGCCGTTACTATCAGGAGATTGGTATATGGCTGTGGTGAATGGTTCGAAAACAGCCATTTTGGTTGGTGTAATGAATGACATCTTGCTCATTGTGACGGCAGTTGGAACCGCTGTTATGTTATTTCCGTATGTACGATTATGGAATGAACATTCCGCATTGGCTTATCTTTGTTTTCGATTTATGGAGGCTGTATTTATAGCGATGGGCGTAGTGAGTATATTAGGTTTGCTAGGTCTTAGTTCTGATTACGGAGTTGGACAATTTGTTAATGAAGGAGCATATCATCAAATAGGAAGCGTTCTTCAATCATTTCATGCTTGGACTGCTATATTGGGACCAAACTTGATGCTCGGCTTGAATACACTCTTGTACAGTTATTTATTAAATAAAACGGAAATCATACCAAAACGACTAGCGATATTCGGAATGTTGACGGCTGTTATGGTATTCCTTGCCGGATTACTCGATATGTTTGGTATCATTGGCTCATTCTCTACTATAAAGGGAATTATCGCCTTGCCAATCGCTATCTATGAGTTAAGTTTGGCAACATGGTTAATCATAAAAGGCTTTAATACAAAGAAATTAGAGATATTAAGAGGAAGCAAGAGCTATGCTGAGTAATGCACAAGAGAAAAAATTTACAATTTTCAATTCCATTCCTTTCAAAAAAATTGAAACCACATTATATACTGTTTACTTGACACCTTCTTGATAAATCCACTCAGTAATTTAATTCAGTTTATTCCTTAGATATTCCTCAAAAGTAATTATTCCTTTTCTCTGCAGAGGATTTGTATTTTTCCCTTCAATTAAAGAATTATATAGTTTTCCTGAGAAAGGAATTCTTAAAACATCATTGGTTACATTGTTCACCTTAATTTTTAACTCCGCCATTTCTCTTAATGTCATTATCTCTGGTCCACAAAAATCATCTAATTTACCTTGTGGACCTTCATTAACTAAATCGATTAAATATCTAGCGAATTCATTAACATCGACACTTTGAAATTTCACCCTTCCAGGGATTATATATCTTTTAAAGAAAGGTTTTGATAAGAGTAAATCCTCAACAAAGCTATGAAACTGAGTTGCACGAGCAATTGTATAGGGTACAGAACTATTTTTTAATAATTCTTCTGCTTTGTATTTAAGTCTATAATATTGGAAGAGGATTTCCTCAATTCCTACAATGGATGGATAAATAAAAAGTTGTATATGATTCAGCTTGCTTAATAATTTTTCTAGCCCAGCAACCTCAATGCTTTTAGAATTTTTTATCGGACTAGTTGCTGCGTGAATAATGACATCAACATCTTTTACTGCTTCTTCTAAACCTTTACCTGATAATAAATCACTGTAAACCCATGTGAAGTCTTCTCCTTCTGGTTTTCTTCTCGAAGTTATTTTTACCTGATAATCTAAATCTTTTAACTGCTTTAACAAAGCCGACCCTAATTTTCCGGTTGAACCAGTTACAAGGATTCTCAAGTACAACACTCCCGTTCGAATGGAATATCTTCCTATTTAATATTCAAAAGTTGATTACTTTATTCTAATAACCTCCTAACTAGTTAAGGGAATTGGTGTTAGTAAAGGTTCATTCAGCTTCTTTAAACTATGGCAACTTAGTTCTTTTGAAGGCAAACCCTTCTTAGCCCGATTTGCGTTCGGACTAACGAAACCAGAATACCCCATCCCCGGAGATGACAAGCACACGGACAATACCCTTCTAAACAGTCTGCTTTTTGGCTTTATTTACTATTAAACTAACTCCAACCAAGCAACCGCTTCATAATGTGTGGAATGTATGTGGCAACACATTGATGCTGGTAGGTTTAAGTAATTGGCTAGGTCCTACAATCATAGAACCTAGCCCTTTTAATATGCCTAAATTTTTATTTTGGAATGTTATAAGACTAATTTTTATATGCTTTATTATAAATCCTTTCTTTACTAAAGCATCCGTTAATTGAATAGTAAAAGAGATACTATTTCGATTGTGTTTCTATCTAAAAAGGTAAAACGGTTAAAGGTATTGAAATGATAAGATACATTTAAATTGCCTTAATTAGAAAGGAGAGAATACATGATGGATATACTATTAAAATATATGTCTGACTTTACTTTAATCAGCGAAGATGAACAGCGGGCAATCTCAGAAAGTTTACGAATTGATGAATATAAAAAAGGACAATATCTTCTTAGACAAGGAGAACTTTCTGCTATTAAATGTTATTTCGTATTAATAGGGTGTGTTAGGCAGTTTTTTATAGATGAATCAGGTAAAGAAGTAACATCAAATTTTTTTACTGAAGAACAAGCTATTCCAATTATCAACGAAAAGACTCAAGGTGACTTATCAAAGTATTCATTAGTCTGTGTTGAAGATTGCAGATTAGTTGTTGGTGATATTGATTCTGAAAATACGATGTTAAACAAATACCCACAACTTGAAATAATGATCCGTAAAATGATGGAAATAAACGTTGGTGAAATACAAGATCAATTCGGTGAATTTATTGGTTCTTCTCCAGAGGAACGATACGAATCCATTTTAAGGAAACGCCCCGAGTTAATTGAACGTGTACCACAACATCAATTAGCTAGTTATCTTGGAATTACTCCTGAATCGTTAAGTAGAATAAAAAAACGTATTAAAAAAAATACATTATAAAAAAAATTCCATCCCACCAATTATCCTCCTTCAAAGTAGCAACTAAGCACCGAAGACTGACTTACCAAATATCATTGAACTATATATCACCCTTACCTTTTGTGTTTACAAATAAAAAATTTATAAAGTATCTAGAAATTAACTTAAGTCAATGAACGGTTTTTATCCTCTTGTTATTATTAAAATTAATCAAAGATATTAACATTTGGAGGAGATTTTTATGAAGGCGATAGTTTGTGATCAATATGGTTCGCCCGATGTGCTTGTATTAAAAGAGATTAAAAAACCTTTCCCTACTGAGAACCAAGTATTGGTAAAGGTTCATTCAGCATCTTTAAATTTTGGCAACTTAGTTCTTTTGAAGGGCAAACCCTTCTTAGCCCGATTTGCGTTCGGACTAACGAAACCAAAATACTCCATTCCAGGAGGTGACGTAGCTGGTACAGTTGAAGCGGTTGGAGAAAACGTTTCGTTATTTAAAGTAGGTGATGAAGTATTTGGTGACCTCTCTGGTTGTGGCTGGGGTGGTTTTGCTGAATATGTAACGGCCCCCGAGTATGCTTTAGCCTTAAAGCCAACCAATATCTCCTTTGAGGAAGCTGCTGCGAGTCCTATGGCAGGAGTGACTGCCTTACAAGGCCTACGAGATAAAGGTGGGATTCAATCGGGGCATAAAGTATTAATCTATGGCGCATCTGGAGGCGTTGGTACTTTTGCGGTACAAATCGCTAAATCATTCGGTGCTGAAGTAACTGGCGTATGCAGTTCACGAAACGTTGAAATATTGCGTTCTATAGGAGCAGATCATATCATCGATTATACAAAAGAGGATTTCTCACAACATAAGGAATCCTATGATTTAGTTCTCGGCGTCAATGGGTCTAATTCCCTTTCAGCTTATAAAAAGGTTCTAAAACCAAATGGGAAATTTGTTCACGTAGGAGGTTCTGAGTCTCAGCTTTATCAAACGTTAATTCTTGGGAATTTTATTTCAATGACTGGAAGCAGGAAAATGAGTAGCCTATTACAGAGAGCAAATCAAAATGACTTAAATGATGTAAAAGAGTTACTTCAAAGTGGAAAAGTAAAACCTATAATTGATAAACGGTTTAAGTTAAGTGAAATAACGGAGGCATTCAAATATTTCCAGGAAGGTCACGCTCAAGGTAAAGTGGTGATCACTTTATAATAAGTGCCTTGCTTCATTCATAAATAAAAAGCAGACGGAACTTAGAAGTGCGATACCAACACCTCTAACCCGTCTGCTATTTAATTCACTATTACACTAACTCCAACCAAGTAACAACTTCACAGTGTGTCGTCTGCGGGAACATGTCCACTGGCTGAATCTCTTGTGTTTTATAGCCACCGTCTTCTAAGATGCGAAGATCACGCGCTAAAGTTGCTGGATTACAGGAAACGTATACAACACGTTTCGGGCGTTGTTCGATGATTGTTGTTAGTAGTGCCTCATCGCAGCCTTTTCTTGGCGGGTCAACAACTAATACATCTGCTGTTTTCCCTTCCTTGTACCAGCGTGGAATGACTTCCTCTGCTGGGCCTGCTTCAAAGAACGTGTTCGTAAAGCCGTTCAACTCCGCGTTTCTTTTTGCATCCTCAATTGCTTGGGGAACAATCTCCACACCAAGTACTTGCTTCGCTTTTTGAGCAAGGAACAAAGAAATTGTGCCAATACCGCAATAGGCATCGATGACCGTCTCGCCACCTGAAAGTTGTGCATAATCAAGCGCCTGCTGGTATAACACTTCTGTTTGCTCTGGATTCACCTGATAGAAGGAACGAGCGGATATTTCGAAGCGTACATCTCCGATTAGATCCTCAATCGTTGGTTTTCCCCACAATAGGTTAGTTTGATCACCAAAGATCACATTTGTATTTTTGGAGTTTATATTTTGCATAATGGAGGTCACTTTTGGCTCTACCTCTCTAATAAGCTCAATAATAGCTTCCATTTTGAAAAGCTTAGGATGTCTCGTCACTAGGACGACCATTACCTCACCAGTAGCTCGGCCTTTGCGTACTACTAAGTGGCGTAGCTGACCTTTTTTTGTATCTTCATTGTAAGGGACTAAATCTAGTTTTAAGGCACTTTCCTTAAATGCTCTCATCAATCGGTCTGCTTCATCGGATTGAATTAGACAAGTCGGTGTGTCTGCAATGCGGTGTGATTTAGCCTGATAGAACCCTGCAATCACCTTTCCATCGACTAAGCCAAATGGAATTTGAGATTTATTGCGATATTCCCAAGGATTGTTCATTCCTTTTACCGGTAGTACTGGTGCATCAATCTTACCTAGTCTTTGCATGACATTTCGAACCATATTTTCCTTCCATTTCAACTGACCTTCATAATTAATGTGCTGAAGCTGACAGCCACCACACTCATAAAATACTGGACATGGTGCTTCCACACGGAAAGGAGAAGGCTCTACAATATGAAGTAATTTAGCAAAGCCATAGTTTTTTAATGTTTTTACAACACGTACCTCGGCTTTTTCATCAGGAAGACCCCCGTGGATAAACAGTGGGTAGCCATCGACCTTTGCTACTCCTGACCCATCATGTGTCAAATCCTCTATATAAACTGTTAACTGATCATTCTTATTTACTGGTGTGTTCACGTTAAATCTCCGTTCTTGTGTAATGGATATTATTATATCAAATAACGGCGTCCAATAGTATTAGGTAGCTTATGTATAAAAATTTCCAACTAATTTTAGACACAAAAAAAGTAAGGAATCATTCCTTACTCATTTAACTTTAATATAGACGAATCCTCTATAACAGACCAGTGTTTATTAGGTAATACACTTTTGTTTAATCGAGTTACAAACCGTTCTGCCTCTTCATAATCATAAAATACTTTTACCATTTGGCTATTTGAGTTTTTCAACACTTCTGTAACACCATTTGTGTTACGTGCTATCACAAACATGGTCAACTCCAGGTTATGTCTTTAACAATAATATTGTTATAAGATTATTATCGCATATACTGGAAATATTGTATACATTATTTGGAAGATTTTAAAAAATTATTTTAACTAAATGGGAGTTTTTCTAATTTATTTCTCTATTAATTGACCATTCACAATTCCATTGAGCTGACTCCAATTCTCTATTTCATATGTTGGTATTATAGTTGTTGTGTTTTCCTTTTGGTTTGGATTAAACCAGCATGTATCTATTCCAAATTGGTTTCCGCCTTGTATATCAGAAGTAAGAGAATCACCAACCATCAATACTTTAGACTTTTCTGTTATTCCTAATTTCTTAAATGTATATTCAAATATAGCAGGCTGTGGCTTTTGATAACCAGCTTCTTCTGAGGTGATGATAGCTTCAAACACATCCTTCAATGGTGAACCCTTGATCCTAGCATGCTGAGCAATTTGAAATCCATTTGTTAATATAGCTAAACGACAGCCAGCCAGACTAGCCAGCATTTCCTCAACCCCAGATATTAAGTGGATTTCCCTACCTAGATTTTCTATGTACTTATGACTTACTGCTTCCAGATCTAACTTTAGATTATGTTCTAAAAATAAACGTTTGAATCTCTCTATTTTAAGTAGCTCTAGCGTTGTAACGCCCTGTTCTAATTCTTCCCATAAAACCTTACTAATTGTCTTGTAGCTGCCTAAGTAATCTTGCAAACCGTTTGGCAGTCCATATTCTAAAAATAACTGATGGAATGCATTTCTTTCGGTCATTCCAAAATCGAATAAGGTATCGTCCAAGTCGAACAATATTACGTCATACTTCATTTATTTCTCCACCTCTCTAAGCTTATTTTAACACCTGGGAAGGAAATGAGCAGAAAAAAAGACCCCAACCTGAGGTCCTGGACAATTATTCATCTCTTACTGGTCCATCCATGGTAGATACCCAGAAGGCTATAATAATGGAGCCAATCAGTACGATGAAGGGAGCATAGAATATTAGGAATTCCATCATAACGTTCATTCCTCCTAAGCGTGATTTTTCTTTTTCCCTTTAACATAATCTTTGTTGAATAGAAATAACTTTAGTAACAAATATAAGGAGGGGATTAATAAGGCTAGCCCTAGAACAAATGCAATGATTAATGAAATTGCCATGGCCTCATTTGTAAAGCTATCGTGTATAGATAAGTATGGATAAAGTAAATACGGTAAATGAGAATACCCATAAGCAAAAAAAGCGATTAAAAATTGTCCTGCTAGAAGTCCAAATGCTAGACCATATTTTTTCTTTTTCCACAGTAACCAAACGGTACCTAAGAACAGGAGGAAGGACAAACCAAACGTCCACCAAATATCAAGCATATTATTATAATGCTCCACATTGTGTGAGCGTAATTCTACCATTATTCCGCCTGCAGTTATAATCGTTGGAAAAGACCAAATCAATGCGTACTTTCTCATCAGTTGAGTTGCTTTTGGGTCCCCTGCCTTATTGGCATACCAAGTTAAAAAAACTGCGGAAATATACAAAACAGAGGTCAAGCTTAAGGCGACAATAGACCAAGTTAACGGACTAGTGAACAAGGCATCATAATTTAAACTTGGTGATCCGTTGATCATATCAACGAAACCACCCTCTGAAATAGTTAGTACGATAGATAATGAAGCCGGTAGTAACAATCCAGATAAACCATACATAAAAGAATACCCTTTGTGTCCTCTGGATCCATACGTTTCAAAGGCATAGTAGGACCCTCTGATGCCAAGCAATATTAATGCTATGCCCACAGGTACGAGAAGAGTAGTTCCATAATAGTAGGCAGTCTTAGGAAAGAAACCAATAATACCAACGAAGAAAAATACGAGAAATACATTTGTTACCTCCCATACTGGGGATAAGTATCGTTGAATAATATTGCTCAGTATATGTTGTTTACCAGTTATTAAGCTATATGCATTAAAGAAGCCGGCACCAAAATCAATGGAGCCTACTATTACATAGCCAAATAGAAAAGCCCATAGAACGGTGAGACCAATAATCTCTAAACTCATGTAATATCACCGCCTTTATCTGATTTTCTATCCTCTATCTCCTGTTCAACAGGATTTCTACGGAACATCCGAGTAAGTACTACAACACTTCCAACTCCAAGAACTAAGTAAAGGCCAGCAAACAGAACTAACATAAAATCTACCTGCCCACTTGTTGTTGCTGCATCCTCCACCCTCATGATTCCTCTTAATATCCAAGGCTGCCTTCCTACCTCCGCTAGCCACCAACCTGCCTCAATTGCAATAATAGCAGCAGGTCCTCCTAAGACGAGAAGCCATCGAAACAACCTAGAATCTACAAAGGACCACTTTAAACGTTTACCTAACCAATAAAATGCGGAGAGAGCTGCCAGACCCATCCCAATTACTACCATAATATTAAAAAGATAATGGATATAAAGTGGAGGTCTTTCATCCACTGGGAACTGATCCAATCCAATAACCTCTGCAGTTGGGTTAGAGTAAGCTAATATACTCAAGGCATAAGGTACCTTAATAGCATATTTCACTTCCCCATCATCTAATATTCCAAACAAAACAAGTTCAGCATTTTCCTGTGTCTCAAAATGCCATTCGGCAGCTGCTAGTTTTTCCGGCTGATACTCCGCTAAATATTTTCCGGAAAAGTCGCCTATAATAGCAGTTGCAATTGAAAAGATTAATCCTAATTTTACAGTTAAATACAAAGCTTTTTTATGATAAACATGATTAGAACCCTTTAACAAACGGAAGGCTGCAATGGAAGCCAGTACAAAAGCAGATGTCATATATGCGGTTACCACTACATGGGCTACCTTCGTAGGCATCGCAGGGTTAAACATTGCTAGGATTGGATTAATGTTCACCATTTGCCCATTTACCATGTCAAATCCTTGCGGTGAATTCATAAAAGAATTTACGATCGTGATAAACACTGCGGAAAAGGAAGCCCCTACTGCAACTGGTATAAGCAATAATAAATGCTTCTTCTGATTTTCAAAACGATCCCAAGTGTAAAGATAAATTCCAAGAAAAATAGCCTCAAAGAAGAAAGCAAAGGTCTCCATAAACAAGGGTAGGGCAATCACATTGCCGGCTAACTCCATAAAATTCGGCCATAATAAGGAAAGCTGCATTCCAATTGCTGTTCCAGTTACTACACCGACGGCAACCGTAATAACAAATCCCCTTGCCCAGCGCCTTGCTAGTAATATGTAATGTTCATCATTCTTTTTTATACCAACCCACTGAGCAATCATAATCATTAGTGGAACTCCAACACCGATTGTCGCATAAATAATATGAAAAGATAAGGTTAACTCCGTTAAGACACGACTATAGAAAACTGAATCAGCATTTCCCATACTTGACTCTCCTCACCCTCCAAAAATTCTTCCAGCAATAGATAGTATCATAATACCTGCCACTACAAAGGCGAGCCACATTAAGTATCTCTCTTGTCTCTTATACACTAACCATTCCTCCTTTATGTTGCCCAGATTTATTATTAAATTATTCCCAATATTATTGGATTCATAACCTTTTAGAGAGGAAAGTCAAAAAATAAAAATCTTTTTGCAATAGACAAGAAAATAAGACAGACTAATGTTCACTTCAATAAGAGAAAATCGCATTCATAATAAACACTGATTAGTCTTCTAAAACTTCTAAATGCATAAGGTTATTAGAATCATTTTGTAATTCAGAAGTACTCCACAAGCATTCATAGCCGTTCTACCGTGAGGTATTCTCCAGGATACCGTTCTTCCAAATAGATCTGTTTATAACCTACTTTTTTCTATTTGCATATCAATCCAATACGAACGAACAAAATAAAAGATAACGAAGGACACCAAAAATAAAAGAGCCAATCCCTGAATAATTTTTCTCCATTTTTGTACAATCGAATAGTTCCTTCTTAAACTGGCTTTTTTAGCATAGCTGTAAATAAAAAACGTGAAATCAGCAGTTGGATTTCACGTTTTCACTACTTTATAAAGCTAGCTTATGGAGATGGCAACTCTCCTAGGAGACCAGCACCTCCGAAAGCACCGCAGGATTATAGGAAGAGATATGGAGAAGTGCTCCTGAAAAAGCGTACGCAGTTACGAAGAACACTACAGATAATTAGAATAAAAGCCCCAAAAACTTTACTAAATCGTAAAATTTCCGAGGCCTTATTATGTTGAGGAGAGTTTTGTCAAAACCGCTTCATTTTATGGTCTATCTTGCTCACGAATCTCATCGATTGGAACAAAGACATCTATATGTCTATATAGGTTTTGGAAAGTGGCAGGAATAGTTCCCCCATACTCTCCATCCAGATTTAAGAGAACCTTATCTTCAGAGGTCACTTTAATGTGCTGGGCTTTTTTATAAATGACATGAGGATCTTCTAAATGTTCTCCACGAATAGCTAAAGTGGCAAGTCTTATAAACTCTGCAATATTTACTTTCTTTAAGATAAGCAACGAGAAGTTCCCGTCATTAATACTTGAATTTGGAGCAAGCTTCTCGAAGCCGCCTACAGAGTTGGTTAGACCCACAAGGAACATCATCGCTTCATCTTCGAATACTTCCCCATCATATTCAATTCGAACCTTCGTGGCATTAATCGATGGAAGCATTTCAATTCCTTTTAAGTAATAGGCTAGTTGTCCAAGCATTGTCTTTAATTTACTAGGAACCTCATAAGTAAGCTCTGTAATTCTTCCTCCGCCAGCAATGTTAATAAAATAACGGTCGTTTACTTGACCAACGTCCACTGGAATAGTATCACCCTGTACGATAATATCTACTGCGCGTTTAATATCCCGAGGAATATGAACTGCTCGAGCAAAATCATTTGTCGTTCCCATTGGAATGAGACCAATTTTTGGGCGATTTTCAAATTCACTTACACCAGCAACAACCTCGTTCAGTGTTCCGTCTCCCCCAGCGGCAATAATTATATCAAAATTATTTTCTACCGCTTTTTTTGCTGCACTAATTGCATCTCCTTCACCAGTCGTTGCATGGCAGGACGTCTCATATCCAGCTATTTCTAAAGCCTCCAAAACTTCTGGAAGATGTTTCTTAAATAATTCTCTCCCTGAGGTAGGATTGTAGATAATTCTTGCACGCTTCATACGGATTTCCTTTCTACTTTACAATTTCTTCATTATAAAGACTCTATTTCCTCACAAAAAGTTCCTAACATATGAAAGAGCCGACTAAAGCCGACTCCCTTAAATATGCGGTTCGCTTATTTTTGAAGAATAGGCAGCCAGCTACTGCGGATTTCTTCGTAAACTGCCAAGTGAAACTCTTTGTTTGCTATAAATTCCTGTGTCATTTGCTCATAAAATTTCTTTTGGATGTCTTCGAATGCCGGATCTTCCTTATCAGGAAACTTGGCTCTTCCTTCCATCACAAATTTTTGGACCATTTCAGCACGAGGACCCCATTTAGAAATTACTTCTCCGTCCTGACTTAGCAATAAATAAACTGGAATGGAGCGCCCTCCATTTGTTAAGTACTGGTCCATCAGCTCTAGATTCTCATCGCGGTAGACAGTGCGAATGTCCAAATTTCCAGCTTCTGCAATCTTTCGTACGATAGCATTATTCATCATGGCATCACCGCACCAGTCTTCTGTAATAACTAATATATGCGGCTTTTCTGTTTTTAATATCTCAATGAATTCATCATCCGCTGGAACTTGAAACTGGTCGTATATACGAAAGGATTCCTCTTTTTTGGTAGTCATATCATTCATATACTGCTCTAAGGTTTTAGCTTCTTCAAAATATTGTTGTTCAGTTTTCAATGAAAAATCCCCCTTTTTCCTTAAGTATACTTTCTTTAGCCACTTGTTTCAAACAAGTTGTTGACAGGCGACCTGTTCAGGATTAAAGTAGTTATTATTTTACATCCAATAAAAGGAAGTGTCCCAATGGAGAAAAAGCTCTCTTTTTCACCGCCTGTTGTGATTGCAAGTAGCTTTGCCACCTTAATTTTTCTAGGAACAGTTTTGATGAAGCTTCCTTTTGCTACGACAACTCCGATTTCCTGGGTAGATGCATTCTTTCTAGTTACATCAGCTACCACGGTTACAGGTCTCAGTGTTTTTGATCCTGGTAGTACTCTAACCATGTTTGGGGAAATTATATTACTAGTCTTAATTCAATGTGGTGGTATTGGGTTAATGACGTTTGCAGTCGCTATACTTATTCTTCTTCGCAAAAAAATTGGTTTGCAGCACCGAATTTATTTGCAGGAGTCTTTTAATCAGCCTTCTATTGGAGGTATCGTCAAGCTAGCTAAGCATATTCTCTTATTTGTTCTTATTACAGAGAGTATTGCTATCGTCTTCTTAACACTCCACTGGATACCAAGGTTTGGCTTTGGAGATGCATTATATTATAGTTTGTTTCACGTAATTTCTGCTTTTAATAATGCAGGCTTCTCTTTGTTTTCGGACAATTTAATGGGCTTCACTAGTGATCCTCTAGTTATATTGATTGTTACTAGTCTAATAATCATTGGAGGAATTGGATTTGTCGTAGTAATAGATATCTCTCGCAAAAATAAATTTCGTGCATGGTCACTACATACCAAGCTTATGATCGTGGGCACATTAATAATAAATGCAATAGCTACACTTATTCTTTTAATCTTAGAGTTTAATAATAATGATACAATTGGCAAAATGGGAATCTTCGAGAAGATGATGACCTCCTACTTTAATGCAGTAACTCCAAGAACGGCAGGCTTTAATATGATCGATTATGGCCAAATGGAGGACCCATCTCTATTATTCACAATGCTTCTCATGTTTATCGGTGCAGGTAGTGCCTCTACGGCTTCTGGCATAAAGCTTACTACCTTTATTGTCATCATAGCAGCAACGTTTGCATTTTTCCGTCAGCAGGAGGACCCAGTGCTATTTAAAAGGTCCATCTCACGAGAAATAATTATCAGGTCTCTCGTTATTAGCACAGTTAGCTTAGCAACCGTTTTTATATTTGCTTTTGCTTTAACTATAACAGAGCAGCTTCCTCTGCTCCCTTTGCTATTTGAGGTGTTTTCCGCATTCGGAACTGTTGGTATCTCAATGGGCATCACCTCTCAGCTTTCAGAGTTAGGCAAGGTATTCATTTGTGTGTTGATGTTCTTAGGTAGAATTGGACCACTCACGTTATTTTTCATCTTAACTAAACCGAAAAAGGTTAAATATAAATATCCAAATGACCAAGTGTTCACCGGTTAAGGATAGAAACACCCCTGCACTAGCCTGTCTGCAGGGGTGTTTTTTTATAATCGGACGGTTATATGCAATAATCGGTCAGTTCTGGCTAAAAATCGGTCGATTTTCTCTTATAATCGGTCGGTCCGAGTCCATGCCGCCCTCACTGGCTGAGACAGTTTTTCTTAGTCCCGTTCTTAAAGGTAATGACTTCATTTATTCTCGTATGTATGTTGTCATTTTTATAGAAGATTGCACTGCCGTCTGGTAGGGCATAGATTGGTCTATCCTTAGAAAGAGTCAGCAGCTCATCATCTGATTCTGGGCGATAGTGAACCTCTACACTAAAATCGACTAATCCTAATCCCTGCAAAATAATTGTGTCGGGGTAGTCTTCATCCTTTGTTAATATGCAGTCTGTGCAAAAAGCTAATGCACCTGCGCTATAGCCAATCATTAAGCCTGGAAAACTACTAATTGCTGCAGTCAGCTCTTTATCCAAAATAACCTGAAGTAAACGCTCAGGTTTTCCTCCTATAATATAAAGAACATCATACTCTTCCATCATATTAATCATGTCTTCTTTTGGTAGCTTTTCATGCAATAAACCAAGCGTCACGTTTGGAATACGTGTAAACGCCTGCTGCAGGCTTTCCATCCAACTTTCATATCTAGATTCATCGGTTGCAAAGGGCACGACCAGCACTTTCGTACTCGGACTTATTTTACACTCTAATTCTTCAAAAACATCATTAAGCTCACCTTTTAACACATGTCCCCCGCCGATAAAACAAAGCTCCATACTAATCCCCCTTTTCATATATCTCATGATAGCATCATTAAAATTAAAAGTATTTACAACTTTGTTAGATCAGTTTTAAAAAAATGACTAAGACATAACTTATTACACCAAATAAAAAAAGTGAATAGCTAGGTTATTTCACATTTCTTATTGTATCTAGCTATTCTAAGGCTTATTGATGGTTGTTTGGAGTATGGCGAGACTCCTGGGGTTGAAGGCTGAGGCCGTCCCCCGGAAAGTGTCCACTGTAGAAGAAAACAAAGGCTCCTAAATTTTACTATTCGTAAAATTTTAGGAGCCTTTTATTTTTCGATGGGAGGTTTTGTCCCAGTCATGTTATTTTTATCGTTTCACGATTTCTTCGTTTAGGATTTTGTTAACAAGAGGTGGATTCGCTTGACCTTTTGTTGCTTTCATAATTTGTCCTACTAGGAAGCCGATGGCACGATCTTTACCATTTTTAAAGTCTTCAATCGATTGTGGGTTAGCATCTAAAGTAGCCGTTACGATTTCACGTAAAGCGCCTTCGTCTGAAATTTGTACTAAGCCTTTAGCTTTTACTACATCAGCAGCATCTCCGCCGTTATCCGCAAGCTCTTTAAATACTTTCTTCGCGATTTTAGAAGAAATGGTACCATCTGATATTAGCTTAATCATGCCAGCAAGATTAGAAGGAGAAAGCTTGATATCCTTCAATTCTTTTTGATCTGCATTTAGATAAGCAGATACCTCACCCATTAACCAGTTAGATGCTAGCTTAGCATCTGCACCAAGGGCGATAGTTTCCTCGAAGAAATCTGACATTTCTTTTGTTAAAGTAAGTACCATTGCATCGTATGCAGGTAAGCCTAGCTCCTCGATATAACGAACTTTACGTGCATCTGGAAGCTCAGGAATTTCAGAGCGAACTCGTTCTCTCCAAGCATCATCAATGACAATTTGCACTAAGTCTGGCTCTGGGAAGTAACGGTAATCATCCGCTCCTTCTTTAACACGCATTAAAAGAGTTTTACCAGTTGACTCATCATAGCGACGAGTTTCTTGTGGAATTACCCCACCTGATAATAGAACCTCTGCTTGACGAATTTGTTCATGCTCAAGACCACGACGAACAAAGTTGAAGGAGTTTAAGTTTTTAAGCTCTGTTTTCGTACCGAATTTTTCTTGACCATATGGACGTAAGGAAATGTTCGCATCACAACGAAGGGAACCTTCCTCCATTTTACAGTCAGAAACTCCTGTGTATTGGATGATAGATTTAACCTTTTCAAGATAAGCATAAGCTTCCTCAGGAGTGCGGATGTCTGGCTCTGATACGATTTCAATCAAAGGAGTACCTTGACGGTTGAAGTCAACAAGAGAGTATCCATTGCTTGTATGTGTAAGCTTTCCTGCATCTTCTTCCAAGTGAAGACGAGTAATACCAATACGTTTCTTTTCTCCGCCCACTTCAATTTCTACCCAACCATTTTCACCGATTGGCTTGTCAAATTGAGAGATTTGGTAAGCCTTTGGATTATCCGGATAGAAGTAATTTTTACGGTCGAATTTAGTTATAGGTGCAATGTCCATATTAAGTGCAAGAGCGGCTCTCATACCCCACTCAACTGCTGTTTTATTTACAACAGGTAATACTCCAGGGTAACCTAGGTCAATTACATGTGTATTTGTATTTGGTTCTGCTCCAAAGTGAGCTGGTGCTGGTGAGAACATTTTAGAGTCTGTTTTTAACTCTACATGAATCTCTAATCCAATAATCGTTTCAAAATTCATTATTTTGCTCCCTCCCATATTTGCGGAGTTTGTTTATGGAAGCTTGTTGCTTGCTCATAAGCATGTGCCACACGATAGATAGTTGCTTCATCAAAGTATTTACCGATAATTTGTAATCCTAGTGGTAGACCGTCTGAGAATCCGCAAGGAATAGAAATTCCAGGGACGCCAGCAAGGTTTACTGGAATTGTTAAAATATCATTGGCATACATCGTTAATGGATCCTTAACATTTTCCCCAATTTTAAATGCTGGAGTTGGTGTCGTTGGTCCAATGATAACATCGTATTTATCAAATACATTGTCAAAGTCTTGCTTGATCAAAGTACGTACTTGCTGTGCTTTTCTGTAGTAAGCGTCATAAGAACCAGCGCTAAGTGAATAAGTTCCTAGCATGATACGACGTTTTACTTCATCACCAAAGCCTTGTGCACGAGTTTCTTTATAAAGCTCCATTAAGTTTTCTACGTTGTCTGCACGGAAGCCATAACGAATTCCATCAAAACGAGCTAAGTTAGAGGAAGCTTCTGAAGAAGACAATAAATAGTAAGCTGCTAAAGCGTACTTAGAATGTGGTAACGATACTTCTTCCCATGTTGCTCCAAGTGATTCTAAAACTTTTAGAGCGTCAAGTACAGATTGCTTAGATGCTTCTCCGACACCTTGTCCTAAATATTCTTTAGGAACAGCAATACGAAGTCCTTTAATGTCACCTGTTAATGATTTAGTAAAGCTTGGTACTTCCACATTTGCAGAAGTAGAGTCACTTGCATCTAAACCAGAAATAGCCTCTAGTAAAAAGGCATTGTCCTCTACATTACGTGTAACAGGTCCGATTTGATCCAAAGAAGAAGCAAATGCCACTAATCCAAAACGTGATACTCGGCCGTATGTTGGCTTCATCCCAACCACTCCACAGAATGAAGCTGGCTGACGAATAGATCCACCAGTATCAGATCCTAATGAAAATGGTACCTCTCCTGCTGCTACAGCTGCAGCCGAACCACCTGAAGATCCACCAGGTACATGATTTAAATTCCAAGGATTTCTTGTGTTTTTAAAGGCAGAGTTTTCATTCGAAGAGCCCATTGCGAACTCATCCATGTTTAACTTACCAATTGTTATTAATCCAGCATCACGTAGTTTATGTACAACAGTTGCATCATAAATAGGGTTAAAGCCTTCTAAAATTTTACTTGCACAAGTAGTTTCAATACCTTCTGTTACGATATTGTCTTTTACTCCGATTGGCATTCCGAAAAGGGGGCCTCTTTCCTCGAAAGGAACTTGATCCATTTCTTTTGCTTGAGCAGTTGCTTGCTCTTCATTTAACGCTAGAAAAGCTTGAACTTCTCCGTCCACTTTATTAATTCTTTTATAGGATTCAGCAGTTAGCTCTTCAATAGATACTTCTTTCTTTTTGATCAAATCTTGAAGTTCTACTGCTGAATGTTTGAATAATGTCATCAGATGCCCTCCTAACTTTTTCTTATTCGATAATAGTTGGTACTTTTACTTGTCCTGCTTCTTCTTCTTTAACATTTTTCATCATTTTCTCACGTTCTAAGCCAGGTACTGATTTGTCCTCACGAAGCACATTCACTAATGGTAATACATGAGTAGTTGGAGCTACATCAGTAGTGTCTAATTCGTTCAGCTCATCTGCAAACTTAGTAATTGCAGCTAGTTGCTCTGCAAACATCTCCGCTTCTTCTTCAGTAATAGCAAGTCTAGCTAAATGCGCAACATGTTTTACTTCTTCTTTTGAAATATTCGCCAATTTTTACACCTCCGAATTCAATAAACCATAACAATAATCATATCATTTTTCACACTAGTTGAACAGAGTACGCATCGTTTCCTTAATGGTTATAAATGTGAACAAATGCGTCCTCTTCACCAGCCTCTTTAACTAGCAATGCCTCAGCACCATCCAATGAGTTCACTTGAATTTCTACATTCATCGAAGCAGGGAAATTGGCTTTCATATATCCCGCAAGCTGCTGTGTAAATCCAATTAACTCTGCAGAACCAAAAAACTGTATTGGTATTTCAATAGTTAGCTTCTGTAGTTGCTCGTCCTTAAAGTATCCTGTGCCAATAACACTAGTATAATTAGAGAAATACTCTTCCACATCCCTCTTAAAGTTACTAAAGATTGTATTTAAGTCACGATATTTTTTTTCAGCATCGGAAGACGGGAACATAATATATTCTTCATTGATAGGCTTCCAATCAGACAAATTCCCTCCTTTAGAAGCAACACCGTATTCAAAATAAGTACCTGGAACAATAGCATTATTACTATTTTGTTTAAATAAACCTACAACAATAGGTACCTCTTCTAAGCCAGCAATTTTCCTCATACGACTTACAACTTCTTTAGCTATTCTTTCCCCATTTTGCTTGATTTGCTCATCTGTTAAGGCTTGTTCATATTCTGCCCCATATTCTTCCTTTGTATAATAATAAATTGAATTTAAGGAAAGACCTACAGATACACCCGCTAGTCTAGCTTTATTATCTACGACCTCTAGATAGTTTTGTTCGACAATATGTGTAATGTAAACAGGTGCTTTTAATGCTTTTTCTTCCCCTGTTAGACCCTCTGCATTCGGATTTAACCCATCCTTTGTTTGTCCCTCTCTTGCAAGCCAAGATTTTAAAGTATCTCCTTTTAAGTATTGTCCTTCTTGGAACATATACTTATCTGGTGAAAATTCTGTTTGAGAAATTCGAAATAGACCTAATTCTACTTCTTTCATGTCGTATTTCGTATTAAGATTTGAGACAACTAATCCTCTGCTTGCACTCTCTTCATACGGCATCAAAGTACGATAATAGGTTTCATCCAGCTGAATGCTTGGAATCACGACTGTTTTCGCTTCTTCCTCCGTATTTTGCACAACTTCTGTATCGTTTTTTTGATTCGGAGTACATCCCGTTATAACTAACGCCAAAATCAAAAGAGCTAACACTAAATATTTTTTGGTCATGCTTTTAACTCCTTTTATCCTTCTAAATGGTCCAATAGCTTTTGCTCATCCCAGACTTCAATACCAAGACTAGTAGCCTTTTCTAGCTTAGATCCAGCATCCTCTCCTGCAATAACTAAGTCTGTTTTTTTACTTACGCTGCCAGCTACATTACCACCTAATGATTCTATTTTTTCTTTTGCCTCTGGACGTGTCAATTGTGTGAGTTTCCCTGTTAAGACAACCGTTTTACCGGCAAATGGACTGTTTTCCATTGTAGCAGCATCAATAACCTTACCTGTGTATCTCATTGCTAATCCTGCTTCTTTTAATCGATCAATTAGCTTTTGAACCTCTTCCTGTTCAAAATAAGTTACAAGAGAATCTGCCATCTTTTCACCAATTTCATGAATGTCAGTAATTTCATCTCGTGTAGCATGCATTAGTGCATCAAAATCTAGGAACTTTTCAGAAAGAATTTTTGCAGCCTTTTCACCAATATGGCGTATGCCCAATCCAAATAATACTCTCTCCATTGAATTGGATTTTGAAGTTGTAATAGCCTCGACAAGATTAGTAGCAGATTTCATACCCATTCGCTCTAGCTTTACCAAGTCCTCGATCGTAAGCTTATATAAGTCCGAAACATCCTTTATAAGTTCTTCTCTATAGAGCTGTTCTACAACCTTACCACCTAGACCTTCTATATTCATCGCATTGCGGGAAGCAAAGTGATAAATTCCTTCACGAATTTGAGCTGGACATTGCGGATTAACACATCGTAGAGCGACCTCTTCTTCAATACGTATCAGTTCACTATCACATGCAGGACAGTTTGTCGGCATTTCATAAGGGACTAGATTATCCTTTCTTTCTTGAAGGATTACTCCCACTACTTCTGGGATGATGTCCCCAGCTTTTCGAATGATTACTCGATCGCCTATTCGTATATCCTTTTCGCGAATAAGATCCTCGTTATGCAAGGAAGCTCTTTGTACTGTTGTACCTGCCACCTGTGCTGGTTCTAACAATGCAGTTGGAGTAACTACACCAGTTCGTCCCACTGTTAGGTCGATTCCAATTATCGTCGTAACTACCTCTTCAGCAGGGAATTTGTAGGCAATAGCAAAACGTGGACTTTTAGCTGTGAAGCCAAGTTCCTCTTGCTGCGAGTAATTATTCACCTTAATCACAATTCCATCTATCTCATAAGGAATATCATTTCTTTTGGTCGTCCATTCTTCAATAAAAGCCATAACCTCTTCAACGGAATGACATTCTCTCGTTTCGTTATTAGTAGGTAATCCTAGCTTTCTCATATACTTAAGTGCTTCCGAGTGATCGTCAATATTAAACTCTTCTCCGTCTCCCCCCATGCCATAAATGAACATGGACAAATTACGGCTTGCTGCAATTTTAGGATCTAGCTGACGCAAGGAACCAGCAGCTGCATTGCGCGGATTCGCAAATAATTCTAACCCATCTTCTGCTCGTTGTTCATTTAGCTTTAGGAAAGAAGATTTAGGCATATACGCCTCTCCTCTAGCCTCTAGCGTTACATTTTCCTGTAAACGTAAAGGGACAGCACGAATCGTTTTAATGTTACTTGTGATATCCTCACCTGTTGTTCCATCACCACGAGTTGCTCCACGAACGAGTTGTCCATTCTCGTATAAAAGTGAAACAGCAAGTCCGTCTATTTTTAGTTCACATACGTAGACCGGTGTCTCATCAATAATGTTTCGAATACGTTTGTCAAAATCTCTAATATCTTCTTCATTAAATGCATTGGATAAACTTAGCATTGGATTGGCATGGGTAACCTTTTTGAATCCTTCACTTATAGTTAATCCTACACGCTGAGTGGGAGAATCCGGGAAAATCAAGTCCGGATTTTCTTCCTCTAGTGCAATCAGCTCATGCAAATATTGATCATAAACAGCATCGGGTACTGTCGGTTTATCTAATACATAGTATGAGTAGCTATAGTCATGCAATATTTTATGAAGCTCTTTTACTCTTTCTAATTTATCCATCGATTTTCCTCCGCTAAGAAAATTATACTTTTTCAATCGGTGCATATTTAGCAAGTAATCGCTTGATCCCAGTCGGACTTGGGAAAGCAATATCAAGCTCTGTATTCTCACCATCGCCACGAACACTGACAACCATACCCTCGCCCCATTTTTTATGGGCTGCCTTGTCACCAACCTGCCAGCCTAAACGCTCTCCACCGGTCGATTGGTACGCTGGTCTAGAAACTGCAGCGCGAGGAACTGGTGCAATTACTTTTGTATCTCTATTTTTGTTTTTGCGGATATCTCTGGACCACCCTACAACCTCAATAATTTCATCTGAAATCTCCGCGATGAAACGAGAGGGACTGTTAAAGCTACTGCGTCCAAATATAGTTCGTGCTTGTGCACATGTGATAAATAATCTTTCCTCAGCACGAGTAATACCTACATATGCTAAACGACGTTCTTCCTCCATCTCCTCGTCGTTTCCAATGGAGCGAGCATGTGGAAAAATATTTTCTTCCATTCCAATGATAAATACTACAGGAAACTCCAGCCCCTTAGCTGCATGCATTGTCATCAGGATAATATTGCCCTGTGACTTGTCCTCATCTTCATCGAGCTTATCAATATCTGAAATGAGCGCCAAGTCTGTTAAAAATGCAACAAGGGATTTATCGTCACTTTTTTCTTCGAAGGCTTTCGTTACAGATAAAAACTCCTCGATATTCTCTAGACGGCTTTCTGCTTCAATTGTCTTTTCATTTTTTAGCATCGTTTTATATCCAGTTTTCTCTAATACCTGTTCCACAATCTCAGTTACTGACAGGAACTCCTGCATTTGAGTCAGGTTTTGAATGAGTCCATGGAAGCCTACTACAGAATTCACTGCTCTAGCAGGTAATCCCATGAAGTCTACCTCGTTTAAAGCATCTAAAATGGAACGATCCTGTTCTATAGCATATCTCGCTATTCGGTCAAATGAGGTTGCTCCTATGTTGCGCTTAGGCTCATTAATAATTCGAGCAAGTGATAAATCATCATCATTATTGGCAATCAGTCGTAGATAGGCAAGTAAGTCTTTAATCTCTTTCCGATCATAGAACTTGGTACCTCCAACAATCGTATAGGCCATGTTCGATTTAACGAGCACTTCCTCCATTACACGTGACTGGGCATTCGTTCGATATAAGATAGCAAAGTCGTTTAGCGTTCTGTTTTCTGTTTCTATTAGCTCTTGAATCTTTTGAACAACATATTGAGCTTCCTGCTGTTCTTCATTTGCACGGAACAACTCAATCTTTTCACCTTCAAGGTTTTCAGTTCGCAACACTTTTGGATAACGACTTTGGTTATTACAAATGACGTCATTTGCTGCTTTTAAGATTCTTTGAGATGACCGATAGTTTTGCTCCAGCATAATCACTTTCGCGTTTGGATAGTCCTTTTCAAAGGAAAGGATGTTTTGTATATCCGCGCCGCGCCAGCGATATATGGATTGATCAGAATCACCTACAACACAGATGTTTTTGAACTTGTTTGCAAGCATTTGAACTAGCTCGTATTGAGCCTTGTTCGTATCCTGGTATTCATCTACATGGATATACTGAAACTTATTTTGATAGTATTCCAATACATCTGGCACTCGCTTAAACAATGTTAAGGTAGTCATGATTAAATCATCGAAGTCTAACGACTGGTTTTTTCTCAGACGTTTTTGATACCCTTCGTATACCTTTGCTACTGTTTTCTCAAAAGGATTGGAATCATTCATTTGAGCCTTATATGTGTCTGCATCAATACATATATTTTTTGCACTACTAATAGCATTCAGCATCGAGCGAGGATCATATTGTTTCGTATCAATATTCAAATCCTTCAAAATACCTTTAATAACTGTCAGCTGGTCAGAAGTATCTAATATAGAGAAACTTTTAGAATAACCAATTCGATCGATATCTCTTCTTAAAATACGTACACACATCGAGTGAAACGTAGAAACCCACATTCTTTCTCCAGTGCCTTCTCCTAAAATACTATTGATACGCTCTCGCATTTCGCGGGCAGCTTTGTTGGTAAAGGTAATGGCCAATATTTTAGAAGGATAAACTTCCTTTTCCACGATTAGATAGGCTATGCGATGTGTTAGCACTCTTGTTTTACCAGATCCAGCTCCAGCCATAATCAGTAGTGGACCGTCAGTTGATTTCACTGCTTCCTCTTGCTCTTTATTCATCCCGTTTAATAGGGTTTTAGCTATAAGTTCCATACTTTACTACACTTCCTCTACAAGAACATTTGTTCTTTCTATTATAACCTCGGCTATCTATTTCCTCAATTCATTTTACTGCATTAACAGTTTTCAACGCTTCATTCAAATTATCGTAGATTTGGTTTCCTACAATAATGGTATGTGCATAGGCAGCCATTTCGCGGGCTTGTGCTTCTGTTTTAATGCCCCCACCATAAAAGAGCTGGGTTTGTTTTAAACCAGATCTTACCTTGGCTACAGTTTGAACGTCACCATATTTTCCGCTGTATTCCATGTAGAAGACAGGGAATTTGAACATATGCTCTACCATTTGAGCATAGGCAATTATATCATCGATTGTTTCAACTGGCTCCGCTTGTGTCAGTATAGCTGCCTTACAGTCAGGGTTTAAAATACAATAGCCTTCTGGGATTATTTCCTCCCAATTCATAACCTCACCAAACTCCTTTGTCGCCTTATGATGCAGGTCCTTCACCCATCTCGTATCGGTGCTGTTCAAAACACTAGGAATAAAATAAAAATCAAAACCAGGGGTTATACTATCTATCGTAGAAACTTCCAACGCTACCGGAACTGCGTATCTACGAATTCTCATTAATAGATCTATTACGTTGTCTAAGGTCACGCCATCAGAACCGCCAATAATAATAGCATCTGTTCCAGATTCGCATACCCTCTCTAATGCCTCGGAAGAAATCTCCTTCGCAGGGTCTAGCTTAAATATATGTCTCCACTCTTTATAATCCATTTTTTCACCTACACAATTGTTGTTTGATAACATTACTCCATTATACCAAAAATACCTGCTGACATCGCTCATAAGCCATGAGGAATCCAAATTTGTAATAATAATTCAACATACGTCAAGAGATTTCCCGTAAATTTATTTTCCAAAGCTATTAAGTACTTCTCTTTCAAACAAGAAAAGCGCAAGCGCCTATATCTGCCCCGACAGGCAAATGGAGAAAAGCGAGGAGGCAGTTCCTCAGCCACCGGAGCTTTTATCCATTTGACCCCGAGGGGCAAGGCGGTGGAGCTAGACATCAATTTATCCACAGGTTCCGAGTTTTATAATTTCCTTAACAACAAAAAAACTCTCCCGAATAAGTTTCGGAGAGAGCTCTTCTCTATTACTCTTTTCTATTTAACACTGGTTTCTCGTCTGGATATAATCTATCTAGCATTTCGTCATACGCATCATTGCCATAATCAAATGCTCGTCTAACACGTGAAATAGTAGCAGTGCTTGCACCAGTTTCTTTTTTAATAGATTCATAAGTTTTCTTTAGACGAAGCAAATGGGCTACTTCAAATCGCTGAGCAAGTGATTGAATTTCGCTAATCGTGCATAAGTCGTCAAAAAATCGATAGCACTCATCTATATCCTTTAACTGCAGAATAGCATTGAATAGTTGGTCTGTTTGTTTACCTTTAATTTTTTCAATCTGCAATGTATTCATTCCTTTCTTTAGTCGTTTACGGTATATACTTAACCATATTTTCTATCCCAGGATTTGTCGGAACAATACTAATCCATGTTTTCCCTTGAACTAGCTTTGCTGGTACACCATTATCCATAGGGACCAATATGCCCTCTATATTTTTCCACTCTATTTCCTTCATAATACCGGCTTGGAAAAGATATGCTTTCCCTCCATTAGCTAATGTTAACTGCTGACGCCCAGAATTATCAATGGTTTTATGTGGGATTTCCATAAAAATAAGATTTGAAAGTTTTACAGGAGTCTCGTTCTCCTTATCGGTTGTAAGCACTCCAGCAGACTTTCTTTCATAAATCCCTTCGTCTGAAACATAATTATATTCGTTCTCAAAGCTAGTACCATTACCGTAGCGAATAGTTATATTGGAAGCTGGATTTCCAATCTTAGCACCATCTATAGATTCTAAGAAAGAGAAGGTCGGTATTTTGTTCAATTCCATTGAAGCCCCTACTCGTTCTGCTCCAGCTAAAATATTCTCACCTGAAATATAAGAGTTATGTGGTGCTTTTCTTTCTTTTGAACGCTTAAAGTAGATTCCATCATACTGCATACCGTTTATATTATCTACTACTCTAGCGTTTAACATTTTCTGTGCATCTGGACTATAGCCATGTGCCACATAAAAGGCATCTAACCCTTTGGATAGCTCTACAAAGTAATCTCTAGCACTTCTAACTGGTCCAATATTATCTGGAATCTCACTTTGAAAAATTGCCAAAAATCGAGTAACATTTCCCTCTGCAATGACTTCATAAACTAGATCTGCTTGAGATATCCCTGATTGCGGACGTGCTTGTGGATGATTATTGATAGTTACCATAACTGGTCTTTGCTTTAACTCTTCTTCTGATCCAACCCCAGTAAATGGAGCATTGAACGGCAAGACTGTCGGTTCCTCTTCAATTATTTCAGCCACACTCTCCTCTACCTCTTCTTTAATATCTTCAGCAACTACTTCCTCTATTACTGCTTCCTTTGAACACCCTGAAAGTAAAACACAAACAACAGCAATCATTCCCCATTTTTTTAACACGCTAAAGCCTCCTACCTCATTACTGCTGGAAATAAAACCTTCTTCTTCATCACATCGAATATCCCTTTTTGAGTTACACGGACATACGGCAAATGAGTAGATTGTAAAAACAGCAGTGTGTATATAGCATCCCCATGCTTAAATCCTCTATTAGCTAGTTCTCTCTTTAACACTATCTCTTCCTCTATAAGCTCTTCCATTGGCTTATCAGAAAGCCCTCCACCTATTGGAAGACTGATTGAACAGACAACCTGGTCATCTTCTACAATGACGATCCCGCCGTTCATTTTCTTCATTTCATCAAAGGCCTGCATCATACTTTTTTTACTCTTCCCAATCAATAATATATCCCCAGTATTCGAATAGGAAGAAGCAAATCCCATTAAGGACGTTGCGAAGCCTTTGATTAAAGTAGATACTTTCCACTTACCATTTCTATCTATAAGTAGCAGGAAGCTTTGGTCGTGACTTTGAGACAATTCATTGTCCGTTGTATCAACACTAATAGAATAAGGCTTAGTAATGACGTCATTCACCATTTCAATACCAAATGGCATCGAGAATTGAAAATCGCTATCGGTTAAATCGAAGTCTAGCTGAAGCGGCGGCATATTAGACCAATCTACCTCTTCTAATCCACGAACTTTTTCTCCGTCTTTTCTTAACCATACTCCTTTTGATAAAACGGCGATTGGGACAGGATTTCGCTCGTCCTCTAGAAAATTCAATGTTGCAAGTCTACCTGTTGCAATAACACCATGTAAATTTGAAAGATTATAGTACTTTGCAACGTTAAATGACGCCATCAAGTACGCATCAACCGGATCTACACCTGCATCTAATGCTACCTGGATACATTTGTCCATTACACCGTCAGTATGAAAAGATGGTGTCGAACCATCTGTAGTCATCATTAAATGATCAAAGATACGTAGATCCTTCTCTAAAATATCCTTTAGTAGGTTTGGTAAATCTGGACGAATGGAAGAATGACGTAAGGTAACTGCATAACCATGCAGTATCCGTCTTTCTACTTCCTCGATTGTCATAGACTCATGGTCACCGTCTGCCCCTAATAATCTCATTCTAGCAAGTGTTTTCTCGGATGCACCAGGAAAATGTCCTTCGATTTTCATTCCTTTGGTTTTAGCCTGCTGAAGCCAATACAGCATCTGGTCATCTCCGGATAGTAATCTAGGCCATCCCGTCAGCTCACCACCCATAATGACATCCGGTCGATTGATCCATTCTCCTACTGTTTTGGAGTTAAAAAGCTGCTCCTCATTTTCTAATTCTGTTTGGGAATCAAAACGAGCCCACCAATAAAAAGAAAAGGGTAATTTTTTTAACTCATCCATTATTGAAAACGCTTTCTTATTTTCAAGCATCAGGAAAAGGATTAAATTATCTGATATAAATGTTGTGGTTCCAAGCTGTGAAGCGTAATCTGCAAATGTTTGTGGATTATAAAGCTGGAATGGATGTACATGGGGTTCAATATAACCAGGTACAATCTTTTGCCCTGCAGCATCGTATACTTCAGTCTCATCCGTAATGAGAGGTGTTTCAGACCCTGAATAAACGATGCGGTCTTTGACAATCCAAATGTTTCCACTTATCCACTTTTTTAAATGGCTATGTAAGTAAGTAGCATTCTTAATAAGAATGTCGGGTGCTTTTGTACCGTTAACCACTTCTATTTGATGCCTTATGTGTTCGATTTTCCATATTGGATAATGCATGTAACCCTTCTCCTTCCCGTATATTCTATTCATAAAAATAATACTAGCACAGTACTTTAGTAAATCAAAGTGTTGAATTATATTTTTTGTAAATTCTGATAAACAAATAGGTAAATTTATCTGCTACTATATTTATCGACCGAATAATCTCTATTTTAAAGACAAGTAAAGTTGGTATATGGTAGTTTAGAAAATCTATCGCATAGCCTTCTCTTATATAATAGTCTCCTTAAAGGAAATTATGATAAATTTTAAAAAGGTCATTGTTTAGAACTAACACGTGATGGCAGATTTCCACTTATCTAGCGAAGAATTTTTTGTGGTGTGAGCGATAAGCAAGCTCTACTTAAGGCCCGCCTGTCGCTTTAATCATAGGTATTTCGGAAATAAAGAACTGACTTAGTATCACTTTCACAGTCCATTAGCAACTCTAAACTAAAACAAGTGGTCAAATGTTGCATTTTGCTATTATTAGGTATTATCACTTAATGAAACATTACCTTCCGTGAGAAGTACAATCTGTTCTCGCACGTTTCTAAAAAAAGAATGTCCAAGCGTATATCGGACATTCTTTTTCAAATTATTTAAATGTTCGCCAACCAATATCGGTTCTATAGAATAAACCATTCCACTCTGTTTTAGAAAGTTCCTCATAGACATTTTGCTGTGCAGCCTTTAAGGTTGCTTCTTTTCCCGCTACTAATAAGACACGACCACCGTTTGCTACTAGCTCTCCATCCTGCAACTTCGTACCTGCATGGAATATATGTAGTCCCTCTTCAGTCAAATAATCTAAATTAGGAATCACTGCACCCTTTGCCGGATTCATTGGATATCCCTCAGCAGCAATTACCACACCTAACATTGCCTCGTCGGACCATTCTACATGATAAGACGTTCCTTCCATCAACGCTTCCATAAATTCACCAAAATCACTCTTCATTCTAGGAAGAACTACTTGAGTTTCAGGATCTCCAAAACGAGCATTAAATTCAATAACTTTTGGACCTTCCTTTGTCAGGATAAGACCAGCATATAAAATACCTGTGAAAGGATAACCTTCCGCAGTCATTGCTTGAACGGTTGGTTCCACAATCGTTTGGTAAGCAGTCTCTATTACGTCCTTAGAGATTTGTGGCACAGGGGAATATGCACCCATACCTCCGGTGTTCGGGCCTTCATCCCCATCGAAAGCACGTTTATGATCCTGAGCTATTACCATTGGATAAATAGCTCCGTTGTGGACAAAGGACATATATGAAAATTCTTCTCCATCTAAAAACTCTTCTATAACAACACGAGAGGAAGATTCTCCAAACAATTGGTTACCAATCATGTCCTCTACTGCGGCTGTCGCCTCTTCAACCGACATCGCAACTACTACTCCTTTCCCAGCAGCAAGACCATCCGCCTTCACAACAATTGGAGCTCCAAGACGTTCAATATATGCTTTTGCTTTGTCTACCTCTGTAAATGTTTCATAAGCAGCTGTTGGGATTTTGTATTTGTCCATTAATTCTTTTGCAAAGGTTTTACTTCCTTCAATTTGTGCGGCAGCCTTCGTTGGGCCAAATATACGTAAGCCTTGACCTTCGAAGAAATCTACAATCCCTTCTGCAAGAGGCTGTTCTGGTCCGACAAACGTTAAATCAATCTTGTTTTCTTTTGCGAACTTGGCTAACTCGTCAAAAGCTAACGTATCAATCGGAACAATTTGAACGTCCTTTTCCATCCCTGCGTTCCCAGGTGCTACAAACACTTTCTGAACAGACGGAGATAGATGGAACTGCTTAGCAATAGCATGTTCTCTCCCTCCACTACCAATAACAAGAATATTCATGAATGTGGGAAGCCTCCTTAATGTTTAAAATGGCGCACGCCAGTAAATACCATCGCAATTCCATACTCGTTTGCTTTATCAATTGAATCTTGGTCTTTCACAGATCCACCAGTTTGTATAATTGCTGTAACACCAGCTTTGGCAGCTGCCTCTACCGTATCATTCATAGGGAAGAAAGCATCTGATGCAAGACTAGCTCCTTTTGCAAGATCACCTGCTTGTTCAAGAGCAATTTTAGCAGATCCTACACGGTTCATCTGGCCTGCTCCTACACCTACTGTCATTTCTTCATTCGCTACCACGATGGCGTTAGATTTAACATGCTTTACAACATTCCATCCCAATGTCATCGATTTCCATTCTTCCTCTGTAGGCTGACGTTCTGTAACTACTCGAACATCTGCATCTTTTAACCCGTAAGTATCTGGAGATTGTATTAATAATCCACCCTCTACTGAGACCGTATTCCATTTGTCTTTTTTCGTTTGCTCATAGGAAATAGTTAAAAGACGAATGTTCTTCTTAGCAGTTAGCATTGCAATGGCTTCCTCGGAGAAGGACGGAGCAATAATAATCTCTAAGAAAATGCCTGCTAATGTTTTAGCAGTAGTAGCATCCACTTCACGGTTTAAAGCCACAATTCCTCCAAAAATAGATGTAGAATCTGCTTCATAAGCTTTTTGGAATGCCTCGGAAATTGTGTTTCCTGTACCTACTCCACATGGATTCATATGCTTCACAGCAACTGCAGCTGGTAATTCAAATTCCTTAACAATTTGGATAGCAGCATTTGCATCTTGGATATTGTTATAAGAAAGCTCCTTACCGTGTAATTGCTTAGCCGATGCGATCGAGAAATCAGAACCAAGTGGGCGTTTGTAGAATGCAGCCTGTTGATGAGGATTTTCTCCATAACGCAAAGCTTGCTTACGCTCATATGTAAGAGTTAATAGCTCAGGGAATTCTTCTCCCGTAAGATTTGTCATATAATCTGCGATTAACGCATCATAAGCTGCTGTGTGACGGAATACTTTAGCTGCAAGTCTACGACGTGTTTCAATAGTAGTTTCTCCAGTTTCTTTTAGCTGACTTAACACTTCTTCGTAATCAGTTGTATCAGTAACTACTGTTACATACTGATGATTTTTAGCTGCTGAGCGTAGCATAGACGGCCCACCAATATCGATGTTTTCAATAGCATCTTCAAATGCTACATCAGGTTTTGAAATAGTTTCACGGAAAGGATAAAGGTTTACGCAAACCACTTGGATTGGGGTTATGTTATGTTCTTCTAATTGAGCTTGGTGAGAGGGATCATCATGCTTTGCTAGTAATCCACCGTGAATCATTGGGTTTAATGTTTTTACTCGACCATCCAAAATCTCTGGAAAATTAGTTACTTGGTCAACAGAGGTAATAGCAACTCCATTTTTCTCTAAAAATGATTTGGTACCTCCAGTTGATAAAATTTCATACCCAAGCTGTTCCAGCTCTTTTGCAAACTCAAGAATTCCTGATTTATCAGATACACTGATTAACGCACGTTTAGACACAATAATTCCTCCTAATTTTTTTAAAAATCGATATTAAATATTTAAATGAAAAGTACGGGGGTAGCTCCACAGCAATTGTAAATTATTCGTTAGCCCCTCTAGTGAAAGTTAAATATGTTAAGTTTCATGCATAACATAAAATAAAGGATTAATTTAACTTTGCCCTTCTAATTTCCCTACCTGCACTACATGTGATTAAAGCTGTAGGCGGCGACTCCAGTGGGAAGAGTGAGACAGATAAGACATCCCAACCACGCGCGTAAGCGACGGGGGATGGCTTATCGCTCACCCCACGGAAAGCGTCCGCCGAAAGCGCAAATCTGTGATCTATTGGTCCTAATTTTTAAATAAGTTATCTTTCCATAAGCTCTATGCTGGCAGAAAGCAAGGTCGGCTAGCTCCACAGCTGTTGCAAGGCCTTTACGTATAATTCATGCTCTACTGCATGAATTCTTTCCTCAGTCTTCTCTCGGTCATCAGCAACAACCTCTACTGCACATTGAGATAATATAGGTCCAGTGTCCATGCCAGCATCTACTAAATGTACAGTAACTCCTGTAACCTTCACTCCATGCTCCATCGCTTGACCGATAGCGTCTTTTCCAGGGAAGGCGGGTAACAAGGAAGGATGAATATTAACTATACGATTCGGATATGCATCCAGTAACACATTGCCAACCAATCTCATGTAACCAGCAAGCACTAGCCATTCTACCTGTAACTCTTGTAATTCGTTTAAAATTTCCTGCTCATAAGCTTCCTTTGTAGAAAAATCGGATGGCTTACATATTAGCGTTTCAATTCCTACTGTCTTTGCACGATCCACAACATATGCATCTGGTCTGTTTGTTACAACTAAGACGGGTTCACCTACCAGCTTACCCGCCCTAACCGCATCATAGATTGCTTGAAAATTAGTGCCGCTTCCTGAAGCGAAGACGGCAAACTTTGGACCTGTACTCATTACACTAAACTCCCGTCATGTGTTCCGTTGAATAGTACGCCTTCCCCTTTTACCACACGACCGATTGTGTATGCTTTTTCTCCATGAGTCTCAGCTATAGCAATCGCCTTTTCTGCCTCTTCCTCAGTTAAAGCTAGTACAAAGCCAATTCCCATATTAAATACATTATAAAGATCTCTATCAGTCAGCTGCCCCTTTTCCTTGAGGAATTGGAATATCGGTAGCACTTCCCAAGAACCAAGATCTATTTCAGTTGCCAACCCTTCAGGCATCATCCGTGGAAGGTTTTCATAGAACCCTCCGCCAGTTACATGCGCCATACCATGGATGTTTAATTGCTGATGTAACTCCATTACTGGTTTTGCATAAATCTTAGTAGGAGTTAAGAGAGCCTTGCCAATTTCTCCAAGGTCCTCAAAACCCTCCACTATCGTATTTGCTGTATACCCTTGCTCTTCAAATACTATTTTACGTACAAGAGAATATCCATTGGAATGAACACCACTAGAGGCTATACCAACTAATACATCTCCTTCACTAATCTGCTCACCTGTTACTATTTTTGCTTTTTCACAAGCACCAACAGCAAACCCCGCTAAATCGTACTCATTCTCTTCATAAAGCCCTGGCATTTCTGCCGTTTCTCCGCCTATTAAGGCTGCACCAGACTGAACACATCCATCTGCAACGCCCTTTACAATTTGTTCGATACGAGTCGGTACTGCCTTACCTACCGCTACATAATCTAAGAAGAATAAAGGCTCTGCTCCTTGTGCAACGATGTCATTTACACACATAGCAACACAATCGATACCAATTGTGTCGTGACTGTCCATCATAAAGGCAAGCTTAAGCTTTGTTCCTACACCATCAGTCCCAGAGATTAAGACTGGTTCTTTATAATTTAAAGAAGATAAGTCGAACATTCCTCCAAAGCCACCAAAAGTACCCATGATTCCTTTTCTAGCTGTACGTTCGACATGTGATTTCATGCGTTCAACTGCTTCATAGCCAGCTTCAATATTTACACCAGCTTTTTCATATGCTTTTGACATCTATAATCCTCCTATCGAACAAGCTCTTTTTCATGTGGTAATTTTGTGTCTGGAAATATATCTGTCGGGTATTCTCCAGTAAAGCAGGCTAAGCAATGACCACAATTTTTTTCACCGTCTGGTCTGCCAATCGCTTCTACCATTCCCTCCACCGATAAGAAGGAAAGGGAATCTGCACCAATCAATTCACGCATTTCTTCAATAGAATTATTTGCTGCAATCAGTTCAGAATCAGAACTAATATCTATCCCATAAAAGCACGGATTCTTTAAAGGAGGAGAACTAATAACTACGTGAACCTCTGTCGCTCCTGCCTCCTTTAGCATATTTACAATTCTTCTAGAGGTAGTTCCACGAACGATAGAGTCATCAACCATAACAACACGCTTGCCTTTCACGACTTGACGAACTGGTGATAGCTTCATCTTAACTCCACGCTCACGCAAGTCCTGCGATGGCTGGATAAACGTTCGGCCAACATAACGGTTTTTGATCAGACCTAGCTCATACGGAATACCCGTTGATTCTGAAAATCCTATTGCTGCAGAAATACTGGAGTCTGGGACACCTGTTACCACATCTGCATCGATGAATACTTCATTTGCTAGTTGCTTTCCTAAACGCTTTCTTGCCATATGAATATTTATGCCATCTATATCAGAGTCCGGGCGAGAAAAGTAGACATACTCCATTGTACATATCGCACGGTCCTTTTTTTCAATATAACGTTCCGAACGACAACCTTCGTCATTAATAATTAATAGCTCTCCTGGATGGATAGAGCGTACTAGCTCTGCTCCGATTAAATCGAAGGCACTTGTTTCAGAAGCTACTACCCAAGCATCGTCTAATTTCCCTAGGGAAAGAGGACGCATGCCTTGCGGATCCTGTGCGACTAGCATGCCATCCTCGGTCAGAATGATGAAGGCAAAGGCTCCTTCTAGTAATCGAAGAGATTGCTTTGCACGCTCTTCAAAGGAGGGTAATTTACTCTTTTTTAATAAGTGAGCAAGCACTTCTGTATCTGAAGTCGTTTGAAAAATACTTCCTTGCTGCTCTAGGTTACGCTTCAAACGAGTAGCATTGACGATGTTACCATTGTGCGCAATGGCTAAGCTGCCTGTCGTAGAATTGAATAGTAAAGGCTGTACATTCTCTAGTCCAGATCCTCCTGCTGTTGCATAACGAACATGAGCAATAGCCGAGTGCCCTTCCAGCTGCTCCAGCTTTCCATTATTAAACACGTCATTCACAAGGCCTTCGCCTTTTACGGCGCGTAAGGATTTGCCATCGGTTACAACGATCCCTGCACCCTCCTGTCCACGGTGCTGTAATGCATGCAGTCCATAATAACTCATGGCCGCTGGCTGGGTGTGACCCCAAATACCAAACACACCACATTCTTCGTTTAAGCCTCTGAGTTCAGCAAGCATGGTATGGCTCCTTTCCAAGCGGAACGGAATTCGTCAACAGAACCGCTGATCCATGTAGTTCCGTTTTCTTGAGAGATTACTAGATTATTTGTATCAGTTACCTGGCCAATTTTCACAGCATCTTCTACAATTGCTTCAAACTGATCAGCATCCTCTGGCTTGATCGTCACGATGAAACGGGATTGCGATTCACTAAATAAAGTCGTTACTGCAGAACCTTGAACCGTCACTTCTACTCCAAGACCTTTAGCGCCAAATGCTTTTTCAGCTAATGCTACTGCAAAACCACCCTCTGCGATATCGTGGGCTGACTGTACTAAACCAGCTTGAATAGCTGATAATAAGGCTTGTTGGCGAGCTGCTTCTACCTCTAAATCAATGGAAGGTGCTTGACCAAAAATGCGACCTTCTACTAATTTTTGTAGCTCCGATCCACCGAATTCTGTTTTAGTGTCACCAATCAAATAAACGAGATCTCCCGCTTGCTTAACAAATTGAGTTGTTACATGAGCCAAATCCTCTACTAATCCTACAAGACCAATGGTTGGTGTTGGATAAACGGCTGTTCCACTTCTTTCATTATAAAGGGACACATTTCCTCCAATTACCGGTGAGTCTAAGGCGATACAAGCAGCAGCTATCCCTTCTGCTGACTGATCTAACTGCCAGAAGATTTCCGGGTTTTCAGGGTTACCGAAATTCAGACAATCAGTAATTGCCAATGGCTTAGCTCCTGAACACACTACATTACGAGCTGCCTCTGCCACTGCAATTTTCCCTCCGGCTACTGGATCTAAATAAATATAGCGAGAGTTGCAATCTGTCGTCATAGCAAGGCCTTTATTTGTCCCACGAACACGTACAACTGCTGCATCGGAACCAGGAGTAACTACTGTACTAGTTCTAACCTGATAGTCATATTGATCGTACACCCATTCCTTTGAAGCAATTGTAGGCTGTTGAAGAAGCTTTAAAAGCGTTTCGTTATAGTCCGTTACTACAGGTTCTTTGTTTTCCATAGCTTGGAATGCTGTGTAATAAGCAGGAATTTTAGAAGGCTTATGATAAACCGGTGCTTCCTCAGCAAGTGCATCTGCTGGAACCTCGGCTACAATCTCGCCATTATGAAGAAGGCGAAGCATTTTATCATTTGTTACCTTACCTACAGCAACACAATCTAGACCATACTTTTCAAAAACCTCAACGATTTCTTCTTCACGGCCCTTTTTAACAACAATTAGCATGCGTTCCTGTGATTCAGATAGCATCATTTCATAGGCAGTCATACCAGTTTCGCGCTGTGGAACAAAGTCTAAGTTCATCTCTACTCCGTGCCCAGCTTTTGAAGCCATTTCTGCCGAGGAAGAAGTTAAACCAGCTGCTCCCATGTCTTGAATCCCGATAATTGCATCCGATTTAATAACCTCTAGACATGCTTCTAATAAAAGCTTTTCCATAAATGGATCCCCTACTTGAACTGCAGGACGCTTTTCTTCAGAAGCTTCCGTCAATTCTTCCGAGGCGAATGTCGCACCATGAATTCCATCACGTCCTGTTTTTGCTCCAGCATACATCACTGTATTACCTTCACCAGCTGCTATTCCTTTTTGGATATCCTCATGGTTGATTAAACCGACACACATAGCATTTACTAGTGGGTTACCCTCGTAACAGTCATCAAACTGAATTTCTCCGCCAACTGTTGGAATACCAATACAGTTACCATAGCCAGCAATACCTGCCACTACTTCTTCAAACAAATATTTAACGCGTGGTGTTTTTAGTTCACCAAATCGCAAAGAATTTAACATAGCAATTGGACGTGCTCCCATTGAAAAGACATCTCGAATAATTCCGCCTACTCCTGTTGCAGCTCCTTGATAAGGCTCGATTGCAGAGGGATGGTTATGCGATTCCATTTTAAAAACTACAGCCTGCCCATCACCAATGTCGACAATACCTGCACCCTCTCCTGGCCCTTGTAAAACTTGAGGTCCCTTTGTAGGGAATTTACGTAGAACTGGCTTAGAATTTTTATAAGAGCAGTGCTCCGACCACATAACAGAGAATAAACCAGTCTCTGTATAATTAGGCAGTCTTCCTAGGATTTTTTCCACCATCGCAAATTCTTCATCGGACATTCCCATTTGAGCATATAGCTTTTGTTCTTTAATCTGCTCCGCATTCGGTTCAAGCATGACTGACATGAGATTCCCTCCACTGTTTCAAAATAGATTTGAATAATGCTAATCCATCACTTCCACCCATCATTTCGCTTACAGCGCGCTCTGGGTGAGGCATCATCCCAAGTACATTTCCTCTTTCGTTTACAATACCTGCAATATCTTCTATGCTTCCATTTGGATTGTCAGAAGCATAGGTAAAGACAATTTGGTTGTTTTCCTTTAGTGACATCAATGTTAATTCATCACAATAATAATTACCTTCTCCGTGGGCAATCGGGATCTGAATCACATCATTCTTCTTATAAGCAGAGGTAAATTGGGTTTCATTATTTACTACTCTTAAGTCAACCGTGCGACACATAAACTTTAAGTCTTTGTTGCGCAATAAGGCACCTGGTAAAAGGCCAGCCTCTGTCAGCACTTGAAATCCATTACAAACACCTAGAACTGGCTTACCAGCTTCTGCAGCCTTCACCACTTCAGACATAATATTTGAGAAGCGAGAAATGGCACCACAACGTAGGTAGTCACCATAAGAGAACCCACCTGGCAGTAAAATGGCATCAAATTTGCTTAAATCCTTCTCATCATGCCAAACGTATTCTACTTCTTCGCCAAGCTCATCTTTAATCGCATGGTACATATCTAAATCACAATTGGATCCTGGAAATACGATGACAGCGAACTTCATTTGCTGACAGCCTCCTCCACCTCATAGCGATAATCTTCGATTACTGTATTCGTTAAAAGCTTTTCACACATCTCTCTTATCATTGCATCTAAATCACGTGTTCCTTCTTCTATTTGGAGCTCCAGATATTTACCAATTCTCACGTCCGTAACTTCTTTGTATTCCATAGAATGTAGTGCACCCATTACTGCACTCCCTTGTGGATCTAATACACTTTCACGAAGTGTCACATATACTTTAACTTTTTTCATTTTGATAGTCCTCCTAGACGGGAAAGTATAATCTCATAAACCTCTGTTAAGCTTCCTAAATTGCGTCTGAACACGTCTTTATCTAGTTTTTGGTTTGTTTCCTTGTCCCAAAGTCGACAAGTATCCGGAGAGATTTCATCGGCAAGCAAAATAGAACCGTCAGCTGTTTTACCAAACTCTAATTTGAAATCTACTAAAGTAACACCAATATCAGAGAATATTGGGAGAAGCACTTGGTTAACCTTAAGTGCCATCGTTTGAAGCGTATCTATTTCTTCAGAAGAAGCAATTTCCAATAAATCTAAATGTGCATTTGTTAAAAGTGGGTCACCAAGCTCGTCATCCTTTAGATAAAACTCAACAATTGGATGTTTTAGAAGGGTCCCCTCTTCCAAACCAAGTCTCTTAGAAAGACTTCCGGCAGCTATATTTCTTACAACAACCTCAAGCGGGATAATCTCTACTTTCTTTACCAGTTGGTCATTTTCAGAAAGCTGCTCAATAAAATGAGATTCAATCCCATACTTCTTTAGCTGTTCGAAAAGAATAGTAGTAATTTTGTTATTTAATATGCCCTTACCATTGATTTCTGCCTTCTTCTCTCCGTTAAATGCAGTTGCACTATCCTTATATGTAACGTAGAGAACCTCTTCGTTCTCCGTTGCATATAATCTTTTTGCTTTACCTTCGTATAATAGATTGCCTTTTATCACGATAGTTTCCCCCATATAATCAGATATGTCTTGATGTTTTTGTTAACTCTATTTATTTAAGCCTAAGCGGTCAAAAATCATATCGACGTGCTGAATGTGGTAATTGTAGTCAAAGCAATCATCCAATTCTTCTTTAGTTAATAATGAAGTAATTTTTTCATCTGCATCCACAAAGCTACGGAATGCCTTTTGAGATTCCCATGCCTTCATAGCAAGTGGCTGTACCGTATCGTATGCTGTTTCGCGCGCCAGCCCTTTGTCGATCAATGCAAGTAAAACTCGCTGTGAATATATTAAACCTAACGTGGAATCCATATTACGTTTCATGTTCTCAGGGAACACGGTAAGGTTCTTCACAATGTTACTAAAACGATTCAACATATAGTTCAATGCAATGGTTGCATCCGGTAAGATTACACGCTCTGCAGATGAATGAGAGATATCTCTTTCATGCCATAGCGCTACGTTTTCATAGGCAGTCATCATATAACCACGAATAAGTCTTGCCATCCCAACCATATTCTCAGATCCAATTGGATTACGTTTATGTGGCATTGCTGATGAACCCTTTTGTCCTTTTGAGAAAAACTCTTCTACTTCACGAGTTTCTGACTTTTGCAGTCCACGAATCTCTGTAGCAAATTTTTCGATAGAAGTAGCTACTAGCGCTATTACACTTAAATATTGAGCATGACGATCACGCTGTAAGGTTTGAGTAGAGATTGGAGAAGCTGCTAATCCGAGCTTTTCACATACGTACTGCTCTACAAATGGATCGATATTTGCATACGTACCAACCGCTCCTGACATCTTACCTGTCTCAATTACTTTAGCTGCTGCTTCAAAGCGCTCCAGGTTACGCTTCATTTCTTCTGTCCATAGTGCTAGCTTTAAACCGAATGTAGTCGGCTCTGCATGAACACCATGAGTACGTCCCATCATTACCGTATATTTATGTTCTTTTGCTTTATTTTCTAAGATTTCGATAAAGCTTTGAATGTCTTTTCGTAGTATACTGTTCGCTTGTTTAATCACATAAGAAAGAGCAGTATCGACTACGTCTGTAGAAGTTAATCCATAATGTACCCATTTACGCTCTTCTCCTAATGTTTCAGATACTGCACGAGTGAATGCTACAACATCATGTCTTGTCTCTTGTTCAATCTCTAAAATACGGTCTACCGAAAAGGAAGCATTTTTACGAAGAAGTGCGACATCCTCCTTTGGAATATCACCTATTTCTGCCCATGCCTCACAGGCTAAAATTTCTACCTCTAACCAGGCATTGTATTTGTTTTCTTCTGTCCAAATCGCTCCCATTTCAGGGCGTGTATAACGTTCTATCATTTTTATTCCTCCAAATTAAGACCAAATTTTTGATTGTTCGATTTCTACTAGTGTTTTCTCAATATCGTCCGAAAGAATCGTAACGTGTCCCATCTTTCTGTTTTCCATAGCCTCACTTTTGCCATACAGGTGTAGCGACCAATTTGGATACTTGCTGAGCGAGTTTGTTACAGGAATTACATGCTGTCCTAGTATGTTGACCATAACTGAGTTCGTCCATAGCTTCGGTTGTCTTAAAGGCCAGCCACACACCGCTCTTATATGCTGATGGAATTGAGATACATTACAAGCTTCTATAGAATAGTGACCTGAATTATGAGGTCTAGGAGCTAACTCATTTATTAATATCTTGTCGCCTTCAAGCACAAACATTTCTACAGCAAGCGTTCCTACAAGATTCAAATGGTTCGCAATTACTTCCGCAGCCTCTACCGCTTTTTGAGATAGAGATTTACTAATTCTCGCTGGCACTATAGTTTCATGTAAAATATGATTCACATGAATATTTTCTCCGATTGGTAAGCAATACGTTTCTCCATTTCCATTTCTTTGTACAATTACTGAAATCTCTTTAGTAAATGGTACAAATGCTTCCGCTATGCATGGTGAGTGTTGAAAAAGAGGCTTAGCTAGTTGTAACTCTTCCTTACTTTTAACAATCTGCTGTCCTTTTCCATCATACCCTCCACGTGTAGTTTTCACCACGCATGGATAGCCGATATTATCTATGTTGGAGGATAGCTCCTCAAAGCTTTGTACCTCTATAAATTTTGCCACTGGCACTCCAGCTGCTCGAATCGATCTCTTCTCCAAAATACGGTCTTGTGTAATTTTTACAAGCTCCGCTCCTTGAGGAACATAAGCAATTTCTGTAAGTCTCTTTAAACCTTCATAATCTATATTTTCAAATTCATAGGTTATCACTTCACTAACTTCGGCAAGCTCTTCTAAAGCTGCCTCATCGTTATATGGTGCAACAATTTGAATATCTGCAATCTGACCACAAGGAGAGTCCATCTTCGGTTCAAGGACAGCCACTTTAAATCCCGCTTCTTTAGCTGCAAGGGCCATCATTCTCCCGAGCTGTCCCCCGCCAATAATCCCTATTGTTTGTCCCGGATAGATTGTCTTCATCGTAGCTCACCATTACTTTCTAAGACATTTTTTTTAATTGCTTCTCTTCTATTTTCTAACCGAATAGCAATTTCATCATTATGAATGGAAAGAATTTGTGCAGCAAGTAAACCTGCATTTGTAGCACCGGCCTTACCTATTGCCACCGTTGCTACTGGAACTCCTCCAGGCATTTGAACAATTGATAATAAAGAATCTAATCCATTCAATGCCTTGGATTGTACTGGTACACCTATAACCGGAAGTGTCGTCTTTGCCGCCACCATTCCTGGTAAATGTGCCGCTCCTCCTGCTCCTGCAATAATTACCTGAATCCCTCTTCCTCGGGCTTGTTCCGCATATTCAAACATAAGATCAGGAGTGCGATGTGCAGATACCACCTGTTTCTCATATGGAATATGTAACTCATCTAATATTTCACAGCTATGCTTCATCGTTTCCCAATCACTAGAACTACCCATAATTACACCAATTTTTGCGTTCATTATTTTCGTCCCTTCCTTTTAAACAAAAAATTCCTCAAATAAACTACTTTCTTTAAGAAGAAAAGCAGTTTACTTGAGGAACATAGTAAGGGTGTTTGATACTTGCATATGCATAGAAGAACACACCCTTTTAGCAGTTTCCAAAAGTCGCTTTCCCTCATAGTCCTGTCATTTACGGTGACTTGGTAGAAACGCTAAAGCCAATTCTTTAGCATATATGGGGATCAAATCGTTCTATTACTATTAATATTCTAACAAGTCTAGATAGTAACGTCAACGCCTAAAAGCGAACAATAAATTTTCAGAAAACTATAATGTTCGGTTTTTGATGTATTTTCTATTATTTCTTTTCTTTAATACCTTTTAATTGAATAATTTGCCTGATAGGAACAGGTTTTCCATCCACCTCTGCAAACAAAGGCTCTTCTCTCCTACCAACCACTTGAAAGCCCTGCTCTGCCATCTTTTCCATACAGGCTGCAATGCTTTCATTTTCTTGCACTTCAAACCATTGTGTTTCTTGCTTCATCTAAAGAGCTTCCCTTTCCTAATCGTTTTAACCCAGAACCCGCCATGAATCGTTTTGGGCTCATGTGCAATAATAAAGATTTTCGGATCAATTTCCTTTAATCGATCATATAGCTTTTTCTCATATTTCCTAGGAGTTAATATTTGAAGTGCTTGTCTATGCCCTGCTAAACCATTTACCGTCCAATCGGTAACCCCGTACCCTTCCTCTCGGAGAATATTGGATAATTGGTTTACATCACTTTCTACAGAAATAGCATTAACCATAATATATCCTAAAGACATTTTTTCCTCAAGCTTAGAACCAACAATGATTCCCGTACCAAAACCAAGTGCATAGGCAACAAGATTTTGAATAGCATCCAAGTTATCTAACACTAGGCCAAGCCCTACTACATAAACAGTAACCTCTACAATACTCATCAATGCAGCAATATATCGATACCCCTTTAGTGTAAGAATCATCCTAGTAGTGGATAACGTAACGTATACAATGTTAATGACAAAAATCGTCAACACCATAATCCATGCATTTTCTAACATTCTTCCAACTCCTTTAAATAATAGTTCCTCATAGGTAGAAGATATTCTAATATATACCCTTTATGAACATATATAATCAAGGAAAGGAAGTTGGAGTAGGGTAGGTAAGATTAGAATGAGAAGTTATAGAGGATAAGCTTCGAAAGTTTTTATAAATTTTGTGGAGATTAGAGTTTCTTGAAAGTAAATAAGCTGTATTAAGAAAGTTTAAGCAAATTTAGTGATTGCTGGTTTCATGGATGTCTGACATAGAGAGTGTAGCTCAATTGGGGAGTGATTTCGGTTTATCGCTGTTGGCTGGGTTTTATTATCGTTCAGCAAACCATTTTGCATTTTCATCTCTTTTCTAGCTCATTCGGGGTCTTTTACATTGAGAGTGCGGCTCGATTAGGAGAGTTATTTCGATTTATCACCGTTCGAAGAGATTTATCACCGTTCATCGTGGTTTTATCACCGTTCAGTGAGTTTTATCACCGTTCGCTGAGATTTATCACCGATTAGTAGAAAACAGGTTTTAACTCTAGCTGCTTGGGATGCATCCTTATACCATTCTCAAATAAGATATAAAAAGTCATTCTAAGATCTTGTCTAACATTACCCTCTCCATTTTGTATTTAGTATTTTTGCCAAATCCAACACTCTTTAACTCCATACCATGCATTAATCTATTTGCAGTCTGACTCATCTCTAACTGCAAAAAATTTCGACAATCATTATTAGTCATCTCATCACCCACTAACATAAACCACTCCTTAATTGCACTAACATGAGCCTCCTTGTTTTGATGAAGACAGTTTGGACATTGCCAGTTACGTATGATACGTTTCATCCCCATCCAGTTACACTCTGTGCACCTCACTCCTTTAATTAAATCGTTAACATCTATCCCCCATGTACGACACATGGGATAGGGATAATAATCATTGTGGTCTAAAAGAAGACTTATCCTTAACTCCTCTAATTGTTCAGCAGTCATAAAAGCATTATCTCTAGGTTGTTCCCAAATAAAGTTTGGAATGTTACTAGGATACATAATAGTGTGGCTAATTGGTGGCTTTACTATTTCTGACTTCATAGTACTTAAAACAACCGCTCCTATTATTGGAATATTTAATGACCTTTTACTTAGCCATCTTTGTAGCATTTTTATATTTCTATCTAACTGAACTTCTGGGCTTTCAAAAATATCAAGCTGACCATTTCCCAACTTTCTTTTTAGGCAAAATGGATTTCTCTCAAAACTCAACTCTCCGATAATATTTTTAGACTCTAATATTAATAAATAATGTTGAGAAATAACTAAAGCATCGATTTGGAAGTTTCCATCAGAACTTAAATTTAAATTGAATAAAACATAATAATTAAAAGGAAAAGTATATTTATTAAATATTCCTTCCACAACTTCCTCACCTTTAATTCCTGCCTTCACAGACATAAATTTAGAATGAATTAATCCTTTTAACGGATGCCCATTGTTTAATCGATCATGAAGTACCTTTAATCCATGATAGTTATAATTAATTGAACTTCTTTTGCTAATCATTTATCAAATTTCTCCTCCTTTTCTGCATGATATCATACTTATAAATTTTGTAAATTTAACTATTTCTACAATAATTTTATTTTGGCTAGATTTACGTACTCATTAATTTAAAATACACTAAATTTCACTATAATTATTTTATTTTTAAGTTTTTTGTCATATATAGTTTCTATTTCCCGGGAAATGTAAATTAGAGGGATTAAGCAGAATTCCTGATTCGACATTTTAAGTAGTTATCAAGAATGAATCATCTGTGAAAACCTTATTATAATGCCTAAAATGAACCTTTAAAGTAAATACGCCCTAAAGTGCACAAAGCTCTTTAAAGACCATCTGAGCCATTCTCCCTTGCCTTCTCGCATACTTTCTTAAGGTAAGAGATTGCCTTCGGTTCTTTCCTATAAAAGACAAAACAAAAAAGCCGCCACCGATTACTCGGTGACGACTTTCTTTAGTTGCCCAGCGACGTCCTACTCTTGCAGGGGGAGACCCCCAACTACCATCGGCGCTGAAGAGCTTAACTTCCGTGTTCGGTATGGGAACGGGTGTGACCTCTTCGCCATCATCACTAGACTTTTGAGTTGTTCACTCAAAACTGGATAAAAGACATCATATTAGAAACAAACAATTTGGTTAAGTCCTCGATCGATTAGTATTCGTCAGCTGCACGTGTCGCCACGCTTCCACCCCGAACCTATCTACCTCATCGTCTTTGAGGGATCTTACTTACTTGCGTAATGGGAAATCTCATCTTGAGGGGGGCTTCGTGCTTAGATGCTTTCAGCACTTATCCCGTCCACACATAGCTACCCAGCGATGCCCTTGGCAGAACAACTGGTACACCAGCGGTGTGTCCATCCCGGTCCTCTCGTACTAAGGACAGCTCCTCTCAAATTTCCTACGCCCACGACGGATAGGGACCGAACTGTCTCACGACGTTCTGAACCCAGCTCGCGTACCGCTTTAATGGGCGAACAGCCCAACCCTTGGGACCGACTACAGCCCCAGGATGCGATGAGCCGACATCGAGGTGCCAAACCTCCCCGTCGATGTGGACTCTTGGGGGAGATAAGCCTGTTATCCCCGGGGTAGCTTTTATCCGTTGAGCGATGGCCCTTCCATGCGGAACCACCGGATCACTAAGCCCGTCTTTCGACCCTGCTCGACTTGTAGGTCTCGCAGTCAAGCTCCCTTCTGCCTTTACACTCTTCGAATGATTTCCAACCATTCTGAGGGAACCTTTGGGCGCCTCCGTTACACTTTAGGAGGCGACCGCCCCAGTCAAACTGCCCGCCTGACACTGTCTCCTACCCGGGTTACGGGTATGGGTTAGAATTTCAATACAACCAGGGTAGTATCCCACCGACGCCTCCTCCGAAGCTGGCGCTCCGGGCTCTAAGGCTCCTACCTATCCTGTACAAGTTGCACCAAAATTCAATATCAAGCTACAGTAAAGCTCCACGGGGTCTTTCCGTCCTGTCGCGGGTAACCTGCATCTTCACAGGTACTATAATTTCACCGAGTCTCTCGTTGAGACAGTGCCCAGATCGTTACGCCTTTCGTGCGGGTCGGAACTTACCCGACAAGGAATTTCGCTACCTTAGGACCGTTATAGTTACGGCCGCCGTTTACTGGGGCTTCAATTCGCACCTTCGCTTGCGCTAAGCACTCCTCTTAACCTTCCAGCACCGGGCAGGCGTCAGCCCCTATACTTCACCTTACGGTTTTGCAGAGACCTGTGTTTTTGCTAAACAGTCGCCTGGGCCTATTCACTGCGGCTCTTCTAGGCTATTCACCCAAAAGAGCACCCCTTCTCCCGAAGTTACGGGGTCATTTTGCCGAGTTCCTTAACGAGAGTTCTCTCGCTCACCTTAGGATTCTCTCCTCGACTACCTGTGTCGGTTTGCGGTACGGGCACCTCCCACCTCGTTAGAGGCTTTTCTTGGCAGTGTGAAATCAGGAACTCCGGACATACGTCCTTGCCATCACAGCTCAATGTTACAGAGTGCGGATTTGCCTACACTCACACCTCACTGCTTGGACGTGCATAACCAACAGCACGCTTACCCTATCCTACTGCGTCCCCCCATCACTCAAACGGTGGGGTGGTGGTACAGGAATATCAACCTGTTGTCCATCGTCTACGCCTATCGGCCTCGACTTAGGTCCCGACTAACCCTGAGCGGACGAGCCTTCCTCAGGAAACCTTAGTCATACGGTGGATGGGATTCTCACCCATCTTTCGCTACTCATACCGGCATTCTCACTTCTAAGCGCTCCACCAGTCCTTCCGGTCTGACTTCAACGCCCTTAGAACGCTCTCCTACCACTGATACCAAAGGTATCAATCCACAGCTTCGGTGATTTGTTTAGCCCCGATACATTTTCGGCGCAGCGTCACTCGACCAGTGAGCTATTACGCACTCTTTAAATGATGGCTGCTTCTAAGCCAACATCCTGGTTGTCTAAGCAACGCCACATCCTTTTCCACTTAACAAATACTTTGGGACCTTAGCTGGTGGTCTGGGCTGTTTCCCTCTTGACTACGGATCTTATCACTCGCAGTCTGACTCCCAAACATAAATCATTGGCATTCGGAGTTTGTCTGAATTCGGTAACCCGGGATGGGCCCCTAGTCCAAACAGTGCTCTACCTCCAAGATTCTAACGTTTGAGGCTAGCCCTAAAGCTATTTCGGAGAGAACCAGCTATCTCCAGGTTCGATTGGAATTTCTCCGCTACCCACACCTCATCCCCGCACTTTTCAACGTGCGTGGGTTCGGACCTCCAGTAAGTGTTACCTCACCTTCATCCTGGACATGGGTAGATCACCTGGTTTCGGGTCTACGACCACATACTCATTCGCCCTATTCAGACTCGCTTTCGCTGCGGCTCCGTCTTCTCAACTTAACCTCGCATGTAATCGTAACTCGCCGGTTCATTCTACAAAAGGCACGCCATCACCCGTTAACGGGCTTTGACTATTTGTAGGCACACGGTTTCAGGGTCTATTTCACTCCCCTTCCGGGGTGCTTTTCACCTTTCCCTCACGGTACTGGTTCACTATCGGTCACTAGGTAGTATTTAGCCTTGGGAGATGGTCCTCCCGGATTCCGACGGAATTTCACGTGTTCCGCCGTACTCAGGATACACTCTGGAGGGAATGAACTTTTGACTACGGGGCTTTTACCCTATCCTGCGGACCTTTCCAGATCGCTTCGTCTAGCTCATTCTTTTGTAACTCCGTATAGAGTGTCCTACAACCCCAAGAGGCAAGCCTCTTGGTTTGGGCTCTTCCCGTTTCGCTCGCCGCTACTCAGGGAATCGAATTTTCTTTCTCTTCCTCCAGGTACTTAGATGTTTCAGTTCCCTGGGTGTGTCTCAGATGCGCTATGTATTCACGCAAATGTACTGCCCCATTACGGGCAGTGGGTTTCCCCATTCGGAAATCTTCGGATCGAAGCTCACTTACAGCTCCCCGAAGCATATCGGTGTTAGTGCCGTCCTTCATCGACTCCTAGTGCCAAGGCATCCACCGTGCGCCCTTATTAACTTAACCTAAAAGTTAAAAGTACTACACTTGCAATCACGTAAGTGATCACAATTTGAATATCTTGCGTTTGTTTCTTTTTTTGATGTCGTTTTATCCAGTTTTCAAAGAACAAAGCTTGTTCCTTTGCGACGAGTAATCGCAGGAGCAAGTTAAAAAGCTTTAAATGCTCATATAGAATGAACATTCAAAACTGAACTGCAAAACGTTAAGATACAGATAAAGATCTGTATTCCGAATATATCCTTAGAAAGGAGGTGATCCAGCCGCACCTTCCGATACGGCTACCTTGTTACGACTTCACCCCAATCATCTGTCCCACCTTCGGCGGCTGGCTCCCAAAAGGGTTACCCCACCGACTTCGGGTGTTACAAACTCTCGTGGTGTGACGGGCGGTGTGTACAAGGCCCGGGAACGTATTCACCGTGGCATGCTGATCCACGATTACTAGCGATTCCGGCTTCATGTAGGCGAGTTGCAGCCTACAATCCGAACTGAGAACGGTTTTATGGGATTTGCTCACCCTCGCGGGGTTGCGACCCTCTGTACCGTCCATTGTAGCACGTGTGTAGCCCAGGTCATAAGGGGCATGATGATTTGACGTCATCCCCACCTTCCTCCGGTTTATCACCGGCAGTCACCTTAGAGTGCCCAACTGAATGCTGGCAACTAAGATCAAGGGTTGCGCTCGTTGCGGGACTTAACCCAACATCTCACGACACGAGCTGACGACAACCATGCACCACCTGTCACCGCTGTCCCCGAAGGGAAAAGCCTATCTCTAGGCCGGTCAGCGGGATGTCAAGACCTGGTAAGGTTCTTCGCGTTGCTTCGAATTAAACCACATGCTCCACCGCTTGTGCGGGCCCCCGTCAATTCCTTTGAGTTTCAGTCTTGCGACCGTACTCCCCAGGCGGAGTGCTTAATGCGTTAGCTGCAGCACTAAGGGGCGGAAACCCCCTAACACTTAGCACTCATCGTTTACGGCGTGGACTACCAGGGTATCTAATCCTGTTTGCTCCCCACGCTTTCGCGCCTCAGCGTCAGTTACAGACCAGAAAGCCGCCTTCGCCACTGGTGTTCCTCCAAATCTCTACGCATTTCACCGCTACACTTGGAATTCCGCTTTCCTCTTCTGTACTCAAGTCCCCCAGTTTCCAATGACCCTCCACGGTTGAGCCGTGGGCTTTCACATCAGACTTAAAGGACCGCCTGCGCGCGCTTTACGCCCAATAATTCCGGACAACGCTTGCCACCTACGTATTACCGCGGCTGCTGGCACGTAGTTAGCCGTGGCTTTCTAATGAGGTACCGTCAAGGTACGAGCAGTTACTCTCGTACTTGTTCTTCCCTCACAACAGAGTTTTACGATCCGAAAACCTTCTTCACTCACGCGGCGTTGCTCCATCAGACTTTCGTCCATTGTGGAAGATTCCCTACTGCTGCCTCCCGTAGGAGTCTGGGCCGTGTCTCAGTCCCAGTGTGGCCGATCACCCTCTCAGGTCGGCTACGCATCGTCGCCTTGGTGAGCCGTTACCTCACCAACTAGCTAATGCGCCGCGGGCCCATCCTGTAGTGACAGCCGAAACCGTCTTTTAACATTTCCTCATGTGAGGTAATGGATTATTCGGTATTAGCCCCGGTTTCCCGGAGTTATCCCAATCTACAGGGCAGGTTGCCCACGTGTTACTCACCCGTCCGCCGCTAAATCAGAAGAAGCAAGCTTCTTCATCATCCGCTCGACTTGCATGTATTAGGCACGCCGCCAGCGTTCGTCCTGAGCCAGGATCAAACTCTCCATAATAGAGAACTTAAAAAGCTCATTTTGTTTTGCTGGCATCATCATTAAATGATGTCAAATATTGTTTTTTGCGTCAATCAAGCCGAAGCTTGTTGATGCTGTATGTCTTAACGTTTTGCATGTTCAGTTTTCAATGTTCATTGTGTCGATTTGTTTCGACAGCTTTATCATCTTATCAAATCTGATTATCATTGTCAACAACTTTTTAAAATTTGTTTTTTCAAATCAGAAGTAAAAGTAACAACTTGATTACTATACCACCCTTTCAAACTATTCGTCAACACTATTTTTAATAAAATACGCTTAAAAATAATAACAATTTATTCAGATAAATCTATAAGAATGATATAGGCTTTATAGAACCTAAAGCATAGACTTCTATATACCCGCTAAGGGCATAATATCTTCCCACCCGTATACTAGCTCATTAAGCTTTGTTCCACCGATTTCTACTATTATCCTATCTATCTTCTTTGCACCAAGCTTTTCATAAAAGTATTTTGAAGGGTTGTCTTCTAGAACTAGCACTAACATAGTAAAGACCCCCTGGTTCGTTAACTCTTTTACCATAGGTTCGATTAATAACTTACCGATACCTATTCCCTGATATTCTTTTAAAATGTAGATCGCATAAATTTCCCCATTATAATTAGAATAGTTCCCGCTCCGTTCCTTCCCGCCAGAAACAAAGCCCACGATTTGATTGTTTTCAGCTTCAGCTACATAAACTCCCCCGTTCGGAATAGCAGAAAACCAGTAATCCGCTCTCTTTTCAAAAGACAGGTTATTTAAAAAGTCCTCCGGTACAATATTGATATAAGTAGTCTTCCAGCTTTCCACATGAACTTTGGCAATTCCTTTTGCATCTGAGGGTACTGCTTTTCTTATATGTATCACTCTCAACTTCCTCCAAACTTAAAGTGAGTTTCTTCTATTAGAGTATATTTCTATCACTATAATCTATATCCCTCTTAAAAACCAAAAAAAGAGAGGCATGAGCCCCTCTTTATATCATTCTATTCTATAAGAATATGAAATAGCCTACAAATACTACCCACATGCCATACATGATTGGATGAATTTCTTTTATGCGACCTGCAACGATCATAGTAATTGGATAGAAGATAAATCCAATAGCGATACCAGTTGCTATAGAATAGGTTAACGGCATTGCTATAATTACAAAGAAGGCTGGTACTGCAATCTCAAAACGTTTCCAGTCTATTTGACCAATAGAAGAAACCATTAGTACCCCAACAATAATTAATGCTGGTGCTGTTACATAAGAAGTAATGACATCTAACAGTGGGAAAAAGAATAAAGAAAGTAAGAACAGAACCCCTGTTACGACTGAGGCGAACCCAGTTCTTGCTCCCGCAGCTACACCAGCTGTTGACTCTACATAAGAAGTAGTAGTGGATGTTCCGGAAACAGCTCCCGCTACTGTAGCAATAGAATCCGCTAATAATGCTTTACCAGCACGAGGTAATTTTTCACCCTTCATTAATCCCGCCTGATTTGCTACCGAGATTAAAGTACCTGCAGTATCAAAGAAATCTACGAACAAGAATGTTAACACAACAATTAAAAATTGAGCTGTCAGTAGTGCGGCTGGGTCTTCAAAAAATACGTCAAATGCAGCACCGAAAGTTGGAGCCATTGAAGGAACACTGCCTACTACAGCATCAGGGATTGGTACTAAGCTTAAAACCATCCCTACGATTGCAGTAATTAACATACCGTAGAAAATACCGCCTTTAACTCCTTTAACCATCATAATTACAGTAATTACAAGTCCAAAGATTGTCAATAGAATGTTAGGGTCTGTTAAATCACCTAAGCCAGCTACTGTATTTGGATTGGAAACGATAATCTTAGAGTTTTGTAGGCCGACAAATGTGATAAATAAACCGATACCTGCTCCTACTGCGTATTTCAACTCAGATGGTATAGCATTAATAATCGTTTCTCTTATTCCCGAGAGAGATAAGCAGATAAAGATGAGACCAGAGAACAGGACGCCTGTTAAAGCGATTTGCCATGGAATTTCGAACTCAAGTACAACTGTGTAAGCAAAGAATGCATTTAATCCCATACCTGGTGCAAGTGCGATTGGGTATCTAGCCAGCACACCCATTAATATAGATCCGATTGCTGCAGCAATAGCTGTTGCAGTAAACACAGATCCTTTATCCATGTACATAAACTCTGGTAACCCTTCGATTGTTTCAAGAGATAAAGTCATCGGGTTAACCACTAAGATATAAGCCATTGCCAAAAATGTTGTCAAACCACCTATAATCTCACGGCGATAGTTTGTTCCTAATTCCTCAAAACGAAAATACTTTTTCATAAGTTCCTCCATTTTTATCGCGACAACGAAAAAAAGTATACAACCAGTTCTGGTCGTATACCTCTACTATCCCCAATAAGTGAATATAAATAAGCATCACTCATCGTAGTCGGATCATTTACGGTGATCCGGTAGAGACTTTTGGGCCTTATTCCCAACGTTATACGACGACATAATTAAATTATGTAGTAAATATAACATCGAATTATGACGAAATCAATAGAAAAACCGAACATTTTTTTCATTAACCAAATAATAGTTCGTTTTCTGCTTATAGGTAAAGCATTTTTTAAAGGAAAATAGGCCTATTAATACAAATAAAAAAACTTGAAAACCAATAAATCAGTTTCCAAGCTCTACCACTAGTTGTCATTTAACGTCATCTTAGGGGAATTCTACAGTAGGATGAATCCTTGAAATTACCTGAACTACTCATCACTTTAAAACCCTTAAACAAGATGGACATGGTCTTCCTATATTTACATTCCTATTCTTTATCTGCTTGTTTTTGCTTGTTCTTCAAATACTCTGTACGTATTTTTTCAAGTTGCTGCTTTTTATCAAATTTAGCTGGCTTTTGTTTTTCATGATACTTGGCCACGGCCGCCTTACCTTTTGTATCCAATTGATATTTTCCCATTTGTTCACCTACTTTTCTTAACCCTTATAGAGAATCTGTTCAACAAATATAATATTTATCTTACTGAAGTTAACCTTATACTTTATATTCCCCGCTAACGTTCCATATATCAGTAAAAACATTAAAAACTTAGTATAACAGTTCATCGCCAAAAGGTATTCATATACTTACCTTTACAATCTTAAATAAGATTATTCAATTAAACATCATCTTTCAACTATTTTTTAACCAAATAAAAATCCCCTTTTAGTTATCTGTTATCAATAACTAAAAGAGGATTTAATATTTGAGATATGTTAATCACAAGGTATGACTGTGTTTATAATTAAATACAGTCCTATTCCCACTCAATCGTTGCTGGTGGTTTACTCGTAATGTCATACAGCACTCGGTTGATGTGTGGTACTTCATTTACTAATCGAACAGATACCTTTTCTAGAACGTCCCATGGGATACGTGCCCAGTCAGATGTCATACCGTCGATAGAGGTAACTGCACGGATACCGATTGCGTAATCGTAAGTTCTTGCGTCACCCATTACACCAACGCTGCGGATATCAGGAAGTACAGTGAAGTATTGCCAGATATCGCGGTCTAAGCCTGCCTTAGCTATTTCTTCGCGTAGGATTGCATCCGATTCACGTACGATTGCTAGTTTTTCTTCTGTTACTTCTCCTAGAACTCGGATAGCTAGTCCAGGACCAGGGAATGGTTGGCGCCATACGATTTCATCAGCTAAGCCTAGCTCTGAGCCTAATGCACGAACCTCATCTTTGAATAAAGTTTTCAAAGGCTCAATTAATTTGAACTGCATGTCCTCTGGAAGTCCACCAACGTTATGATGAGATTTGATTGTTTGAGCAGTAGCTGTTCCACTTTCAATGATATCTGTGTACAGTGTTCCTTGCGCAAGGAAATCCATACCTTCTAATTTAGACGCTTCATCATCGAACACATAAATAAATTCATTACCAATAATTTTACGTTTTTTCTCTGGATCAGAAACTCCAGCTAATTTATTCATAAAACGCTCACGCGCATCAATTTTTATAACGTTCATATTGAAGCCCTCAGAGAAGGTTTTCATTACACCTTCCGCTTCATCCTTACGAAGTAGATTATGGTCTACGAACATACAAGTAAGCTGGTCACCAATTGCTTTATGGATAAGGACTGCAACTACTGAGGAATCTACTCCTCCACTTAGCGCACATAGGACTTTCTTGTCCCCAACTGTTTCACGAATTTTTTCGATTTCCATTTCAATGAAACTTTCCATTGACCAATCGCCTTTTGCCTTACAAACGTCAAATACGAATTGGCGAAGTAGCTCTAGACCGTATATAGAGTGACGTACTTCTGGGTGGAATTGTACCGCATATAAGCCTTTTTCAACATTTGCCATTGCAGCAACATCACAAGATGGGCTTGTCGCAATCACATCAAAGCCTTCTGGTGCAGCAGTTACATGATCTCCGTGACTCATCCAAACTACATGCTTAGAAGGAAGGTCGCCAAATAAAGCTGTCGGATTCTTAATGTCGATCTCTGCTCTACCGTATTCTCTTGAAAAAGCCTTTTCTACTTTTCCGCCAAATTGATAAGCCATTAACTGCATACCATAGCAAATTCCTAGAATAGGTATATTCAAATCATAGATTGCCTCATCGATATGAAAAGCATTCGTATCATATACAGAGTTAGGTCCACCTGAAAAAATGATACCAGTGGCGTTCATTTTTTTAATATCCTCGGCAGTTACAGTATGGGGATGTAATTCACTATACACTCCAAACTCACGAATCCGACGAGTGATTAACTGATTGTACTGACTGCCGAAATCTAGAACGACAATTTTTTCTTGTTCTTTCAACAATGGAGTTGAAGACATATGCATTCCACCTCTTCTATATATATTTATCCCAATCCGTTAAACCCAATACGTATTAAAAAAACGCGTGCGAAAGTTCCTCTTTCTACGCGTTTTTGCTTTCTACATTAAAAGGTGAATGCAGATGTCCTTAAAAAAGACATGACTGCATTCACCTTCATAGTCAAGTTATTAACGGTAACTTGGTAGAAACATCCGAACCATATTATCGGACATATACGAGGGCAACTTGGTCAAATTTAATTTGACTTCAGTTTACAGGTTGTTGAGGGTAAAATCAACCGCTTATACGATTGATTAAATATTCCCAACTTTCTCTAATCGACGCATAATTAAGTTCCGTTTTATTGTTCCCATAAAAGCCCTGTTGATACACCTTGGTTAGATCAGTCATATGGTTGGTACCGATATCCTTGTCCACTTTTTTAGCAAAGTCCAATAAGGTTTGTCCTTGCTCTCTTCGCATCCCATGGAGACTTAGCTGCTGTAGAAGCTGATGGTACATTTTCTCGAAAGAGTTCCAATCATTTTTACGCATTCTACCTACTGGTATTAATACCTTAGGTAACCACTTTCCGCGACGGCTATAAGCAAACAGGCTTATGATTCCAAGAATTATAAGACCCCAAATGATAGCTGCCTTTCTTTCCGTCATCCATTCTAAAGTATCTTGAAGGAAGGTCGTTAAGCTAAAGGAAACATCATCATCTTTTTTTCCTGTTGTAGCTTGCTCCTCTTGTTTCTCCTCCTGCTGTTCTGGAGTCTGAGGTTCATCAGTCTGTGACTCTATATCGTATATAACATTGGCACTTGAGGAAAAGCCAATTGTCGGCTCAAATGTTATCCACCCTACGTTTGGAAAATAAGCCTCTACCCACGAGTGTGCATTATTATTCGTAACCTCATAAACACTTCCAAGACCTTCTACATTCGCTCGTTCTCCAGGAGCAAACCCTTTAACCCATCGTGCAGGGATATCAAGGGAGCGTAGAAGGACGACCATTGAAGTTGAAAAGTTATCACAGTAGCCTACCTTCGTTTCAAATAAAAACTGATCTACATAGTCTGTGTCGCCCCTTGGAACCGCAGCCATCGTTTGATTGTAGCTAAAGTTATTCCCTCTGAAATAGCGTTCAATATTAAGCGCCTTATCATAGAGACTTATCCGATCTTCCGTAATGCTGACGGCAAGCTCTTTTACTCTCTCAGGTAGTGTGTCAGGCAGCTGTAAATATCGCTGCAATTCAGCAGGCACCAAACTTAAATCTTCTACAGAGGTTTCCCGCATCGCTTTAAGACTATAACTAGGCTCACTAAATGTCACATTGTAATCCCATAGAACAGAATTACTGCTATTAAGAACAGAAATTTTTTGGGTTAGTGGATTACTTGTAAACAAAGCTTCTTCATTCGTTTGTATGCTTTTCATACCATAAGGCTGAAGAATTAATGGAAACTCTTGCGCCAACATTATATTAGCTTCCTCCGTATATTCTTCTGCTCCTGGTGGGAAATCCGTTTCAAATAGTTCTCCACTCCCAAAGCTTAGTAAAGGTGTCTCTTCCTCGGATTGTATCCAACCTTTAGAGGTATAAGTATCTTTGGTTTCAACCTTCCAGTATTGCGGGGTATCAGTCTTTGCCCAAAAAACAGGCGTATCATCACTTTGAAAGGCTCCTCCTAATTGCTCATCGTTTTCTCCGTAGCCAACCCTCTTCACACCATTTACACTAGCTCCATTCCCTTCACGCTCATCTACTTCAAGTGTAGAGGTAGTGAAAAAAGGGACGGGATCGGGCCATATCGGACCTGCTTTTGGCATTGCATATGCCGTTATACCACTGATCATAACTAATACGATTAAACTAGTAATAGAAGCTGTGACAAAGGTTCCTCTAATAGAGACTTGATTTTCTTTTATTAATTTTTGGATATAGAGTAATCCCATAATGATAAACCCAGAAATTAATGTAATGACTATAGAATTCTTAGCATTGTAAGGACTGAATGTATCCAAAATAGTGATAAATAAAACGGTCAGTATGAAAAACAATAAAATTGTCTTTCTAATGGTGATCCAATAGTTTAGTAAATAGGTAGTCATCCAAAGTAGAGCAAAAAACAAAAAGGTCCGAAACGGATCCGTTATCGCTCCCCATTCCTGGCTAAAAATAGAGGCAAAGTTGTGTTGAAGTGCTTCACTTAAATAATTCAATGCGTCTCTAGATAAAAAAGAATAATCCGTGTAGATATGAACAATAGTCCAGCTGATAAACACTAGCTTGATCGGTATCGTAAACTTCCAGTTAAGCTTTATAAAGTAAAAAAAGAAGGATACAGACAGATATATGACAAACAATGACAAATGGTCGGTATTAGTCAATTCCATAACCGGCTTCAACCATTCTACTATTAAAAAACAGGTGAACGTATAAATTAGGAAGGAAATGATTCCTTGCAGGTAGTTATCTTTCATGAACGATTCACCTCCATAAATGCTTGGGCAAAACGGTCCTTTGTAATATTATGAGCGTCTACTCCTCTACTTTTCGCGTATTGGTACAGTGCATTCTCATTTTTATTTGGTTTCTCGTTTTTGTTTTTTACGACAAAGCACCTACATAAACGTAGGTTCCCTGCGTTACGGTTTATCCCATCAATCCACTCATGTGTTAGCTCACTTGTTATATATAATAACGAAGTTGCTTGAGCTAATGCTGGCTCCTGAGATATGACTTGGTCAATAGGCTTGTTTAAATCAGGTTGCACTTTTGTTAAATGATATAAGACTTGATGTAGCTGGGTCTCATTCTCTACATTTGGCAAGAAGAAACGATCTTCTCCAAGAGATAAAAATGCACTGCTGGCTTGATGGCGAACAATGGCCTGCATAATAGAGGCAGATAAATCTACGACGTCCTCAAACATAGGAGTCAACGTTCGATCGATTAAGATGAACAAATCCTGAGATTGACGATCTTCAAATTCCTTAGTTTTAAGAGTTTGGGTACGGGCAAATGACTTCCAATGTATCCAAGAAACTCGATCACCAGGCTGATAGGAACGTACCCCTGTCGCCATAGTCGTATCCTTCATCACTTGAATTCTTGATGCAGCTGCTCCCTGATCATACCTAGTTTCCATTGGAATATAAATCATATCGGTTAGATTCGGAAAGACTAGTAAGGTTTTTGGATTCGAAATAAAAATACTTTTTTTCATCCATCCAAACAGATCGCTCACTTCAATTGTAGTCCCCTCTAATACATGCTCACCGCGTGGCATATGTTCTATTTCATACGTCCAGGTAAACTCTTTTTTTATTCCCCAAAAAACAAGCTGCCTTCTTGACCCTGTGTGCCTAAGAGAAGGTCCGACCCTTTCCTCAAACCACACAAACAACAGAGGAAAACGATTATTTCTTGTCACCCTGACCGTGGCAGAAAACCTTCCCCCGCTATACACTTTTCGTGTTTCAATTATCCTCTCTGCTTCTATCTTAGAGAGGGGGTAAAAAAACAGTAGAATTGAGTATATAGAGACAGGAACAATGAGGTAAAAAAGAAACCAACTGACGAAGCCCCCCTGAAACATTGCATACACAAATGCCACCACCAAGAGAAGAAGGATACCAATAAAACCTTTATACTTCTTTAATCCTTCTGTCCGCTCAATCATCCGTGTACCTTCCTCTTGATAGGGACAGGAGTTCGTTTAACAATACGGGAAAGTACTTCCTCAGAAGAAATACCATCATACCTTGCCTCAGGACGAAGAATAACACGGTGCCCAAAAACAAATGGCAATAAATATTGAATATCATCTGGAATCACGTAATCTCTTCCCTGTAGTAAGGCATAGGCCTGAGAGGCACGCATCAACGCAATGGATGCTCGAGGGCTCACTCCAAGATAAACATAAGTATCTACTCGTGTTCTATTAGCTAAATCCACAATATATCCCTTCATTGTCAAATCTACGCTAACATTTTTTACTTGTTTCTGGAGGTGAATAAGCTCTTCAAGAGAAACTACTGGCTGGAGGCTATCAATAGGAGATGCATGCTCTAATCTATTTAATACTTCAATCTCTTCATGTTGATTAGGGTAGCCCATTTTTAATCTCAACAAAAATCTGTCTAACTGAGCCTCAGGTAAAGGGTATGTACCCTCATGCTCAATTGGATTTTGGGTAGCCATAACAAAAAATGGCTTTGGAAGTGGCATCGTAATGCCGTCAATTGTAACGGAAGCTTCTTCCATTCCTTCTAGTAATGCTGATTGTGTTTTCGGGGATGTACGGTTGATCTCGTCTGCTAACACAATGTTCCCAAGAATAGGTCCTGGTCGAAACTCAAATTCCATTTCTTTGGGGTTATATATGGAGACTCCTAATACGTCGGATGGTAATAAGTCAGGAGTAAATTGAATTCTTTTAAAATCGGCCCCGATAGATTTAGCGAGCGCACGAACCATCATGGTTTTTCCCACTCCAGGAACATCCTCGAGCAAAACATGTCCATCTGCCAAAAGAGATACAACTGCTAATTCTGCAATGTCTTTCTTCCCTATCATTACTTTTTCTATATTAGAAATAATTGCTTCTATCTGTAATTTTTCATTCATCTGTTTTCCCCCAAAATTATCATTAAATGATTAGTTAGAAAATTTTTATAATACAGTATAAGCATAACCAAAAAAGGAAGATAAAACAATTTAAATTATTTTTTCAGCAGCCTTCAAAATATCTAATCCAACCAAAAAGCATGGAGTCTCTACGATAAGAGATTCCATGCCTTTATTTATTTCCAAAAGTCATCAAAAATGGTTATTGGCAGCTGTCGTTTGTGTTCAGAACGATCATAGAAGCCAACGATTTTCTCTTCTATTTCTGGAGATACATTCTTACCTTCTAGGTAATCATCAATATCATCGTAGCTCACTCCAAGTGCAACCTCATCCGGTAGAGCTGGACGATTTTCCTCTAGGTCGGCTGTCGGAACTTTAGTGTAGAGATGCTGTGGTGCACCGAGATGCTTTAGCAATTGCTTCCCTTGTCTTTTATTGAGACGGAAGATTGGGGTTAAGTCTACTCCACCATCACCATATTTAGTATAAAAGCCAGTGACCGCTTCGGCCGCATGATCTGTACCTAGTACTACACCGTTATATGTTGCTGCTATAGAATACTGAGCCTTCATACGTTCTCTCGCTTTTTCATTTCCTTTTGCAAAATCACTAAGGGTTATGCCTGCTTCCTTCAACGCACGGTCACTTGCGTCTACGGCTTCTTTAATATTAATGGTTACACGTTTGCTTGGCTGAATAAAGTTCAGTGCATCCTGACGATCAGATTCATCAAATTGCACCCCGTATGGCAAACTAACCGCGATAAATGAATACGTGCCTGCTCCCATTTCGTCATTCAACTCATTCACTGCCATTTGGGCAAGCTTGCCCACTAAAGTGGAGTCTTGGCCACCTGAAATACCTAAAACCATACTTTTTAAAAATGGATGCTTCTTTAAATAGTCTTTCATAAAATCGATACTTATACGAGCTTCCTCTTTTGGATCAATCTCCGGCTTTACTTTTAAGGCTTCGATAATTTCTCTTTGTTTGTCAGACATCTTAAATCCCTCCATTGTTTGAAATAAGATTTTGCTCCATTTCCTTCACTTCTTGAATGTTACGCATTTTATTGTCCCAGCACTTCTGGCTTAAATCAACAGGATATTCCTCTGGATTAAGAGAACGCTTATATTCCTCCCAAAGTAAATCCAAATTATCATGAGCATAATTCCGAATTTCCGCAAGATCTGGGTTATTATAAATTACTGTCCCGTTTTCGATTACCTTTACATGTAAATCCTTAGCCTCAAAGTTCGTGACAAATTTAGAAACGAATGTATGGACAGGGTGGAACATTTTTAGACGTTCCTCATGAGCAGGGTCTTCATCATGCATAGCAATGTAATCACCCTCGGCTTTACCGTTTTCCTTATCTATAATACGGAAGAGCTTTTTCTGCCCAGGAGTAGTAACTTTTTCAGTAGTAGAGGAGATTTTGATAGTATCCTCCATTACCCCTGCTTCATTTTCAATAGATACAATTTTATATACAGCACCAAGTGCAGGCTGGTCATATCCTGTAATCAGCTTAGTGCCAATACCCCAGCTGTCTACCTTTGCTCCCTGAGCCTTTAAGTTCAAAATAGTATACTCGTCTAAATCATTAGAAACGATTATCTTAGCATTTGGAAACCCTGCTGCATCTAGCATTTTTCTAGCTTCCTTCGATAAGAACGAGATATCTCCTGAATCTAAGCGAATACCGATGAAATTTATCTTCTCCCCTAGCTCTTTAGCTACTTTAATAGCAGTTGGCACACCTGTTTTCAAGGTATTATATGTATCTACGAGGAAAACACAGTCCTTGTGTCTTTTAGCATATGAGTGAAAGGCATCATACTCACTTTTATATGCTTGCACCATGGAATGTGCATGTGTTCCAGAGACAGGGATACCAAACATTTTGCCAGCGCGAACATTACTAGTCGCCTCAATCCCTCCGATAAAGGCTGCACGAGTTCCCCAAATTGCAGCATCCATTTCTTGAGCACGTCGAGAGCCAAATTCCATTGCCACTTCGTCTTTGACAACCTGTTTAATACGAGATCCTTTAGTAGCAATTAACGTTTGATAATTCACGATATTAAGCAAAGCGGTCTCTACTAATTGTGCCTCTGCTAGAGTAGATTCCACTCGAATAATTGGCTCATTAGGAAATACTAATTCCCCTTCTTTCATCGAATAAACATCACCAGTAAAACGAACCGTTTTTAAGTAATCTATAAAATCATCACGATACCCTAGTCCATTTTGCAAGTACTCTAAATCGCTTTCCGAAAAATGAAAATCTCTTAAGTAATCCAGACATCTTTCTAGACCAGCAAAAATGCCATAACCATTCCCAAAAGGAAGCTTTCGGAAAAATAATTCAAACACTGCTTTTCTCTCATGCATATTATCAGCCCAGTAGGCCTCCACCATATTTATCTGATATAAATCAGTATGTAATGCTAAACTGTCATCGGCATAAATTTTTTTCATGATGATCTCCTTCTAATAACTATTGAACTTAGTATACACTATTTACCCTTTCGCATGGAAAATTAACCACAACAAAGCCAGCCCCCTAACAGGACTGGCTAAACTGCCTATCTTATTATTTACCTAAAGGAGAGATGGCCGTCAAGACATAATCCGCAACTGCATCTATTTCCTCTTGGGTTAATGTCTCATTAAACGAAGGCATAGTAGTTCCTCCATTAGTTATTCGATCTATTACGTTTTCTCTGTTTTCTGCAAATTTACTATCTTGAAGATTTGGCCCATTGTGTCCATTGGCACCTTGATCTCCATGACAAGCTATGCAGCTGTTTGTATAAACAGACAGACCAAAGTCAGAACTAACTGTTGCTCCTTCCGTTTCTTCATTCACACTTACCTTTTCTTTAACAGAGCCATCAATCACTTGCCCTTCAGGTAAGCTACCTCCAAGCTTAAAGGTATATATTTTATCTCCATGCTTCGATCCCGCTAAAGCATTGCCTGCCGCATAAATAGAAATATACTGCTCTCCGTCTATTTCATATGTGATAGAAGGAGCATTGGCCCCCGCATCCATCATATACTCCCATAATTGGTTACCTGTTTTTGCATCAAAGGCTATCAGCCTTCCATCGTTGTGACCTACAAAAACTAGATTCCCCTTAGTTGTTAATACTCCACTGTATGCTTGTGCATCCCAATTTTGCTGCCAAACTATTTTATTTGTTTTCACATCTAACGCAGTGACTGTACCTCTTACAGGTGCATTAGAAACTGGCTGCATTATGCTTCCTATATACATAGAACCCTCTTCGAACGCTTCATCTTCTTGTCTTGCAAAGGAAAAATAATTATCATTCCCTAGCACATAGAATAACTCTGTATCCGGATTGTAAGCAGAAGGTGGCCAATTTGCTCCGCCTGCTGGACCCGGCTTAAGTGTGATTGGTTCCTCCCAGAAAGGAGTAAATATGTCTCCTATTTGCCCTTCAAATGTATCTCCTAAGTCTTTATCAACGTCATCCTGAAAAACTCCTTGAGGAACGAATGCATCCCCAACTGGGAACGGTTGTGTAGGAGAGGTTTTTTGTTCTGCCAATTGTGGAACGGGCTTTTCTTCAATACCAATAAGCGGTGTCCCGTCGGTTCGATCTAAGAAATACACCCAGCCAGTTTTCCCTGCCTGGCCAAGTCCTTTTCTCATCACACCATCTTTTTCTACGTCAAACAAAACAACAGGATTGGCTGGATCCATATCCCATATATCATGATGCACCTCTTGGAAGTGCCAAACATAGTCTCCATTTTCTGCATTTACAGCAACAACCGAGTTAGCATATAAATTATCACCCTCTCGGTTGCTTCCATCTAAGTCGGGTGCTGTATTGCCAGTAGCAAAGTAAATATATCCAAGCTCAGGATCTACAGCTGGAGTATTCCAAACAGGTCCTCCACCAGTCAACCAAGAATCATTGTCTGGCCAAGTATCGCCATTTATATCACCTGGACCTGGTATGGTATAGAATCTCCATACTTCGTATCCTAAATCCGCATCATACGCCATTACGCGACCACGGATTCCATATTCACCTCCTGCCACTCCGGTGTAAACCTTACCATTATAATAAAGAGGGGCACTAGTGACGGTATAGCCTTCCTCCCATTCTGCAACCTTTGTCTCCCATTGCAATTCTCCCGTTTTTTGATCCAAAGCGATAAGACGTGCATCTAGTAGACCTGCATATACTTTCCCATCTCCTACAGCTAGACCTCGCGTTGTCCAACCACAGCATACAGTATCCATCTCTTGGCTAATATCCGGCTCGTAGGCCCATATCAGTTCTCCAGTTTTGGCATCTAAAGCAAATATATCATTAGCACCCGTTGCCACATACATAATTCCATCCACGACTAATGGAGTTGCCTCTCCTGAATACTTAGGCTCTGCTCCAGAACCTAAACTAGTTACCCAGGTTGGCTTTAAATCTCCAATGTTCTCTGATGTAATTTGATCGAGTACCGAATATCTCCTATTATAGTAATCTCCACCGTGAGTCACCCATTCTTTAGAAGAGTATTCTACTTTAACATTAGGATTTGAAGGACTCGGAGTCGTCTTTCCTTCTACCTGTGGCTCTTCTTGTTCAATCTCCGTAACTACGTCAACCTCCTCTCGCTCCACAGACCGTTCTTCCTTATCCTTATCAGCAATAAGGTACAAACTAAACAAAACGACCATAGCAATACAACTACCTATAAATATTTGAAATATGACCGATGACTCTCTTCTTCTCCGCATTTCAATCCTCCCTTCTTTCTTTCGAACTACTAAAGAAAATAGATTTAATACTCTATAAAATATGCGTACCAATTGGTATTAATTCTCTCGGAAGGAAATACAATCACATATTTAATAAATATAAGTAATGGAACGGCCGATAAGTTTCCTGTCGTATTCAAATCTCTCTATAAGATAAAATATGCTATAGATTTCCACTATGCTATCTCTGAGTTTAGAATGCTAAACTCCTTAAAACCGCAAAAAAACTACCTAAGTTTTTCTTAGGTAGTTTTAACAGGTCAAATTATTTAGTTAGATCTTGGCAGCCCTTATAGATTAGGTTAAATAGTTCTTCAATGTCCTCTTCTTCTACACAAGAGAAGGCTACACGAATATCAGTTGTATTACTAGCAATAACGCCAACACCATATTGATCTAGTAAATGTAAACGAAGCGTTTCTGCATCTAAACCATGAAGTTTTAAGCACATAAAATAGCCAGAGTTAAATGGATAGTACGTCCAGTAAGCATCAAATCTTGCATCTGCAAGCACTTCTTTTGTTTTAGTTGCTCTTCCTAGCATAATATTGAACTTCTCTTGTTTTTCCTTTTGGAAGTCATCTGATTGAAGCGACTCTAAAATCATCGTTTGGGAAATATGGGAACCACTTGAGATGGTACCTCGAATAATACCCTTTGTCTTTTGCTCTAGTGCGTCTAATACGTCTGGAGAAGCAGCATAGGTGATAAAACCAACCCGGAGACCCCAAACGTAATTTTCTTTCGTTGCTCCATCTACTTTAATAGGTAATATATTAGAATGGGCACCCGCTAGTAGGGCAAATAGTGATTCCTTCATAGAATCCTCATAAAAAAGACCGAAATAGGCATCATCTAATACCACTACTATATCTAAACCGCCATCAGCCGCTTCCTTCAAAGCCTCGACAATTGCTTCTCCTTCTTGAACAGATGGAGTAAAGCCAGTAGGATTGTTAGGAAAGTTTAATAATACAATAGCTTTTCCTGTCTGCTTTAAAAGTGTAGCTCGGAAGCCTTCTACGTCAAAGCCACCATTTTCATTAAATAGAGGGAAAGTTTCCACCTTTCCTCCTCTTCTTATTTGAAAGACTGTATTGTAATTACCCCAGTATTGATCGGGGGTAATTACTACATCACCAGGATTCATAAATAAATCGGCAACAATACTTAGTCCATGAGTTAATGCATTAGTAACAATCGGTAATCCAAAGTTTTTCCCTTGTAAAGAGGGGTTGTCGATCAGTAGTTTTTCCTTCCAAGCAGAACGAAGTGCCTCCTTCCCTTGGGGTGGAGCATATGGATAAATGTCGCTAGGACTATAATCTAATTTATCTTGAATATGACGAAAATGCATAGGCTCTCCATTTTCAATAGCAATCCCAATAGTAGCATTAAAGCGATGTGCTTTTTTTCCAGCTTCTGCACTTTGACTTAATATTCCTTTTGGATAGTATAGATTTTTGCCTAAATCGGATAACATATTAAAAATTGCAGGATTTTCTTTTTGCATTTTCTCATTTAATTGGACAGCTAAAGCATTCATCTATTGGTACCTCCAGAATTTTTCTATTTTAAACACATTGTACTCTATTTTATTAAGGGATAGTATCCTTTCCCTTAATATATTGAATATTTTATAAGCTATTCATGACTTTTCGTCTTTATTTCTAATAAAATGGGACAATGATCGCTACCTAACACATCTGCGTCAATCGAAGCACTGATCAGTCGGGGGATTAACCTTTCGGATGCTATAAAATAATCAATGCGCCACCCGATATTGCGCTCCCTCACCTTACTCATGTATGACCACCACGTGTACGCGCCCTCTTGGTCTGGATGGAAGTATCGGTAGGTATCGACAAACCCTTCTGCTAATAGCGAGGTCATCTTCCCTCTTTCCTCTGTCGTAAATCCTGAATTACCTTTATTGGATTTAGCATTTTTCAAATCTATTTCAGCGTGAGCCACGTTTAAATCTCCACACATGAGAACAGGCTTTATAGTATCTAACTGCTTTAAATATGTACGCATGTCGTCTTCCCACTCTAATCGATAAGCAAGTCTTGTTAAATCACGTTTAGCATTTGGAGTGTAAACATTCACTAAATAGAAATCCTCGAACTCCATTGTAATAATGCGTCCTTCATCTTCGGTTTCTAAATCTCCTACTCCATATTTAACTGAAATAGGTTTAATCTTTGTAAAGATAGCAGTTCCCGAGTACCCTTTTTTCAATGCATAGTTCCAATACTGCTCATAACCATCTAAAGCAAGTGAGATTTGACCTTCTTGCAGCTTGGTTTCCTGAAGGCATACAACATCAGCATCTACCTTCTGAAAGTAATCTAAAAATCCTTTATTTACACAGGCTCTCAGCCCATTGACATTCCACGAAACGAACTTCACTTTAGTACCTCCTAAATAAGAAAGCGCTTAAATACATAATGAGAGGTAGCTGAGACATCTATTATAAAGAGCTTCACACATACGACTCAAAAACTAAGCGCACTATATAACTCTTTTATTATAGAGGGAAACTAAAAGGTCTGTAAATTAACAAGGAAACCAATGTATAGTAAGCCATTTTCGAGGCAACCTAACTTGTACTATTTAATAGCATGCGAGATATAGTAAAGACTAACAAATGGAGGAACTGTTTATGACTAAACGTTTTAATGAAAAGGTAATTATTATAACTGGAGCTGGTTCAGGTCTAGGACAGGTCACTGCCATAACCTTGGCGAAGGATGGAGCTAAACTGACACTGGTAGATTTAAATAGCAATGGCCTAGAGGAAACTAAAAGTCGTATCCTAGAAGTGGCACCAAATACTGAATTACTCCTAGTTACAGCAAACGTTGCAGAAGAGGCAGCAGTTAAAAACTATGTGGATGAAACAGTTAACAAGTTTGGACGTATAGATGGATTTTTCAACAATGCTGGAATAGAGGGCAAACAAAACCTGACAGAGGATTTCGGTATCGAAGAGTTTCACAAGGTCGTGAATGTTAATCTAAACGGAGTATTTTATGGCTTAAAATATGTACTAGCTGAGATGAAAAAAAATGGAGCTGGTTCTGTAGTAAACACTGCATCTGTCGGCGGTATTCGTGGTGTCGGCAATCAGTCGGGTTACTCTGCTAGTAAACACGGTGTAGTCGGCCTTACTAGAAACTCTGGTATTGAATATGGTCAATTCGGTATTAATATTAATGCAATTGCTCCTGGTGCCATCATGACTCCTATGGTAGAAGCTTCTTTAAAGCAAATTGGTGGAGAAGAAGGCTGGGAAGAGGCTGGAAAAGCATTTGTTTCCGTTAACCCTATGAAACGTTTCGGTAGACCTCAAGAGGTAGCAAACGTTGTTGCATTCTTGTTATCTGATGAATCTAAGTTTGTAAATGCGTGCGTGATTACAATCGATGGTGGACAATCCTATAAATATTAAAAGGAAAGACCGAACGCTACTTAGCAATCGGTCTTTTTACTTTCAGCTAAAATCCTTTTACTTCTTAGATGCTTTCATCAACAAATAGATGATTCCTGTTAAAATAGCTACACCAAAAACAACTACTAATAGACTGATCAATAACGCTACAAAGCTCATTGTCACAACTCCTTTTATATCACCATTTAGAATAGCTTCGCTTAATCTATTTTTTCTTTAAGCAATTATTTTCTCTAGCTCCTCTATACTATCAACAATGTAAGTAGCACTCGCATGCTCCAACTCTTCAGACGATCCAAATCCATACGTTACCCCTATGGAATCTATGCCCGTTAAATTAGCTCCAATCATATCATGCTTTCTATCTCCAATCATGACAAAACTATCCTTCGTATTATCCTGAAACTCGTCTAGAACATATTGTATGATTTCTGCCTTAGCTGACCTAGTTCCATCTAATTCACTACCAGCCACTACATCAAAGTAATCTTCAATTTGGAAATACTTTAAAATTTCGATAGCAAATACCGTAGGCTTAGAGGTTGCAACTGCAAGCTTTTTCCCTGTCGCTTTTAACTTTTCCAACAACGGGATAATGCCCTTGTAAAGTTCATTCTCATACATGCCAGTTTCTATAAATCTCTCTCTATAAAAAGCAATGGCTTGGTGGCATTGATTTTCATTAAAGCCATAATGATCTGCAAAAGAAATCTGTAATGGTGGTCCGATAAAGCACTCTAACTTTTCAAGATCCTTCTCCAAAATCCCCATTTTTTCTAACCCATATTGGATAGAGGTTGTAATTCCTATTTTAGGATCTGACAACGTTCCGTCCAAATCAAATAAGATAATCTCATATTTCCTCATACTTCCCCCTCTTTTCTCTTTTAATTAGCTTACTACCATTATATCTAAATAGTCTTTCTTTTTTTAAAAATAAATGGCTATGTTAAAGGTTAGGGTTGATTTATGATGCAAGAAATCTTAAAGCATAGAGTAGAATTGATTTCCGCCCCAGCCGGACGCTTTCCTCGGGGTGAGCGATAAGCCATCACCCATCGCTTACGCGCGTGGTTGTGATGTCTTATCTGTCTCACTCATCCCGTAGGAGTCGCCGTCTGGCGCTCCAATCAATAAATGGAACAGCTTTATCATCGATTAATCGCTAAAAATTTACTAGCATAAACAAAGCTTCAAAATGGTCACCAACCCCAATTTCATCATCTATTTATATTTAACAGACATTTGAAAGTACCTTTGTTTATGTTTACAGTCACTATAAAAAAGAATGGTTAGTCAAAATAAACCCATATCTTTAACAAAGCTAAATAAATTATAATGAAAAGAACTAACAAAAGGAGGAGGTTATGGAATGGAAATTCAAACGATTTACGGGGACTTGCCACAATTGGAAACAGAAAGACTCCTACTGCGGAAAATTACGTTAGGTGATGCAGAGGATATGTATACATATGGATCCGATCCAGAAGTATCTAAGTATGTTACTTGGGATCAGCACAATACAATAGAGGACACGAAGGTATTCATTCATTTTATCCTAAAGCAGTACGAGAAAAAAGATATTGCACCGTGGGGGATTGAATATAAGGAAACAGGTCAGTTGATCGGAACTATCGACTTCGTCCAATGGCAAATTAAACATGATAGTGCTGAAATCGGATACGTTCTTTCCCCTGAATACTGGGGACAAGGGTTAACTACTGAGGCAGCCGAAGCATTAATCCATTTTGGCTTTAACCACATGGATTTAATACGCATACAGGCTAGATGCTTTGTCGAGAATGTCGGCTCCTCGCGTGTAATGGAAAAAGTGGGGATGTCCTATGAGGGTACTATGAGAAAAGGGATGAAAGTAAAAGGGAAACATGTAGATTTGAAAATTTACTCCATTTTAAAAGAGGATTTCTCTTAAGATATCACATAACTATTAAAGGAGAGGCATGAAATTACGGTACCTCTCCTTTATTTATTTGTTATAGCTATGTTGGTTGCTCACAAATTAACCATATCCTTAGTTAAATGCTTTTAAGCTTTCTAGTGTTGCTCCTAGAAACTTAGCAAGCTCTAGCATGCCATATTTTCCAGCCTTTTCCTCAGCGTCCGCATTATAATTCGTATTCGTGTTTACATCATAGGTGTAGACTTCACCATTACTATCCCGTATGAATTCAATACCTGCAACATCTATTTTGTTTTGTTGAAGGAAGGCTTCATATTTTGCAATCCATCCTTCCTCTAAATCCTCTTGGATCTCAAACTTTGGTTTAACAGTTGGCTCCTCTCCCACTGGACAGAAGGCATCACCAATTTGACACGAGTCAGCCGGGCAAAGTTCAAATCCCTCAGAGGTATCGACTCTAACAGCATATAAGTATTTTCCTCCGACAAACTCTGCTCTTGTAATATACGATTCTGGAGATTGAATATACTCTTGAATTAATGTAATGCCATCCACAGGTTCATCAAACATTGGGCCATAAATATATTCCTTTAATGCATCGACTGTTTGGAATAATTGAACCCCTAGTCCTTTCCCTGCTCTATTATGTTTGGTTATAAAAGGGACAACCCCTAATTTCTCGGCAGCAGAAACGATGTGTTCCTTACCAACGGCAGCTATTGTTTTAGGTGTTCGAATACCGCTTGCTTCTAATGCTGCATACTGATTGATTTTACTTAGTTCCAAGCTTAATGCTTTTGTTCCATTAAACACTGTTCTTCCATGATGTTCTAACCATGTAAGCATACCTCCAGCCAATTCTGGTGCATACCTATGCCCCCTAGTATGAGAAGATGCGCTCATGCGGTTATAAAATACACCGTTTGGTGGTTCGACCGTTAAATCTACAATTCCTTGGTCTAAATGCCAGCTTTCATAAGGCAGATTAAGTTCCTCTAATCTTTTAGTTAAATGAATTGTCCACTCATCATTTTCATGAATAATATAAATTTTTGACATATCCTACATCTCCTCATTATTAATCTATTTAAAGTCTAAGAAAAACAGATTTATTATATTATCATTAGTATATAGGAACTCTATTCCCTAGTACAACAATAGGTTTTAAAAGTAAGAAAAATAAGAAAAGCTCTCTGAATTTTTAAATCCTTAATCTCCTTAGGCCCTGTCATTTCCCCCCGTAGCTCTATAGTTACCAACTGAGAAAAAATAAAAACGTGAAATCAAGGAACGATTTCACGTTTGTTTATATTAGAGTATTAAATTTTTATATCAATAAGGATCAGCTTCATGACTATTTTCTACCGCTTGCTGTGGAGCTTTTTCTCCATTTACGTCCCCAAGTGGATGTTGACTAGAGCCACCTTTAGGTGCATTTTTTAAGCCTTCCTTAAGAAGTCTTCCGTACTCTTCATCCGCTTCCTCTGCTAGAGCAATCATCTTATCCTGAATTCTTGGGTCACACTTAGAGAGATCATTCACTAGGTTAGACAGTAGCTCTGTTTTCTCCCACTGTTCAAAATTACGATAGGTTTCCCCTGCTTGCTTCGTATTACTTTGGCGATCTATCGATTCTCTAACTAAGTTTCCTTTAATCATTGGGGTGTATTCCTTGCCAGTTTGTTCAGCCTCATGTAATCCATCTAAAATAGATGGCTCGTAGTTAATATGAGGGTTTTGGAAAGGGCCTCTATCTAATCGGTATGCCATTTGGCCGCCTGTTTGATTGGTTGCCACACGCTTTTTCGGTGCATTAATAGGCAGCTGTAAATAGTTAGCTCCTACTCGATGACGTTGAGTATCAGAATAGGAGAAGGTCCGTCCCTGAAGCATTTTGTCATCTGAGAAATCTAATCCATCTACTAATACCCCTGTACCAAATGCTGCTTGCTCCACTTCCATGAAATAATCCTGAGGATTACGATTTAACACCATTTTCCCAACTGGCATCCATGGAAATTGATCATTCGGCCATAACTTTGTATCGTCTAACGGATCGAAATCTAACTCAGGGTGTTCACCATCACTCATAATTTGAACATTTAACTCCCACTCAGGGAAATCTCCCTTTTCAATAGCATCATATAAGTCTTGAGTAGCATGATTGAAATTTTTCGCTTGAATTTCTTCAGCTTCTGATTGAGTTAAATTACGAATTCCTTGTTTAGGCTCCCAATGATACTTGATCAGGACTCCCTCACCATCTTTATTTACCCATTTATACGTATTTACTCCTGAGCCTTGCATCATGCGATAATTCGCTGGAATTCCCCAAGGCGAATAAATGAATGTAACCATATGAAAGGATTCCGGAGAGCTTGCACAAAAATCAAAAAATCGTTCTGCATCTTGAATATTTGTAACAGGATCTGGCTTAAATGCATGAATCATATCAGGAAATTTCATCGCATCACGAATAAAGAAAATCTTTAAGTTGTTTCCTACTAAATCCCAGTTGCCATCCTCCGTATAAAATTTCACTGCAAATCCTCTAGGATCACGTAGCGTTTCAGGTGAATGTCCTCCATGAATAACGGAAGAAAAACGAGCAAAAACCGGTGTTCTTTTTCCTTTTTCCTGGAATAGCTTAGCTCTAGTATATTTCGATATACTTTCATTACCAACTGCTCCGTACGCTTCAAAATACCCATGTGCTCCAGCCCCTCGTGCATGAACTACACGTTCTGGAATCCGCTCTCTGTCAAAATGACTTATTTTTTCTATGAAGTCATAATTTTCAAGCGTTGCTGGACCACGGTTTCCAACTGTTCTTATATTTTGGTTGTTCGTAATTGGATGTCCCTGTCTATTTGTCAGCGTATCCTCGGTCTCACGATTAGTCTCGTTGTTAGAATGATCTTTTTCCAATTTTTATCCTCCTAGCTTTAACTTTACTTCTATTCCATTCTGTCCAAATGTATAAGTAAATATTCCAGCATAGGAAAAAGGAAGTAGTTATAATACGAACTCTTTTTCTATTAAAATAATCGATTCTTCCACTAAAAAGTGAATTAGCTTACCTTCATAAATTAGTTCGATGTCAGGATATTCAGCAAAATGATGCGGCTGAACATAAGATGGTTTAGCTATATCTATAGTTGACTCGTTCAATATAGTAGCAACAAACTGCGAACAAAAGAAGGCATTCTCCCTTTGAATATTTAACTGAAGAGCAATTCCAAACAAACCAAGCAAGTTATACTTATACTTCTTTTGCTCTGCTTTAAAAGTAAGCACCTTGTCACGCATCCGATCATATTCGTCCAAAGATACTTTGTATTTTAAAATGGAACAATTAGCATGATACAGTAATCCACCACGAGCATCTTCCTGCACAAATCCTCCGTTAATAGGATTGTATCGTTGCTTTCTTCCAAAGCTATATACTTCATTCAATTCCTCATCAAAAGCAATCGATGCATGATTTTTACTTTTCCCTGTATACATTCCTATCAACCTAGAAAACCAGGTGCCTGTGTCACTTAATACAATATAAACCGCCTTTTCCATCTTCCCACCCCACGAACAATACTTCTTTATTTCTTTATCATCTCTTAAAGAGAAAACTCTATGAAGAGACTGCAGATGGAAAGCCACTAAGACCTAAGATGTATTCTTTTAAATAATCATCGTTGATTATTCTTTTTTCATTTCATATCACCTATGGGCACTGCAGATAGTTTCAACCATTTAAGAAAATTTGTTCGTATCTAGTAGGAAAAATTTTATTTATGAAACTAACTTAATTATTTAGCAAAAATGGACACTTTCAATGAATATGTTGTGTGAGTAGTCGATTGTCCCTTTATTAATGATTGAAGATAATACTTTTAACTGATAAAATTCTTTCGTTACATAGTTCTACAGAAATAGCATCTTAAGAAAATTTCAACTTATAAAGGAGGATAATAATGTCTAATTATAATAGAGAAGAACTAGTGTTATTGAATCAAATATTGCTTGCTCTCTTTCTAGTAGCGGACTTTGCACTTTTTCTTCATTTCTCTCACAGTTCTTTCCCTTGGTTTGCATTACTTGGTGCAGGTATTGGTTTAGCTATTATTGTTCTTTGCTGGGCAGAAAAAGTACAGATTTATTTCATTGCCAGTTTGCTAGTTTTTACAGGCTTCTTTTTACTAATATACAATTGGCATTCTTTATTCCATTAAGCAAATCATAATAGGAGGTTTACCAAAATGTCAGAACAAGAAAATAAACAAACTTTTTTAGATAAACGTTCTTCGAGACGTAAATTTATTAAAAACTCCGGGCTTACTGTCGGAGGTATCGTACTAGGTGGAGCGCTTGGAAGCCTAGTAGCCGGAAAGTCAGAAAATACTCAAACTGCTGTAGACGCTACTCATAAGGCCGTAGACTATAGTGAGACTCGTCAGTTTTTTGTTCGTCAAAAGGACTTTGATGCATTAGCTGCTGCCACTGAGCTAATCTATCCAGAGGATGAGCATGGTCCAGGAGCTATTGCTTTAGGAGTACCATATTTTATCGACAAGGCATTAGCTAGCCCATGGGGAACTAATGCGGATGATTACCGCAAGGGACCATTTAAGGCTGGTGAGATTCCTTTGGACAACAGTGAAATTTTACTTCAAGGTGTCCGTAAGCTAAACGAGGTTTCTGAGAAACAGCACGATGGAACTTTATTTAAAGATTTATCAGAGGAACAACAAATTGCGATTTTAACTGCATTCCAAATGGGTGAGGTAGAAATGCAATTCATGAACTCTGCAGTATTCTTCACTAATTTAAGAACTCTAACACTTCAAGGGTGCTTTGCTGACCCACTATATGGTGGAAACAAAGACATGGCTGGCTGGAAGATGAAAGAATTCCCTGGAGCTCAAATGTCTTACACTGCCTATTTAGATGAAGAAGAATTCGTTTCAATAGCACCTGTTAGTCTAGGTGGACATCAACACTAAGCAATTTAAAAATGGAGGTTACTAAGGTTATGGTTACAAAATTACCAAAAGTAGACGTTGTGACAACTGGTATGGGTTGGACTGGCGGAATAGTTGCTGCTGAGCTGACTAAAGCTGGTTATCAAGTAGTTGGTCTTGAACGTGGAGTTGAAAGATCTATTGAAGATTATCTTCATGGACACGATGAGCTAAAATACAATGTACGTAAAGAACTAATGCAAAAACTAAATAAAGATACAATTACTTTTAGAAACACATTAAATGATGAGGCAACTCCAGTCCGCAGTGAAAATGCGCTAGTTGTAGGTACAGGTACTGGCGGCGGCGGTGCTCACTGGGGCGGTCAAACGTATCGTTACTTCCCATATGACTTTGAAATTCGCAGTAAGACAATTGAAAAGTACGGCGAAGGTAAAATCGGGAAAGATGTAACTATCCAAGATTGGGGTCTTACTTACGATGAAATAGAGCCATACTACTCTAAGTTTGAACAAATGGCTGGTATTTCTGGGGAAGTGGATCCTATGGCAGGTCCACGATCTATTGACTACCCTACTCCACCTTTAAAGAAACTCAAACAAATGAAAATGTTCCATGAAGCAGCAGAAAAGCTTGGTTGCCATCCGTTTGTAGTTCCTACTGCAAATGTATCAGAAACATATGTAAATCCAGATGGAGAACAACTAAACGCTTGTCAATATTGCGCATTCTGTGGTAACTATGGTTGTGAATACGGGGCTAAAGCAGATCCGATTGTAACGGTTATCCCAACCGCTAAGAAGACAGGTAACTTTGAATTACGCACTCATTCTTTAGTTACTCGTGTACTATATGAAAATGGAAAAGCAACAGGCGTGTTGTACAAAGATATTAGAACTGGTGAAGTATTTGAGCAACCAGCTGATATCGTTGCTTTAACAAGCTATACATTTAATAATGTTCGTCTACTTCTTTTATCTGGAATAGGACAACCTTATAATCCTAAAACAGGTACTGGAGTAATCGGAAAAAACTATACAGATCATCATACAATTACCGGAGCAATTGGTTACTTTGAAGAAGAGAAATTCAATAGTTTCATTGGAACAGGTTCATTAGGTTCAGCATTTAATGATTTCAATGCCGATAACTTTGACCATAGTGATGTCGATTTTATCCATGGTGGTCAAGTAGAGATGCACTTATTTGGAAACGAACCAATTGCGAACAATCCAGCTCCTTTTGGAACACCAACTTGGGGTAAAGAATTCAAGAAAAACTCATTACATTACTACCATAGAAATGTATCGGTTGTTTCACAAAGAGCTATTTTACCGCATAAGGAACATTATTTAGACTTAGATCCTGTATATAAAGATGATAATGGAGATCCATTGATCCGTGTTACATTCGACTATACAGCAGAAGACCATAAGCGTAATGAATTCCTTGTAGAAAAATGTGCCGAGGTAGTAAAAGAAATGGGTGCTGACATAATAGACGTAATCCCAATGGCAGAACATTTCGGTGGAAGATTCACATTCCAACATGATGCTGGTGGAGCAATTATGGGTGAGAATCCTGAAACGTCTGCAGTAAATAATTATCTTCAAATGTGGGACGCAGAAAACTTATTTGTATGTGGAGCATCTGCTTTCCCTCACTTTGGACCTACTAATCCAACACCAACTGCTGCTGCCCTTACGTATAGAGCAACTGAAGGTATGATTAAATACCTTAAAAATGGTGGCGGACAATTAGTTTCTGCGAAAAAAGAAAAAGAATTAGTGTAATCTCTATATAGATTAGTCAACGAATCTAAGCTAGGGAAGACCATTTTTCTGTAATGATATGTTATAGTAAACGTGCACCGTCATTCAAATTACAGACAAGGAGGAAACAATATGCCAAATATAGGTATCCCGGGTCTAATACTAGTTTTAATTATTGCTCTAGTAATCTTTGGTCCTTCCAAACTACCTCAGCTAGGTAAAGCGGTTGGTCAAACCTTAAAAGAATTTAAAACTTCTACGAGAGATATTATCAATGATGAAGAAAAAGATGATAAAAAACTTGTGGACTCTGAAAAAGAAAAACAAATATAATATATATTTCCAAGAAAGTGGGCTAGTAGCTGAAAATACTGGCCCACTCTTTTTGTGAGATTTATTAATGTGAAGTTAAAAACCGATAAAAAAAGGCACTTTCTGTTCAAGGAGAACAGAAGTGCTTTTTCTTATAAATTGCCTATGGGAAGTTTTGTTTTCTTAGCATCTCAATTTCTATTAGAAGGTTTCTCTAGTTTAAAGGCACTTTCTGAAGTTTTAAAGATTTCTAAAAGTATATCTGCAATTTCTTCTGGTGTTTCTATACAGCCCTCTTGTAGCCATTCTATAATCACACCGTATGACCCATACATTTTATAAGTATTGAAGTGTTTAATCCCAATGACTTCATTCGATTCATTTAGATAGGTTATACCGTAGAATATTTCCTTGAATTTATTTAAAAAGCACTCTTGAAATCCTGGAATAGAATCTTTGACATATAAAAGACTATAAACGCTTCTATGATCATATAAATGTTTGAAAAAAGCATTTGATGTAGAAATAATTTTGCGATAATCTACAACTGCAGTGCCTAAAAAGGGACTGTGAAAGGCATATTCTAAATCCTTTAAAGTTTCTAGCACTAGCTCCTCCGCAAGATCCTCTTTATCCTTATAATATATATAAAACGTACTTCGATTGTAGTCTGCTCTTTCTACTACATCCGTAATGGTAACGTTTTTATAGCCTTTTTCTTTCACTAATTCTATAAAATGAGACTTGAATATTTTCTTTGTCCTTCTCACTCTTCTATCAACCGAACTATTTTCAGCGCTCACATACATTCTCCTTTGTTAAAATTACCCCTTATTACGGACATTTAATATATCTCTGATTACGAGGAATATTATATCCTATTAAGCGTCATTAAGGTAGGAATATTTTCTAAATATTTCTCGAAACCGTTAGTCCTTATAGACTATCAAAGTTCAGAAACTTCTTCTTTTTTTATTCGTCCCCTTTTATATGTGTTTGTTTAAACCAAAAAAGACCATCAGTTAGGAGGTAATCCATGACGTGAAGAACTTTATATATTTTGGTTATCTACAAGCCATTTCATGCCTATTTCCTGTAATTATTTTTGGAGCTCTAGCGCTCTCCAAGATATTTTCTATACCGTATTTGCCTCGCTATGATTTCATACTCATTATTTGTATTATTGGCCAGGTCTTTATGCTAGCATCTAAATTAGAAACTTGGGATGAATTTAAGGTTATTTGTCTATTTCATGTGATTGGCTTAGCATTAGAACTTTTTAAAGTTCATATGGGTTCATGGGCTTATCCAGAGGATGCACACAGTAAAATTTTTGGTGTCCCGCTTTATAGCGGATTTATGTATGCAAGTGTAGCAAGCTACATTTGTCAAGCATGGCGCAGATTTGACCTGCATATTTATCGATGGCCCGCATCCATCTTTGCAGTGCTGATAGGCGCTTTAATTTATTTGAACTTTTTTACACATCATTACTTTTACGATATACGCTGGATTTTAAGGCCCTCTTATTCCTCACATTCTTCCGGACTGTCGTCAGTTTTCGTGTAAATGAAAAGGTATATAAAATGCCTATTATTCTATCCTTCTTGTTAATTGGTTTCTTTATTTGGGTTGCTGAGAACATAACTACTTTTTTAGGAGCTTGGCAATATCCTAACCAAGAGCAAGTATGGTCCATCGTTCATATTGGAAAGATTAGTTCTTGGTTTCTTCTTGTAATTATCAGCATAATAATAGTAGTCCAGCTAAAAAGAGTGAAGAATGGCACAGAAGTTGTACGTTAAATCTATTTTCTCTAAATCAATATTGACCTCTGTAAATCCGAGGGTGATTATGAAAAATCACAATCATCCTCGTTTTTTAAACTTTTATTTGGGCACTTCAGTTAAGAATAAATGTTTAGAAGATGTAAGAAGATTAATTTAAATAAATTAGTTTATATCCTATATAATTTTCTTCATATATTCCTCTATTTGATCTACTACATGCTCGTATCGAAAGCTTAATGCAGTTTGCCTTCCATTTTCGGCTAACATTTTCCTTAGTTCCATATCATTCAGAAGCTTCTCCAAATGCCCTGATAATTGATGAGTATCTCCAGGATCCGCCAGTAAGCAATTATAGCCATCAATCACAAACTCCCTTACTCCTCCACAATCTGTTGTTACTACAGGCAACCCACAAGCCATTGCTTCTAAAGGAGGCATTCCAAAGCCTTCGTAAAGCGAGGTAAATAAAAAGAGATCAGCTTCTTGGTAGCTTTGTACTAAAACGTCTTGAGGGGGATGGACAATTAATTCCATAGGAAAATTCGTAGTGTAACCAGGATGCGATTGACACACCCATTTCACCTTAAACTTATAACCCTTAATCCATAATAAATTCAAAGTAATCATAGCATCCCCAAATGCTTTAAATTCATGACTTGGGTTGCCCACCAGTAGAATAGTTGGTATTTCATTAACATCTATCTTGCTTATAGGTCTATAAACTTCAGTATCTATCCCATTAGGAATAATCTCGGTATCCAGGCCATATTTAATTTTCAATATATGAGCGATACAGTTAGATACACTTACAACAGGGATCCCCGTTTTATAATAGTTTTTTAATGTATTCCTTACTTCTTCATAGTTTACTTCAGGAATGTCTCCAAATAATCTTTCATGCCCTTGCTCCCAATAGAAAACTGCAGGCTTTACATCCTTTAGCTCCGCCATTTGGTATACCCAACCTACGACGACTATGTCACACTCTTCTACATAGCTATTTGTCGGTGCACCGTAAGGGATAATAACCTCCTTATCCACTTCAAGATCTGACCAAGAAGGAATGACCTTCTCCTGTTCCAAATTACCTCTAAAAAACGCGGTTATGTGGTGCCCTTTTTTGCGAAGCATTTCCATTTGCGATAACAGCATCTTCACTCCTCCGGTTAAGCCCTGGTGAGGTAAAAGGTAGCCAATCTTTAAATGATTTTTTGGAGAAGAAGGCTTCTTCTGAGGGGACGGATATATTTTAAATAAACTTGCCCCGTTATCATGAATTTTTACCTGACTATATCTGAAATCATAATCAATGAAGTCAATGATGTTCCACCGACTTTTATGGGTTTCTAGATCATTCCCTAAGTACTCCCCTTGCACTGCTGGATATAGCGGGGTTGATATAATAATAGATTTATTCGTGATTTTTAATAAGTCGTCTATTAGTTGCAATCCATCTTTTTTATCGAAATGCTCCAGTACATCTATCAATAAGAGAGTGTCGTATCTCTTCTTTAAAGTAGGAAGCACCTCGAAAATATTCCCATAATAAATATTATTATATACATAGTCATGTACTGGATTATTATATTCCTTGAAGCCTTCTATACCGTCCATTTGAAGATGCCAGGATTCCTTTTCATAACGTTCATAAGGAATATCAAAAACTTCCCTTAATAATAATCCATATTTTCCAAATCCAACACCTATATCTAAAATTGACCCTGGAGCGTCTTTCACTACTAAGTTCACAATTTCAGGGATTGCTTGATACCAGCTTGTAGGCATAATTTGTGCTCCTTACTGTTTTTTATAACAAACCTAACCTCATACTTTCTATATGTATGATTTATTTGCACTCTTAGTTACTCTTTTTACAATAAAGAACCATTCATTTGAGCAGAAAAACAGAAGAGGACATCCCAAAGAATTTCTTCTTTGGGATGTCCTCTGTAATCTTGTCTTGCATTACTTCATCTTTTCTACAATTTGTTCCGCTGTTTCTTTACCATTTTTGATACAAGGGCCAATTCCTACTCCATAATATGAGCAACCAGCCAATAATACTTGAGGGAATAGCTCATTCATTTTTTTCTCAAGGGATTTGATCGCTTCTGCATGTTGCAAATGATAATTTGGCATCATATCGTTCCATTTTGTTACCTCTACTACCTGAGGAATACCATCTAGCTTAAGACTATTTCTTATATCCTTCATTGCAACCTCAATTAGTTCTTCCTCAGTCATATGCTTCATCTGTGTAAATTCTGGGTTCGTGCTCTTATAAAACATACGAACCAATAACTTACTATTTTTTGATGTATGCTTCCATTTACGGCTAGTCCATGTACAAGCATTACATTTCACGTCTGAGTTTTCCGATACAATATAACCAGTACCCTCTGCAGGTAGCTGCTCATCAGGTATATCAAAACCAAGATAAATACTGATGAGAGACGAGTTTTTAAGTTTATGGAAGTCAGTATCTAATTCCTTATGATTTAATACTTTTTGTGCTACGTCATGCGGTGTTGCTAAAATAACATAATCTGCTTCTACTACTTGATGATCCGATAATGACACATAATACATACTATCCTTTTGCTCTATATTAGTGACATAAACACCTTTAAAAATAGTAGAGTCTATAAGCTCTTTTTCTATACCGTTAATTAGTGTAGACAAGCCATCCTTAAAGGAAATAAACTTCTTATTAGCAGACTTTTGAAATCGCTCCTTGTTAGCCCCGAGTCCTTTGATAATACTACCGTATTGATTTTTATAATCGACCAAATAGGGCAACGTTGTTTCCATAGTCAGCTTGTCCAAGTCCCCAGAATATACGCCAGAAAGAACAGGAGCAACCTGTTTCTCCACAAGCTCCTCCCCTAAAAAATGCTTTAAAAAAGAGCCAATAGAGCTTTCCTTCGTAAACCCTTCGTTCGGCATATCTAAATCCTTTAAGGCTTCCTCTTTCCCTTCATCTGACACAAGGGTACTACTTTCAAGCGATTCTACACTTGTAGGAATCCCAAACACAGAATCAGCCGGAATGGCATGCAGTTCATTATTCGTATATAAATAAGAAATTCCTGTTGCATTATATACTAGCTCATCCTCTAATCCCAGTTCCTCCACTAAAGGTAATACTGATTCATGACGCGCGACTATAGAATCTGCGCCTACCTCCATAATAAAGTCATCCTTATGTACGGAATGAATCTTGCCTCCTAAGTATTCATTTGATTCGATCAAGGTCATTTCAAATTGTAAGGATTTTTCATTTTTGAGCTGGTGCAAATAATGCATGACTGAAAGTCCTGTTATTCCCCCACCTACGACAACTACCTTTTTCAAAGTAATCACTCCTCCTGTGCTTCATACATACCATGTTATCTTAAGTATAAACATGTATAAAAGGATATAGTATGATTTCTCTCACTCTCCAGGATGATTTTGAAGGAACGTTTACAGGATTGTCAAATTTAATCTAATAGGAGGCAGTCGCTATACATACTTTTTGGTGTTATTTTAAAAAGCTTTGTTAAAGTTATAGGTTGATTTTGACTAACAATTCTTTTTATATATAGACTGTAAACATTATATAAGTGACCTTCAAATGACAAATAAATTATGAAATTGGGGTTGGTGACAGTTTTTCGGCTTTGTTTAAGCGAGTAAATTTATAAGCAATTTATCGATGCATCAAAGAGGTTCCTATTTATTGATTGGAGCGCCAGACGGCGACTCCTACGGGATGAGTGAGACAGATAAGACATCACTACCACGCGCGTAAGCGATGGGTGATGGCTTATCGCTCACCCCGAGGAAAGCGTCCGGCTGGGGCGGAAATCAATTCTACTCTCTGATCTAAGATTTAAAGTGCTCTTAGAACAGCTCTGACCGGACTTCCATCTGCTCCAACTATTTTTAAGGGCAACGCGATTAACTCATACTCCCCTTCCGCAACATCTTGCAAGTATAGGTTTTCGATAATATTTACTCCATGCTGATATAAAGTATGGTGTATCGGAAGTTCCTTACTTTCAATATCATCTACAGAAGGAATATCCAAGCCCAATAAAAATATCCCCTTTTCTTGTAAAAACTCACCTATATTCTCTCTTAACAAAGGTATGGAGCTAGGAAACTGTTCAACATTCGTCACTTTTTTCGTTTTCAATAACAATCGTTTTGTACCATCTAAATGAAAGCCTTCTAATTCCTCACGACCAATCAAGTCCAAGCCTGTTACATCAACGACTTTAGCTGCTCCAATATAATTATTAATATTTAACTTTTCTATCGTATCGGCACTATTATTAAAGTGAAATGGTGCATCTGCATGAGTTCCGGTATGCACACTTGCAGTAATCTGTCCTATATTCACGGAACCTGTTTGTTGCTTAGTATGCACCACTTCAAAGCTAAATGGTGTGTCTCCTGGCCAAACCGCAATTTCTTTAGATAATGGTAGCGTAATATCTATCCACCTATTAGACATATTCCCTCACCCCTATAGATTAGTTCGCAAATCCCATAACTCTGGAAAAAAACGATGATCTAGAACCTTTCGTAAATAATTTACTCCAGAGGAGCCCCCTGTCCCTACTTTAAAGCCAATAATTCGTTCCACTGTTTTCATGTGACGGAATCTCCACTGTTGTAGCCAATCCTCAATGTCTATTAACTTTTCTGCCAGCTGATAAAGCTCCCAATGCTGATCAACATTTTTGTATACTGTCTTCCACGCCTCAGCGACACTGTCGTCACCGGAATATGTGATTGAGTAATCCCTTTTCAATAAATCAGGATTAATAGGAAATCCTCTTCTAGCCAAACAGTCAATGGACACATCATAAATACTTGGTGATTCAAACGCCAACTTCAGCTCTTCGTGTAGTGCCGTATCCTTTTCGTAAATTTTTAATATGTGTGCTGTTTTGTACCCTAGAGCAAACTCAATTTTACGATATTGATAAGACTGAAAACCGGATGACTTCCCTAAATGATCTCTAAACTCTAAATATTCTGCAGGAGTTAAAGTAGACAATACATCCCAGGCTTGAATTAACTGTGATTGTATTTTTGTTACTCTCGCTAACATTTTAAAGGCTGTTTGTAAATGATCCTCTTGAATAGCTTGAATAGCACTAGTCAATTCGTGAAGAATAAGCTTCATCCATAATTCATTCACTTGATGAATAATTATAAAAAGCATCTCATCGTGATGAGTAGATAACGTATTTTGACTAGCTAAAATGGTATCCAGTTTAAGGTAATCTCCATAGGTCATATCCTGTACAAAATTTGTATGAATCCCGTTTTCGTTAGATTCTCTCTCTTCAGAATTAGCAATTGGATTAGACAAAAGCTTTCCCCTTTCTAGGCTATTACTTCTCTTTCATTATCATATTGGGAGTATTCCTTCTTTTCCATAATTTCTTTTAATATATTTACAGTTTTCCAAACCTCTTCAAACGTGTTATATAGAGCTACAGGTGCCAAGCGTATACCATTAGGAGGTCGGTAATCAGGAATTATATTCCTAGATTTTAACGCTTTGCATATTCTTGCTGCCTCCTTATGCATTAGAAACAGATGACCACCTCTTTGTTCTCTTTCACTTGGTGTAATAATTGTAAATTCAAAGTTACTTAGCTCGTTCTCTATTAGAATTCTCATAAATTCTGTTAGTTGCTCTGACTTTGACCTTATTTTGTGTATGCCCACCTCCCCAAATATTTCAAGAGAGCCTAACAAAGGGGCTGCACTTAATATATGAGGGGTTCCTATTTGAAAAGAACCAGCTTGGCCAGCAGGTGTCATGAAGATTTCTAAATCAAATTGCTTCTCTTTTCGAGAGCCAAACCAGCCTGCAAGTCCTGGACTCTTGCCAAGATGCTTTTGATTTGTATAAAGACCACCTACAGATCCCGGACCTCCATTTAAATGCTTATAAGTACACCAAAACGCAAAATCTACTCCCCATTCATCTAAAGAATGAGGAATTGCCCCAATCGAGTGGCATAGGTCAAAGCCAATTAAAATATCTCTTTTATGTGCTTCATCTGTCAGCTTTTTTATATTTAAAATTTGGCCACTTCTATATAGAACACTAGGTAATACAATCATGGCTACTTCTTCAGTCATTGCTTCTATTATATCTTCCTCGAGTAAAAGCCCATCCTTCCCCTTCACCATTACAATATCCTCTTCTGGTGATTTCCCATGTAAGGATAACTGACTGCTAACAGCATACAGATCAGATGGGAAGTTCAGTTCATCTACTACAATTTTCGTTTTCTTGCCTTGAGGCTTATAAAAGGTAGCGATTAACTGATGTAGATTAGTTGTCGTGGAACCCGTAATTATTACTTCCTCTGGCATAGCTCCTATCAATGGGGCACACATTTCCCCAAGCTTTTCAGAAAGATGAAACCAGGGATGCTCACCTTTTGTCCAACCATCAATTCCAAAATTTTTCCATGAATCCAATAAATTTAAAACGGCTAATTCAGCTCGTCTAGATAAAAGTCCTAGCGAATTGCCGTCCATGTATATAGTATTTGCTGGGATATAGAACTCTTGACGATAATGATTTATATCATCCTCTTGATCAAGCTTTCTAGCGAATTCGATAGTACATTCCATTCAAGTATCATCCTTTTACCGAATTTTCTTTCTATTATACCAAAAACAGGCATACATATGTATGCGATATAAAAGAACCGGCTCCTTACATTTTACATATAAATATAAGGAGCAAAGGGGGATTGAATATGATTACTATAAGTTTATGTATGATAGTAAAAAATGAAGAAGAAGTTATTGGGAGATGTCTTGCATCAGTTAAAGACATAGTTGATGAAATTAATATAGTCGATACTGGCTCAACTGATCAAACAAAAGAAATAGTTAAACAATATACAAATCGCATATTTGATTTTAAGTGGATAGATGATTTTGCTGCGGCTCGAAATTATTCTTTTGAGCAAGCAACCAAAGAATATATATTGTGGCTCGATGCAGATGATGTTTTTACAGAGGACGATCGAAATAAGCTAAAACAACTAAAAACGTCTCTTGATCATTCCTATGACGCTATTTCTATGAAGTACCATTTAGCCTTCGATGAAAATGGGAATGTAACCTATCTATTACGTAGGTATAGACTTGTTAATAGAAAAAAACAATTTAAATGGATAGGTCAGGTCCACGAATATTTAGCAGTAGAAGGTAACCTTTTAGATAGTGATGTTGCAGTGAGTCATCTGCCTTTGAGTCATGATTCCAATAGAAATTTAAGTATCTACCAAAAAATGATAGATGACGGCAAACAACTAACTCCACGTGATACGTTTTATTTTGCAAACGAATTAATGGATCATGCTAAATATGATGATGCAATTACTTACTATGAATTATTTCTACAGTCCAATCAGGGATGGATTGAAGATAATATAAGAGCATGCTTCAAGCTTGCTGACTGCTACTATGAATTAGGCAACCATCATCAAACATTATTATCAACGCTAAGAACTCTTTCCTATGATATACCACGCCCAGAGGCTTGTTGCAGAATAGGATACCATTTTATGGAACAAAATAAAAATCATGAGGCTATTTATTGGTATAAGAAAGCTCTTAACTATAAGAATAAAGAGTTACTCAGTTTCCAAAACACTAATTTCTCTACCTGGTTACCTCACCTGCAACTTTGCGTTCTTTATGATCGAATTCAAGAACATAGAATTGCTCACTCTCATAACGAGGAAGCAAGAAAATATAGACCTACCGATGAACGAATAATAGGTAATAAAAAATACTTTGAGCAAATATTGAAAGATAGTCTAGAAGAATAGAACCTAGTATATTAATCATTTTACCTATTTAAAGCCACTTTCCTCAAAAAAAGTGGCTTTTTTTTGAAATTTAATTAGACAAGTAGTCCTTTGACCTCCTCCAATCTATTTTCAACGAATAGGATGTGACAGAGAGGAGGTGAAACAATGGATTTAAATAATTACTTTAGCAGAAATGATGATTGTAATAAATGTAGAAATTGTCCTACTGGACCTACTGGGCCTACGGGACCTGCAGGAGGACCTGTTGGACCTACTGGGGCTACTGGGGCTACTGGGGCTACTGGGGCTACTGGGGCTACCGGGGTATCTGGAGCTACGGGTGTAACTGGGGCTACGGGTGTAACTGGAGCTACTGGAGCTACTGGGGCTACTGGGGCTACCGGGGTATCTGGAGCTACGGGTGTAACTGGAGCTACTGGAGCTACTGGAGCTACTGGGGTATCTGGAGCTACGGGTGTAACTGGAGCTACTGGAGCTACTGGGGCTACTGGGGCTACTGGGGCTACCGGGGTATCTGGAGCTACTGGAGCTACTGGGGCTACGGGCACTACTGGGGCTACGGGCACTACTGGGGCTACGGGCACTACTGGGGCTACTGGGGCTACTGGGGCTACTGGGGCTACTGGGGCTACTGGAGCCACGGGGGCTACTGGGGCTACCGGGGCAAGAGGTGCTACGGGAGCTACGGGAGCTACGGGCGCTACTGGGGCTACTGGGGCACCAGCTGTTACAGAATTTGCTCAGGTCTTTAACAGATCTACACAAACAGTACCTGTAGGCGGATCCGTAACATTTGATACCACTGGACCAATAGTTGGTGATATTACCCACACTCCTGGCACAGCTACTATCACTGTCGGTAATTCAGGATATTATCTAATTACCTATTCTGTTACAGGAATCGAAAATAACCAATTTGCAATATTCGTTAATGAAACTCCACTACCGGAAACTCTTTACGGTACACGTGCCGGGACTCAACAAAACAATGGTCAGGCCATTGTATTCTTAAATGCTGGAAATGTTATTTCTTTAAGAAACCATGGCTCTGATCTTTCCATTTTCCTATCAATTGAAGATGACGGTAATGAAACAAACGTAAACTCTTCAATTATCTTACAAAGATTGACGTAGTTCCTATAAGAAGACTTATCTTTTCCTCAACAACTAGAGAATGAAGCTGTAACTAGCTTCTATTAATAAAAACCGTGAAACTATACGTTTCACGGTTTTTTCTTTGATTGTAAGAAGGAGACAAGGCTTTACTAACCTCTAGCCCAGATATATCTCTAGCTCTACTGATAAAAGTTTTAATAGTTTTTCATTTTCCAAAAAAATTTCTTTTAAATTATTTATTTTATTTTAAAGTGAACAAAAACGAAAAACTACTATGAGAGTTGTGATTATTTAAATCGTAGCAGAATGATCAGTTGTGGTGCTTGAGTTGGTAAAAAAAGCATTATAGGCAATTAAAGTCACACCTAGTTTTTCTTCTAACTCGTGCAATTCCTGCAACTGTTCTTGATCTAACTCTGCAAATTTATAATCTTCCACATTGAATCATCCTTTCTCTCCTTTATAATCTCCGTCCCCCGATATTTTATACATACCATAACTATGAATCAGCTAAAAAAGCACGAGAAATTTTACGGTTGGTAAAATTTCTCGTGCTTTTCGATTCTAAGGTAGATTATAGCCTTAGATAATTTTCTATGTTATTCAGCTTCTGCAGCCATAAAAGCAGCAGATACTTTATCGAATTCTTCATCACTTTCGATATTAGCTAGTTCATCTTCGCCTTCTATACGTAAAAAGAACACATCGAAATCTTCCTCTGTTTCTTTTTGAATTTCATCAGCAAAGCCAACAGCTGCATAGGTTTCACCTTCGACTTCTAGTAAACCTAAAACCTCAATATCCTGTTCTTCATCGTTTTCATCAATTACAGTAAAAATGTCGCCAATTTCTACTTTTCCAGTATTTTCTTCCATTCCAATCTCCTCCTAACAAAGTTCTATTCAAGTACCCTTTTTACTTTCACTTGATATTTCATCATTACACATTTACTAGTAAAAAGAAAGAAGTAAGATCACAGAAGATGTTCTTTTACATATTGTGATACTTCTTTGTCGGTAGCCAACGTTAATATGTGCTTAAGGTGTTCGCTTAATTCTTCTTTGTTTAATTTTGTAATTTGAGATCTAGCCCTTAAAATAGCAGAAGGATTCATCGAGAACTCATCTATTCCAAGTCCTAATAAAAGCGGGATAGCTATTTGGTCTCCTGCCATCTCTCCACAAATCCCAACCCATTTGCCTTTCTTATGTGCTGCTTCTACCACAATCTGAATTGCTCTTAAAATAGCAGGGTGGTAGGGCTGATATAGATAGGAAACCTGCTCGTTCATGCGATCAGCTGCAAACATATATTGAATTAAATCATTTGTGCCAATGGAAAAAAAATCAGCTTCCTGTACAAAAAAGTCGGCAACCATTGCAGCAGCAGGCGTTTCCACCATCATGCCTATCTCAATTTTCTCTGAGACAGGAATTCCTGCATTTAAAAGCTTTTGTTTTTCTTCTAACAGAATAGATTTGGCAAGTCGAAATTCCTCAAGTATTGAAATCATCGGAAACATAATTTTTAAATAACCGTGAACACTAGCCTTTAATAGCGCACGTAACTGTGTCCGAAAAATGTGCTGTCTACCAAGACTGATACGAATTGCCCGATACCCTAGAAACGGGTTACTCTCTTTAGGAAGACCTAAATATGATAAACCCTTATCTCCACCAATATCCATTGTACGAACAACAGTAGGCTTATTCTGCATTTTTAACAACACTGTTCGGTAGACATCAAATTGTTCCTCTTCAGTTGGCAGCCCACTTCTGTTCATGTAGAGAAATTCTGTACGAAATAAACCAACACCCTCTCCTCCATGAGCGAGCACGGCATCTATATCATGAGTATTACCGATATTTCCAACGATATGAACGGTATGCCCATCGGCAGTAGTGCTAGGAACAGAAAGGTAATGCCTTAAAGACTTGCCTCCTTCTACTAATACCTTTTGTTTATTCAAATAAAACCTTTTTATATCATCTACAGGATCAATAATTACTCTTCCCATTTCTCCATCTACTATGAGAGGGATACCATGCTTTATATCTATTGTTCCCTTTTTTGTACCGACTACCGCTGGAATATCAAGTGAACGCGCTAATATAGCCGAATGAGAGGTTTTTCCACCAACGTTCGTGACAATTCCTTTTATATATTGCTTATTCAATTGAACTGTAAGAGATGGCACTAAATCATCTGCAACTAGTATTACCTCTGATTGAATTAAGCTAAGGTCGGGTAAATTTACACCTATCAAATTGGAAAGCATACGTTTGGCCACATCTCGAATGTCAGCTACCCGCTCTTTCATATAGTCATTTTCCATTTCAGCGAATGTCGTTGCATATACATCGGCAACTTTAGTTAGGGCCATCTCTGCATTGTTGCCTAGTTTGATTTGATCTGAAATCGCAGTTAACCAGGCAGGATCTTCTAACACTAATTCCTGAGCAGCAATAATGGTTGCCTTCTGTTCCCCCATGTATTGTTTGGTGGAATCATATATAAGCTTTAACTGTTTCTTTGTACTAGAGATGCTCTGTTTCAATCGTTCCATTTCAATCTCAGTATCATGGACTCCCTTTGGGTCAAAGATGAGATTGGGCTCAATTAAACAATATGCAGGAGCAATAGCCAATCCACTTGAAGCGCCAATTCCCTCTAGTTCTCGCATCCTTCACCAATTCCTTGTGAAAATATCACTTCAGATAATTTATCCAACAGCTCTTTGGAATCATCTCCCTCGGCAACAATCGTAATCATTGCGTGTACTGGAACGCAAAGAGTCATCACAGAAAGTATGGATCGTAAGTTTGCAGATTGGCCATTATATTTCAGCTCAACCGCTGAAATAAATGGTTTTATCGCTGAAACTAGTATAGCTGCTGGTCTTGCATGTATACCCTCTGTAGCGGTAACTTTAAAATGTCTTTCCATCGCTTCTCCTCCATAATTCTTAATAGAAAAAAGAGGCAGACTCCTCTCAGAGTCGGCCTATGTTAAGTTAGTTTAATTACTCATATAATCTTTTACTTTCTCAATTTATCTACCTCATCAGCAACAAATTGAACGTTTGTGCCAACAATGACTTGAATACTTTTAGGCCCTACTACATTAATGCCATGAATCCCGGACGATTTGATTTTCATTTGGTCTACTAGATCCATATTTTTAACTTCTACACGTAAACGAGTAGCACAATGCTCTGCAGACGTTACATTTTCCTTGCCACCAAGTCCAGCAAAAATTTTAGTAGCCATTACTGCAAACTTATTATCAGCAGAAGTTGCCTCTGTTACCACCTCTACCTCATCCTCATCTTCTCTTCCAGGCGTTTTTAAATTGAATTTTATAATTAGGAAACGGAATAAGAAATAGTAAATAACTGCAAATACCAATCCTTGCACTATGAGCATATAAGGCTGGTTGGCGATTGGAATACTCAAGCTTAAGAAATAATCTATAAAACCTGCACTAAAACCAAATCCGGCTGTCCACTGAAAGGATGCAGCAATAAATAAGGATAGACCTGTTAGAGCAGCGTGAACCACATATAAAGCAGGTGCTAAAAACATGAAGGCAAATTCAAGAGGCTCTGTTACACCAGTGAAGAAGGATGCAAAACCAGCCGCAAGCATTAAGGATGCCGCTTGTTTTTTCCGCTTCGTTTTAGCTGTATGGTACATAGCTAACGCTGCTGCTGGTAAACCAAACATCATGATTGGGAAAAAACCTGCTTGATACATACCTGTTATCCCTTTTTCCCCTGTGCTTGACCAAAAATTCTTAATATCACTGATCCCGATCGTATCAAACCAAAAAACTGCGTTTAAAGCATGATGAAGACCTGTTGGGATTAAAAGACGGTTGAAGAAGCCATAAAGCCCTGCTCCCGCTGCTCCTAGTCCACTGATTGTTTCTCCAAATGAAACCAACCCTCCGTAAACAATCGGCCAAATGAAGAATAGGGCTACGGAAATAGCCAGCATCACAAAAGAAGTAACAATTGGTACCATTCGTTTTCCACTGAAAAAAGCAAGGAAGTCTGGAAGCTTTACATGACTGAAGCGATTGAACATTGCAGCCGCTATCATTCCTGAAAGGATTCCGACAAAGGCATTATTTACTTTTCCAAATGCTGCATCTACCTCGCCCACATCAATTCCTTGAAGCAAGGAAACGGTAGCTGGAGAAAGCATAGTAGTTACGACTAAAAATGCAACTAGCCCACTAAGTGCTGCCGCACCATCTCTTTCCTTCGAAAGTCCAATCGCCACACCAACCGCAAAAAGGACCGCTAGATTATCTAATATTGCCCCGCCTGCTTTAATAAGAAAAGCGGCAACTACATTGTCAGTTCCCCAGCCTGTCGGGTCGAGCCAATACCCCACTCCCAGCAGTATTGCTGCAGCAGGTAGTACTGCAACCGGAAGCATTAATGAACGACCAAGCCTTTGAATATAGCTCTTCATTGTTTGCATCTCCTATTCTTTTCATAGATTCATGGGATAAAAGATAATGATTGCCTTAACTAATTCCACAAACTCTTATACTACTTTCACCTCTATTCGTTTATTTCGAAGAAACCGTCATAAGAATTGTTTTTCCTTCTTCAGCTTGTGGAGTGTCTATTAAATTGACCTTCTTCTCGTTACTATTAGTCACTACAATAGGAGTTACTAGATTTATGGCTTTTTCACGTAAAAAATCCCAATCTACCTGGATTAGTAATTGTCCTTTTTTTACTATGTCGCCTTGTTCTACACATGCAGTAAAGCCTTGTCCACCCAAGGACACGGTCTCTAAACCGATATGAATGAGTATCTCCGTCCCATCTCCTGCTCGAAGACCGATCGCATGCTTTGTGGTCGCAAGATGAATAATAGAACCATCACAAGGAGCGAAAACATCTCCGCTAACTGGCAGGATAGCTACCCCCTCACCTAGCATCCTTTCACTAAATACTGGATCTGGAACTTGATCTAGAGGGTTTACAATGCCGCTAAACGGTGCGTAGATATTCAGCTTTTGCTTAGAGAAGAATTTAGAAAGCATACTTTTGGTCCCCTTTATCCGTCTTTTAACACGCTTACATATCCCTATACACCAATATATTGTCTAGTCCCACATTAAAGAACAGAAAAAGAAGCAGGCATAAAATTAATGCCTGCTTCTTTAATAAGTTGTTTGATTGAACTATTTTAGGAATCTTCAAAGGGGGTGTATATAAAATATGCTCATTGATTGACTTGCTTCTATCAATGAGAATTTTTGAATTATTTTACATTGCCAAAAAACTCTGTCAGCTTAGTAGAATCCGTTATATTTTCATTGCATTTTATGCTATCCATGCAGATCGTATTTCCTTGCTTCGTGAATGTCCCCTCACTACCTTTTTTGGAATTCATCATAAACAAGGTTACTTCTTCTAAGTGGTTACAGATGGCGCAAATGCCTTTTTTCACTTGGTTTCCGTATGTTCCCCGTCTTCCAAAAAGCTCACCAGCATTTTCATAAATAATATATTTACGGTTAGTACCTATGTCAGTTATACAAAAATATACTATGCTGCTTCTTTCTTCAACTGTTAGCTTAGGTGCCTTGAGTTTCTTATCTTTTGGAAAAAACTTTTTAATGGTTTGTCCCGTAATCTCTGGGAAAGGAATAACGTAGTTCTTAGCTTCTGCCAAATACACTTCGAGTTGCTCTTTATTTTCTAGCTCCAACACTCTATCGATTAACATTTGCTGTTCTTCATTTATACCTGTAAAAACCTCAGCACTTTTTTCCTGAACAAGCTCTTTTAATGCTTTTATAACAGATCTATCCCTAGTAACACTGAGACCTTTTACTAACTTTTTGGCTTGTTCCTTTAATATATTATATTGAATTGGTACCATGAACTGCTCCATTGCTCTTACTCCCTACTTTAACTTTGATACTACTTAAATTACCAACCTTTGTAAGTAAGTGCAAGTGAGGTTACAAAAAAATATCCAATAGCTCCTCCAATTTATAAATTACAGAATAAGGTATAGCTTCTCTTGGAATAGCTCTTAAATTAACCTGTGATTCTCTACTCAGTTTAGCTAGGATAATATCCCTGAGCATTTCATGTCGGGTTCTTAACTCTAGCTTGATAGACTTAAGTTGCTCCGGTAAGCTTCTGTTAATCCAGATTGCCTTAGCACCCCAAGTATTTGCAGGTATAATATCGTGATCAATTCGGTCTCCTATATGAGCTACAACTTCGCCTAACTCCATAAATACTCCCTCATCTGGCTTTGCATAGCCAATCATGTCAGGTGTAATTATTCTATCAAAATACGGGGTCAGTCCTAAAGCATTCATTACTGGCATCTGAAATTTAGAGTAGCCATTTGTTATAATCGCAAGAGAATAGCCTCTTAGTTTTAGCTCCTGCAATACTTCTAAAATTCCTTCTTCTAAAAGATAGATGGCACCTGGAACACAATTTTTTTTTACTATCTCTTCTACGTTAATCAACAAATTTAACTCATGTAACTGGGTATAGGAAGTAATGATTTCTTCCCAATCATATGCCTCCACGTATTGTCGTTGATTCAGGCGATTTCTATGCTCAGCAACAAATGATTCTACACAATTTGTTAAGTTCCTATTCTCCTCGCAAATGGCATTGCGTATTTCAGGAAATACATAATCAATAAAAGGATTTTGCATAATCGTTCCATCTAAATCAAAAGTGATCCATCTGTTTACCATTTTACACCCCACTAACCAAATGATAGAAGTAGAAAAGCCCTCGCTTCAACGAGGGCTCCTAGCTTAATGATTAATAATTATTGTATCTTCCCTTTTTAGCAATTTCATGGGCTAAGCGTATAGTAGAAACCGACATTTCCGCATAAGTAACTTCCTGTTGCGGATTAAATTGATTTTTTTCAGTAGCAAATAAACCATACTTATTCGCTAACGCTACATAACCAATGTAGTCGGATTTAATTTTATTTGTATCCTCAAAGTTAACCTTGTATATATCATAATGCTTAGCCGCATGCTCTAGCCCTAGCACACGGATATACCAAGCAGAAAGTTCTTCTCTTGTTACTGGTGAATCAACATCAAACTTCTTATCCCCCGCTTTTATAATTTCAGCACTTACAGCACGTTCAATCAACTGAAATAATGGATGTTTTGGATCTATATTATCGAATGTTTGCTCCACCGTTTCATTGCCATAATAATACCTTCCCTCATAGAAGTAGGTTAAGGAATTCATTAATATTTTTAAGGCCTCGCCCTTCGTAATAGCTGCATCTCCATTAAAAGCCTTAGCATCTTTTACATCTAAAATTTTTGTGCTTATTAGATAGTTTAGTTCTTCCTGTGCAGTTGGATGAGAAACAACCACAGAGCTTTGCTCTCCACCAAACAGACTGCTCCATTTACCAGTCGTAGCATCTAGGGTACTATAAGAGCTGTCGTTATATACAGGCACATATAGTAAGTCATAGTGTTTATTATCTTTCTTTTGCATTTGCTTTGAATAATTCAGTTTAACTTTTAAAGAATTATTTAAAAGTGTCTTTGCCTCTTTTGCGGAAATCACTTCCTTAAGAGAAGGCCACTCTTCCACCTTTTGTTCATTTACATATAAGCTGCTCAAGGAACCATCTGCTGAAACTCCAACGTTTATGGAATCTCCACTTACTATTATGCCATTAACAACTCGTGGGAAGGAGAAGTTATATGCGCCCATATTTTCCTCATAATAAGGCTCATCGACAGGCATACTAAAGTTGTGTAAGTAAGAAGGAACCATTCTTTAATATAGCTTGTTGCTTTCGCTAAAGCATCCTTCTGAGAAATTGGCTTGGCAACTTCCTGTTTCTCTCCAAGTTCATTCATTAAATACCCTAACATATTGTGATATTGAATGACTTCCCCAGTAGCCTTGTTAATTTCAATACTAGCACCGCTACCACCGTTTCTATGGTTATACATATACTGAATACTGTAAACCGTCTGACCATTATAGTTCTCAATCTCATCAATAGATTGAATGCTTAATTTAAGCTTGTCAGATTTATTTTCTAACAGCTTTTCAGCTGCTTTCTTCGCTTGTTCCATAGTGATCCCCTTCTGCTTTGCAGGCAGAGGCTTCTCTACAATCTTTTTAAGCTTTGCTTTGGATGGAAATTGATCCGTATATCCATTTGGAGTTAACCACTTACCTGTAGCAGCACTCAATCCAAGAAAATTACCTGTCGGTTGATAGACTAGCTTAACCGTACGCTCTCCCGATTGATAGTCAATATTTACCTGGTATTGAAGCTCTACCTCTAGATTCTCTTTTAATTTGTTTAATATATCTTTTTCAGACTTAATATTTTTTACTTCATCAAATGTATTCTTTTCTTGTGTAGAGGGATATTTATAAAAACTAGTAATTTGACCGTTTCCAAGAACATTTATATCTACACGGTTATCGGATATAGATATATCATTTTTAGTTTTAGTGAATGAAAAAGAGTAGTTAATTGGTTCTGTTAAAATTCTTGTTGGATAATAGTAATTATTATCGCTTTCGAGCTGATAGGAATCCTCCTTCAACAAGGTTTTCACAAAGTCTACGGCTAATTTTCTAGCTTCGTCCTTAGATACCTTTGCCGGGAATAAGGCATCTGATCCAATTGGTGGAGAATATGAAAAATGCTCAATATCTAAATTATCTCCAACAAACCCAACACTTCCATAAACTCGTTTACCTTCTATTGTCTGGGTAAAGCTAAGACTATACCGGGATGTCTCATCCTCTGGAGTATAATAATTGCCACTACTCATCTGAAAATCACTGCTTTTCAATGAATCAAACTGCTTTGGAAAATACGAGCGAAACTTTTTAATTAAATCGTCCTTTGTATAAACAACGTTTGAAGCAGCTACCTGTACAATCGGTTTACTAGTCTGATTCGTCCCATTTGGAGCAGCGCTTACAGTAGTAGAAAATAACCCAACGGTCAATGCCGATGAAGTTAAAATAATCCCAAGCTTATTTAATCTCACCTAAATAGTCCCCCAATTTATTACTATATTTTCATATCTATATCTTCCTATGCTTGTCTATTAACTTATCTATGGAATAGGTTGCTTGAACATAATCTGTTTCCTAACTCTCCTCCCTTTTAAACACAAACTTATTTATATATATGCTCCATAAAATTAGAATATTCCAATTAAAATAAGTTTTTTTGACTTGATAGGTAAAAGAGTATTTAGAGTGGGTGACAAAGAACTATTTGGGTGAGTGTCGTGAAGTGAAAAAGGGATTGTAGTAAATTATGTGGGCATTGTCGTAATCCATTGCTCGATTGTTGTAAAGTTTGAGTTGATTGTAGTAATCTAGCCGGTCATTATCGTAATCCATTTGGATCGTAGTAATTCGTGGTGGCATTGTCGTAATCCATTGCTCGATTGTCGTAAATTTTTAGTTGATTGTAGTAATCTATCCGGTCATTATCATAGTCCATTTGGATTGTAGTAATTCGTGGTGGCATTGTCGTAATCCATTTCTTGATTGTCGTAAAGTTTGAGTTGATTGTAGTAATCTAGCCAGGCATTGTAGGAGTCCGAGCTGACATGACTAAAAATCGAGTAGGAGGGAGCGATTAACCCCCGACCTCTCACACCACCGTACGTACGGTTCCGTATACGGCGGTTCAATTAAGATGAATAACGCAAAGTTTCGTAACGAACTTGCAGACTTTTCAGCCCTTGGCTTTCCCAAAAGGATTTGCCGAGGGTTCTGTGTAATATGGGGCTTTTAGAAATGCGCCAGTACCCTTTTCGAGTATTTCCCCACTCGTATGCTTTCCCATAAGGAACTTTTAATCGAGTAAGATTTCTAACTCTTGTTCGAGGTTTCTTCCAATCCTTCCACAGGCACATACGTAACCTTCGTTTAATCCAGCTATCCAGTGTTTTAAATGTGGTAGGTGTATCTGCTAAGGCGAAATATCCACACCAACCCACTAGATATTGGTTCAACTTTTCGATTCTATATTCCATGGAATATGGCATCCTTCTAGAGGTAATTTCTCGTATTTTCTTCTTCATTCGTTGTAGGCTTGTTTTTGCAATACGAACCTTCGGTTCTTTATGAGCAGTAAAGCTAAACGCCAAGAATTTTCGATTCCAAGGGCGGTCCACTGCCGATTTCTTTTCGTTAACTTTCAGTTGAAGTTTTCCTTCAATAAATCGTTGTACACTCGCCATTGTTCGTACCCCTGCCCGTTCACTCTTCACATAGATATTGCAATCATCTGCGTACCGTACGAATTTATGTCCACGTTTCTCTAACTCTTTATCAAGTTCGTCTAATACGATGTTTGATAAGAGTGGACTTAGAGGTCCACCTTGCGGGGTTCCTTCTTCTGTACTGGAAACTACGCCATTTATCATGACACCGGATTGGAGATATTTACGAATGAGTTTTAGTAAAGGTTTATCTGAAATTCGTTTCGCTAACGTTGCCATTAGTCGGTCATGATTGACCTTATCAAAGAATTTCTCTAAATCCATATCCACAACCCATCGATAACCCTCTTTTATATAACCCTTTGCTTTTCGAATGGCATCATGGGCACTCCGATTTGGTCGGAATCCATAACTGTAATCCGAAAATGTTTTATCATATTCCTCAGATAGTATCTGCGATATAGCTTGTTGAATCAAACGATCTGTCACGGTTGGAATACCTAATAGACGCACACCACCGTCTGGTTTCGGGATTTCGATTCGACGTACTGGCTGTGGTTCATAGGTTCCATTTAAAATCTGCGATTTAATGGTTTTCCAATTTTCGAGGATGTGCTGTCGTAAGGTTTGTACGGGCATCATGTCTACTCCATGGCTTCCTTTATTCGCTTCCACTCGCTTTAACGCTTGCATCATGTTTTTCCGTTCAAGTATCTGATTCAACATCACCATTTCGTTCCTTTCCGTGAATAGCTTATCTTCTTTTGCCCAACTGGACTACACCCTCCGCAAATACCCTCGTGGGATTCACCACTACTTTCTAAGCGTGAGGCACTAGTTTTCTGTGTTCAAACATCCAAGTTGGAAAGCCAAGGGCTATTCTCTCTTAATTGTTCGGTCCTTCCGAGTGGTTCTAGACCCATTCGTACTATTACCTCTGCTGACTTCTGACAGTTCAGCTGCTTGTCACCAAGCAGGTTATGAAGGGTACTTCACGTCTCTGTCAGACCTCCCCGGGTAAGCGCATGCACTTTCACACCATCTATCCGCCTCATTTACTTGGTATGACCTTCGACAGAAAGAGCTTTGTTTTGTTTGGCAAACTCGCTCAATCATACCTAGCCTTCTATGAGGTTCGTGTTCCTCGGACCGGTGCTTTGCCTCCAGCTTCCTTCAGATTCCGTATCACTACGGACACCCTTGCTCTTGGCTAACCTCTACTTCTGTCTTCGCGGTTCGGGACTTGCACCCTATAGTTCATGCGCATGCCGGGCGCACCAAAAAAATGGCCGCGATTTTCATCGCGACCATTTTATAATTATTATGGATTAGTTGACCATAGTCCTGCAGATTTAAGCAGAATTCTTGGGTTCATTTTCAGCTGAGCTACCATAAAGTCAGCGATGTCTTCTGGTTGCATTACTTTTTCTGGATTTCCGTCTGTCAGGTTTAATTCGATTGCCATGTCTGTAGCAATAGTGCTTGGTGTTAATGTAACAACACGGATATTTTGCTTTCTTACTTCTAGCATTAGAGATTCACTTAGTGCGATTACCGCAGCTTTAGATGCACTATAAGCACTTGTAACTGGAGCTCCCTTTTGTCCTGCAGTAGAAGAGATATTAATAATGTCCCCTGCATTTTTTTCGATCATGTCTGGTAGTACTGCTCTAGTTACGTAGTACACGCCCATCACATTTACTTGAATGATCTTAGCCCAGTCCTCTGGATCTACTTCAAGGAATTTACCGAATTTAGAGATGCCGGCATTGTTTACCAAGATTTCGATTGGGCCAAGCTCCCCACGGATTTTTTCAACTGCACTGTTCACAGATTCCATGTTGGATACATCAGCAGCAGCTATGGAAACTTTTACACCATATGTTTGTAGCTCACTTGCAACTGCCTCTAAGTTTTCGATTGTTCTTCCTAAAAGTCCAAGGTTAATACCCTCTTTAGCAAAGGCTATAGCTGTTGCGCGACCAATGCCTCGACCTGCACCAGTGATTAATGCTGTTTTCCCTGTAATTGCTTGCATGCAAATCTCTCCTTATGTATAAGTTTTTCTCACACATTTAGAGTACCCTCATTTGGAGAAAAAATATATTATTTTGCTTTAAAGGACATTTGCTTAGCTGGAGGTTTTATTTCCTTCACGCTTTCAAGCACGGCAAAAATAATCCCCAGCATTAACTGGACAAATCCGAAGGTTCTTAAATCTTCATTTGGTAATCCCAAAAATGTAGTGATAACCATCACCATTCCAAATGTAATCATATATATGCATATTACTATTGGCTTTACATTTAACTGAACTTCTTCAAGCTTAGTTAGCATAAAAATAACACCAGCTATTAATAGGATAGAGCCAAGGTAGACTAGAGGTATATTCTTCTGAATGTAACTTCCAAATAATAAAATGAGCCCTAAAACAGCTAAGGAAATACCTGTTCGTTTGATGTTCATAGGCTTTCTTACTCGTTTCTTTTTTCTCGAGCCAAGCACCAATGCACCAAGCAAAAATAAACCTATCCCATAGATCAATAAAAATAAGTTACCAATCGAACCTAGCTCATCAACTGTCAATGACATAAAAAGAGAACCAAACAACATAGATAATAATCCTAGAAAAAGTGCCATAGTACCTCCCACGTTTTTCCTAATTATCCCACAACAAGAAACTAAATGGTATTAAATTTCTTTTTTTAATGACTGTGTTTTAAGCACTCCCTATTTAACCTTAATGCGTGTATCGTTCTTCAAATAGTTAGGATATCCCTGCAGTACAAAGGTTACTGGATTATTCTTGGTTCCTTGCTCTAAAGTAAATACTTGAGAATTAGTGGTGTCAGAAAGTCTATGAGATATAGCTAGCGGCACTTTACGGCCATTTCTATCCTCGCCGTTAGTGAAAATGGTTTGATTAAAGCCTAAATTATTGTCAAAATCCACCTTGAAGCTAGACTCATCTATTATTTCTAGCTGCAAAGGATATTGTTTAGATATAGAAGCCACTTCTTTTTTATCAAAGTCTATAACGATCTCTCGTTCATCCCTTGGCATAGCCAAAATATCACCGATAACTAAATATAATTCTTCTGATTCCTGAAAATAATTGCTTTCTAAATAAATCGTTCTTTTCGTAGTATCAGCACTTCCAAAGCTACTAATGGATGTGGATCCACTTCCCCATACGTTTCCTCTTTCATTCTGCAATTTAATAGAAGAAAAATTAAAAATAACCATATCATTTTGTGGATCCGTTTTTATATCAATCGCGACATGCAAAGGAGATATTTTTACTTGTTCTACAGTAAATTTTTGTCCTTCTACTACCACCTCACGATTTAGCTTGTAATGCTTTGGCTTGGCAACTTTATTTTTCAACTCAAATGGTATGACAAATTTTAAATCCTCTTCTCCACGTATTGAAAACTTTAATGTAAAGTCTGGATTATTATAATCAATCACACCACTAGGGTCAGAGATCCTAATGGTGCTCTCCATTTTTTGAATCACATCTTCTTGAGTATGCTCGGAAGTTACGTAAGCAAGACCAAGCTCTTCCTCATTTTGGAGCAGGACTGTGTCTCCTAGATGATAATCATTTACGGGATTAGGAGACTCGAGGGTATACGAGAGTAGCATACCAGTAGCATCCGCTATCACCGCATCTAACGTAAAAGTAACATCATTTTCTTTTACAGAAACACCAATTGCCTCAAAATAGTTGTTTACGACACTATCTTCTACCCCCCTGTCATATTCTACGATCGCTACAATAGCCCCCAAGCCCGGTACATCCTCAAAAATCTGGGCAAAGGCTGGAGAAATGCGTGTCATAAAGGCGAAGCCAAGGAAAAGCACGGCTATAGCTGAGAGGCTAAATCCTATCTTAGACCTGCGCTGTTTTTTTCTTTGTGCTATCTTAATACCGTTTAATATGGCGCCTCCAGTAGCTGAACTAACCTGGATAGCTTCCATTTGTTCATTTACTAAATGCTTAATTTGTTTTACGTTGGTCATTAAACATCGCCCCCTCTCTCTCCCATAAAAACACGAATTTTCTTTAGCGTATGATGTAATCTTGACTTAACTGTCCCCTCTGGAATTTTTAGCCTTCTTGCAATTTCGCTCACCTTTAAATCATTAAAGTATTTTAAATGAATGAGCTCTCGTTGTGCACTCGGCAACTCTCTAAGTGCAAGCATAAGATCCTGGTTAGAGGAATGTTGTTCTTTTTCTACATCTTCATTTAACGAAAATAAATTGCCCTGCTTCTTCAATGTGTCCATACAATAATTCAACAGGATTCTCACTAGCCAAGTTTGAAAGAAGGACGGTTCCTTTACTTGGTGACGCTTGGTATAGGCTCGAAACGTCACTTCCTGAAGAGCCTCCAACACATCATGTTCATTTTTTAAATATATAAAGGCAGTTTTATATAGAACATCACGATGTATTTGCATTAGCTGTAAGAAAGCATCGTCATCTCCTGTGATTGCTTTCCTAACTAGGTGCTCCATTTTTGTTCCCCCTCTTTTGTAACTGTTAGACGTTAATTTACATAAAAACGTTCAATGTAAATGAAAAATATTAAAATGGAAAATGACTACATCTTACGTACTGAATTCTTCGATTTCTCTTTCACTCTCTTTTACTTGTATGTTAAGATAGTGACCGATTGAAAGAGAGAGGTATGAAACATGAAAAAATGGATTATGTATATTTTATCCTTAACCATCTTACTAGGAGCATGCAGCAGTATAGATCAGTTAGTGGTGGAGGACAAAAATCCAATCACTGAGCAGAAAACTTCGGAGACAGCTACAAAAAAAGAATCATCTGAAGCTACGTCGAGCACTACTCATGACGTCTCTAAGCTTGAGGAATTTCCATTGGTCAGCGTGATCGACGGGGATACGATTAAAATAAAATACAATGGTGCAAATGAAAACGTGCGCTTTTTATTGGTAGACACTCCCGAAACTAACCATCCTAAGCTAGGAGAACAGCCTTTTGGACAGGATGCAAAGGATTTTACGAAACAATTACTGAAGGGGCAGGATACTGTCTTTTTAGAGTTCGATGTCTCCTATAGAGATAAATATAATCGACTTCTTGCTTATATCTATACTTCTGATGGAAAGAGTCTGCAAGAAGAACTGTTAAAACAAGGTCTTGCCCGAGTTGCTTACATTTACGCACCTAATACTAAGCATGTAAACTGGTTTGAAGCCATTCAGAAAAAAGCTCAACAGCAAGCAATCGGGATATGGTCAGTGGAGAATTATGTTACGAACAGGGGCTACGATAAAGATGCGGTTGAAGAAGTGAAAGCAGTTAAAAAAGCTAATGAGGAAAAGAAACCGGATAGTATTACTGATTGTACAATAAAAGGTAATATCAATTCTAAGGGTGAGAAAATCTATCATGTCCCTGGTCAGCAATATTATGAAATGACAGTTGCCGAAGAAATGTTTTGCAGTAAGGAAGAAGCTGAAGCAGCAGGGTTCCGAGCAACACAAAAATAATAATAATATCATCAGCTCCATCACCCGGTGATGGGGCTTTCTTTTATTTCTAATTTATTAAAAAGCCCCCACTCAAACTGCTCCATTTAGAAAAATGTACAAAAACTTCTCAAAAAAATGTTAATAATACACAAAAAGAGGGTATCTAGTTACCACTATTATATTTTCTGAATAATATAACAACATAGTATTAGCTTTAGTTCTTGATTTTATATCTAATAAAAGGAGTGATTAAATGGAAAAAACAATAAAAAAACCATCTTTATCCTATTCATTATTCATCCTCATTTTAATGGTTGCGGTTATATCCACTGGATTGATACTATTGGAAGCCCCTATTCAAATTATGCTGTTCACTGCGATCGTTGTTCTCATCCCTTTTGTTTTGCGTCTTGGCTATTCTTATGAAGAAATTGAAAAAGCAATGTTTGCTTCCATGCTTAAAGCCCTCAAGCCTTCCCTAATATTAATGTCAGTAGGAATATTAATCGGTACATGGATAGCATCTGGTACAGTTCCTACTTTAATCTATTATGGAATTCAATCTATTTCTCCTCAATTTTTCTTGGTAACTACTCTTTTATTTTGTTCTGTGGTCTCCATGGCTACAGGCTCTTCTTGGGCAACTTTAGGCACAGCAGGGATTGCTATGATTGGGGTAGGTCAAAGCTTAGATGTTTCTCTGGCGATGACAGCTGGAGCGATCGTAAGTGGGGCTTACTTTGGAGACAAGCTTTCTCCCTTATCCGATACAACAAACCTTGCTGCCGCAGTAGTAGGCATTGATGTCTTTACACATGTGAAGCACATGCTTTGGACAACCGTTCCCGCCTACGTTTTATCAGCAATTATATTTACCCTTATCGGTTTAAATACCGAAGTGGCAGCTGTTAATTCAGCTGAAGTTAATAGCTTGACTGGATATTTAGCAGCAAACTTTAATTTAGGTATTATCTCTATTATTCCAGCACTATTTCTCTTTGTACTACTAATTACAAAACAACCCGCTATTATCTCCGTTTTTTTAGGCGGGGTCGCAGGTGCCCTTATCGCTATTTTTTACCAAGGTATAGATATGACAAGTATTTTGGGAGTAGCTTATAATGGCTTTTTTGTAGAATCAGGTATTGAAGCGATTGATTCCTTGCTACAGCGAGGGGGATTAGTAAGCATGCTGCCAATGGTAGCAATCTTTATTTTCGCCCTTGGCTTAGGGGGTTTATTGAATATCTCGGGAGTGCTAGTAACCATCATTGATTCTATAATTAAAATGATTAAGAGTAGAGCATTACTCGTTTTTGTAACGATGATCATGTCCTATTTTACACTCGGTCTTGGGGGAAGCTTCTCGTTTGCAGGAGTTATGACTGGAACATTCATGAAACCACTGTTTGATAAGTTTAATTTACGGCCTGAAAATCTTTCAAGGGCTATGGAAGATACCGCAACACAGGGCTGTGCTTTGCTACCTTGGACAGCAAGTGGCGTCTTCACTGCAACTACGCTAGGAGTACCGACATTGACTTATCTTCCATTCTGCTTTTTAGCATTGCTAACTCCAATTTTTACGTTTGTTTACGGACTCACTGGTTTTTCAATGAAAGAGAAAAATCTTACTAGTCGCTCGCCAAAAGAAGTTCCAACAACCTGATTAGCTTGTAATTCTTTGCAACATCGTATGAATGCAAAAATCCACTCTTCTTATACAGTAGAGTGGATTTTTGTAATTGTAAGCTATTACGAGGAGCTGCCTCCTCGCATTTTCCCATTTGCCTGTCGGGACAGGGATAGGCGCTTTCGCTTTTCTTGGTGTCTAGCTACTGTGCCTTGCCCCTCGGGTCAAATGGGATAATACTGCTCCTGTGCAAGCTCGTCGAAAACAAGAGCGTTTGCGGTGGCTGAAGAGCTGCCTCCTCGCATTTTCCCATTTGCCTGTCGGGGCAGGGATAGGCGCTTTCGCTTTTCTTGTTACCTAATGGTTTTTAGTGCTGTTGCCCATGGGATGACTTGGTCTAGCATTTGGTTTACTGAGTCTGTTTGAACGGCAGCTGGTTTGAAGTCTGTACCGTTTTCAAAGTCGGTAAATAATGATAGGGCAGGATGTACGCGTACGTCTGCTACTAATAGCTCTCCTAGAATACCTCTTAAGTGCTCGGCTGCACGAGCTCCACCTACTGATCCGTAAGATACGATTCCTGCTGCTTTATTGTTCCACTCCACACGTAGATAATCTAGCGCATTTTTTAATGCACCTGTAATGGAATGGTTGTATTCTTGCACGATAAATACGAATCCATCACAATTAGCAACTCTTGAAGACCAGGCTGCGGCACCAGAAGCATCTACACCAGCTTCTCCAAGTAATGGGAGCTTGAATTCAGCAATATCAATAATTTCATATTGAGCATCTCCACGCTTGTCTGCTATTTCTTTCACCCAGTTACCCACTTGTGGGCTTAATCTACCTTCACGGGTAGACCCTAAAATAATACCTATTTTCAACATATCTTTTCCTCCTACCTTTGCTCTTATTTATTTTGCCCAAACATTTTAAATACAAAACTTGCTCTTTCAGGTAAAGCTATAAACTAACGACTTACCTCAGTTCAATATATCTCTAATTCGAGGTAATAATATCATATTAAAACGTAGAAAGCTAATAATTAGATTCTAAATTTTCCGATTTTTGTATTTTGTGTCTGGTTTAGGTGTTAAAATGTATATAACTAAATTTTCTAATCATAAAGGGCTGTTTAAAATGGTTAACTATTCTATTGTAGAAAAAATACTCTTCCCTTCTATTCATTTGGATGAAAGAAAGCTAGAAGATAAACTTGATGCTAAAACAGTTCTTATTACTGGAGCTAGCTCTGGAATAGGTAGAGAGCTTGCGTTTGTTTTAAAGAATATAAACGTACACCTTGTATTGGTAGCAAGACGCGAAAAAGAACTATTGCTAATAAAAGAAGATATAGAATCCTACAAAGCTAAGGTAAGCATTATTTCGGCAGATATGAGAGAAGATAAAGATCTGGAAAGATTACTACGCTTTTTGCATCAGCTCCCCAATGGACTGGATATTATCGTTAGTAATGCAGGCTTGTCCATTAATCGTTCGATTGACAAGTCATTAAATCGTTATCATGATTTCACTAGGACGATGGCCATTAATTACTTCGCTCCCGTGCAACTGCTATTGTCCACCATACCTTTAATAGAAAAAAATAAAGGGCATATTGTAAATGTGTCGACAGTTAATGCCTTGCTTCTTCCTATACCTTTTTGGGCCGCTTATCAGGCGTCTAAATCTGCATTTGATACATGGTTCCGCTCCGTGTCTCCCGAAATAAATGGAAAGGGTATTTTAACTACCACGGTATACCTACCATTAGTTAGGACTCCAATGATTGAGCCTACCCTTGCCTATCGTAATACACCTGCCATGAGTCCTTTACATGTTGCAAAGATTATAGCAAATTTCCTTTATACAAAAAGAAAAACTTTTCAACCTTGGTGGCTGATTTTCGGTCAAATAGGTTCATTAGTCGGCCGAAGAGGATGGGATTATGTATTGCCTAAACTCCTTCAGAAAAGAGGGCTTAACAAATGATTATTTCCTTACTGCAAGTAATATGGAAGATAGGGCTCCTCTCTCCTTCTGGCTTGTTTCGTTTAATCTTTACGATTTATAAAGAAGGTATTAACTTAATGGTTTTAGTACGGCTTGCGGAAAAAAGATTTGGCAATCAGATAGCCATAGTAACCGACACCGAAAGTATTACATATAACCAATTAGCAAGGAACTGTGAGGTTGCTTCTATTTACTTGAAAGACAACCGGCATTTAAGTTCAGGTAAAAAATGTAGCTATTTTAAGCAAAAATCATCATCATTTTGTTCATTCTATTTTTGCTGCTTCCCGCTTAGGAACTAATGTTTATTTGATGAATCCAACGATGAGTACCATTCAATTTAAGCAATTAGTAGACACCTATCATTTCGATTTATACATATATGATGAAGAAGCCAGATCACTATTAAAAGATCTTCAACTACTCCTTACTCCACTTGGCAATTGAAAGTAGTTACATTTACTATTTCATTCATGAAGATATCAGACTAAAAGCTACATCGATGAAAAGATCGTCAAAAGGTAGGCTCATATTGCTAACAGGCGGGACAACTGGGACACCTAAAAAAGCAATCCATAAACCTTCTTTAATCAACTACTTACATCCCTTTTTAACTGTGTTAGAACGATTGAGGCTAATGCAATATCGTACGGCATATATTGCAACGCCTCTCTATCATGGGTATGGTATCGCAATTTTGCTTACCTTTATCGCTCTAGGGAAAAAAGTAATCCTTTCAGAGTACTTTCAAGCAGAAAAGGCTAGTCAAATCATTAGAAGACATAAAGTCGAAATAATAACAGTTGTACCTCTTATGATTCATAAATTGGTTAAGCATAAACCTGATTATTTAACCTCTCTACAATGTATTGCTTCAGGGGGAGCACACCTTAATGCCAAGCTAGTAGAAGAGGTCAACAATAAGCTAGGACCCATTCTCTACAACCTTTATGGCACTTCCGAAGCTGGTCTAAATACGATTGCTACACCGAAAGACTTGCAATACTCTCCTGACACAATTGGCCGATTAGTTAAAGGGGGGATACTAGAAGTGATTGGAAATGGGAATCAACTAAAAGAAGGACAGATTGGACAGCTATGTACAAAGAACAGATGGTCTATAAAAAACAAAGAAGCTTCCTGGATGGAGACTGGAGATATGGGATATAGGGATACAAACGGATATTACTACTTGTGTGGGAGAACAGACGATCTTATAGTTTCTGCAGGGGTCAACATATACCCTAAAGAAGTAGAACAAGTATTAATACATCATCCTTTGATAAAAGAAGTGGCCATTTTAGGCATAGCTGACGAACAATATGGTCAAAGGCTAATAGCATACGTCGAACTGAACAACGAAGGCGAACAATTAACAGAGATAACTTTATTAGAGTGGCTTAGCTTAAGGATTCCACGTATTCATCTTCCAAAGGATATAATCTTTGTTGACCAATTACCTTATACCACTTTAGGAAAGCTAGATCGAAAACAATTAGCAGCTTGCCGTTGAAGTAACTCTTTAGACACCCGAACACTTCTTCTTGAATAGAATAACAAACCATAACAAAAACCCCCTTAGAAAAGAGGGTTTTTTTGTTAATCTCCATAATCGGCAGCGACATCTGCTGTTGTACGTTTATTTTTGTAAAATACATTTCCATCCAAATATTTATGGAAGAACCATTCGCCTCCACCAATAACTAATGCAGCAATAAGTGTTCCAAGCGCTAGATTTCCGTCAGCATCTACTAATGCAATTTGCATAAACCAAATGGTTAAGAATGCTAATATAATATCTCCACCTGTGGCAATCATATTTCGAACATTTTGGCTTGAACGATTAGCAGCTAGGCGGAACAATAGGAAGTCTCCTAAAATGTAAGCTAAAACAGTTAAGACTAAGCTAGTCCATATAGAATCCAGGAATGGGACATCAAAAATTAAAGTCAAAACAACTAAAAGGACTACTGCTATCATCAGAAATTTAATAAGAAGTGCTTTTAAATGCTTCATTTGCTTGTCCTCCTTTGTAAATTTATTCTATTTAAAATGTTCCCTTAATCTTTCCGATTAAACACATTGTTTTTAAAAATAGGTCTGTCGAGCCTCATTAATTAAGCCTCAACTTTGAAGCTGAGGCCTTTCTTATTGCTCGATTAAACTTACAGATACTTTCACATCTAACGAATGACTTCCACCTCTATATACTCCTTGGACAGGGCTAACATCATTATAATCCCGTCCAACACCTACACGTATATGGTTTTCTAACGCCTCCACGTTATTCGTTGGATCAAGTCCTACCCAGCCGATTCCAGGTACCATAACCTCCACCCATGCATGACTAGCAGCATCACCAACTAAAGCAGAGTTTTCTCCAACATACAAATAACCACTAACATACCGAGCTGGTATATTCTTTGTCCTTAACACTCCGAGCATCACATGCGATATATCCTGACAAACACCTTTTTTAAGGTCGAAGGATTCAATCGCCTTAGTCGTAACTGTAGTAGATGAGCCATCGTATGTGAAATGATTGAACAAATATCCCATTAAATCAATTGAGTATTTAACCGGATTTACCATTTCTCCTATTTCATTATCCACCTTTTCTATTTGCTCTGGAGTCAAATAAGTGTAAGCAGTGTTACTTAAATAAGCTAAATAATGACTTCTAAAAAGATTCGAATGAAAAATTGCGTACATTTCAGGCGAATAATCAATACGATGAACCCACGGACTTCTTTGAATACTTACAATAGAGGTTGTCTTAACCTCTAAATGCCGATGATGGTCTGCTATAAAAAATGATTCTACTGTGTTTCCCCATATATCCACGTGTTCCTTAGTTAAGGCAACAGGATTAATTTCTGCGCGGTAGGAAAGCAATCGTTGACATTCGTCTGTTCTCGGCTTTAAACGAATTGAATTCATACTTTGATCGACCATCGTTTCATAATCGAAAATATTAGTATGCTCAATTTTGTACTTTAAAGAGGAAGCTTTTTCATTATTTGAAACCTGAGATCCACTCATCCAATGATTGTCACTCTGTGTCTGTACTTGAATATGGAGTGTAGAAGATGTAGAAACTGGTTCTATTAAGTAATAGGTTTCAGAGAAAGTTTGCCCAATTTCATTACATTGGTTTTGAAAACGATTCAGAAATTCCATCATTTCTTCGGAGTCTAACTCCTGAATAGTCATTTCATCAAAGTCTTGATGAAGCCTTTGTAAAAGATAATGGAGCTTTTCTGAGTGTTTAGCCTTCTGTCCTCCCAAATTATCAATTGCATTTTGCACACTATTCATATTGTAATGAATGGATCTAGGAAAGGTTTCATCGACAATAAGAAAAGCAAGAATTGTTCGTGGATCCATTTTTGGTCTATTCACCTTCAAATAGGCCTCATAGCCATTCAGCATTCTAAGTGCTGATAGCCACGCATAATATTCATCTCTTTTATAAGAAAGCTCCGCTTCACTTGTATGTTCACACACTACATTTAAAATTCTGGCAGTTTTTTCAGCCCGTTCTAACCAATTTCCTATTTTCATCATATGGTAAGCTATACCACGAGACATGTTTGACTCAATAATTCCTTGAATAGTGAAAGAAGCCTTTTTAATCTGGCTTAGAAATAACCTCATGTTCTGAAGAGAATAAGGGATATTTTGAGCATCTTTTGTATATAGAAAGACGTCATTCCACACTTCAAACAGTTCATTAGGTATGTGATCACGACAAACCCTTGCATTCTCTCTAGCAATACGTACGCAATTGAAAACCGAATTTGGATTTTCATGACTTAATGCCAAGTAGAATATTAGGTCTTCCTCTTTGCTATTCTTTTTATTTTTCAATGCCTCTAATTCATCTAGAGTAGAACACGCTTCATATAATAGCTTCCACTGTGTCTCTTTAAATGATTCATCACTAGAGGTTTCAACCATTTGAGTTAAATGAACATCTAAAATTCTTGCATTTTGTTCCGCTCGCTCAAAATTTCGAGACATCCAGTATAAAGAATCTGCTACACGACTTAACATGAACTAAAACCCCCTGATTTCATGACCCATGTATCTTTACCTCCACCACCTTGTGAGGAGTTTACTACTAGCGAGCCTTTCTTTAATGCTACACGTGAAAGACCACCTGGAAATACATGTGTATCCTCTCCTCTAATGACAAACACTCGTAAATCTACATGACATGGATAAAACGCTTCTCCTTGATACGCAGGTGCTCTTGACAGCTGAATAGTCGGCTGCGCAATATACTGCTCCGGTGTCTTTAAAATTTTTTCCCTAAATCTCTCTATTTCTTTTTTAGTAGCATGTGGGCCTATTAACATATCATAGCCACCTGAGGCACCAACATTTTTTACGACCAGTTCTGATAAATGCTGAAGTACCCATTCCCTCTGTTCTATATTATCCAGACGATAGGTTTTCACGTTATCAATAATCGGCTCTTCCTCTAAATAATATCTAATCATATCAGGAACATAGGTATACACTGCTTTATCATCAGCAACACCATTTCCTATACCATTTAATATTGCCACATTGCCTAATTTATATGCATCTATTAAACCAGGAACTCCAAGAGTAGAATCCTCACGAAACTCTTAAGGATCCAAAAAGTCATCATCAATTCTACGATAAATAATATCTACTTTTTCAAGTCCACGGATTGTTTTCATATATACAATGTTATCAACTACTGTTAGGTCACGGCCTTCGACCAACTGCAATCCCATTTGTTGAGCTAAAAATACATGATCGTAATACGCAGAGTTATATATTCCTGGAGTAAGCAGTACTGCCTTAGGGTTAGTTACTCCTTCTGGAGCATGTTCTACGATTGCTTCATAGATATAGGTTATTTGCTGTTCCAAAGCATGAATGGAGTGGTTAGCAAAAAATTCGGGATAGACCTGACGCATAACGTATCGATTTTGGAATACATAAGATAGACCAGATGGGTTTCTTAAATTATCCTCAAGCACCAAATACTTACCCGTTTCATCACGAATTAAATCTATACCTGCTAAAAATATGTTGTTATTTAATGGTATTTTAATATTTTTAATTTGCTTGTGATAGTAATATTTATTATTCTCTATCAAATCTCGAGGGATAATTCCATCTTTTATAATTTTCTGTTTGTGGTAAATGTCTTGTAAAAAACAGTTTAAAGCCTCTGTGCGTTGTATCATTCCCTTTTGAATTGTCTCCCAATCTTCAGGAGGAATGATAATTGGAATGAAATCAAAAGGCATAGTACGTTCCGCTCCCGTATTATTGTTATAAACTGTAAAGGTTATGCCTTGTCTTAAAAAGGAAAGTTGGGCTGTTTCATGTTTTTCTTTTAGTTCTTCTACAGAAAACCGGTTAAGTATATTGTAAAAGTTTTGATAATGTAGTTTTGGTTCTCCACATGATTTTAGCATCTCATCAAAATAGGGTTTAACCTCATACGTATTAAACATTTTCCAACTCTCACTCTCTCTTTAGTAATTTTATGGGAATATTCTATTATTTTTTTCACAACACCTTTTAATCTATTACCCACTTTTATTTTTAATTAGACATTTTATTAAATATTTATTTTTTATTTTTTTTCAAAACACGCATAAAAGAAAAAATGAAAGATATTAGGATAAATCTACTTCCAAAATAAAAAACCCGAAGTTTTACGATGAGTAAAATTTCGGGTTTTCTATCTATATTTGGTTGGAGTGTTTTTCCGTTACAGAGGGTGGGCTTTCGACTCGCAATTTACCTGGGCCCCCTCCTCTTCAAGCAACTAAAAGAAAAAACGTAAAACCGAGTTTCCGATTTTACGTTTTTTAATGGACATTTGTCTTAGCCCTTTTTAAATAAAATTAATTAGAAGCTTTTGGTTCTTGGTGTTCTTCTTCTATTTTACGTAATGATTCAGGGCTTACATCTACTCGTTTCAAGAAGAAGGCTAAGACTAACGCGATTATATTCATAACCAAAGCAACTAGGAAGGAGTATTGAATCCCTGCTAATAGAGCTTGTTGACCTAGTAAGCCCATGGTTTGCTCTGTCAGTGTAGCAGGGTCAACGTTGGCCATTAGGCTTTCCCCTTCTTTGGTGGTTACATAGTTCATTATAGAAACTAGCACTGCCGTACCAATGGAACCAGCAACCTGCTGAGCTGTGTTGTTAACAGCTGTACCATGCGGGTTTAAACGTGTTGGTAACTGATTTAAACCATTTGTCATGATTGGCATCATAACCATAGACATCCCTAGCATCCGTATCGTGTAGATTATAACAATAAATAAATAGGTAGAATCTATTTGTAGTCTAGATAATTCGAAAGTAGAAATTGCTGTAATAACCAATCCTATTAATGCTAAAGTACGGGGACCAAACTTATCGAAAAGTTTCCCTGTTATCGGAGACATAATTCCCATAACAATTGCCCCAGGTAGCATTAGTAGTCCAGAGTCTAAGGGAGATATACCGCGTACACTTTGCACATAGGCTGGTGTTAAAATCATACCCGAGAACATAGCAACTGCATTAACAATTGAAATAATGGATGCTAAAGCAAACATCGGATACTTATATACGCGTAAATCTAACAATGGCTGTTCTAACTTTAACTGGCGAATTACAAAAATAACTATTGCTACTAATCCCACTATTAGTGTGGTTACTACAATTGGATCATCCCAGCCAGCTGTGCTTGCTGTGCTGACTCCATATAACAGACCACCAAAACCGAATGTCGAAAGGATTATTGAGGCAAAGTCAATTGTTGCAGTTTTGTCAGTTGTCATAACATTCCCTAGCTTCCAAACAGCTAGTAACAAGCTAATAACGGCTAACGGTAAAATCATGATGAAAAGAACTCGCCAGTCATAGTATTGTACTATGAACCCCGATAATGTCGGCCCAATTGCAGGGGCTGTGATCATAACTAATCCAAAAATCCCCATAGCCGCTCCTCGTTTTTCACGTGGGAAGGCAACAAGCATTACGTTCATCAGTAAAGGCCCCATTACAGAGGAACCAGCTGCTTGAACCATACGCCCTGTTAAAAGGAAGCCAAAATTTGGAGCAACTGCTGCCATAGCAGTACCTAACGTAAATATTGCCATGGAGGTAAGAAATAATGTTCTATTCGAAAACCTTCTTATTAAAAAGGCTGATGCAGGTATTAGCACTCCGCTCACTAACATATAACCAGTTGCCAACCATTGGACAGTAGAATATTCCACGTCTAAGTCCACCATAATGGAAGGTAATGCTACATTTAAAAGGGAGTTATTTAAAAACGATACAAATGCTCCAACAAAGAGTACTGCGAGCATTAAATACGTAGCTTTTTTATTTTCAGTGTCACTCATCTTTCGTTTTCCCCTATTCTATTTTTCTATATTTACTTCATTACTCGAATTATATTAAACCATTAGTTCATTTTTTTCAATATATTTGTACACCTAGTTTAAATATAGTTGAACTTTGTGTTCACAATATATATACTAAAGCCATCAGATTACTATCGGAGGATTTATGAATAAACGTAAAAGACATGTTGCAGATGTAGCTTTAAAGCTATTTGTAGAAAAAGGAATACAACAAACCTCTATCCAGGACATCATTGATAGAGCAGCTATTTCAAAAGGAACCTTTTATAATTATTTTAGTTCAAAAAATGATTGTATCGCAGAAATACTAGAAGGATTACGATATGATGCTAGTCAGCTCCGTATGCAAATCCAAGTTGGGAAAAACGAAAAGGACCAACAGATTTTAGCTCAACAAATATATAGTATTATTCAGTTAAATGAAGAAAGAAGCCTATATGCTCTCTTTGATGCAATCCTTAGCTCCAATGAAATAGATCTAAAAAAACTTGTGATGCAGCATCGTATATTCGAGCTAGAGTGGTTAGCGATTCGGTTTATTTCCGTATTTGGAGAGGAAATTTCTGAAAATGCCTTTGAAAGTGCTATACTATTTCACGGCATGCTCCAGCACTTACTATTTACAAAACGTGTAACAAATGCAACGTTTTCACTTCATCGAATTGTAGCAGTCCTACTCCAATATATCGGTCTTATCATTCCCTATATGCTTCAACATAATACTTCTTTAATTGAACCTTCTTCCGTCCATTTAATGAGGATGAATATAGATCGAAAGCCAGTAGAGTTAAGCGAGCTCATGAAAATGGCAAAGAACATTGAAGAGGAAGAGAATTTTACGATGGAGCAAGAGGATCTCTATGAGGCCATTATTTCTGAGCTCAACAAAGAACGAGTTCGCAAAAGCGTGCTTCAGCCATTGCTCAATCCTTTCTTAACATCCTTTGATGACACCTCTAGTAAAGGTCAGGTACAAACCTTCATCAATGCCATTTGGTTTTATTTAAAACTGAAGTAATACAAAAACTCACCAAGCTAAATATTGGTGAGTTTTTCTAATTTAATGAAGTTACTACTAAGCAGGTGCAGATATAAGCGTCTTCGCCTAGTTTTAGGGTTTGCGCAAGATTCAACCTGGTTTCTGCAAGGTTCTAGCCTTTTTCCGCAAGGTTCAACCTCGTTTGTGCAAGGTTCTCCTCCGTCTCCGCAAGGTTTCTCTCCCCCTCTGCAAGGTTCAGTATCATTCGCTTGAAATCCATCCTACTAACATTAGATTAATAGCCGTATCTATAATCTCTTCCCTTTTTAGACATCTCATGGCCCAAACGAATTGTAGAAACAGCTAGCTCCGCATAGGTCACTTGCTTGGTAGGGTTAAACTGATTTTTCTCTGCCTTTAATAGTCCTAGAGAATCCGCCAACACAATATAGCCGGTATATTCATCTTTAATTTTCTTGCTATCCGCGAAATCATTTTTGTATATCTTAGTTTGCTTAGCTGCTTCCTCTAAGCCTAATGCACGAATATACCATATAGATAGCTCCTCTTTAGTAATAGGACTATCCACATCAAAGGTTGATTTGTCTGCAGCTATTACACCAAGTTCTACTGCTCTTTCAACAGCCTGATAGGAAGTATGCTTCGAATCGATATTAGTAAAGGTTTGTTTAGCATTTTCGGAGTCATCCATAGGATAGCCATGGTACATATATGTTAAGGAATTCATCATTATCCTAATAGCTTCCCCTTTAGATACTGCGGCATCTCCATTAAAAGACTTTGCGTCTTTTACCGTTAACACTTTAGATTGGATTAAGTAATTTAATTCGGCGGCTGCAGTTGGATGAGAAACCTCTGGTAGTACCTCTCTGTTGTATTGGTTAAACCATTTACCAGTGCTTGCCTCTAAAACCTGAAATTCTTCTTCATTAAACAATGGAGAAGAAATTAAATAGTAGTGATTATTTTCTCGCTTCATATATTCTTTCATATAGCTTGTCTTTAGCATCACGGACTTTTTAAAAGTCTCTGTTGCTTCTTTCTCAGAAATAACTTTGTCTTTTGATGGCCACTCGTCAATCAGAGGTCTATCTATGCTTATGCTACTTAATGAACCGTCCTTGTGAATATTTACATTTATCTGATCACCCACTACCAATACTCCATCAACAATGCGAGGGAAAATGAAGTAATAACCACTCATTGGATCGGCATAGCTGGTCTCAGAAGGAAGCGCATACTCATGAAGATAAGAAGGCAAATACTCTTTTGCATACTCCACAGCCTTAGCTAATGCTTCCTCATATGATAGGGACTTCGGATCTTTATTCTCGTCTAACATTTCCTTAATTTCTTGCTGCATACTATGAAAACGAACTAACTCTCCTGTTTTCTTATCGAATTCTATACTAGACCCAGATCCTGAGCCATTAGAAAAATGATACATGTAGTGAACACTGATCACTTCTTGTCCATTATAATTTTTCATTTCCTCTACCGATTGAATCGTTAATTTTATCTTACTTGAATCGACCTTCAATAAGTTCTCTGCTGTTTTCTTAGCCGCTTCTTTTGTAATGCCATTGTGTTTGACAGGCAATGCCTTTTCTACAATCATTTCAGATCCTTTATGAGCAGGATACTCCTTTAAAAACTCATAGGAATTAAACCAATCCCCAGTAATAGCATTTACACTTAGTATTTCAGGCTTATAAACTAACTTCACATCAGGCTTATTACCTTCGTTTGGATAGGTAATTTGATATTGCAGCTTAGCCGTCAAATTATCCTTTATCTGATTTAGAATAACTTCAGCATCTTTACCCTTTTTTACATCATCGAAGGTAGAAGACTTGCTTGGAATAGCCCGATTAAATCCTACTACCTCTCCATTTCCTAGCACAGTCACATTAACTTGTTGATCCCCAACAGCGACACCATCCTGCATTCGGTTAAAAGAGAAAGTATAGCGAATTGGTCGAGTTAAAATTTGTGAACTATAATAAAAATCTTCAAGTCCTTCTTCTAACTGGTAGCTACCGTCCTTCATATACTTTTTCATAAAATCATGGGCAATTTGTTTAGCTCCATCTTTAGATACTTTGCCTGGAAATAAAGAATCTGCAGTGGCAACTGGTTCATATTGAAAAGACTCTATCTCATAATTATCCCCATAAAAACCTATGCTGCCCGAGATCTCCTTCCCTTTTTCCTGCTTATGAAAAGACATACTATGCCTAGTTGTATTTTCATATGGATTATCGTAGGAATGCATGTAGAATTCGCTAGGCTTGATTGAGTCGAAAACACCTGGAAAGCTAGCCTTAAACTTTTTAAGTAATTCCTCTTTAGACACCAAAACGTCTGTAGCAGCAACTTGCGCCACAACATTATAAGGCTGTGTTCCTGTCGTATTTGATGCATTTGCAGTAGCTGATAACATTCCCAGTGATAACGCGGAAGCAGTTAAAATAATTCCCATCTTCTTCAAAAATAGTCCCCCTTTTACGGTAATAATTATATTTTAAACTAATATATGGAAATTAGAAACATATATTTTCCTAAGATTTTAACTATTCATTTAAATCGATTAGTATAAGTGCTGGTATATGTAGTAAAAACCGCCACTCAAACGAGAGGCGGTTTACTTACTTCATGTATTTATTTACTAGCTCATAGCATCTTTCTTTAGTGAGATCGGCTAGAGCACTCGCATACAGGAATGGTTCAAGTGTTCCACCTTCAGCTTCCTGTGATTTTTCTTCTGCTATTTGATCACGTTGCACAATCCAGTCTTCTTGTTCCTTCTTTAAATCCTCGAAGTCACTTTCAGTAAGCTGTTCTTTAAGAACATCATAAATTTCATTTAATGCCTCGTCCCATCTTTTGAATGTCTCTGACTTAGCTTGATTCATATCCGCTTGAGTTCCAGATTCATACACCTTATCAAATTCTTTCAAACTATCTTCAATCTCGTCTAATTTGCTTAAATAGGCTTCCTTTGTTCCATCAAGCTCGCTAGCTTGTTCTTCAGGGACTGGAACATCAACAGCTAAATCCTTTTCTGTGCTAGAATCGCATCCTGCTAGCCAAATAAACGGGAGCATTAATATGAGAAGTTTCTTCAATATAATCCCTCCTATAATCTATCAGACAGAAACTTCACAGAAAAGTTTCACTTTTTCTAACGATTTATATATTTCCCACTAATTATCTCCTATTCCTTATATGTTCTTCCCCAGTATAAAGAGGATAGGCAGATCTAACCCTTATTCAACCAAAGTCCTCATTTTGTTTGTTAACCATAGACCCTTTCGCCCATTTTCTCAAAATTCAAATAAAATATGAAGCTATCATTTTCATATCTTCTAAGGTTTGATTACAATGAATAAAAACCGATAGTTTGAGCATTAAAGCGGGAGGATTAAAATGAAGAATAACAAAATGGCCGTAGCAATTGTTAGCACAACACTTTTATTAGGAGGCTGCAATATGGAAGTAGAAAGCAAAAAGGAATCCGAAATAATTGGTAAAGGAGATGTGGCTTTAGATTCTTCAAGCTTTGTTAGTGTTCAAGATTACACTGGGGAGGAATATGCCCTACAGGACGGGGAGGAAACAGATAAAATAGCTGAAGCAAATCGAGAGGAAATTGAACAAGCGGTAAAGGACTTCTTTTTAAACAACTATAAAACAGAAGTGAAAATCCATAACATTGTGGGAGCTGTGGATGGTGCCTCTGTATTCGTGGAATCTATAAGGGAACCTCATTTTTATACATTTGCTATTGTACCTATTGATGTTGAGAATGAAAAAGTAGAAGTAGATAAAGTATGGTCTCAAGAGGGACAGATAGAAGATGCCATTACTACTGGGCTTTATGCGATGATCCATGATCAGGAATTTTCTACACTTGATAACTACTTAGAGAAACTCACTGAAGAAAATCCTTTAGTAGGTACCCGTATGGAGGCAGTTGAAAAGGTAGGAGCTAATGGATATGCAACTCCCTATTATTATACAAGCGCTGCTGGTGAATACTTTACCGAGCTTTACAACAAATATATAGAAAATCCTACCATTAGCAAAGAAGAGTTAAAGAGCTCAATGAAAAAGTATGATTTAAATTCAAATCTAATGCTTATTACGATTACTTTATATATGAAAGAATCAGATACTGACCCAGATGAAGTGCTTTATGACAAAATAGTTTCTGATATCGAGCAAATGGAAGGCCTACCACGAGGCTCTTATTCCGTCATTTTACATGATAACTTGATAAACGCAGAATATGCTGACGGCTCCAAAAAAAGCTCATTAAACAAAACTGCCTTGAATGAAATTAGAAAAGAATAGGAGTGAAAATCTAGGTGACTACTATTAATCCTGTTTCTAACGTCCAGACAACTGACCAAGATTTAGTAGAATTAGCTGGTTTTCATGCTTACCGACATTATCAAACCGGTAAAATTATAACCGTAAACGATAAAATTTTTAAAGTAGTAGATACCCAATATGGGATGTCCTCTGGGCTAGATGCTGTTACTGTACAAAACCATGAAACGAAGGAATTGACGGTAGTTTATATTGGGAGCGAGGACAATAAGGATTGGATTGATACGAATGCAAAGCTACTCGCTGACACTCCCCCTGCACAAGTAGGTGATGCACAAGACTACTTTGACTGGGTAAATACTAACCTTGGTAAAGTAGATTCCGTAACAGGTAACTCCCTAGGTGGAGGATTAACTAATGCTGTCGCTATTGAAAATCCTCAGGTGAAGGCTGTCACTTTAAATCCAGCCATCCTTCCTGCTGGTTTAGTAGATCCTACAATGATGTACGATAATATAACCAATTACTATAGCCGCTTTGACTTTCTTACAAGTACAGAGGAATCGCTAGGATTAGGTAATAGAATACCTGGGAAAAAGTATAGCATCAATAATGGGGTTCCCCTCCTTTCCATGATTGCCCCGAATCATACGGGCTACGTAGATCCAGATAAAGATGGGAACTTTGTCATTGAAGTTGGCATAAAGGGACAGCCTGGACATGGATTTATCCATATTGGGGCCGACGATCATATTGTAACGAGTATTTGGACAGGGCAGCCTATTTATGGAGGCTATAGCGAAAAAATTGAGATTAACCAAGAAAACATGATTTTACTCTCCAATGGTATTAGAGACCAAGTAAAGGGTCGAATTACCAATGTTCAAGAGTATATAAGTAACTCAGTCAGTATTGTGGAAGATGAGAATGCAAAATTTAGTCAGCGTGTCACCACACTTCAAGAGACATTCCAACAAAAGTTGGAGGAAATAGCTGTAGACCCACTTTTTAAGGGAATAGCGGAGACAGGGGCCATTATCAAAGCGGCAATCGATGACTTAATCGACCTTCTGAATAAGGCTGAGGAACGTTGTCTCATCTTAAACAGCATTCTAAACTCAAAGCCTGCAGAACTTATTGAGTTTATTACCTCCACTAACATAAGTGTAGAAACGCTCTTTGCTCCGGCTAGAGACTATTTAAACCAACTCAAGCAAGATGTAGATTACCTAGTCGCTAGTGCCCACAATATCCTTTATAACGAAATCCCTGAACTATTTAGAGGAGGCACAGACAATTTCGTTGATGCTGTTGTAGGGGAGCTTGCGGCACATTATAACGTCCTAAAGATAAACAAAGAAGAGGTGTACACTCAGTTAACAGAATATGAAGCGCAGGTTAACGACATTGCCAATTCTTTTATTAATCGAGATGTGAGCCTAGCTGATGCTATCCACTCGGGAGCCACACCAGGAGAACGTGTAGATGCTGTTCAAAAAACAGAAATTAAAACAATTCAGGAATCTTCTTATTTAGTAATCGGAATGAAAATGAAGGAAGTCCAAGTAGAATTAGCTCATAATACAATTGTGACTGTAGGAACAACGATATTAAGACCTATCCTTTCTAGACTGGAACGTATTGTACTTTTAATAGAAGCTGCATTGACTGCCATTATTGTCGCAGTAAAGGCCGCTCAAAATATCGCGATATATGGAAATCCAATCAGCTTGTTGATGAGTATATTCACAGATTATGAGCAAAGAGTTAAAAGTGCCGTTGCCAGTGCTCTAGAGCCTCTAGTAGAAATGGAGGTCCTAATGGAAAGTTTGCGTGTTGGATTTAATCGGATGCATACAAACTTACCAGAGATGCTTGATAACTTTAAACCCTACCTGGATACCGCCATCTTTGAACCAGCTAAGTTTGAAAATGTGCGATTATACAATGTGGCGACCTTAGCCATTTTAGATGAAATGGAGCTACTGTTTAATGAAATCATTTACCAGCTTGCGGACGAAAAAGCTAATGCCATCGAAGAGACATTAGAGGTTTCCAAAAACGTATTAGGAAACCTACAGATCCTGAAGGAGCAAGTAGACAGAGGTACATTATAATATAAAACTTTGGGACTCCGGTGCAGCGATGCTACATTAGAGTTCTTTTATTTTGCTTACATATGATATCTAGTTCTTCTGTTCTTTTAATCTTGCATTGTCTTTCAATAGCCTATATACTAGTCTTTGTGCAAAAAACAAACCGACCGTTCTGTTTTAGAAAGGAGTAAATAAGATGCCCCCAGGGATGGAAACTAAACAGCACCTTATCAAGACTGCAGGCCACTTATTTAGTTGTTATGGTTTTGAAGCGGTAAAAATCTCCACTATTATCAACGAAAGCAACACAACTAAAGGCGCCCTTTATCATCACTTTCCGAACGGTAAGGAAGAGCTACTCCTTGCTGCTATCCAATATACAGGAGATTTGTTACTAAGTGATACAAAAAATCTATTGAACAAATCTGCTGATCCTATTGAAATGTTATTAAATCAATTGAATATGATTGCTACTCAAATTGAGCAAAAGCATGAATTATATGGTGTTCCTATTGGTAATATTGCAGGAGAAATGGCTCTTAAAAACAATGAGATTCGTCTAGCCTGTGATCACGTTTTTAAAAGTTGGCAAAAATTAGTGAAAGAGAAGTTTATCGATTATGGTATGTCGGAAGAATGTGCAACTAATCTTGCCATAACATTAAACGCATTATTTGAAGGTGGGATATTGTTGAGCGTCACAAGTGCTTCTGGTGATCCATTAAGAGCTATCGCCAAACAAATACCCAATTTAGTACCACCAAAACAGTAATTTATAATAGAGAGTAGGATTTACATGTCACAACCAATTAAAAAATTACCTATACTTTCTGCATTCTTAATAGCGGGCTTTGTAGGTCTCTTCAGTGAAACAGCACTAAACATGGCATTAGGACAACTAACTGTCGAGCTAGGCGTTGAACATACAACGATTCAATGGCTGACAACTGGCTTCCTGCTGACCCTAGGTATACTTGTACCGATTTCTGGATTGCTAATCCAAAAATTTACGACTCGTCAGCTATTCTTAACCTCCTTAACATTTTCTATCGTAGGGACAATAATTGCAGGACTTGCGCCAACCTTTGCCTTCTTATTAATGGCACGTATTGTACAAGCAGTTGGTACTGCTATTCTATTACCTTTAATGTTTAATACGGTTCTATTAATCTTCCCAGTCGAAAAACGTGGATCCGCAATGGGTATCATGGGACTTGTTATTATGTTTGCACCAGCAATCTCCCCTACCGTATCTGGAATAATTTTAGAATACTTAACTTGGCACTGGATTTTCTGGACGACACTGCCATTCCTTGTATTTGCTTTAGTTTTCGGCTATTTCTATATGCAAAATGTGAATGAACTAACTCATCCAAAGATTGATGTACTATCTGTTCTCTTCTCCAGTATTGGATTCGGAGGAATTGTGTATGGCTTCAGTGTGGCAGGAGAAAATGGCTGGGGGAGTACTATTGTAATTGTTGCATTAGCTGCAGGTATAATCGGTCTAGCTCTATTCACTTGGCGCCAGCTGAACATGGAAAAACCAATGATCAATCTAGCAGTACTAAAATATCCTATGTTTGTACTTGGCCTAATCGCGGTATTTATCGCCTTTATGTGTATTCTTTCTACCATGATCTTGCTTCCGCTTTACCTACAAACAGGCTTAGCTTTAGCAACATTCACAGCAGGACTTGTTCTATTGCCTGGTGGTGTTATTAACGGTATTTTCTCACCTATTGTCGGAAAGCTATTTGACGACTATGGTGCAAAGGTTCTTGTAATGCCAGGATTTATTTTAATCGGTATTGCGTTCGTATTCTTTATGCAAATTGACCAACAAACTTCTCAACTTACGATAATCGTGCTTCATAGTGTTATGATGATTGGTGTATCGCTTGTTATGGCTCCGGCTCAAACAAATGGCTTAAACCAATTACCACGTCATTTATATCCAGATGGCACTGCATTAATGAACACGCTTCAGCAGGTATCTGGTGCAATCGGTACAGCAGTCGCAATTACAATCATGTCCACTGCTCAAACTTCATTCATGAAGGAAGAAGGTACTACTATTCCTTCCATCGATTCATTTATCTATGGCGTGCAAACGTCTTTCAAATATGCTATTGCATTAGCAGTAGTTGGTTTGATTTTATCGTTCTTTATCAAAGGGAAAAAACAGACGATCAACTCAAAAAATTAATCATGTCAACAGCCTTCAAGCTTTCTTTGCTTGAAGGCTTTTTAATTGATTTTGTCTCTATCTCACACTTTTCGTAGGATAAGGATAAGTCATCCCCCCCTCCCAAAAGAGTATTTACTATTTCTGAAGCGTCTTAGGGATGCTACACTAATGTTAAACAAACAGCTTTATTCAAATGAACTTAAAGGAGAGATATATATAAATGACTTTAACTCTTAAAAAATGTACCTTTGAAGATTTGCATACGCTTCAAGAAATTAGTTATGAAACATTTGATGAGACATTTAAGCATCAAAATTCACCTGAAAATATGAATACTTATTTAGAACGAGCATTTAATTTAACACAATTAGAAAAAGAATTATCCAATATTTCCTCGCAATTCTTTTTTGTTTATCATAACAATGAAGTTGCCGGTTACTTAAAGGTCAATGTTGATGAGGCACAGTCTGAAAAGATGGATGAGGAATCACTTGAAATAGAGAGGATATATGTAAAGAATAAGTTTCAAAAGCTAGGACTTGGAAAACTTCTCCTCAACAAGGCGATAGAAATCGCAATGGAAAGCGATAAAAAGAAAATTTGGTTAGGTGTATGGGAGAAGAATGAAAATGCAATTGTTTTCTATAAGAACATGGGGTTTGTTCAAACCAGCGATCACTCCTTTTATATGGGTGATGAAGAACAGATAGATTTAATAATGACTAAAACGCTCTCCTAAAATACCGAAGAAAAAAATGAGCTAGGAATTTCACTTCCCAGCTCATCACTTTATACATACTCCTTATTTCCTTCACCTAATAAATATACTTCTCCCAGATGAAAAATATCCGTGTTGTTTTGTTCCCCTTCCCACGTGCAATTCACTTCGCTAAAATGACTCTCTGATTATTATTTCTTATTTCGGGTAAATACTTTATAGAGTCTAGTAATCTAGAAAAATTCAAAGACTAGACTATAAGCAGTTGCCAGGAGGAAGAAAGAAATCATGCAAAAACTTTTACTGACCTTAGTCATTTGGGCACTATGGGTTGTCTTTCCTACAGGTCCTATTGAAGCTAAGGCAGAAACATATACGATTACCCCATCCAGCGATACATACAATCATAAGTTCGAGAGCTATTCTACATACAATTCTCATACGAAACATTATTATTTACTACGTTCCTATCTGGAACAGCTTGAAAAAATAAACGGTGGGACACTCATCATAGAAAAAGGCACTTACACAGTATCCAATGTACTTTTTGTCCCTTCTAATGTAACGGTTAAATTAGAAGATGGCGCAAAGCTTGTTAATAGTGATAAAACTGGCACCTCTGAGCTCGATGCCGATAAATCACTTTTCCATCTTATCCGACCTTCATTAGGAAAAGAGGAAGGTGTCTATGGTAAGCACGAAGGTGAAAAAAATATCTCGTTCATTGGAGCAGGAACAGCGACCATGGATTTAAATTTTGATAAGGATGCAATTGCTATTATTGCAGGACATAATAAAAACATTAAAATTGAGAATATCCATTTTACTAACATGTATTCTGGTCATTTCATCGAAATTGATGCCACAAGGAACGCTGTTATATCCAACAACAAGTTTATGAATTCAAAAGCCTCTCCAACTGAAATAAAAGAAGCCATTAATATCGATACCCCTGACAAGCTGACGAATGGCTGGAGCTCTAAATGGAGTAAATTCGACAAGACACCAAACACCAATATGCTAATAGAGGACAATGTCTTCTATGACTTAGACCGGGCAATCGGTACTCATAAATATTCGGGTGGTAAATATCACGATAATATTGTTATTAGAAATAATAAAATAGAAAAAATGCGTCAGGATGCCATACGCGTCATGAACTGGAGCAACTCAACAATAGAATATAATATCATCAAAAATGTTGACCCAGGTGAATACAACTCGAATAGAGGAATTATGGCTAGTGGCGCCCTTAACCCTACCTTTCAAAACAATGTATTTATAGACCTACCGCGAGCAGTCCAATTTATCGCGTGGAAAAACGATGATTCCGGATCTGAGTACGATATAACATATAATAAATTAATGGAGAATAATAAAGAGGTACTTAAAACAAACATCGTTTTTAACTCGGAGGAGGACTTTATACGCATTAACCCTAAATTTAAGAAATATGATGCTGCCCATACGGAATTTATCCCTTTAAAAACAACACTATCTCCTGCATTACCTAAAGTATCTTCTCTCTCTCCAAAAATATGGGGTCTTATAGAAAAAAACAACGACGATAATGGATCAAATAATCCCTCTACCTTTTATGAAGATCTATTTACGGCAGAGTCCCTACCTTTATCTTTTCAGAGCTATAGGAGCATATATGAACGAAAAATGACAAATAAGCTAGAAATATTTAAATAGACATCCAGATTTGTATCACGTAATTTGAGAATTCCTTATATTTCAATACTCATAAAACCTTAAGATTTATCCTAATATCCCCTTAAGATTTATTGGTTACCATAAACTTACCAATTAATTTTAGGAGGTTACGTTCTCATGGATTTAATAAGTATAGTGTCTGGTCTTTTGCCGTATGTAAAATATTCTATTTTTATTTTCATTGCCTTAATCATTGGGTTTTTCCTTTTTAAAAAGGTTTATCTGGGGAAAAAACTAATACGTCTGTCCAAATTTATTTTAATCCCTTTACTGATTTGCTGGGGAACCGTCGTATTAGGGATCACTACTTTAAGTAGGCCTGCAATGTTTACTGGCCAATTTAATCCTAGTCTGTTCAGTAGCTATGTGAATGCCTGGAACAAATGGTCCATGCCTGAATTACAGTTAATCCTCTTTAATATGTTAATGTTTGTTCCATTAGGTGTTTTATTGCCGTTGATCCATCCAAAAATGAAACGGTTCTGGAGAGTATTCATTATTTCGATTGTATTTACTCTTTGTATAGAAATATTCCAGTACATTTCTGGTAAAGGGATCTTTGAATTTGACGACCTTCTGCATAATACAATCGGAAGTCTAGCAGGTTACTTTTTAGTAATGGCCATCATGACAAGCATCGAGCAACGAAAGTTAAAACTAGCTCCAATTGTAAAAGCATTTGCTATTCCACTAATTTTTGTTCTGTTATTCGGTATAGCAAGTGTTGTATATAATGCACAAGAGTTTGGAAACCTGGCATTTAAGCCTGTACAAAAACAAAGTATGGAGCAAATTGATGTGCAACTAGAGACACAGCTATCTAACAAATCGACTAATGCTTGTATGTACCACAATTCAGATGTTAGAGATATTAATAATTTTAAAACAGTCTCACAATCCATCTCCGATCAATTTGCTTTACAACAGCACGGTGGTATACGAATGGAAGGGGAAAATCGCCAGCTACAGCTGATAGATGAGGAAGGTGAATTCTATTACTTAACTTATTTCATGTCCAATGGTTCATGGTCCTTTTCATCTGATGCTTATAGCGAAGAGGTTCCAAAAGTAGACATAGAACAGCAAAAACGGTCTATGGAAGATTGGTTAGAAAATGAAGGTTTATTCCCTAGTAATGCTACCTATCAGAAGCAAGATGAACGTACCATTCGTTGGGATTTAGAAAAGCGAGAGAATGTACAATCTACATGTGAGGATTTTTCTCAAGGATTTATCGTAGTTAACCTTTCTGATAAACAAACTCCTGATAGCATCATTTATGACGTGAGTGATAATAAATTGGTTAGGGAGAAGGAAGTTATATCCCAACAGGAAGCATATAAGGCATTACTAAATGGGGAGTTTAGCTTATTCAATCCTCTACAAAAAGGAGATAAGTTAACGATAACGGATGTTCGCATAGACTATAACTTATGATACTAAAGGTTATTATCAGCCTGTATATGTATTCAATGGTAATGTGAATGATCCAGATTCTACTGTTGAAATTCTGATACCAGCTATTAATTAATAAAACAGCACTTACTCTAGCAGAATAAAGTAAGTGCTGTTTTAGTTTAGATATTAAATTTTAGTGTGATTGTTTCCATTACTGCCATCTACCACTTCTTCTCCCGCTTCTTTCACTTTTCCACTTATTTCTTTTATATCAGACGTGATCTCTTTAGCACTTGAAATAATCCCACTTGAATCTTCCTTTACTTGACTAACTGGTGCAAGAATGTTCTCGTTCACTTTTTCATATAGAGATTGTGCGTCGTTTATTGCGTCTTTCAGAACCGTAGAGGCAGATTTCAGTCGCTCTTGTAGATCGTTTTTCACTTCTCCTGGATTGTTTCTAACTTGGCTATACATATCCAATGTTGAGTCTTTCACGTTTTTGGTTGTGGATGTTACTTTGTTTCGTGTATTGGAATCAAGCATTGCAATAGCCGCGCCGATAACAGCCCCCACTACCAAGCCCTTTATAAGCTTTCCATTTTTCTCTTCCTCGGTATTAGTCAGTTCGTTGTTATACGTAGCAAATTGTGTCATCCATTATTCCTCCTGTCTGTTTTTTGAAATTTGTTTCCTTACTACTTTAAGTGCCCTTTTTTCTTTTGTTTAAACTATTTGATTAAATTTCAATTCCTTTTATCAGCTAATTAACGTACTCTCTACAAATGAAGGAAAAAGTAGCAAGAAATAAAAAAAGCTTCCCACTAGTTATTACAACTACTGAGAAGCTTCTATTTTTAAACGATCCTATATGTTAATCTCTAAACTTCACTTCACATCGTAACCCTTATGAATCATGGGTTAACAAGGCTTATTACATCATGCCGCCCATTCCGCCCATGTCAGGCATACCCATGCCGCCTGCTCCTGCTGGTTCTGGAATGTCTGCTACTACTGCTTCTGTAGTTAAGAATAGAGAAGCTACAGATGCAGCGTTTTGAAGAGCTGAACGAGTAACTTTAGTTGGGTCTACGATACCTGCTTCGATCATGTTAACCCATTCGCCAGTTGCTGCGTTGAAGCCCATGCCGATATCTTCGCGTTTTAGGCGATCTACAACGATAGATCCTTCTAAACCAGCGTTGTTAGCGATTTGACGAACTGGTTCTTCTAATGAACGAAGAACGATACGGATACCAGTTGCTACGTCGCCCTCTTTTGTTTCTGCAAGCTCAGCTACTTTGTTGTATACGTTTACTAGTGCAGTACCACCACCAGATACGATACCTTCTTCTACAGCTGCGCGAGTTGCGTTTAGTGCATCTTCAATACGAAGTTTGCGTTCTTTTAGCTCAGTTTCTGTAGCTGCTCCAACTTTCACGACAGCTACTCCACCAGCAAGCTTAGCAAGACGTTCTTGAAGTTTTTCTTTATCGAATTCAGAAGTTGTTTCTTCTAATTGGCCACGGATTTGAGCAACACGGCTAGAGATGTTTTTCGTATCTCCGTTACCTTCTACGATTGTTGTGTTATCTTTTGTTACTACTACTTTAGAAGCGCGTCCTAATTGAGTGATGTTCGCAGATTTTAAGTCTAAGCCTAAGTCTTCTGTGATTACTTCTGCACCAGTTAGAATAGCGATGTCTTCAAGCATAGCTTTACGACGGTCACCGAATCCAGGAGCTTTAACAGCTACTGCATTGAATGTACCACGTAATTTGTTTACTACTAGAGTAGCTAACGCTTCCCCTTCTACATCCTCAGCGATTAGTAAAAGTGGTTTACCTTGTTGAACTACTTGCTCTAGCACTGGTAAGATTTCTTGAATGCTTGAGATTTTTTTGTCTGTGATTAAGATATATGGGTTGTCTAAGTTAGCTTCCATTTTATCTGAATCCGTTACCATGTATGGAGATGCATATCCGCGGTCGAATTGCATACCTTCTACCACATCAAGCTCTGTTGTGAATCCTTTAGATTCTTCGATTGTAATTACTCCGTCGTTACCAACGCGCTCCATTGCCTCAGCGATTAATTCACCAACTTCTTCATCACCAGAAGAAATAGCAGCTACTTGAGCGATTGAATCTTTACCTTCGATTTGTTTAGAGATTGCTTTAAGCTCTGTTACAGCAGCAGCTACAGCAAAGTCGATTCCTTTACGGATACCAACTGGGTTAGCACCAGCTGTTACGTTTTTAAGTCCTTCACGGATCATAGATTGTGCAAGAACTGTCGCAGTTGTTGTACCATCACCAGCGATGTCATTTGTTTTAGAAGCAACCTCAGCTACTAATTTTGCACCCATGTTTTCAAAAGCATCCTCAAGCTCGATATCTTTTGCGATTGTTACACCATCATTTGTAATAAGTGGAGAACCAAATTTTTTCTCTAATACTACGTTACGACCTTTTGGCCCTAATGTTACTTTAACAGCGTCTGCTAATTTATCTACTCCACGCAGCATTGCACTACGAGCGTCTTCACTAAATTTAATTTCTTTTGCCATGTTATTATGCCCTCCTAATTGTTCTTTTTAATTTCTTTTATTAGCCGATTACAGCAAGAATATCGCTTTCGCGTAAGATTAAATAGTCGTGGCCTTCATATTTTACTTCAGTTCCAGCATATTTAGAGAAGATAATACGGTCCCCTTCTGTTACGTCTAATTCAACGCGGTTTCCGTTTTCTAGTACTCGTCCAGTACCTACTGCAACGACTTTACCTTCTTGTGGTTTCTCTTTAGCAGAGTCTGGAAGTACGATGCCAGATGCTGTTTTTTCCTCAGCTTCGATTAATTCGATTACAATACGATCACCTAATGGTCTTAACAAGTGAAACTACCTCCCTAAAATAAGTTGAATTTAATATTTATTAGCACTCACACACTTTGAGTGCTAACACACTTATAATAATAATTAAACTATGGAAATTTTGCAAGTCAGAACCTAAACTTTTTTTAAAATTTTATTATCTTCTTTCTCCTCTTAGATCATGAGTATTTCACCTTGCCTTTGTGCGAAAGCAAGTCCCTTTTCAATACTAAAACTGTCCAAGAATAAAATAGCTAACAAGCGATTTTATTTTAGTTTTCCATTACAATAAGGCTAGCACATATAATAATTACCAGTATGCTATGCAATAGAATCTTTATAGAAGACGGAAAGGATATTTAGATGAAAAAACAACAAACAGCCTTATACATATTAATCACCTACTGTGTCATGCAGCTCTCCGGAATCATCTTTGCTTCTCTGCTATTTATGGTTTTTAAATACTATAACCTGGAAAATCCTATGTTACTGGCTAACGGCTGGTGGACTTTCATCGGAATGGGGACTGCAACAATCATCACTTTACTTATCATCCGAAAAGACAAGAGCTTTATCCGACCTTTAAAGGGACAAGCTTCGAGCACACTCAAATCAGTTGCCTGGGGAGTTTTGGGATTCATAATGGTTTTGTACGGCCAGGCCCTTGCTGCTAATATAGAGATTAAATTTTTTGGAATCGAGCCCGGTTCTGAAAATACACAAGATTTCATGGAACTAGCTAGTTCGGTGCCCTTTGTTTTTTTCTCTATCGTATTCTTTGCCCCAATCTTAGAAGAGCTCATCTTCCGTCGTATCATTTTCGGAACATTATTACCTAAAACAAACTTCTTTGTAGCAGCACTTATAAGCTCACTGTCCTTTGCAGTCATCCATTTTGAGTTTACGCACATACTAATATATGCTGTGTCTGGTTTTATATTCGCATTCATTTATTATAAGACAAAACGAATCATTACTTCTATTATTGCCCATATGCTTTTAAACGGATTCGTAGTAATTGCACAACTATATAATGAAGAAATCATTAACTTCTTTGAAAGATTAGCAGAAATGTTGCAATAAGGAGGAATCACTATGACTTTTTCATTTACGAAGCTTCCTATAATAGAAACAGAAAGACTTATTCTTCGAAAAGCAACCGAACAAGACTCCGACGACATTCTAGAATTGTATGCCAATGAAAATGTTGTAGAGCATATGCCACTCGATCCGTTTACTTCTATTGAAGATGCAAAAGGCGAGATTAGTTGGTACGAGAAAATATTTTTGGAGCAAACTGGTTTGCGTTGGGTAATAGAAGAGAAGGTAAACAAAAAAGTGATTGGTACGTGTGGCTATTTAAACTATGAGGTTGAACACAATCGGATAGAAATAGGCTATGACCTCTCCCCTGAATCATGGGGAAAGGGAATTATGACAGAGACACTAAAGGCTGTTATTCACTTTGCCTTTTCAGAGTTAAATGTAAACAAAATTGAAGCTCAAATCACGTCAGAAAACGATGCCTCCCTTCACCTAGTAAGTAAGCTAGGCTTTCACAGAGATGGTGTTCTAAGGGAACATGAATTTGAAAAGGGACGCTATATCGACCTTGTCATTTATTCCCTTCTTGCTAGAGAATATACGAATAAGCCTTCGACTAAATTATAGTCGAAGGCTTATTTCTTAGATATTTTTGTGGGAAAAAACTTCGGTGGCTGAGGAACTGCTTCCTCGCTTTTTCCCATTTGCCTGTCGGGGCAGTGACAGGCGCCTTGCTTTTCTTGGTGTCCAGCTCCGGCGCCTTGCCCCTCGGGGTCAAATGGGTAAATACTCCGGTGGCTGAGGAGCTGCCTCCTCGCATTTTCCCATTTGCCTGTCGGGGCAGTGACAGGCGCCTTCGCTTTTCTATATATCGTTTCGAATCATATAGATTAGTGTTTGAAGTTCAACCGAAAGGTCAATCGTATGTACGCGAATCTCATCCGGTGTGCTGATTGGAACAGGGGTGAAATTTAAAATCCCTTTTACATCTGATCCAACTAGGAGGTTGGCCACCTCTTGGGCAGAACGGCTTGGAAGAGTGAAAATGACTAATTCAATTCCGTATTCCTTCAGTTTTTCTAGCATCACACTGGAATGAAAAACTGGGATATCGCTAATAATGGTTCCTTCGAGTGGTGCCTTCGTATCAAATGCGACTACTATTCTAGTATTATGATTTTTTTGGAAATTATATTTTACAAATGCTGTCCCTAAGCTACCAACACCTATCAATGCAACCTTCGCGGCTTCGTCTTGATCTAATGTTTTTCTGAAAAACTCTAGTAGATGGGGTACATCGTAGCCATAGCCTTTTTTACCTAATGCACCAAAATGAGAAAAGTCTCTCCGGATGGTTGCCGAGTCGATTTTCATCGCTTCACTTAGCTGTTGGGATGAAATACGTTTATGCTCTGCATTGTGAAAGCTTTGCAAAAATCTATAATATAAAGGAAGTCGTTTCATCGTCGCTTGAGGAATGCGAGGTACATCACGTTTCATAAGTATCCTCCTAATGTATAAGGCAAATTCATTTTTTCACGTTACCTTTCTTTCATTGTAAAGGGAGAACGTTGCAACGACAAGTCCTATCTATTACACTTAGGATAGAATTGAGGTGCAAATAATCGTGATCGTTTTACAAGTAAACCAAGTAACTAAATCCTTTAACGGGGAAGATATATTAACAAACGTAAAGCTAGAGGTTCAAGACCGTGACCGAGTTGCACTAGTCGGTCGTAACGGTGCTGGGAAATCTACCTTACTTAAAATAATTGCTGGAGAAATGTCCTATGATTCCGGTGACATTATCCTGCCAAAAAATATTAGACTAGGCTACTTAGAACAGCATGCCGGTTTAGAATCCAAGCTGACCATTTGGGAGGAAATGAAATCCATCTTCAGTCATTTAATAGACTCCGAAAAAGAATTACGTTCATTAGAAGCCCAAATGGCTGACCCTGCTGTCTATGAGGATTCAGAAGCCTACGCTAAAGTAGCTGCTACATATGACGAGTTACAGCTTGCATTTAACGAGGCTGGTGGCTATCGCTTTGAATCTGACATCCGCTCTATCTTACATGGGATGCAGTTTTTCCCGGACGACTATGACAAGCCTGTACAAGCCTTATCTGGCGGACAAAAAACGCGCCTAGCTTTAGCTAAAATGCTATTAAGTAAGCCCGATTTACTCATACTCGATGAGCCTACAAACCATTTGGATATCCAAACACTCAGCTTCTTAGAAAACTATTTGAAAAACTATAGTGGAGCCATTTTAATCGTATCCCATGACCGGTACTTCCTAGATCAGGTAGTAAATCTAGTGTACGAGGTTTCTCGCCATAATGTTACGAGATACGTTGGTAACTACAGTGCCTATTTAACGCAAAAGGCAAAAAATTATGAGCTGGATAAAAAGAAGTATGAGAAGCAACAAGAGGAAAAGGCAAAGCTAGAGGATTTTGTTAGTCGTAACCTGGCTCGTGCCTCCACAACCAAGATGGCGCAGTCTCGAAGAAAAGTAATCGAGAAGACAGACTGGATGGATGCACCTGATGGCGATGAAAAATCTGCTAACTTCGGTTTTACCATCGACCGGCCTAGTGGTAACGACGTTTTGCGCTTAGAGGACGTGGCAGTTGGCTACTCCAATAAAACCGTCTCCTCTAACATCTCATTTTCTGTGTACAAGCAGGACCGGATTGCATTAGTTGGACCGAATGGCGTCGGTAAATCCACCTTGCTGAAAACAATTATGAAGCAGCTTCCATCTGCTGGCGGGCATATTCAATACGGGACGAATGTGCAATTTGGTTACTATGACCAGGAACAGGCAGCTCTTTCCGGCAATAAAACCGTTTTGAAAGAGCTATGGGATGAATGGCCTCTCATGAATGAAAAGGATGTTCGCAATGTACTAGGTCGCTTCCTGTTCTCTGGAGACGATGTGCAAAAAACCGTCTCTACGCTATCCGGTGGAGAAAAGGCTAGACTTGCACTTGCCAAGCTCATGCTATTGAAATCAAATACGCTAGTTCTAGATGAGCCTACGAACCATTTAGATTTAGATAGCAAAGAGGTTTTAGAGAATGCTTTGCTCGATTTCCCTGGAACAATTATCTTCGTGTCACATGACCGTTATTTTATTAACCGAATTGCAACAAAGGTAATTGAACTCTCCTCCAAAGAAGCAACACTGTTTTTAGGTGACTATGACTATTATCTAGAGAAAAAGGAAGAGCTCGAGGAATTAGCAATGGAAAGCTCGATTGCACAAAATACAGTCGTCCAAAAGGTCAATACCTCGACGATTGATAAAGAAGCGAAGAAAAAGGAAAGACAAATTCGACGTCAAATCGATGAGCTCGAGGAACAAATTCCTGCTATCGATTCAGAAATCGCATTACTCGAGGAAAAGCTATGTGATCCAGAAGTCTTCCAGGATCATGAGGCAGTCCAAAAATTACAGAGTGAGCTCGATAACCTTAAGGTAAAGCAAGACACTATCTCCAATGAATGGCTGGAGCTACAGGAACAATTAGAAGAAATTACAGGGTAAGCCGATTGACTCGGTTTACCTTTTTTTATATGGGGAAAAATATATAATGTCGAACTATTTGTTTTTGGGATTAACTATTCAATTTATAAAGAAAACAGTCAGATTAATGGGACAAGCCAACCAATTATTAAATTGATCGAGTCGGTTTATGGTACAAAGTTATCTAATCGCTCTAACAGGATATCAGATACCCATGTTGTATTTTGTCGAACGATGGCATATATAGGTCAAGCCCCTTTTTCCTAAAAATCTTTTTCCACATATTTATTAACATCAAAAGTACTGTCATATCAATCTATCAACAGGTTTATCCACATTGTCCACAGATTAAAAACTTAGTTTTCCACAAGTTGTGAGTATAAATAACCACAATATATTGAAAACACACAACTTACTAACAAGTTATCAACAAATTGTGCATAAGTACGAATGTTCTCTATTGACAACCGAAATAATACATGGTAAAAAATCCTCTTTTCTTGTCGAAGAAAAGAGGATTTCGTTTAGTTCCAGCTATTTAATTCTAACCCAGGACGACCATTCATCGCTAAATCCCCTATTTGCCCTGCTGAAAATTTAGAGCTACCAGCAGCTGCGATCATGGCTGCATTGTCTGTACATAATTTGATCGGAGGCACATAAAAAGGAATATTCTCTTTTTGGAATGCTTCTTCCAATGCTTTTCGCAGTCCTTTATTTGCTGCTACACCACCAGCAGCAATTACTTGCTTCACATTAAACTCCCTAGCTGCACGAAGCGTTTTAGTAGTGAGTACTTCTATTACGCTCTCTTGGAAGCCTGCGGCAAGATGGTTAGGATTGATTGCTTCCCCTCTTTGCTCCGCATTATGCTGATAATTGATGACTGCTGATTTTAAGCCACTAAAACTAAAATCATAAGAGCCTTCCTCTAGCCAAGCCCTTGGGAAAGGCACTGCTTGATCGCTCTCATTTGCTAGACGATCTATGTGTGGACCGCCAGGATAAGGGAGATTCAAGACTCTAGCTACTTTGTCATAAGCCTCTCCAGCTGCATCATCGCGTGTTTCTCCGATTAGCTCAAACTGACCGTCTTCTTTCATCAACACTAGCTCGGTATGCCCTCCTGATACTACTAGAGCAAGTAACGGAAATTCCATCGGCTGGACCAACGCATTTGCATAAATATGCCCCGCAATATGATGAACTCCTACTAAAGGCAGACCGTTTGCAAACGAGAATGCTTTTGCAGCGTTTATTCCTATTAATAGGGCACCTACTAGCCCAGGGCCTTCGGTTACTGCCACTGCATCTAAATCCTGAGGAGTCATGTCCGCTTGCTTTAAAGCCTCTTCGATAACCAGTGTGATTTGCTCCACATGATGACGAGAAGCAACCTCTGGAACTACTCCACCAAAGCGCTTGTGACTTTCTATTTGTGATGCTACGACATTGGATATTATTTCTGTTCCATTTTTGACAATGGAAGCCGCTGTTTCATCACAGCTTGTTTCTATTCCTAAAATATATTGATCTTTTGTCATTTGAATTCCACCCACATTACAAGAGCATCCTCTTGTGTATCTGTATAATAATTTTTACGAATGCCTCCATCCTGGAAGCCAAGCTTGTAATATAAATTTTTTGCAACCGTATTGGATACGCGTACCTCTAACGTCATAAGTACTCCTTGTTGTTCCTTTACAATACGGATCGCCTCACGCATCAAGCCTTCTCCAATTCGATGGCCTCGCATACGTTCTGCTACTGCCACATTCGTGATATGACTTTCATCCATGACAATCCACATCCCACAATAGCCGACAATATCCTTTTCCTCTGTCTCCGCTACTAAATAGTAGGAATATAGATTAGTCGTCATTTCATGCTCGAATGCCTCTCTAGTCCATGGATGTGCGAATGCCTCTTCTTCTATTAAAAGCACCTGGTCTATGTCTTCTATAGTCATTTTGCGATAGGTAATCGTTTTAGTTTCCATTTTTCTTCTGCTCTTTCATCCAGTTTGCCTCTGCCTCTGTTATTCGTAAATATTCTGGAACCGTAGTATGTACGTCTTTTGGCTCCATATTTTGCGCAATTTCTATTAGGACTGCAGCACTTGGTAATGAAAATGATGCTCCTGCTTGGTGGACTTTATCGCCAAGCACCTCTTTTATTTGGTTCCAATGAAGAGCTACATCCATTCCTACAAATAAAATGGGCTGCCCCATCTCATCTAAAGTAGATAGCAAATCTGCCATAGACATATGAGATTCCTTAACTAATTTACCGTCCGTATAAATTCCCGCAAATACATTTCCACGTCGAGCATCCATAATGGAACACACCGTCCCTTGGAAATATGGTGCGTTCCCTGCAAGCACCTGCAAACTTGAAACCGAGTAAATTGGAATATTTAACGTCCAAGCGAGCGTCTTTCCGATTGTCACACCGATTCGCACTCCCGTATAAGAGCCTGGCCCTTTTGCCACCGCAATCGCATCTAGCTCGTTAGGCTGAATATTAGCTTTTTTCATAAGCTCCTCTATTGCTGGCATCGTTCCAATGGAATGAGTTACCTTCACAGAGGACTTATATTCTGCAAGCACCTGCCCGTCCTTTACGACTGCTACCGCAAGCGGTGTATGAGATGTATCTATTCCTAACCAAATCATTCAAAAAGCTCCTCACATAATTGTTCATATCTCTTCCCAAAAGGCTCAAACGTAAATCGACGCTTGTCATTGTCCAGTCGATGAATCTGTATTGCCAATCGTTCAGGCGGCAAATCCTCCTGTATTAAATGAGCCCACTCAATAATGCTTACTGCATCACCGTAAAAAAGCTCGTCCCAGCCCAGATCCTCATCGCTATCCGCTAAACGGTAAACATCCAAATGGTTTAAAGGTAACCTACCCTCATATTGCTTCATTATGGTAAACGTTGGGCTGTTCACGTTTCTTGTGATTCCAAGACCCTTCGCCACACTTTTCGTAAATGTTGTCTTCCCTGCTCCCAAATCTCCCTCTAATGTAAGGACATCTGCAGGCTGTAATAACTCAGCTAGCTGTCGGGCCAAAACTTCCGTCTCCAGCTCCGAATCAATCAATCGCTCATACATCATCGATCGCTTTCCTTTCAAGTACAAATCTATTTGACTCTATTATAAAGAATAACCGCTCATAATGTAACTCTAGGACATTTATATGTACAGAACTCTTTGAATGAAGAACAGCTCTAACAGATAGCTGAATGCTCCGATTACGACAATCAAAGCCTAGATTACTACAATCAACCGGTAGTTTGCGACAATCAACCCCTGGATTACTACAATCAACCTCTAGATTACTACAATCCTCACATCTTTTACGACAATCAATCGCAGGCTCTCCCACATCTCCTTCCCTATCCCCTACCAGCTTGCGAATCCCTATTCCAACAAACAAAAGGACCACCTCACCTATGTGAGACAGCCCTTCTATTAATGTTATTGCAATAATCGAAGCACTTTTTCTACTTCCTGCTCGCCAGCATGCTCCCAGCGGTTCTTGTCGGTAATGTTACCGTCTTGATCTACGGGTGATTGAAACTGATCAAATCCAGTCGTTGTTAGCAACGAATTTTCATCCTTATCTAAACCAACGTTAACGACATGTTTGATTAAATAAGGAGATTGGAATTTAATATGTGCCTCATAATCATCAAGCTCTCCTTGAGTCACCGTAAAAGGGATACGAAGATAGATGGTTTCTCCTTCCTCACGGCAAAGGATAGAATCAAAGCTACCTTTATGGTAATCCCAGTTCCCTCCGATTGTATAACCTAAACTCGAGATACGGTCATGTAAATCTCCAAAAAATGCTGTCTTATCTTCTAATTCTGTGTTTAACTGAAGCATTGCTATCACTCCTTCATTGGATACTCATGTATAGAGTTTCCCAATGCCAGTAATAACATACGTTATTTTTCTTTTTCAAAAAACAAGCCGATTACCTTTTCCAATAAACCCTTTTTAGGATGATTCAAGTTTATCTCGATAAGTTTTTGAGCGATTAAATCGGACAGCATGTCATAGCCTGCTTCCCCAAAATGAAGACCATCGTTCTTTTCGCCAACTAATAGCTCTTTGTAATCTTCTCTTGAATACATAGCAGTAAAAAAATCTATGTAGTGACTACCTGTCTCTTCAGCTACCTCTCTTACAACGGTTGTATATTGTAGCAAGGACTCATTAGAGCGATTCTCCTGAAAAGATTCATCTACTGGAGGCGGTGAAATAAGAATCGTCTTACTTGGACCAATGACCTTCGCAAAGGTGGTTATATTACGCTTGAATAATTCTAAGTCTACTAAACGATATGTGGCAGAATCATTCGAACCAAAAAGAACTGTGACATAGTCAGGTTTTTTAGCAATTACATCTGCAGCGAAACGTTCAATCGCCTGTTCAGTAGTATTGCCCGAGACTCCGGCGTTGATAAAATTATAGTTCGGTAATTTCTGAGATAGCTTATACGTAAGCGCCGGACTTGGATTACCTTCCTTTCTAGCGGTGATACTATCACCAAAACAAACAACAGTTGTCATTTTTATCAAGCCTCCATTCTATTATTTTTTTCTCTCCTTAAGTTTATATTCACTAAAAAGTGGCTATACAAACATATGAGACGGCTATGGAGGAACATCATGAACAAGAAACGAGTCACATGGGTAGACGTAACAAAGGGTTTTTTAATGATCCTCGTTGTTATAGGACACTACCCTGGAGAACTAGATTTCCCTCTATCAAAGTATATTTACTGGTTTCATATGCCAGCATTTTTTCTATTGAGTGGAATCTTCTTCAAAGAAATCAAAGAAGATACAACATCTAATAAAACAGTAAAGAAAAGATTTCTACAACTAATGGTACCTTATCTATTTTTCCTTTTAACGATTACAGGTATTCGATATGGTATGGAAATATCCCAAGGAAACCATGATTTTTCTTGGTATTTAAATGATTTATGGAAATTATTCATTGCCGGTAGATTCGTACGGGGTGCTTACGGAGTTTTCTGGTTTGTCACCACTCTATTCTTTACTTATCTATTATTTATGTGGATGACAAAATATTTAAGCAAAGTACAACAAATAAGTCTCCTTGCGTTTTGCTATATTGCAGCGCATCTTCAAAGTATTTTTGCTAGAGAAGTAATCAGTGAATCAGCAGTAGAATCAGCACAATCTATCCCAATGGTATGGAATTTAGATGTCGTATTGATGGCAGTAGTATACTTTTCTTTAGGCTACTACGGTAAATCACTGTGGATGAATGTGACTAAGCCTTGGCTATTCAGCGCAGGAGCGTTAGCTTTTGGAATGATTCTACTAGATCAAAATGGATTGATAAATTACAAACTGAGCATGAAATTTCTTCGTTATGATCATATGCTATTAGATTTAATTATCCCGATTTCCTTTATCATTGTAATCGTAGGCTTTTTCCAAAGAATAACTAAAATTCTTTCACTGGAATGGCTTCGAAAAATTGAAAATCATTCCATAGCTATTATGTACTTACATATTTTTACGGACATGATTTTGAACGATTACTTTGAATATGGAGTTGTCGGTTACACTATATTATGTACAGTTATTCCAATCATTATTTCTATTATCATTCAAAATGTTATCCCATATGGTAAATTTTTGCTCGGAGATATCCGCGCGAAAAGACCAATGCAGATAGAGATTTAAAAACCGCCACATGGCGGTTTTTTAATATTTAAACAAGTATTACACAAATAAAATAGAACATTAGTTCGTAAATATGTTATAATAGAAAGTGCAATTGCATACCAGGTTGGGCGGCGGTCACTTCTTTCAAAGGGGTGATGCCAATGACAATTTACAAATCGATCAATTTGTTAATGCAGTTAAGTGCTGTCTTCCTAACAGCTTTTTCTATCGTAGTGACATTGATTATTTTCTTCATAAAAAAGAAATAACCGTCCCCTGGCAAAGGTTTGACGGTTATTTCTGACCTAGGACCAACCGCTCTTTCTGCGGCTGCATATTGTAGGACTGGATATTGCAGTATCCAGTCCTTTAACTTGCTTATTTATTGATATTATATACACAAATCAATATACATTCAACTTATTGCTGGTCAAATATGCCTTACTTTTCCACATATGACTCTAGGGTTATTATTACTTATGAATTACTTTATGATATGCAATAATTTATTATCGCGTACATAGATTCTTCCAATAAAAAGAGTAGACATGTAAACGTCTACTCTTTTGTCCTTTATGCTCTGCTGTCCAGTCGTCCTATAGATCATTGCCAAAATACGTAGGAACAACCGTTTCATAAATTTGTCCGTCCAGTTCATGTCTCAGACGCTTTACAGCAATTTGGAAATAATCTAAAATATTTTTCTCCGTCATAATATCAGAAACACTCCCAGTTATTACAGGCATTTCTTTCGCAACCATAAGTACTTTATCTCCTAGATAAAATGCATGATTTGCATAATGAGTATTGATGACACAGGCCAAGCCCTTTTCTTTTGCTAGTTTTTTTATTGTTTGCAGGATCACCTTTTGCTTTTGCATATCTAAATGGGATTCCGGCTCGTCTAGTACTAAAATCTCTGGATCTGCCACTAGGGTTCGGGCGATTAGCGCTAACTGTAGCTCCCCTCCGCTGACAGATGTGCAGGATTCCTCTGCTAAATGCTTGATGCCTACTGAGTCTAAGGCTTCTAAAGCCAAGGCATAGTCTTTTTTAGATGGCTGGGCAAAGGAACGAATATATACTGCTCTCCCCATTGTCACTAAATCCAAAATGGAATAGCTGAATGTCATACTAGATGCTTGGGGTACATAACCAATCTTTGTCCAAACTTCCTTGGAATTCATCTGAGAAAGTGGCTTACCATCTAGTAAAGTTTCTCCTCTTTTCCATTCCTGTAAACCCATCATACATTTTAACAGCGTCGTCTTTCCCGCTCCATTTGGACCCAGAATGGACAGGATCTCTCCAGGACGAAGCTCAAAGTTAATATCATTCATATACAAAAATTTTTGAGAATCAGGAGCCTTCACCTTTTTATAAAAGTAGTTTCCATCCTTCACCTGTAAAATCAATTCCAGCCACCTCCTGTTTTACGGAGCAAATATGCAAAAAACGGAGCTCCAATAATAGCTGTTAAAATAGAAAGTGGAATTTCAGCTGCCGTTAGACTACGAGCAAGATTATCGATGAATAACAAGTACACTGCTCCAATGGAAATAGATGCTGGAAGTACATATTGGTTGTTACTTCCTACAATCATTCGAGCGATATGCGGAATGATTAGCCCTACCCATCCGATAATACCGGCAATGGATACTGCTGCTGCAGTAATCAACGTTGCTCCTAAAATAACTAGCCATTTTAGCTTGTTAACAGATACCCCTAATGACAATGCCTCTTCCTCTGAAAGTGACAGGATGTTTAGTCTCCAACGAAGGACATATAATATCAGAATTCCAACCAAAATAATTGGACCACCAATCATTAAATCGCTATAGCTGGCAGTACCAAGACTTCCCATTAGCCAATATGTAATTGCCGGGAGCTTTTCCTCGGGGTCAGCGAGGAATTTCACAAGCGAGATTAACGCCTGAAACAATGCACTAGTGACAACTCCCGCAAGAACTAGCATAAATATAGGCATATCTCGCTTTACTCCACCTATTAGAAAGGTGAAGCCAATCGCTAGCATACCCATTACTAATGCCATGATTTGCATCGTGAAGCTATTACCAAACAGTAAAATTCCAATCGAAGCTCCAAATCCAGCCCCAGCTGACACACCTAGAATATCGGGACTGACTAATGGATTCGCGAACATTCCCTGGAATGCTGCACCAGCGATGGACAATCCACCACCAATTAGCATAGCCAATAAAATCCTTGGTAGGCGTACATTCATGACCACTGTTTCTTCCATGTTTGTCCATGTTTGCTCCATAGGTACTATTTGAGAGAGCAGTATTTTGATTTGAACAACGAAATCAATTTGATACCGACCTACCCCAATCGAAATCAACCCAACTATGATAGGCAATGTCCAAAGTAATATCTTGATTAATTTAGACTTCATTATATAGACACCTTTTTATTAGTATTTTGCTGCTTCCGATGGTGGATTTAAGATTTCATCCACTTGCATATCCGATAGCTCATAATTATAGTAGCGTTTGTAATAGTCTTTTATTTCCTCGTTCATGTCATACGTAAATAGCTCAGGATGATTTTTTTGTGCCATCCATTTTAGCATCAATGGTGCATCTCCACTTGGTGGATACCAGCGATAGATACCGAGCGGCATTTTATAAACCTTTTTATCCTGAACGGCCTTTACTTCACTCCAGTCTTGGCTTTCAAAAACGTTGTTATACAAGTCCTCAGGCTGAGTTTCCGTAAAATTAGTAATATAAATGATATCAGGGTTCCATTTATAAATTTGCTCCATATTTACTGCTTTAATACCATCGACCTCTTCGGCTGCTACATCTATTCCGCCAGTGGAGTTCAGCCAACGATTTCCGTGCATTCCCGTTCCTGCCACAGAAATCTCTCCATCATTATGGTATTGCAATACCATCACACGTGGCATGTCCTTCTCTTTGACACCTGCTTCATCGAGCGTGTCGTAAATCATTTGTTGGTTTTCTTCACCTTCAGCAATAATCTCGTCAGGACGATCTGTTATACCAGTAATTTCTCCTGTTAAAGTTAACCAACGATTTAATGTATCTAACGGATTAAGTGAATCGGTTGCAGTGTCTAACGCAACAGTTGTTATTCCTGTATCTTCAAGCTTTTTCACTGTTTTTTCTTGGTTAGCAATCTCAAAATAGACATCTGGATCTAAAGAAAGTAGCTCTTCTACGTTTACTTCCCCATTTTCAATAAAGTTCGTTTTAGCATCTAGTATAGATGGAGAAATTTCCTTTAAAATAGAGTGAGAAGCTGCATTATAAGAATTTGGATGGATACCTGCAATCTCTTCAGTAGAATTGGTAGCGATAAACCATGTGGAGAAGTACGGTAGTATCCCTCCCATTACAATGCTGTCTAGCTTTCCAGGAATCTCTACCTCTCTATTTAATTCGTCTACAATTATCTTTGTTTCTTGACTAGCCTCTAAATCCTTATTTTTTACTTCATTATCATTACCGCAACCTGCTAATAATAATGCGATAGAAGCAGAGGCAATTATGTATCTATATGGTCGTTTCATCATTATATTTGTCTCCATTCTCATTGAGAATCATTTTCAATACCTAACTAACTTATAATAAATATCCCGAAAGGTCAAGAATGCTTAATAAAAAAACAATATTCAGAATGCAATATAGTAAAATTTTGCCTTTTTATTTTTAAGGTGCATATGTTATGATGCAATTAAATGAGAATAGTTATCAATTATTTCAAGCGATGGAGGGCTCTTTTTGACTAACATAAATAACATACTCTATTTGGATCCAGGTCATGCGTTTGGATTGTCCAACCGTACCAATTCTTTTATGAACGAACATTTTACGATTATCGATCAATATCAATTAACCGAGCATCCGTTAGAGCCGTACTGTTGTATAGTCGTGCACGATTTTGCAGATCAAGAGTACTTATATAAACATAAAGCAGTTATAGAAGAATTTTTAGAAGCAGGGAAAGTTGTCATATTCGGTGGGCACTTATTTAGAGAATGGCTTCCTGGCTGTCCTATCTTTACACCTAGAACGATTGAAAGCCATGAAGATTACCATGTTTTCAAGAAAATAGATCATCCTATTTTTAAGGGAGTAGATACCGATGATATGACCTACAACAAAGGAGTGGCCGGCTTCTTCGCAAGAGTGACTCACTCCCCTGTTCCAAATGGTGCAGAGGTGCTTCTAACTTTCCGCGATGGAATGCCTATTACATATATTGATCGCCAGTCAACGAAGGGAACAATTTTAGTTCATTCTGGTCGTGATCTCTTTGCTCATCGCATGCAAAATAAATCAACGGATCGTATCAGCATCCAGCTCTTACAATGGATTCAAGATGAATATAAGGCACTACAAAAGGAGGTCAGCTCCAAATGAGAAAAATTGCTGTAGTTTATAGTGGACATGCACCTCATCATAGAACATTCAATGAACCAAAATATAAACAATATATAGACAGACTAATCTACTTCCCAGATTTCCAAAATGATTCATTGGAAGGGATAGATGTTTTGTTTGTACCTTCACAGCTAAATGAACATTTATTGATGGCTTCGAAGGAGAAAATCCATGCTTTTGCAAATGCGGGAGGAATCGTTGTAGCCTTTGGACCGCAGCCTTGGGAATGGCTTCCAAACCAAAAATGGGAGGAACGAGAAACTAATTTTTGGTGGTGGCTTGAAAAGGATGCAAATAGTGGATTAGTGCTAGCTGACCCGGAGTATGATTTGTTCAACTATATAACTTTGCGAGATGCTACGTGGCACCAGCACGGTGTATTTTGGCCAGTGGAAGGTTCTCACAAACTTATTACGACCGAGGATGGTGGTGCTGTCCTTTACGTCGACAAGGTGAGCACTAATGGAACTTGGATTATTACTACCCTAGACCCTGACTATCATTTTGGCTCCTACTTCATGCCAGCAACCGAACGATTTCTAGATGGATTTTTACCATGGCTAGCTAAAGGAAATATATAGGCTGAAAAACTTAACTAACTGCTATAAATAAAAAAATGATTTAATTAATTTCATGTAAAAAATAAGAGCTTCGGAGTATTGAAATAGATCAATACCTCGAAGCTTTCTTTATTAATGAAATACAATGGTTTTATTGCCCTCTACGATTACTCGGTTTTCAAGATGCCATTTTACAGCTCTCGCAAGTACACGTCTTTCGATTTTACGTCCAATTTTCTTAAGTTCCGTTACATCATCCCGGTGGTCTACCCGTTCTACGTCCTGTTCGATAATTGGGCCCTCATCCAAATTGTTCGTTACATAGTGAGAAGTGGCACCAATCAGCTTTACTCCACGCTCATATGCACGTTCGTAAGGACCTGCTCCTATAAAGGCAGGTAGGAAGGAGTGATGAATGTTAATGATGCGACTCTCAAAATGAGCAACAAAATCTGGAGTTAGTATTTGCATATATCGAGCTAAAATAAGTAAGTCTACATCATACTGCTGCATCAAGCGGATTTGCTCTTCCTCCACCTGCTTACGAATATCCTTATTAGCCGGAATATAATGATAGGGGATTCCTAGTGCCTCTACCATTGGACGGGCAGTTTCGTGATTACTAATGACTGCCACTATATCTGTGTCGAGGTCCCCATTTTGCCATTCCCATAAAAGCTCTATTAGGCAATGAGTTTCTCGGGATACAAAAATTGCCGAACGAATGCGTTCTGCAGGATAGGAAAACTTATATTCCATTCCATGTGCTAGCGCTATTTGTTTAAAATCTTTTTCCATATCCTCCGCTCTAGTAGATAACTGGAGACCATGGTATTCAATCCGTATAAAGAATGTTCCGTTTTCTGGGTCACTTGAATACTGACTAGACTCAATGATGTTACATTCATGCTTGTATAAAAAGGTCGATAATACTGCCACTATTCCAGGTTTGTCTGGACATTTTACTAGCAGTCGGCCTTTATTTTCCTGTGTTTTTCGATGCTTATTTATTTGTATTTCATCCATTTGAATGCCACCCTTTATTAGTCATATTAATTTTTCATTATCCTTTATTCTATTCATCTTCTCAAGTACTTTTTATATAGTATGTAACTATAAAAACCCATGTAAAATTACATGGGTTTTTTACGTTAGTTTAATATGATGAGTTTAACTTGTTTTCTACCCCACTGTATTGCATTATCATAGGATGGGATAAATACGTCAATTTTATTCCCTTTGATAGCCCCGCCAGTATCTCCAGCGATTGCCTCACCATAGCCCTCTACCCATACCCTTGTCCCCAGGGGTATAACACGAGGGTCAACGGCTATTACCTTTTCATTTGGATTGGCCCTTAGATCAATTCCATAGGCAGTCGTTCCTGAGCATCCTGTACAGTAGGCTGTGTATGCTGTGGCTTCCATCGTCATTTCAACAGAGCCTTCTGTTTTAGGTTCTGCTGTTACAACTGGCGCTGATGTAGCAACTTTTGTAGAAGCTGTATTCGGTGTTGAAGCTGCACTTGGAGCTACTGGTTCAATTGGTGGGGCAGTAACTCCCATTACTTGTCTTTTCGGTGTGTCCTCTAAGTCTCCTGTCCCCTGCTTTACAATGAGTTCGTCTCCCGGAAATATTAAATCTCCTGTTATATTATTCATATCCATAAGTTCATTGAGTGACAAATCATTTGCAAGGGCAATTCTATAGAGGTTGTCCCCCTCGGCAACCGTATAAGTTACTGGCTCTGAACGAAGCTTCATAAGCAATTTCATTGCATATAAATCATCAAAATGTATATTAAAGTCGTCCATATCGTTCTCTAAGTCAGTTTTTTTGTCTACTAGATTCCTGTGGTCTGAAGTGTCGGTAAGAAAAATCGATTCATCCTCTTGAGTTATAGGGGAGAATAGACTCTCTGCATGCGCTACTGTGTTTGTGGTCAACATCAATAGCACTACAAATAAAATAGTCCTAACCTTGAACATAAAGTTCCTCCTTTGTACCTCTTTTCGTAAACTCTTTAGAGTATTGCCCCAAAACTTCAAAAAACAAACCCTCTAAATAAAAAAATAGAAGTTTTCGTTCAAAACAACTAAAAAATTCAGAGAAAGGAAAGACTTTATATCATACTAGATTGAGAAATAATTCATCAAATGTCTATTAATTCCACAACATAAAAATATCAAAAGACTGGTAGTGTTAATTACAAATACCACCAGTCTTTTTTATTAAACCTATGTCTAGCATGGATTCCGGGTTTAGGTTGGTTGTTTAGATGATCACCGCTGTATCAAGGGATATCGCCTCCTTTGATACTGGGTTGGTAATCGATTTTATGGACGTAACGGTATTGCTTTATGGATATGGGACACTTCTTGCCTTTGTATGGGCGCTCTGCGCATATTTACGGGCGCTATTTGGATTTATGGGCGATTTTCTCCTTTTTATGGGCGCTTCGACTCGCTTTATGGGACACCTTCTCCCCTCGTATGGGCTCCCTGCGCATATTTACGGGCGCTATTTGAATTTATGGGCGATTTTCTCCTCTTTATGGGCGCGCTGACTCGCTTTATGGGACACTTTCTCCCCTCGTATGGGCGCCCTGCGCATATTTACGGGCGCTAGTTGAATTTATGGGCGATTTTCTCCTTTTTACGGGCGCTACGACTCGCTTTATGGGGCACTTTCTCCCTTCGTATGGGCTCTGTGATGATTCATCTAGAATGATTTCGATCGTCCTACGCTACTCTTTCCTCATTATTTGTACAAACAAAAATCCAAAAAGAATAACGAAAGTCTCGTTTCTTTTTGGATTAGCTTATTATGTCCATTTTAAATTCTCCAATAGCTGATGAAAGCTTTCTAAAAAATTCTTCTTGCTCTCCTCGTTGTTTAAAGATTTAACGTCTACTCCGCTCATAAATTGTAAAATCTCCGGGTGATGATCCCAATCCTGTTCAAATTGACTCTTGAAATCTACATACCAATCATACTGATACATCCTTTTCATATGCCGGATGGCTCTTCGACTCTCTTCCGTGACTTCTTCCTTTGTCCTCTCTCCTAGAATAAAAATGGATTCTGTAAACCTTGAAATTTTATTTTTATATTGGGTAAACGCAGTGGATATCCTTTTAATCATACAATTCCTCCCTGTCCCATTTACTATTATTATACGCGAAATTATATAAAAAAGATTAATTTTTCAGATAATTATTCAAAGAAATCCATTTATTCATGACTGAATATATAACGAAGAAACACTTAGAGCTACCCCTATCTAAAAAGATGGCACGCTGCTGGGTCTCTTCAAAAAAACGTTTGACTAGAGGCAGCCAAACGCTTTCTTTAAAACAGTTCTCTATCCGACTGTGCTTCATCTAAGCCTTATAAGGCCTAATATCTCTTCACTCGATGCTGATAAAAAGATGCTAAAAATGTTAAAAAGGCATAGGTGGTTGTCTTTACAGTTGCCTCCACCGAATTATCCTTCGTTGGATCAATGCATACAAAGTCGATCGCTCCTATTCCATCGCATTTCCCGACCTCATACAAAATTTCGAATAGCTCATCAGATCTCATGCCACCTGGAGTAGAGGCTGGGACACCAGGAGCGTATGAAATATCCAGAACGTCCATATCTACCGTTACATAAATAAAGTCTACCTGCTCCATCAAAACGGATAGTATATCTTGTATCGTTTGCTCGATACCCTTTTGACGCAGTTCCTTTAAACGAACACGATGAACCTCATAATCGTTTGCTGCCTCGATTAGAGAAGGAGCGTTATAAAACCCATGCAATCCAATATTATAGACATGCTTTCCCTCAATCACTCGACCCTCTATTAATTGACGAATGGGGGTTCCGTTCGTCGGACCGTGGTCATCTGTCGAACGTAAATCCAAATGAGTATCTAACTGTAAAATACCAATCTTCTTCTCTGGCATTACCTTCTTTAGTCCACGAATAGTTGCTGCCGTTACCGAATGGTCTCCACCAATGGTCACCTTCAGTGCATTTGGATAAGTCTCTGCGACACTCTCCATCGCATCCTCGATGTGTTGATGGCAGCGCAAAATATCAGTAACATGCATCTTTACATTTCCGATATCTGCTACGGTTAACTCACGAATATCTATATCTTCATCAATATAGTAGGTTGAGAATTTTTCCCACGATTGGCGAAAGGCATTTGGAAACTCGGAGGCTCCTGAAACACTAATAGAGGATCTGGAAAGCGGTGCTCCTAGAAGCACTACATTCCAATCTTTTTTCTCACTTTGCCACTGAGGAACTATCCAATCCTTTACTTTCATATCCTGATGTACTGTCCTTTGCCAATCAAATGGCGAGTGCTCTATCGGAGCTTTATTATAGTCCATCGGTAATCACTCCGTTGTCCCAAACTACTTTTCCATTTTTGATAACAGTTTTTGTATGATTCATCCCGTAGAAGTATTGCAATTGCTGATAGTTTGCTACATTTAGAATAAGTACGTCTGCCTTCTTACCCACCTCTAGAGAACCGATCTCATCTCCACGATTAATAGCATAGGCTGCGTTAATAGTAGTCGCAGTGATTACCTCTTCCATTGTCATACCCATGTTCATGCACGCTAAATTCATGATAAAAGGCATAGATATTGTTGGGGAAGAACCTGGATTAAAATCAGTGGATATAGCAACTGGCACCCCTTCATCTATCATTAGCCTTCCGCGAGCAGAAGCTGCCTTCAGGAAAAATGCTGTCCCTGGCAATAAAACAGCAACAGTTCCAGCCTTCGCCATTGCTTGTATTCCTTTATCCGATGCTACCAATAAATGCTCTGCAGATATGGCTCCAACCTCTGCTGCTAGCTCCGCCCCCTCATATGGTTCAATTTCATCTGCATGAATTTTAGGGATAAGCCCGTGCTCCTTGCCTGCTAATAAAATCCTACGAGACTGCTCTGGAGTAAATACTCCCTTCTCACAGAAAACATCATTGAACTCTGCTAACTGTTGCTCCACAACCATTGGAATCATATCATTCACAATCAGATCGACAAACGCATCTGGATTTGCTTTGTACTCAGCAGGTACCGCATGGGCTCCCATAAACGTTCGAACAACGTCGACCGGATGATTTTCCTGAAGCTTCTTTGCAACAAGTAGCTGTTTTTGCTCGGTCTCCCAGTCCAACCCGTAGCCACTTTTCGCTTCTACCGTCGTTACCCCGTGGCGAAGAAAATCATTTAGATGATTATATGTTTTCTCGTATAAATGATCGAACGATGACTCTCTCGTTTTCTTTGTGGTCGCATGAATTCCTCCACCAGCATTCATGATTTCCATGTAGGTAGCACCGTTTAAACGCATTTGGAATTCGTTTTCACGAGTTCCTCCGAAGACAAGATGCGTATGGGCGTCTACTAGACCCGGCATAACTATATGGCCTGATGCATCTATAATCTGTGCTTGCTTGATGAGCTCAGGATGCTGCTCCTGAAGCTCTTCCTTTGTACCGACAGCGACAATGCGATCATCTTCTATTAACATACTTCCACTTTCTATAATGTTAAGCTCGCTCATTTCTTTTCCTGTGCGTGCTTTTTTACTAGCCGATGCTAGTGTAATTAATTGGTTGGCATTTGTGATTAGTAATGTCATGTATCCTCATCCTTTTTTGTTTAGCATTGGTATATGAACATTCTTCTCTTGGGCAGTTTTAATGGCAATTTCATACCCAGCATCCGCATGGCGTGCAACTCCTAGCCCAGGGTCCGATATGAGTACTCGGCTAATTTTTTCTGCTGCCATCTCCGTGCCGTCTGCCACAAGCACCTGACCGGCGTGCTGGGAATATCCCATTCCTACTCCGCCCCCGTGATGTACACTCACCCAGCTTGCTCCACCGGCAACATTCACTAGCGCATTTAAGATCGGCCAATCAGAAACTGCATCAGAGCCGTCCTTCATTCCCTCTGTTTCTCGATTAGGGGATGCTACAGAGCCTGAGTCTAGATGGTCTCGCCCAAACACAATGGGAGCCTTAAGTTCTCCTGAAGCGACCATTTCGTTTACCTTTAGCGCAAAGCGGTGGCGATCACCATAGCCTAACCAACAGATTCGAGCAGGGAGACCTTGCCACTTCACCATTTTCTGTGCCATATCAATCCAGTTTACAAGCGCCTCATCTTTTGCAAACATTTCCTTAGCCAGCGCATCCGTCTTTAAAATATCCTCTGGATCCCCGGACAATGCAGCCCAGCGGAAAGGGCCCTTCCCCTCACAGAACAGAGGTCTAATATAAGCTGGCACAAATCCCGGGAAGTCGAAAGCATTCGCTACACCCATCTCCTGTGCATACTTCCGAATGTTATTACCATAATCAAACACCTCTGATCCAACTTTTTGGAAATCGAGCATGGCCAGAACATGATCTGCCATAGCCTGTTTTGCCTTATGCTCATATGCCTTTGGGTCTTCCTTACGAAGCTTAAGTGCCTCTTCTAAAGACATATGATTTGGAATATATCCATTTAACGGATCATGTGCGCTTGTTTGATCTGTCACTAGATCTGGAACGATTCCACGCTCATATATTTCTCTATAAATATCCGCACAGTTTCCAACTAACCCAATGGATGCTGGCTCTTTCTTATCCTGTAACTCCTTCGCCATTTTCAGTGCCACATCTAAATCTTCTACTAAATAATCGCAATAGCCTTCCTTCATTTTCCGTTCAATCCGTTTTTTATCGACCTCTACAACCAAGATCACTGCCCCTGCCATTTTCCCTGCTAATGGTTGAGCACCACTCATCCCACCCATACCACCTGTTAAAATTAGTTTTCCGCGGAGGTCTGCACTACCAAACACCTTTTTACCTGCCTCTACAAAGCTCAAATAAGTTCCCTGTAAAATTCCTTGAGCACCAATATATATCCAGCTACCTGCAGTCATTTGGCCATACATCATCAAGTCCTTATCCTCTAGCTCATAAAAGTTCTCCCAGTTAGCCCAAGCTGGTACCAAGTTAGAGTTCGCAATCAATACTCGTGGCGAGTGCTCATACGTACGGAACACCGCTACCGGCTTACCCGATTGAATGAGTAGCGTTTCATCATTTTCTAGCTTTTTCAGCGACTCAATTATTTGTTCATAGCTCGCCCAGTTTCGGGCTGCCTTTCCTATTCCCCCGTAAACGACTAGCTCATCCGGATTTTCAGCCACCTCTGGGTCCAAATTATTCATGAGCATACGCATTGCCGCCTCTTGCGTCCATCCTTTACAGGAAAGCTGACTCCCTGTTGGTGCTTTAATATTTTGCATAACATGTTCCATCACACAACACTCCCTTTAAAATAATAAAAATACGCTTAATGAAAGGGTCTTATAAACAAATCCCTCTGTTTTACCAATTGTAAAATTCAGAAAAAATAATATATATATAATCCAGGTTTAAAATAAAGGAATTTTATTAGATGAGGTGGAATTTTATAAAGATAAATAGGGAATAATTTATGATTTTATGAATCAATGTATAAAATGATAAGAAAATACCTCAATGTTAATTTAAAGTTAAATAAGTACAACTAGTAGGGGGTGTAACAGAGTGAAGCTCTTAATTATTGACAGGGATCAAACGGAAAGAAATGGTATCCAGTGGTTTATCAAGCGATATCAGTTAAATGTTATGACTGTTTTTGAGGCAGGAAATTTTAACGAGGCAGTGGAGCAGATCGAGGCCGAGAGCCCAGATATTATTTTAATCGAAATGGAGTTACTTGCTCATGGTGATTCGAATCGATTGAGAAAAGCATTATCGCTTCATTCCCCTCACATTATTGGGATGACTGCAGAGCCACTTTTTAAGCATGCTTTAGAAGCACTTTCCCTGCGAGCGCTCACCCTACTAGTTAAACCACTAGATTTAAGCTTGCTTAAACAATATTTAACTCATGCAGTTAGAAATCAATTGAAAGCACAACAAGAGAATCTACCTTTAGTAGGAGAGCATTCGATTTACCCTTCCTTATTTTTAGATCAATATGTGATAGAGCAAGAGTTTACATTTTGTCTGATGTTAGAGTCTGAGATTTTGGAGCATAATGAACCGCTTTTCCATTGGTTAGAATCTCTAAATCATTTGACCCTTTTCCCCCTCTCTAAGCGTATTGTGGCGTTCTCAACGGAAGAAACTCTGGAGGAGCTTCGTAAAAAAGCAAAGGCAATTATAAGGGAATGGTCTAACACACAGAATGCCAACTTAAATATAGCTATCTATGATTTACCGAGAAAATCCGTAAAGGATATGTACCAAGCTATAAAGGAAACTCTAAAACTACGTTTTCAACATGGTTTCGGGCAACTTTTTCTTGTGAGCGAACTTCCTACCTTTCAAAGTTTGGACCCATTTTTAACAATGGAACAGCAACGACTTTGGATGTCGAGCCTAGAGCAAAATGACGTCCAGACAATCAAGCATTTTTTATATAGCATCTCTACCATCAAAACCTATTATCATCCGGACACTATTCGCATCCATTTGACTAGTATTCTCGCACAAATTCGGAGATTCATGCTTAAATACCAAATGGAGAAACGAATAGATTTGGAACATCGCTACAATCAACTCTTTGAACTCATTCTAAATCATCCAGTCCTTTACACGATTATCCAGGAAATCGTCCTCCTCTGTCAGGACATAATGAATCAGGTAGAAAAACAAAAAGAAAAAGGCCAGTTCGACTACGTAAATGCCGCACTGGACTTCATCGACCTCCATTATACAGACGATAAGCTTAGCCTTGATCAACTCGCAGATTTTTTAGGAATCAGTCCTAGTTATATAAGTATGCTTTTCTCGAAAACAAACGCTACAACCTTCAAGCAATACGTTACCAAGAAACGACTCACCCATGCCATGCAGCTACTTCAGGAGACCAACCTAACTATCAACGAAATAGCAGCAAAAAGTGGCTTTAATGACGCCAACTACTTTTCTAAGCTGTTTAAGGCCAATCATAATATTAGCCCGTCCTATTATAGGCAGCAGGTAATAGGTTAAACAGACATTTGTAAAGATATAGACGAAAGGTTTAAGATTAATATCAACAGTAGCAAACTAAATCAATAGTAAGGAGGAACAATTATGCCAATTTACAACAAGCTAGTACGTGACCTAATCCCTCAGGTAATCGAGAAATCTGGAAGTAAGTTTTCCACGCTCATTTTAGATAATTCCGAGCATTTAACCGAAATAAAAAACAAACTATTTGAAGAAGTGAAGGAATTTGAAGCAACGGATAACCGCAAAGACGCACTTGAGGAGCTGGCAGATATACTAGAATTAATCCATGCAGCTCTTCCTATTCATGAAGCTACCTATGAGGAGCTTGAGCAAATTCGCCTTGCCAAAAAGGAGAAGCGCGGAGGATTTAACGAAGGAATCTATTTAATAGAGGTTGAGGATGAGTAAGCTAAGACTCATCACATCTAATCTGATCGAGGACTTGAAAATTCTTACTCGCGATGCAACTAGTATTTACTGGATTACTGCATTCGCTATGAAATCAGGCGTGAAGCATGTACTCCCTTCTTTAAAGGAGGCAAGTTTACGTGGGGCAGAGCTTAAGCTACTAGTTGGTGACTATTTATACATTACTCAGCCCGAGGCACTTAAGCTCTTACTAGAGGAACTTCCTCATGCAGAGGTTAGAATCTATAGAAGTAATGGAATTTCCTTTCATCCAAAGGCTTATATGTTTCGTTCTAATGAAGATAGTCACCTGATTGTTGGCTCCTCTAATTTATCCTCCTCTGCGTTACATAATGGGATAGAATGGAATCTCTATGCCCCTGCTGTAGTAAGTGGAACTGTTTTTGAGGAAGCAACAAATGAATTTATGAAGCTATTTTATTCAGCCTCAACTATTTCCTTAAACACAGCAACTTTATCAGGCTACCAAGAGGCCTATAACAAAGTGAACAAGGATTTAGCGATTAGTAATACCTGGTCAGCAAATGAGGAACAGGAGATCATGTTCGGTACAGCTAATGGAGAGTCGATGGTTATTGATCCCAAAGAAGAATACACGACTGGACCAAGTAAGCTTACTCCTCGCCCCGCTCAGGTATTGGCACTGCAAGCGCTAAAGAAAACGATAGAAGATGATTATGACAAGGCTCTTGTCGTTCTAGCTACTGGTTTAGGCAAGACCTATTTGGCTGCTTTTTTCGCAGAACAGTTTAAACGGGTACTTTTCATCGCACATCGAGAGGAAATATTATACCAAGCAAAAAACTCTTTTCTACATGTCCACCCTAACCAGTCAGCCGGCATGTACAACGCAGTTGAAAAGAATGTACATGCAGATTTTATTTTTGCTTCTATTCATACGCTTTCCCAGCAGTATCACCTCGATCAATTCAGCTCAAATGACTTTGATTTAATCGTTGTCGATGAATTTCATCATGCTGCTGCACCAAGCTATGAGCGGGTTATCGAATATTTTAATCCCAAATTTTTATTAGGTATCACAGCTACTCCAGACCGTTTAGATAATAAGGATGTCTACAGTATTTGTGATGGAAATGTAGCCATTCGCATTCCATTCATTGATGCGATAGAGCGGGACTGGTTAGCTCCCTTCCGATATTATGGGGTCTATGATGAAACGGACTATTCTCAAATTCGTTGGCTAGGAAATAGATACGATGAGGACGAATTAGCTCGCTTTCAATTACGTGAAGAAATGGCTAAGAAAATATTAGAGGCCTGGAAGCTCCGTAAACAAAGTAAAACGATTGGATTTTGTTCTTCTGTAAGACAAGCTAATTTCTTAAGCAATTATTTTTCTGGAGCAGGATATAATTCAGTTGCCTTAAGCGGTGCTACTCCTCGAGAGGAACGTATAAATGCGAGGAAAGAACTGGAGAATGGATTATTAGATATCATCTTTACCGTAGACTTATTTAATGAGGGAGTGGATATTCCCATAGTTGATACTCTTCTTTTTATCCGTCCCACTGAATCTGTTGCAGTATTCACGCAACAGATTGGTCGAGGCTTGCGTCTTGCTGACGGAAAAACGCATTGTGTCATTATTGATTTAATAGGAAATTATAGGAATGCAGACACGAAGCTGTCTATCTTTTCAGCAGAGCAAATGGATAAACCAAACCTGTATACAATACAAGCTGCTATACCTGAATATTGCTCTATCGAATTAGAAACGGAGATCATTGACCTTATTAAAGAAATGGAGAAAAAAGCTGCTAGCCACAAGCAACGAATGATTTATGAATACTTCCGATTAAAAGAGGAACTAGGAACCCGTCCTTCCTACCTAGAATACCATTTAAAATCAGGAATCATAACAACCCAAGTCAAAAGTGAGTTTGGCTCCTATGTAGGTATGTTGAAGGATGCTGAGGAGTTAACCGAACAAGAACTAAAGGCGTATAACCTTTATCAGGAATGGGTTGAAGAAGTAGAAAAAACAGCTATGACTAAAAGCTATAAGATGGTACTCCTGAGCTACATGTTATCGCGTGGGGTAAATCACTGGTTTGAGCCAGTCACTGCAGAGACTGTTGCTCCCTACTTTATTGATTTTCTAACCACTAAGGAATATAGAAGAAAAATCGATTCCATTGTACCAGATCATAAAAAAACGGCTTCCTTAATTGGTCGCATGCCTATGACCAAATGGAGTAATTCTTCAAAAGGGAAAATTCGATATGTAGATGGAGAATTTGCTCTAAACTTTGATGTGAGTAAACATGTGAATGAAATCATCTTTAATTGGACGAGGGAGATTTGTGAATATCGATTACATTGGTATTTCGAAAAGAAGGCTGAAAGAATTTAGGGTAAGTAGCAGTCCAATTAACTTTGCAAATAGAAAGGCATAAATAGAAGGAAGAAACCTTGAAAAGCTTTGGCTGATCAAGGTTTTATTTTATGATCTTTAAACTTTATAATTCCTTATCTTTCTAAATCCATGGAAGAAAAAGAAAAAAAAGCAGATTGATAATGATGGTATTTGACCATAATCACCCTGCTATTTGTTTCTTTGTATAATCTCATTTATTAACTATTTTTCAACTTGACCCAATAAACTCTTATAGCATGCAATTATTTTAGCTCATTAATAATTCCATTTACCCCGTGTACAACTATACTACTAAGTACGTCAGTATAATTATTGTAGTCATCTGATTTATCGATGATAGTATCAAAGACTTCTTTCAGCTTACCATCAATTATAAGTGTAAGCCCTTCTACTTGCTCCTCACTTCCCTCTTTCCCAAACATTTCTTTCATTATAGTAAAGGTTTCTGTTTTATTCATCGTCATTCTCCTTTTGAAATAAATTTTCGCCAGTGATTATCCAATATTGATAGTCTACCGGAATGTTTTCCATGAATTGTTCATACTTCCCTAGCCACCCATTCGGTACATATAATTCATAGGATGCCGGTTCTGGATAAAAAGAAGTAAGCTTCTTATCATCAAAATCAACATATAAAGAAGGTATCATATCTGAAATATGACTATATTCTCTATGCACTAAACTTTTTCTTAACTCTTCATTACTTACTTCTAATTCTCTGATTTCATGTAGAAAATCTTCCACATTATCTTCATTTACTACTGCCATATCAAACCTGTCAGAAAAGTCATCAGGATTAGGAATTTCAAATCCTTTCTCCAGATAAGAAGATATTAATTTATTTAAATCTAGAAACCATATTTCCTTATCTGTAACAAACCATCTATATGATGTGTTGTATTTAACTAAAACTATTATGTTTTCAGCATATTTGGGTTTGTTAAACAATGTATCATCTCCCAGTTGTATTAAGTGTTTCGTATTTTATTTCTTTATCTTACCATATTCCTCAAGCCACTCAATCCATGGTGAGGGAAATTCAAATGATGTTCCCGGTGTACTAGGGTCAACCACTTTTGGTGCTGTCCCTCCCTGATTAAGTGGATTGTTTTTATATCTAAACTGTGGTATTGCGCTTTCTTGCACAAAATCGTCAAACCATCTTGGCACTTCAATCTCTACAATTTCAGCACCAGCGCCTCTTTTCTCCAAGAAATATTCGGCATGTTCCCTAGTCCCTGCGCTAACGTTTAAGTTTGCATCCTTGTTAGGAATGATCATTCTTCCATTATTGTCGACTTGAATCCTTACTTGGCTTGCATTTGGCATTTCTCCACCTTGAACCCTAAAGTATGATGTAGTGTCGTCCATCCCCTGAGATCCCGGTTTAACATTTTCCGTAACTCGATTGACGTCTCGAGCATCTTCTATTGCTCGGCCTCCTTTTATTGCAAATCTAGCTCCAGTAGTGCCCCAACCCACGAATGGAATCATCGATCCAAAGGAAAGTCCTGCATTTAGCATATCTCCTCTAGCGGTATAGATTATCCCGTTTACACCATCCGCTACTTCTCCCACAACTGGTATCAGTCCTAATATATCTAATCCCAACTGAATACCATCGAGGACTTTATTTTCCTGCGGTTCATCGGCTTGATCGTTTTCTTTATATATTACTTCGGAGACAACTTCATAGCTAGATTTTCCACCATCCATTGTTTCTTTAATGATTAAACCATTTGCGTACGCATGGTACTTTATATTTTCTCCCACGTTTTCTTCAATTAGCGAGACTTTCATCCCTTCAAGGGTCTCAAAAGTATCCGAATTGATTGTTGTTCCAATTAACTCTTCATATTCTTCTACCCATAGATTGTTAGGGTCTAAGTATACTTTAGGAAAGAGTTCTGTTCTAATCCCACTACCGAAAGTTATGGCTTTCCATTGACTGGACTGGAAAGAAGTGACCTTTACCCCTGCCCCAAACATTCCTTCCATAAGTACTATCCATAAGCCTAACTCTTGTAGATTCTGTTCAACGGTGCTTAATGATGTAGTTTGGGAAGTATCAAATTGATGTAGATCTGTAATTGTGTTGTCACGTTTCTGTTTGGAATTTCGAACTCCCTCTTGTACCTCACTATCATCTAGCGGTGGTAAAGCAACGATATCACTGACGGTCTCCATAATACTGTTTGCATCGTTGGTGAATCTTTCAGTTAAAGTACCAATCTGGGTAAGTCCCTGCTCCAATTCTCCTTCTAAAAACTGTTCAAGGATGTGACCAGCAGTATCCGGCTCTAACGATGTGAGTGCTGTCTCTATATGTTGGAGCTGCTGCTTGAATCTTTCTGTGAACACAAAGAAGAAATGAAGGAATGGTAGATGAACTTCCGAGTAGAAATTTCGAATTGCACTGCCTCCAGCGCCCTTCAATGCTTCCTCCATTGCAACAAGTCCCTTAATAGAATCACTAATATTACTTACTTCCGTTTCTAGACGTTCCAGCATAGCCATATTGCGTTGTAGACCATCTTGAAGTAGGTTGACATCTAACGTTTTCATAGGCATGCCCTCATAGAATTAGGGCTTAAATATCTCCAATTTGCTTTATTATATAACACTTCCTTACATATTATAGACATAATCTCTCCTCCTATAGCAATCTATCATTATCTATAATATTCCATTTTTTATATTGAAAGGTAAAGTGTGGACTCCCATGTAACTCTAAAATGATTCGAAAGAAATATTAATTTTCAGTTAATTAGTTATTTGGAATTAGAATAACAGGGTTATCATTATTCTAAATTAAGAGTCCCTGCCATATCTGGGTGACTAACACTATGTTTACCATAAATAAAAAAGCCTTCCAAGCCTCCTAGCTAAACAAAGTTTAATAACTATTAAACTTTTATAGAAATAATAGTTAGATCATCAAAATATAAGTCAAGTAAATTAGCATTAGATCCTAGAGCTAGCTAAGTGCCGAAGATAAAGCAGATTCCAGCATATGATTAAAATCATTAAAAGTTTCCATGTGCTCACCTGAAGGTTTATCTAGTTCCACAAATTCTTTTTTAGAAATATTATAACAATACCAGGCTATATCTGAATCTCCAAAAAAAATTAGCTCATCTTCCTCTTTAATCGCTTCCCATACTTCATTGGCATCGAAAAAACTATCCACCTGATTTAGTGGTATAGAATCCAAAAAATTTGGGTCAATTCCATAAACTATAAGTCCATTAAATTCAAATCCATTTATCGTTTGTAAAAATTCATAATATTGCTGTGGCAAAATATCTTCACCAAATTTTTCCTCTACAGATTTACGAAATCTTGATAACTCATTTTTATTCGTAGGTAAATTGAGTTTTTCCCCTCTTATTTGAGAAATCTGCCTAACTTGCTCTCTCCACATATAATCACCTTCTATAAATATTCTTTAACTCTGTTGTATTTTTATATTTTATGTCCATAAAAGTATTTTTACCTTTTTCCCATTTTATATTGGAAATCACACTTACATAATTGATGAAATCTTTATAATTACCCCTATTAATGATGGTGTTGTAATCTCCAGGCACTCTTTCACCTGTCCAAATAGACAGTAAAGAAGGAATTAATTCCATTCTTAGCGGTTCTCCTTTATTTACTGCTAGCATTACTCTCTGTATTAATTTTTTTGTTAAGTCTCCCGGGAAAACTAAGTTTTCTTGAAAGTAATATTTCTCTCTCTGGGTGGCTTCACAAAGCATAAAATATAGTTCTCCAATTTCATCTACTGTTGCTTCTGCATTATTTAGATTTTCTAAATTCAGGAAAGAATCAATAGAATCTTTGATAATAATGGTTGTATCGCTAATACCCTCCCACTCTTCAAGTAAGGCTAAAAGGTGTGGGATTACACGAAAAGAAAGTGAGGTTATAGCCCCAGATGCGAAAGTGTTTATAGTTTCTTCGGTTGCCCCTCCTAGAAAATCAAGGTTGTTCGAATTCTCTAAGTCTTCATGAGTTGAAATAGCTAGAAACACTCTAATACATAAGTTTAAGACAGCTTCATCTTTTGTTTGATTCATAGTTGAATCAATAATGGTTTTTGAACAAAGTTTCCTAATTTAAATAATTCTATTAAGTTCATTAAAATTTCTCGTTCTGTTACAGCTTTTAAAATATTTCATTGATTTCAGGTTAGGATAGATTAGGTTTTTCTCCAAACCATATACTATTCATTAAGTTTTCTATTCCCCTCATTTGTACATCAACTTCTTTCAATTATTTAGATATGTTTTTCATTATTTCTTGATAATTTCAAAAAAATATTAACTTATAACATATTTTAACACTTCTAACATCCCCTATTATTGATCAGTATCCAGTACTAATATAGCATTTGCTGACATTTCACATAAAACCAGATATTGCTTCGGAAAACCATGATCTTTTCTAGAAATGAGTGTGTATGATTCAATATTGTTTTCTTCATATGCTATATCTAGTAATTCAAAGGGTACATGTTCTTCCCAAAAAGGTCCTGCATACTGGATATAAAATTTTTGGAAAGTATCCGATGCGTTTACACCTAGCCTTATTAAAGCATCCTGTACTAGATTGCTATCTTCACGTTTATATATTTCTTCTCCTAGAACTTCGTCTAGCCTCTCAGGCAATATGCTCATATTATCTTTCTCCTAAAGCTTCTTTTCCTCGTATTTTCCGATAATTATAGATTTGAAACGCACCTCTAGTTGTCTCATCCATTGGATAAAATGGGTTTAACTTTCCTTTATAAGGATGTAGTGGAGCTCTTTTAGCATTTTATAAGCTTCCTTCTTGTTATCAAGCAAAATTGTCTTATAAAAAAAGCAAAAAACACTTGACGTATAAAATGCAATCAAGTGTTTTGAAATTTAAATTAAATGCCATCCTCGGTAATATAAAAATAATAACTACTCTTTAAACATCGTGAAAAATTCAGATATATCTTGGGCAACTGTTTTAGTTACGGGTGAAAATTCTTCAGACTCTTCGTGGTACCAAACAACCACAGTTGGATTTTCCCTGTTGCTATAATCTAAACAAACAAAATCTCCTGTAAAGAGTGCTGCAATTGGAACCACATTCATTCCTATTAAGTCTTCATCGTCAGTTAACCTTTCACCAATTTGTGTAATTGTAACTTCAATATCATACCACCCATTGATTTCATCAGATTCACTTTCTTCAAGGATGCAGAGAAACCTTTCAATAATATAATTATTTTCATTGGAAGAAAAGATGTTTGTAATTGGCACAGCTCCATTATTTTTTTTTATAAACTCTCTATATGGTTCAGGAAATGTAACCCTTAAACTATGTTCGACCACGTCCAGCAATCCATCCGTTGGCAACGGTGAGACAATGGTATTCGTATCTACTTTCATTTTTTTCCCCTCCTAGTTTTTTATCTTTTTCCATGTGCCCATCCACCTGGACCCTTCCTCCTGAATGATAAACTGAATTATGTATTCCAAAAGGAACTAATTCCATTCTACCGTCAATTTCAGAATGATGCCAAGTTGTCCCTGGTGGACGTTTTCCACCAAAGATTTTTGAATCAAGCCAACTAAATTGTTCTGGGTCTGTTTTCTTCCAATATTCTTTTGGTAACATAATAACGACTGCTTTTTCATCTATCTTTATAATTAAATCAGCTTTTTCGAAGTCTGGATATTTTGTTCTTGGTTTCATAGGAACATCGAGTACCTCTCCCAGCTCTTTTGCCCGTTCTCTAATCAATTTTAATTGTTTTTGCGTTAGTGTATCCCCTCCTGGAATGTTCCTCCACTTCCAAGGAACATTTGAATTTACCTTTTCTGCATAAGCAGTAGCATAATCATCTAAAACCTCATCAAATTCCTTATTTTTCAATAAAAACTCATTAATATTTTTTAAATACGAATTTACTGGTTTATTCGTACCCTTAGTCTCAACATCCACACTCTTTACATCTGAATTAACATTACTATCAATACTTTTATTTGTTGGTGTAGTATCCACTTTTGCAGATGGCGTATTTATTGTCTTCGTATTTTTAGGAGGAACTGTGTAATCTCCATTTCCTCCAACAACTTTTGGCTTAGCCAGTATATTCGAATTTGGTGTCTCTGATTTCACATTTGCTTTTCCACTATTAACTGGGGCTGGGTTGTTCGCTTTTGCCGTTGGAGTAGTGACTGTTTTAGTAGATTTATTTGGTATCGTAGTACTGCTAAGGTTTATGTGATCTCCATTGCCACCAACGACCTTCGGCAGATCCTGTATCTGCTCATTTGGATTCCCCTTAGTAGGGCTGGCAACCGCACTTTTGGCTTCAGGTGTATTCCCTTTAGATGGCGGCTGGACTGCAGATGCTTGTCCTTTATTTGTATTCGCTCCATTGCCGTCCAAATCGGGAGTCTTATTGGCAACGTTCGGGTTCTGGATCTCTGGATGAACACCGCCACTGGGAGTTTTAGATGTTGGCATGTTGAACATGAATGGACTATTATTGGTATACGGTGTCCGATTCTGTAAGCTAGTAAACAGATTTAATTGCGACTGCGAACCAATCAGTGGACTATTCACCATATCACGATAAACGGAAGTAGACACTGATTCTACTATCTCATCGTTTAGGACATTTTTGGGCTGAAAAAAATTACGTCCTTTATTTACAATTTTAGTCCCGGTACTTCCCCAGCCTAAAAATGGAACCATTGCTGCAAAGGAAAGACCTGCGTTTAACTTATCTCCTCTAGCATAATAGATTACTCCGTTTAAACCATCGGCTATTTCTCCGATTCCTGGTATTAACCCTGCTAGATCTAATACAAATTGAAAACCATCCAACAGTTTATTTTCTTTTGGTGGCTCCACTTGGACTGCTTCTTCCTTGTATTCTACTTTAGAAACGATTTCGTAGTATACTGTCCCGTTTTCCGAGTATTCTTTGATAAGTAGACCATTTGCATATTGATGGTATTGGATATTCTCTCCCACGTTTTCATCAATTGTAATCATCCTTTTCAGCTCTAGCGCTTGAAAGGTTTTGGCAGTGATCATCGTGCCGATTATTTTGTCTCTTTCATCTACCCATAGTTTATGAGGCTCTAAATATACCTTCGGGAATAGCTCTGTCCGAATCTCGCTTCCAAACGTAATTGCATTCCACTGACTCGGCTGGAAAGTAATGTCCTTTACCCCTGATGTAAACATTCCCTCCATATCCACAAGCCAATTGCCCATCGTTTGAATATCTGCTTCGACTGTGGTTAGTGATGTGGTTTGAGAGCTATCGAATTCATGCAGCTGTAAAACCGTGTCGTCACGTTTCTTTTTAGAATTTTGAACTCCTTCTTGTACTTCACTATCATTAAGATGAGGTAGCGCAACGATATCACTTACTGTATCCATGATACTGTTTGCTTCGTTTGTAAGTCTTTCCGTTATGTTGGCAATCAGCGTCAGTCCCTGTTCCAACTCTCCCTCTAAGAATTGCTCAAGGATATACCCTGCCGTATCTGGTTCTAACGACAAAAGAGCAGCTTCAATTTGTTGGAGCTTTTGCTTGTAACTATCGGAGAAAACAAGGAAAAAATGAAGGAAAGGTAAATGAACATCCGAGTAAAAGCCTCGGATTGCACTACCTCCAGCCCCTTTCAATACCTCCTCCATTGCTACTAGTTCTTTAACTGTGTTTTGAATATTCCCCACTTCATTTTGCAAACGTTCCAGCATAGCTATATTACGTTGCAATCCATCTTGAAGTAAGTCTACGTCTAGTATTTTCATAGGCATACCCTCGTTGAATCGGGTACAATGAAGCATTTCCAATTTTCTTTATTATACAATATTCCCCACCAGATAGACATCATTTCTCCTCCTCTAGCAATCTTACATTATCTATAATATTCCATTTTTTATATAGAAAGGTAAAGGGAAGTCTAGTATTTAGCACTAAAATGATTCAGAAGAAATACAGCGAGCTATATAAAACTAAGTATTTAGAATTAAATAAGTATAGTATCTTGGAATCATTACTATAAAAATAAAAAGACCCTCTAAACAATAGAGAATCTTTTTGAAATACTATTTAAATCTTGGAATCATTCGTAATAGAAACCTATTTAGAGTTTATTGCTTATCTATTAATACTTCTGATTGTTTCCACAAAATGCTTTAACACTCGTGCAGTTAATCCCCAAATTGTATAGTTTTTATAATCATAAAACCATTCCTCAATGTCTCTAGGTCTCCATTGATATTTGTCCCCATTAAATATCTTTTCATAAGGAAAGTCCATCGGTGGCATAGGTTGAACAGAGACAGTGTGCATATAAGGCTCATAATCTAAGAGCCAGCTAATTGGTATCGTAAATACTTCTTCAACCTCTTGTTTGTTGAAACTTTTGATTTGGTGATGATCAATGGTCGCCACAAACGGATAGACTACGAAAGATGAAGAAGCAATATAAGGGCTCAATTGACCAAGAATTTTTATAGATGTCGGGTCTATTCCTAACTCTTCATGTGTTTCTCTTATTGCAGCTTCCAATGGAGATGCATCTGTAGTGTCGATACGACCGCCTGGAAAACTAATATCTCCGGGCTGTTTTCGCATCGTTAAGGAACGCACCTCAAACAACATATGCCATTCTCCTTCCACTTGCACAAGTGGAAGGAGAATAGCTGAGCGCAGAGCTGTTTCCTCCCCAATAAATAGTGGCTGGCTATGCTGTAGTTTTTTTGTTAGATCCTCTAAGAACATAGTATCCCCCTTGCTTTATTTATCTATTACTAGAGTAACATTAATATGGTTTCGTTTAAAATAATGTGAGGTTTCAGGTGAAAGATTAAATCTTCTAGTAAAATAGAGGTTATCCTTAGACTTTAAAAAAAGACAAAACAAAAAAGCCGCCACCGATTACTCGGTGACGACTTCCTTTGGTGCCCAGCGACGTCCTACTCTTGCAGGGGGAGACCCCCAACTACCATCGGCGCTGAAGAGCTTAACTTCCGTGTTCGGTATGGGAACGGGTGTGACCTCTTCGCCATCATCACTAGACTTTTTCGGCTTTCAATACACTTCGCATTGCGTTGTCAACTTCGTTCGTTCAATCAGTCACGTACGTAAGTACGTTCCTTCATTCACTCACTCGTTTCCTAGCACTGCTTGCGCCTTGAAACCCTCAGAGTTGTTCACTCAAAACTGGATAAAAGACATCATTAATCGAAACAAACAATTTGGTTAAGTCCTCGATCGATTAGTATTCGTCAGCTGCACGTGTCGCCACGCTTCCACCCCGAACCTATCTACCTCATCGTCTTTGAGGGATCTTACTTACTTGCGTAATGGGAAATCTCATCTTGAGGGGGGCTTCGTGCTTAGATGCTTTCAGCACTTATCCCGTCCACACATAGCTACCCAGCGATGCCCTTGGCAGAACAACTGGTACACCAGCGGTGTGTCCATCCCGGTCCTCTCGTACTAAGGACAGCTCCTCTCAAATTTCCTACGCCCACGACGGATAGGGACCGAACTGTCTCACGACGTTCTGAACCCAGCTCGCGTACCGCTTTAATGGGCGAACAGCCCAACCCTTGGGACCGACTACAGCCCCAGGATGCGATGAGCCGACATCGAGGTGCCAAACCTCCCCGTCGATGTGGACTCTTGGGGGAGATAAGCCTGTTATCCCCGGGGTAGCTTTTATCCGTTGAGCGATGGCCCTTCCATGCGGAACCACCGGATCACTAAGCCCGTCTTTCGACCCTGCTCGACTTGTAGGTCTCGCAGTCAAGCTCCCTTCTGCCTTTACACTCTTCGAATGATTTCCAACCATTCTGAGGGAACCTTTGGGCGCCTCCGTTACACTTTAGGAGGCGACCGCCCCAGTCAAACTGCCCGCCTGACACTGTCTCCTACCCGGGTTACGGGTATGGGTTAGAATTTCAATACAACCAGGGTAGTATCCCACCGACGCCTCCTCCGAAGCTGGCGCTCCGGGCTCTAAGGCTCCTACCTATCCTGTACAAGTTGCACCAAAATTCAATATCAAGCTACAGTAAAGCTCCACGGGGTCTTTCCGTCCTGTCGCGGGTAACCTGCATCTTCACAGGTACTATAATTTCACCGAGTCTCTCGTTGAGACAGTGCCCAGATCGTTACGCCTTTCGTGCGGGTCGGAACTTACCCGACAAGGAATTTCGCTACCTTAGGACCGTTATAGTTACGGCCGCCGTTTACTGGGGCTTCAATTCGCACCTTCGCTTGCGCTAAGCACTCCTCTTAACCTTCCAGCACCGGGCAGGCGTCAGCCCCTATACTTCACCTTACGGTTTTGCAGAGACCTGTGTTTTTGCTAAACAGTCGCCTGGGCCTATTCACTGCGGCTCTTCTAGGCTATTCACCCAAAAGAGCACCCCTTCTCCCGAAGTTACGGGGTCATTTTGCCGAGTTCCTTAACGAGAGTTCTCTCGCTCACCTTAGGATTCTCTCCTCGACTACCTGTGTCGGTTTGCGGTACGGGCACCTCCCACCTCGTTAGAGGCTTTTCTTGGCAGTGTGAAATCAGGAACTCCGGACATACGTCCTTGCCATCACAGCTCAATGTTACAGAGTGCGGATTTGCCTACACTCACACCTCACTGCTTGGACGTGCATAACCAACAGCACGCTTACCCTATCCTACTGCGTCCCCCCATCACTCAAACGGTGGGGTGGTGGTACAGGAATATCAACCTGTTGTCCATCGTCTACGCCTATCGGCCTCGACTTAGGTCCCGACTAACCCTGAGCGGACGAGCCTTCCTCAGGAAACCTTAGTCATACGGTGGATGGGATTCTCACCCATCTTTCGCTACTCATACCGGCATTCTCACTTCTAAGCGCTCCACCAGTCCTTCCGGTCTGACTTCAACGCCCTTAGAACGCTCTCCTACCACTGATACCAAAGGTATCAATCCACAGCTTCGGTGATTTGTTTAGCCCCGATACATTTTCGGCGCAGCGTCACTCGACCAGTGAGCTATTACGCACTCTTTAAATGATGGCTGCTTCTAAGCCAACATCCTGGTTGTCTAAGCAACGCCACATCCTTTTCCACTTAACAAATACTTTGGGACCTTAGCTGGTGGTCTGGGCTGTTTCCCTCTTGACTACGGATCTTATCACTCGCAGTCTGACTCCCAAACATAAATCATTGGCATTCGGAGTTTGTCTGAATTCGGTAACCCGGGATGGGCCCCTAGTCCAAACAGTGCTCTACCTCCAAGATTCTAACGTTTGAGGCTAGCCCTAAAGCTATTTCGGAGAGAACCAGCTATCTCCAGGTTCGATTGGAATTTCTCCGCTACCCACACCTCATCCCCGCACTTTTCAACGTGCGTGGGTTCGGACCTCCAGTAAGTGTTACCTCACCTTCATCCTGGACATGGGTAGATCACCTGGTTTCGGGTCTACGACCACATACTCATTCGCCCTATTCAGACTCGCTTTCGCTGCGGCTCCGTCTTCTCAACTTAACCTCGCATGTAATCGTAACTCGCCGGTTCATTCTACAAAAGGCACGCCATCACCCGTTAACGGGCTTTGACTATTTGTAGGCACACGGTTTCAGGGTCTATTTCACTCCCCTTCCGGGGTGCTTTTCACCTTTCCCTCACGGTACTGGTTCACTATCGGTCACTAGGTAGTATTTAGCCTTGGGAGATGGTCCTCCCGGATTCCGACGGAATTTCACGTGTTCCGCCGTACTCAGGATACACTCTGGAGGGAATGAACTTTTGACTACGGGGCTTTTACCCTATCCTGCGGACCTTTCCAGGTCGCTTCGTCTAGCTCATTCTTTTGTAACTCCGTATAGAGTGTCCTACAACCCCAAGAGGCAAGCCTCTTGGTTTGGGCTCTTCCCGTTTCGCTCGCCGCTACTCAGGGAATCGAATTTTCTTTCTCTTCCTCCAGGTACTTAGATGTTTCAGTTCCCTGGGTGTGTCTCAGATGCGCTATGTATTCACGCAAATGTACTGCCCCATTACGGGCAGTGGGTTTCCCCATTCGGAAATCTTCGGATCGAAGCTCACTTACAGCTCCCCGAAGCATATCGGTGTTAGTGCCGTCCTTCATCGACTCCTAGTGCCAAGGCATCCACCGTGCGCCCTTATTAACTTAACCTAAAAGTTAAAAGTACTACACTTGCAATCACGTAAGTGATCACAATTTGAATATCTTGCGTTTGTTTCTTTTTTTGATGTCGTTTTATCCAGTTTTCAAAGAACAAGTTAAAAAGCTTTAAATGCTCATATAGAATGAACATTCAAAACTGAACTGCAAAACGTTAAGATACAGATAAAGATCTGTATTCCGAATATATCCTTAGAAAGGAGGTGATCCAGCCGCACCTTCCGATACGGCTACCTTGTTACGACTTCACCCCAATCATCTGTCCCACCTTCGGCGGCTGGCTCCCAAAAGGGTTACCCCACCGACTTCGGGTGTTACAAACTCTCGTGGTGTGACGGGCGGTGTGTACAAGGCCCGGGAACGTATTCACCGTGGCATGCTGATCCACGATTACTAGCGATTCCGGCTTCATGTAGGCGAGTTGCAGCCTACAATCCGAACTGAGAACGGTTTTATGGGATTTGCTCACCCTCGCGGGGTTGCGACCCTCTGTACCGTCCATTGTAGCACGTGTGTAGCCCAGGTCATAAGGGGCATGATGATTTGACGTCATCCCCACCTTCCTCCGGTTTATCACCGGCAGTCACCTTAGAGTGCCCAACTGAATGCTGGCAACTAAGATCAAGGGTTGCGCTCGTTGCGGGACTTAACCCAACATCTCACGACACGAGCTGACGACAACCATGCACCACCTGTCACCGCTGTCCCCGAAGGGAAAAGCCTATCTCTAGGCCGGTCAGCGGGATGTCAAGACCTGGTAAGGTTCTTCGCGTTGCTTCGAATTAAACCACATGCTCCACCGCTTGTGCGGGCCCCCGTCAATTCCTTTGAGTTTCAGTCTTGCGACCGTACTCCCCAGGCGGAGTGCTTAATGCGTTAGCTGCAGCACTAAGGGGCGGAAACCCCCTAACACTTAGCACTCATCGTTTACGGCGTGGACTACCAGGGTATCTAATCCTGTTTGCTCCCCACGCTTTCGCGCCTCAGCGTCAGTTACAGACCAGAAAGCCGCCTTCGCCACTGGTGTTCCTCCAAATCTCTACGCATTTCACCGCTACACTTGGAATTCCGCTTTCCTCTTCTGTACTCAAGTCCCCCAGTTTCCAATGACCCTCCACGGTTGAGCCGTGGGCTTTCACATCAGACTTAAAGGACCGCCTGCGCGCGCTTTACGCCCAATAATTCCGGACAACGCTTGCCACCTACGTATTACCGCGGCTGCTGGCACGTAGTTAGCCGTGGCTTTCTAATGAGGTACCGTCAAGGTACGAGCAGTTACTCTCGTACTTGTTCTTCCCTCACAACAGAGTTTTACGATCCGAAAACCTTCTTCACTCACGCGGCGTTGCTCCATCAGACTTTCGTCCATTGTGGAAGATTCCCTACTGCTGCCTCCCGTAGGAGTCTGGGCCGTGTCTCAGTCCCAGTGTGGCCGATCACCCTCTCAGGTCGGCTACGCATCGTCGCCTTGGTGAGCCGTTACCTCACCAACTAGCTAATGCGCCGCGGGCCCATCCTGTAGTGACAGCCGAGACCGTCTTTTAACATTTCCTCATGTGAGGTAATGGATTATTCGGTATTAGCCCCGGTTTCCCGGAGTTATCCCAATCTACAGGGCAGGTTGCCCACGTGTTACTCACCCGTCCGCCGCTAAATCAGAAGAAGCAAGCTTCTTCATCATCCGCTCGACTTGCATGTATTAGGCACGCCGCCAGCGTTCGTCCTGAGCCAGGATCAAACTCTCCATAATAGAGAACTTAAAAAGCTCATTTTGTTTTGCTGGCATCATCATTAAATGATGTCAAAAATTGTTTTGCGTCAATCAAGCCGAAGCTTGTTGATGCTATATGTCTTAACGTTTTGCATGTTCAGTTTTCAATGTTCATTGTGTCAGCCAAACTTGTTTACCTCTTGGCGACTTCTACAATATTACTCTCGTTTATATTATAAGTCAACACTTTTTAAAAACTTTTTTAAAAAGAATTTAGTAAAGCGTTATTACCTCCTCAAAGTTAGCATTAACAAAGGGTTTTCTAGATTTGTAATAAGTGTATCCAATACATTTTAAAATACTTTCCTTCTATAAATATATTAGACTATCACTTACCGTTTGCGAATATTTGTTTATCCAGCCCGCGCCTTCTCCAATCTATCTAGACAACTTATTAAATAGACATATCGCTTTTCTCTAATAAAAGAAGCAACTGAAAAGTAACAACATTACTTTTCGCTGCTTTAATCTTTTTCTATTAAAGAGCCTGCAATATATAATACAGACGCATTAAATATCATGAAGAAGTTCCAACGATTCGATTACACTAGCGAGGAAGTCCTCTATTTCACTCATGTTATCCTCATTGATTTTTTGCTGGAAGCTTAGCAAAGTTGTATTTACGTAGTTTTGCTCCAAGTGTCCGTATTCAAAGCTCACATGCTGCTTGATCGTTATGTCACCTTCCCATATTTGCTTTAGGGCTAACTCAATACTCCTACACTCTGTAGGCACATCCATTACATCTTTTTGAAATTTCAACTGAAGTGTACAGCCAGGATTCTTTCCCGGAGTCTCCAAGATTTCTGATGCGAGCTCCTCCAAGGAAGCTTCTATAATAATCTCAGCTGAGACTGCGGGTTTATCGAATAGGACAAACTCAATAGAGAAATCTCTTTTTATAATAGAGAAGTCCATCCGGTCTGTTCGGTTGATTATATTAATTTTACGTTCTATGTTGTCTAGATCATATACATGATTCTCAAATGCTACCTTTACATTTTCGAAGACAGTTGGGTCATACATGCGATTTCCTCCTTGGTTATGCAGGAATAGGCAATAGTGTCATGATAGCGAAGAAAACTAAAATAGCAGCTACAAGAACAAATACATGCCATACTGCGTGATGATATGGAAAGCCTCTCCACACGTAAAAGATTGCTCCTCCGGTATATAGCAAGCCACCAAGTGCTAGTAAAACAAGGCCCTCTGTAGACATGTTCGTGATTAGGGGCTTCCATGCAAATACTATTAGCCAGCCCATCACTACATATAGAATCGTGGAGGTATGTAAAAAACGCTTAACAAAATAGGCTTTGAACACAGTACCTGCTATCGCTAGCCCCCACATGATACCAAACAACGTCCAACCAAGCGGCCCTTTTACTACTATAAACAGAAGTGGTGTGTAGGAGCCTGCTATCAGATAATAAATAGAAGAGTGGTCCATGATTTCAAAAAAGTCTTTAGCTCTCCCTGCCGGAAAAGCATGTACGAGGGTCGACGACGTAAACAATAGCACCATGGATGCTCCAAACAGTGTGAAGCTCACCACATGCCATGCATCCCCATACTTGACGGATGAAACAATCAAAATAACAAGTGCTGCTATACTAAGAAGCGTACCAACGCCATGTATGATTGCATTTGCTAGCTCTTCTCGTTTAGAAAAAATATGTGTATTACTCAATATCGTTCATCTCCATTAAATCGTTTATTCCATTTTATCCTACCACTTTTCATTAATAAAAGCAGACACTCGTTAAATTTGAGTTGATATAATAAGATAAGTATATAAGTAGAGTTTCTGTGATCTTCTGACAAACTAGTATAAAAAGGAGCAATCGTTATGTGTCTCGTTAATTTTCAATTTCAAGTGCATCCTAACTATCCCCTCATAGTTGTTGCCAATCGTGATGAGTTTTATGAGCGTCCAACTGAGCCGGCTCATTTTTGGGAAGACCATCCAACTATACTTGCAGGACGTGATTTACTGCAAATGGGTACATGGCTTGGAGTTTCTAAAGCTGGTCGCTTTGCTGCGTTGACAAACTTTCGTGATCCACAGCTTAAGCCCGGTCATCTTTCTCGTGGAGATATTGTTCGAGACTTTTTGATCGGACATCAAGACCCACTAGACTTTATCGAGGAATTAAAGAAAAGTAGAGACAGCTATGGCGGCTATAATATTGTCATTGGGGATAGTCATCAATTGTTCCACTATAACAACATCCTGGATGAAATGAATGAAGTTTCACCTGGTACACATAGCTTAAGCAACCACACCTTGAACACCCCTTGGCCTAAAGTGGAGAAAGGAAAGCAGAGATTAGATGAATATCTTCTATTAGATAACATAGAGGTAGAGCCTCTATTTAAGCTGTTAAAAGACGAAGAAGTAGCACAGGATTCTGAGCTTCCGGATACTGGTGTGGGAATAGAGCTTGAACGCAGCCTATCTCCTCTTTTTATCAAAATGCCAAACTACGGTACACGCTCCTCGACTGTTTTGCTAATGGACGAAAACCAAAACATTACTTTTGCAGAACGCACCTATTATAAAGGTAAAATGCATTCTGAGAAATTTTTTGAAATATAAAAGAGCTGGGATATAACTAGTCAATAAATTAAAAGACGTAAAATCAAGTTGCTGATTTCACGTCTTTACTATAGTGGTAACCGATTTTAATAAAAAACTCTCTATTATTGTTGTTTGGAGAGGAGAGCGGCGACTCCTGGGGGAAAAGCACGAGCTGAAAGCCCCGGACTGAGCGCAGCGAGGGAATTTCAAGGAGGGAAAACTAAGAACGTCACATCGTGTGACAACGTTTTCCTGACCAACATCCTGTTGGCCTAAGCCGTGCCCCCGGAAAGCGTCCGCTGTAACGGAAAACAACTACGCTTATTTTGAGGGAACTTTTGTCCTGATCTCTTTCTCTAACTTATTTACCACAGCATTTTTTATACTTTTTACCACTGCCACAAGGACAAGGGTCATTTCGGCCAACCTTTGTATCAGTTCTTGTAGTCTCTGCTTTAGTTGAGGCTGTTTTTAGGTCTGGCTGCTCCATCAATGTGATCTCGTGAGGCGTATGTCCTCTATTGATCCAAAGGCGAGTTGTTACAGATACGAAGGCAATTGCCTGTACATACTTATTAAAAAGTTCTTGATCTTGTATTTGATGACGCACCGCAAATTGCTGGGCAACCATATTAATACTGCTGCCAACTGTTTGCATCTCACGGATTAGTTGATCCATGTTTTCTTTAATCATTAAGGAGCTGCCACCAAAGAAATCCTTTTGCATCATGGAAGCAAGCTTTTCTTGATAGATTGTTGCTTCATAATAGTTCGCATCCGCATAGCGCAGAAGCTCTTCCTTTGCCGGGATATAATAAGGCTTCCCGTTCGCATTATCCTTTATGATTTTATAGTCATTGGGACGTATCGTTGTATGTATGAATTCATCTTTTTCCACACGTACAGATTGATTTTGTAGCGATTCCAAAGAATTATCTACAAATGACAATAATTCATTTCTCGTCAATGCTTTATTGTTTTGTGCATTATAAATCTCTAGAAATTTAGGGAAAACAATGACCCCGTAAAGGTTGGTACAAGCAACTACATATTTTAATACCGTTTCCTTATCTTCTATCTCACCTTGTGGGCTGGATTTCACACCTCGATACTTATCCGAAAGAACAAGATAGTTATCATGGTCGATTTTGTCCCATTCTGTTTTTTTGTATTTCACAAATTTTAACAAGTCATTTGTTCTGTCTATATCAAATGGTTTATACCCCTGTTGCTCTGCCCATCCAAACATATGTAAGTAATCAGGATGATTTGGATTATCCATAATTTTTTTAAACTCTTCAAACCCTGGGGGACCACCGACATCTTCGGGTGGGGCAGTTCCTTCTCCCTCTAATATAGTAGGAAAACCAAAATAGTAATCCTCAACTGTCTCTTCTAACTCTACATGAATACGCCAATCGTCTCCGAAGTCGTAGTTATAAATGAGGTGACCCTGTTCCTGAAGATACGAGTCAATCTTGATACGGGTTGGCTGTTTAACCTCTCTACCCTCGTACTTCTTTCCTTTATACTCATGTAAGATCGTTTCATTATTCGTAATGTATTTATCGTTTGTTGCTATTCCAAAGGAATGATAAGCTTCCATCGTGCTTCGGAAATTTGTCACGTATTGAATGGTCTCATGAAGTCTATTAAATGTCGCATCTGCCGGCAGAATAACCCGTCTCCACACCTTCGGATCTACGTGCTCAAATGATAATTTTAAAATATAAGCTTTCAAATAAATTCACCTTCCTCCTTTAATCATACGGTATTAAGCGGTTTTCATCGAGTAAAAACTACTTTTGGGAGTAGACTTATGCAAGTATTCTATTTAATGTATTTTAGCAGGGTCTATTTCTGCTCGAATAGAGTATCACATTAGTAAATATGGCTTGTATATAAACCACGAAAAGCTAGTCCACCCGTCAGGCAAGGACTCTACTATGTAATTAGTCCTTTTCATACTACCGCTCGTTAATAACCGACCGGATGATATGAAAGGAGCTCCACTCACCCAGAGAAAACCGATTAATAGAATATTTCTTTGGAAAAATAATACTGGTAATCTCTTTTTCACTTTTCCCCTCGGCGTGAAGCTGCAAAATCTTTTGCTGCATCTCTAATAAATAATGTAACTTTCTCTCTAAGTATCTTCTTCCCTTTTCTAAATACCCTGCATGACAGCAGTAGACATCCCCAAAATCATAGGTGAGGACCCGTTGAAGGGATTCTATGATGGTTGGAATACTTTCTTCTCGAAGTATAATCTTTGTTCGTTCTTGGCAATAAAGGTCACCTGTAAACAATTGACCCGTTTGTTTATTGAGAAAGGCTACATGATCCTTGGCATGACCAGGTGTAGGGATAACATCCCAAGTAGCATTTTTAGAGGTAAATGTATCGCCTAACGGATTAGCTTTAAATGGCTGTCTCTTTCCCCAAAAAAGCTTACGGTAAAGCGGATAGTCTGCTTTCTTTTGACAGTGATCTATAAAATGTTCTTTCATATAAATGGGTTTTCCCAGCTCCTGCAAATAAGCAGCACAGCCAGTATGGTCCTCATGATGGTGAGTAATCATGACCTTCTCCACCTCTTGCTGCTTCAAGAAAGGTTTGAGCTCGTTCTCTAGTGACTGTGATCCCGTATCAATGAGGACACCATCTACCACGAAACAATGTACATTTAACCTCACGCCTTGAAAAGACACCTTTCCATTCGCCATTATTACCCCACTTTTAGTCGAAACATCGAATTGTTTTTTGAAAAGCATCTCAACCACCCCTATAAACAAAGATTTATTTTAGAAAAGAATACCATAAAATGAATGACTATTCACTCTATTTAAGGTCTTCAAGTGCTGGTATCACTGCGTTACCTTTAAGAAAAGCAGTAGACTTAAGTGCTTCTACTTATTCGGTTAATAAAAGAATTTTAAATAACCTAAGTACATTACTGGACAAATGACATTAAACGTTATATACTAAGTTCAATAGTTAAATTGCTTCAAAAGAAAACATTGAATTCACATATTACAAAAAGTGATCGTGAAATGTTTGTCGATACTTTTTCTAATATGTGAATTTTTTTATCTGTTGAAAGATTTATATTATTTAATTTATTTTATGGAGGTTTTTTACATGACACAAGGTACAGTAAAATGGTTTAACGCAGAAAAAGGTTTTGGATTTATCGAGGTTGAAGGTGGAAGCGACGTATTCGCTCATTTCTCAGCTATCCAAGGTGACGGATTCAAATCTCTTGACGAAGGTCAAAAAGTTGAATTTGATATCGAAGAAGGTAACCGCGGACCACAAGCAGTTAACATCGTAAAACTTTAATTCTTCGGAATTAATTTGATAAAAGCCGTACACTCGAAGCAATTCGAATGTACGGCTTTTTATTGTTGATATTTATTACTTCCTGGTAGCTGCTTAATAGTATTCCATGCTTGAATAGCATCCTGACGTGTCTTCCCTTTATTGTTAGGATCTGCAAAGAAATCTTTCGTGAATTGGTTATATTCAAATTGAGGTGCAATCGCTTTCGAGAAAGCCGGATCTCTCTTACGTTCTTCCTCCTCCATCCAAGCGTTCACTGCATCCCGATATGTATTTCCTATATTGTTTTTAAAATAATTTTGAATATAAGTAGAGAAATGAAATTTCGGTCCTATAGCTTCCTGAAAAAATGCCCTTACTTGTTGGCTACACCGATGTCCTTCTGTTATAACAGTATCCAAAGAAAGTGGTTCATCTACTTTAGAGATTTTAGCTCTTCTGACTGGCTGGAGTATTTCTCCTGAGTGAAGGAATACCTCTATTCGATTAGCAATTTCTCCTTTCGAACCGGCTGGGCTTATAAGGTGCTCTCTACAAAACGCTTGGAGCTCTTCCTTTAACCAATAATACTGTTTAAATTTTTCTATGTTTATATCTTTAGTTAGTTGTGGTCTCATCCCTTTTCCCTCCAGTTAACCGACCTACTAATACCGTAGGATATATAAAACCCTTTTCCTTCCATTGTAACACTCCAGCAACTATTGTTAATATCCCATCCATATTAAACTGTACACGATTATCTCCATATAGCACCCCTCCCCCATTCTTACTTTAAAGGGTGGAGTTAACTCCATGTCACCATGTTTTATTAAGATAAATTATTTATTAATTTTTTATCAATAACTTCCAATTATCAATAATTTTCCATAATCACACTTCAAATACCAATACTAATAGCCGATAAAAACGAGGTGATTATATTTACGGGAAAGAAGGCAGCTTATGAGTATCGGAAAAAAGTTAAACATCGCATTTATCGTCATTATAGTTTTGTTATTAATCTCTACTGTAACAGCTATGCTTACATCTGCTAATGTAGAATCTAAGGTGGATGAGGCGCTTGATTATAGAGTCACCCAATTACGAGTAATTGACGAAATACGTTTTGGTATTGGAATGCAGGGGCAATATTCTCAAGAATTGTTAATCGATAATTCTCCGGAAACGAAGGAGCAGCTTGAATACTATATCCAGTATGTGGATGAGCAAATTGCTCAAATAGCTTCTCTTGCAAACTCTAAAACAATGAAAGCTTATGTAGAGGAGATTTATGTTTATAAAAATGAGTTCAATGAAGCTTCAGATATATATTTGGAGTATGCCAAAACTGGTGTTATTAGCTCTGGGTCTAGAATTTTAAAGGACCGAATTACTCCCGCTAACGATGGTATATTAGAAGTTGCACAAAAAATGCTTGATTATCAAGATAAAGAACTGAAAAAAATCTCTCAAGAAACAGATGGTGCAATGACTCTATCTAACATTGTAGCAATTGTTATGTTAGTATTCGTTTTGCTAAATGGAGTTCTCCTTATGTGGTTCACTCGTAAGCAAATCTCTAATCCGTTAATAAAAATGGTAGACGCAGCCGAAATAATTGCTACTGGAGATTTATCGGTGGAGGATTTGAACTACTCTTCCAATGATGAAATTGGAAAGCTAGCTACAGCTACTAATCAAATGAAAAATAATCTTCAAATGTTACTTAAAAGAATCCATGAAAATTCAGAGCATCTAAGTGCGGCTGCCGAAGAGCTATCCGCAAGCACCGAAGAGGTAACTGCTTCTACAAATGAAATGGCTAACCGAGCTAATGATACTTTAGAAGCCTCATCTTCTGCTGCCCAGTCGGCCAATGAAAGTTCTCGAGCTATGGAAGAGACTGCAACGGGAGTTCAACGAATTGCCGAATCGACACAGCACTTATACGACAACTCGAACCAAACTTATCAAACGGCACTGGCTGGAGGTAAGATTATTCAACAGGCAAGTGAACAGATGAACACCATAAATCATTCCTCTGAGATGATGAATAATTTAGTTCAAAAACTAAGTAAACAAACCTTGGAAATTGAAAATATAACTAATGTAATTACGAATATTACAGAGCAGACTAACCTACTAGCACTCAATGCGGCGATTGAAGCAGCACGAGCTGGCGAGCATGGGAAAGGATTTGCAGTTGTTGCAGACGAGGTTCGTAAGCTTGCTGAGGAATCTAGACAATCCGCCAATCAAATTGTTGATTTGATAAAGGATATCAAACTAGATACAGGCAATGTAGAAAAAGCAGCTGAGGAATCACTAGAATCTGTAACAGTTGGAGTGAAGATTATTGGAGATGCCGGTCATGCTTTTCAAGAAATCGTTACTGCAGTAGAACAGATGAACGTTCAAATCGAAGAGATCTCAGCTACTTCTGAAGAGATTTCCGCATCTGCTGAACAAGTTTCTGCTTCTGCCATGGAAATCGCTAACGGGGCTGTAAATGCTTCCACCAATGTTGAAGGTATTGCTGCCGCTATTGAGGAACAAACTGCTACCATGGAACAGGTCAGCGGTGTAGCAATTGAACTTTCACAAAATGCACAGGACTTACAAGAGGAAATAAATAAATTTAAGCTAGCATAAAATGCTGCCGGGCATATGAGTCCGGCAGCATTTTATATTTAAATGGCTATGCTTAATATCTCATTTCCCACAGCATTTTTTATATTTTTTTCCACTACCACAAGGACAGGGATCATTTCTACCGACCTTTTCGCTTACTGCTGGCTGAGGTGCTTGTGCTTGTTGCTCTTGTTCGAATTCTATGGCGTTTTGTTCGGCAATTTGCTTCCACTCTTCCATAGATGGATGGGAACGTCCCATTACTGTATAGAACGCATAAAGCGTCTGTTCAAGATCAATTAATCCACCATGATAGCCGTTATGGAGATAATCCTCTATCAACGGGAAGGCTTGCTCTGTTAATTGGGCTGTCAGGGATTCGATAACCGTCTCTTTACCACTTTCATCTAATTTGTCGTAGCTCTTTACCAGCACTTCTATTGCCTTTTCAGTTTTTGTTTCTTTTAAAATACTAGCAGCATAAATACACGTCTCATTCTTCATCGCATATGGAGCAACTGCTTCTACTACGTCATCCGTCTGAAAGCTACTTAACGCAACTGCCAATTCTTCTAATAGAATTTCTTCTTCTCTACCTAGTAGGGATACAAGTGTAGGTATATATTCGTTTAACTGTAGTAGGCCAACCGCTCTTACTGCTAAAATACCAAACACCGAGAAAAACTTTTCCCCTAGTTCTTGCTGAAGGGTCTTCTCTACTTCCTGCTTCCCATAGCTGCCAACATCAATCAGTCGCCCAAGCAGCTTTTTCGACTTCTGAAATTCAAGTGCATTAAAGCCATCGCGGTTAACGTCACCCACAACGTCCTCATACGTTTTCCAAAGTGTATCCTCGCTTGCCTCCAACAGTAGCTAATTGAAATCAGTATACTCTGTTCCTATATAGGGAGTAAGCTGTTCGGCTTTGTCTACAAGAACCCGTGAAGGAAGGTTCATGACATATTGAAGGACTAGATGTCTTTTCGATTTTTTTACCTTTTGGAGGAGCTTCATCAGAATCGGGAACGTTTCTTCTGTAACGTTATTTTCTTGTCCCCAGACTAGAATAGTATCTCTTTCTTGTTCATCAGCATGTAGTGCATTCGTCAGTTGTTCATTTACCACCTTGCTAGGTGTAAATGGAAATTGATTTAGTACATACGATGCAAATTCTCTGACCAATCTCTCTTCATGATTGATAAGGGGGGTTACTTTGTTTAAGAATGATTGACTCATTAGAATTCCTCCTTTGATACTATCAATATACTTCCTTTTAGTAGTTAAATGCAACTGACCAATCAATTCCTACAGGTTGGCCAAACTAAAATACCTCTTACCGAAATACGCTCGAATACCTCCTCATCTCATCATACAATTAGTTTATAAGAAAAACGGGAGTGATATTTGTGCATATCATTGAAGTTAGAAATTTAAAAAAATCGTACGGGGAGAAGGAGGTTTTAAAAGGAATAGATTTTCAAGCGTCACCTGGAGAAGTCATAGGGGTGATAGGAAAAAATGGAGCAGGTAAATCTACTTTTTTAGAAATTCTTATGACCATCAAACAATTTGATACAGGAATTGTCTATGTGCTGGAAGAAGACATTCGATTAGCCTCCATGAGCCGTTTAGAAGAACTTAGAAAACAAATTGCTGTCGTTCTTCAGCCAACCCAATTTTATCGAACATTAAAGGTGGAGGAATTATTAAAATTGTTTAGGTCTTACTATAGGTCCTCCATTGCTTTAGAAAAAATTATACAAGACTTCAATTTAGATCCCCATCGCCACAAGTATTTCGATAAATTATCAGGTGGTTGGAAGCAGATTGTTAGCCTAGCGATTGCATTTTTGTGCGAGCCCAAGCTACTTATATTAGATGAGCCAACTACCGGATTAGATCCACATATGCGTAATTTGTTATGGTCTTATATTACTGAATACAATGAACGCACTGGGGGCACTGTCATCTTGACTACCCACAATATGGATGAGGTGGAGATATACTGTGACAAGGTTTTACTTATCAATAATGGAATAACTGAAGTTTTTTCAACTACTGACAGTATTTTAGCTTTAGGCTATCGTTCTGTACATGATTTTTATCTTCAAAAAGTTGATATTTAGGAGGCAATTCTAATGCTAGCTACACAATTAAAATATGATTTCCTTATGTTTAGTAGAGAAGTCTTTTATATGTTTTTCACCATTATTATCCCACCCGTAACGTATATTTTTATGGGACAGTTATATGGGGAAATGACGTATGATCATGGTCTAAACTATGCTCAATCTTACACACCATCCTTTATATTACTCATCACATTTACGGTAATATTTTTTGCTTTTGGCTTTGATCAGGTTAACCACCGTATAACTGGTGTGGAAAAACGAATACGCTTGTCTCCTGTTCCCAAAAACATTTTACTCGCCTCAAGCATTTTACGAGCGATTATTATTACGACCTTAGGTTATCTTATGATACTTAGCATTGGATTAGTTATGTATGATTTATCCTTCGTCCTACTCGATATGTTTTCTTCCTATGCTTTTTTTATAGCTATGAACATTGTCTTACTAATCATGGCATCTGCTATTTATTCCTTATTTGATAATATAAACAGTGCTCTTGTATTTTCTATCGTTATTATGCAAATCATTATTTTTACCGGCGGCTTCGCACAGCCAATTAACCTAATGCCAAACTTTATACAAGTATCAGCAAAGCTTAACCCACTCTATCATATGAATAACATGTTTATAGATGTATGGAACGGCCAGCTCTCTCTAACTATTGAAACCATTCTCGCTGGAAGCTATATTGGAGTACTTCTATTTGTATCGGTTCTTATTATTCGCTTCATGCACAAGCGGAAAATCTAAAGACAATTATTATCAGAACCTTTACACTATTAAAGAAGAGAGGTGTCAAAGATGAAAGTATCGTTAAATATTGATAGTGATTTTAAAGAGACGTTGGTTAAAATTGAAACACCTACGCTAGATGGACCAGTCCAGGACTTACTGGAATTTATAAAAGGCAGTGAAATAGAATTTTTAGTTGGAAAAATCGATGAAATGCAACACATCTTAAAGCCCGCGGATATTCATTATTTTCATACAGATCAGGAAGCAGTCTATGCAGTAACAGAAACCGGCTCATACAAATTAAAGGAAAAGCTATATGAGCTAGAGGAAATGCTACCATCAAGCAAATTTATACGTTTATCAAAATCTGTTATAGCAAACCTCTATGAGCTTAATCGATTTGAAGCTTCTTTCAATGGAACGCTATGTGTGTATTTTAAATCCGGAGCAAAGGAATATGTGTCTAGGACATACGTCGCTCACATTAAGGACGCACTGAAAATGAATAGGAGGAAAAAATAAATGAAAACATTTTTGTTTAGAAGTATGATTGGGATTTTCTTTGGAGCATTCATATCAGTAGTTTTTACAAGCGGGGTAGTACTCTTTAGCGACAGAGAAACGTTAAACGGGGCTTTGTTTCTAAAAAATTCTTTAGGCTCTATATTTTGTGGTTGGTTATTTACAGTAACCCCACTCTACTTTGAGAATAAGCGTTTTACTATGATGCAGGCTACCGGTTTCCATTTTCTTACCGTCTTCGTAGCATATTTTATCTTAGCTTTCTTTATTGGCTGGATACCATTTACTTTGTTAAGCTTTGGAATTGGCCTGGCAATTTTCATTATTGTTTATATTTTACATTGGCTGGCATTCTACTACTATTTCCGTCTACAAGCCAAAAAATTGAACGAAAATTTAAATTCTATCTCGGAATAACAAGGAGCTGCTTCGGGTAGGAGCAGCTCTTTGTTATTCAATCATTGGCACGTAACCCGTTTTCTCAACCAGCTCCTGACCCTGAGGAGATAGAATCCATTCTATAAACTCATCAACATGAGGATTATCCGTATTAGTTGTCACTAAATAAAATTCAGATGCAATCGGATACTGGTTGTTACGAATATTTTCTATTGTAGGTGCAATTCCGTTTATATTTAATAGTTTAATCTGATCGTTCTTAACCATTTCGTTCGAATAGAATCGGAATGTGTACCCGATTGCGTTTTTATAATTCTTGTATTGAGCTACTTCTTCAATGATTCCCCCCATCCCACTAACAATATCTTCAGTCGGTGCTTCCATTAAAGGAATTTCTCCCATTAGATTTTCTAAAGCCGTTTGACTCCCACTGCCTTCGGGACGCTGGAATGCTCGTATAGAATCGTCGCTTCCCCCGACATCCTGCCAATTATTAATGCTCCCTGAGTAAATATCCTGAATTTGTTGAAGGCTGAGCTCATTAATTTCATTTTTTTGGTGGACAAAGAACACGAATGCTTCTCTGCCAATCGGTGTGAGTTTAAGCTCCACACCATTACGCTTTGCATAATTGATTTGCGCCTTAGAGGGGCCTGCAACAAAGATCATATCTACTTTACCTTCAATCAAATTATTGTAAGCATCAGGAGTCGTATTTACCATGACTTCACTGGAGCTTGGCTCATATGTTTTATCGGGATAAACCGCTTGAGCAAAAGAAGCATACAAAGGATACAAAGCCGTTGCTCCATCCAACCTTGGTAAGTCCTCTGTAATTTTAAATGTTGACTCCTCCTCTAGAGTTGCAATTTTTAAAGGCTCCATGAATGGTTGATAGTCCCAAACATTTAATTCTGCATCTACCGTCGGAATATTTTTCTCATATATTTTTTTGACTGGAGTAATTGCACTGATCACTAAGGCCACTCCCATGATCCCTAAAACCCACTGCTTTCTTTTTTTAGTAGTAAAAAAATTAAACAAATGGAATAGGTAAAATAAATACAGTACAATCACTCCAGTAGCCAGCAGCGAGATATAATGCATATTTCCAGTTAAAACAATTACAATAAAGAGGAATGAGCCAAAGAAAAAAATACAGATTAACCAAAATACCGCGTATAAAATTTTATCACTCAAGGACTTTTGTTTTCTTTCCTCCATTTTTACCAACTCCTATTACTCACTAGATGTCGTTAACATTGGCTCATACATCATGATTGCATGATTTTGAGCAATAAACTCATCGTCTATTAATTCACTTTGCATATTATAGGCTCTCCTATAAATACTGTTATGTCGGACATAGCCACCCCAATATTCCAAGGAAATCAAATGATCCTTCTCATACACCTCGTATGTTCTAGTAGAAGGATTATCTGCTCTCCATTCCCCTACTAGATGGGTATCGGTTAGATACAGTACTAGTTGATAAGCCTGCTTAGTATCATTTTTGATTTGCAAATCCAGGTAGTTATATGCACATGTAGCTCCACTTCCAAAAGGTTGACTTCGGTTAGAGTCCGGGAATACATCATAGCTATGTCGATACCTTTCCTTCACCTGAAGTGGTGTATGTAATGTAATCCAGTAAATAAGGTTTGATAGCTGGCAAAGCCCTCCACCTACTCCAACAGTAACTTTTCCATAGTGTAAAATCATTCCTTCAACGTATCCCTTTCTCTTACTCGTATTTCCAATTAATCGCCAATAAGAGAATGTTTCACCTGGTTGGACGATGACACCATTTAATTGCTTAATAGCTATTTTAAGATTAGTAATTTTATTGTGCTGCAGCCACATGTCTACGTCTTTTAATTCACGTAGCAACTGGGTTTGATGAGTCGCAATGATCTCCGATTTTCTGGTTGATTGCTTTTTTAAAGCATACTTTTTCTTCCCAGCATACCAATCCATATAACGCTTCATACGGAAATACTTCTTCCCAAAGTAGATACGCATCCGACTTCTATTTCTCGGTTCAAGTGATTCCATTATCCACTTCAACTCCCTATAAATGGTATACAATCAATAATAGACCATTTATTCAGAAATAAGAAGATATTTTGGGAACCTAACACTGCTCCTAGTTACGAGATAAAATATAAAAACCACTACCTTTAATAGGTAGTGGCATACTTTTTAAGCATTTATAAATAATTCAAATACGTCCTTGAAGTCTTTTTTCATGTATTTGTCTTTTTGCTCTAGCATCCAGTTGGAGGAAAACTGGGTTATCGATTCGAACGAAGACAATGGAGTAATGTCTTTACTTTCCATCTTTCCTACTGACTGGGCAGCGTAGCCTAAGCTATTTTGAGCAATATCAAATTTCTTTTTGTTGTCTAGCATTTGAGTTGATATGGTATGGATTGCCTTATAAAGATCTTTGATTTCCGTAGCAAACTTTTTATGGATATCTATGCTTAATGGCACATTTCCAATCGTGAACTTAATCTCCATATCCAGATCGATAGTTCCTGCAGTTTCAAGCGCTACATCGGTGATTGGATAGTAAGCATAATCATAGCGACGAAGCGTTCTTTTCTTACTAAGGGCATTCTCTCCGTCTACATGAATTAAAGCAAGGTTAGTAAAGCAATATTCATCTGCCTTAGTTTTAATAAGAAAATAAACCACTTCACCTGCTTCATGCATGACAAAATCATCAGACTCCGTTTTATCAAAATCTGCTTTAGAAACAACCACTCCAATGTCTGAAATACCCAATGCATCTGACGCCAACTTTTTAAACATATGATCGCTCTCCTTTACGTAACTTTATCCTATCGTACTCCTTTCTATTCACAAAGAAAAGTGGTAAAAATTATTATTTTTTGATAATATTAATTTCTACATGAGAGGAAAGGAATGTGATAAATGAAAAAGTTAGCAAAAGTACTTGCAATATCGTTTCTTGTAGGGCTTACTCTTACAGGCTGTAAGGACGAAGAGGCAAAAGATGATCAAGATAAAGTAAAGGACGGAGTAATCAATCAGTTAAAAGATGATTATTTATCATCTGTTGATGTAGATTATGCCTATGAATTTACTAAAAGCTTAGAAGAGTTTAAAACAAATGAAAAGCTTGGATACCGAACAGCTGGTTCTGAGGCAGAACTCAAGACCGGAGAAAAAATTGGACAAGAAATGGAGAAAATCGGCCTTACAGAAGTAACGAAGGACGAGTTTACTTTAGATACTTGGACATTTGAAAAAGCCGATTTAACGTTTACGGATGAAAACGGTAAAGAGCATTTAGCGGTTCTTGGTGGCTACCAGGTTAATTTCAATACAAATGGCGTCAAGGAATACGACATTGTTTACGGTGGCAAGGCCACAGCTGAGGACTTAGATGGACTCGACATCGAAGGCAAGCTCGTTTTAATAGACATAAATCAGCGTGAGGAATGGTGGATCAACTACCCCGCATACCAAGCTCATGTAAAAGGTGCAGCAGGAGTTATAGCTGTACAGGAAGCTGGTTATGGAGAAGTCTCTCCAGATGCCTTAAATGCTCAAGATTTTTGTGGACCGGATGATGCTCCTGCATTTTCCATGTCCCAAACGGATGGAAATAAGTTAAAAAAATCATTGGAAGCTAGTGAGACGGGCTCCTTGAAAGTGAAATTTGATGCAAAATCTACTGTTGAAATGGATGGCAAATCCTATAATTATTATGGAAAAATCGTAGGGAAGGATCCAGAGTCTTATATTATCTTATCTGCCCATTATGATTCCTACTTCACAGGATTCCAGGATGATCATGCTGCCATAGGATTATTGATGGGAGTAGCCAAGGGTCTAATCGATAGCGGCTATCAGCCAGAAAAAACGATTATCTTTAACGCACTTGCTGCTGAAGAGTGGGGAGTTTCAAACTCTCGCTATGACTGGTCCACTGGTGCATACAATCAAATATTTAACATTCACCCAGAATGGGCTGGAAAAGCATTTGCTAACATGAACTTTGAGCTCCCTGCATATGAGCACACGACGCAGGACGAAATTCGTGCTACATACGAATTGAACAATTACCTTACAGAATTCTCTAAAGATGTTCCAGCGGTAGAAGGTGTTTATAAGGATGGAATTTCTGTAATATCTCCATTGCGTACTTGGTCAGATGATTTTTCCTTTAATATTGCAGGGGTTCCAGCTTTACGCAATGATTTCCAAGATAGCGATTTTATGCGCTCTCATTACCATTCACAATTTGATACCGAAGAAACGTATAATGAGGACGCTTTTAAATTCCACTTGAATTTATATGGTCTTCTAACTATGCATTACGACAAAACAGCTGTGGTGCCTTTAGACTTTACCACTCGTTTGAATGCTATGAAGGAAACAATTGATGAAAATGCCTTTGAACAAGCAGAGGTATCTAAGGACGAGCTGATTGACGAAATTGACCATGTAATGGATACAGCAAAGGATGTAAACAAAAGAGTTGCAAAGATTAATGAGGATTACTTAAATGCCATAGCTAAAGACGACCAAGCTGCGGCTAAAAAGCTTTATAACGAAAGCCGTCAGCTTAATAGTGATTTATTAGCTGCATTCAAGCATGCTGAGGACAGCTTCACTCGCCTGACTTGGGAAGACGTTGTTATATTCCCTTACGAGCACGCACAAAACAATATAAATAATTTATCGCTTTCTATTGAAGCGTTAGAAGATGGAGATCTTGCTACACCTTTGGATGAATATTTATGGAACATCGATAACAACTGGTATGCCTATGATTTCGATCAAGAAGTATTTGATTACTTCACAGACTACGTGATAGATGCACCTGCCCAAAAGCTGATGTGGGGTGCTGGAAGAATTGTTGGTCATGAAGATCTGTACGAAGTCATCCATTCTCTTAAAGAAAAAAGCGACATAGAAAATGCTGACTTAACAGAAGAAATTGAATCACTCAAACAATCATTAACCAATCAAAAAGCTTTACTAAAAACAACTACCTCAGAGCAAGTTGCTGATTTAAGAGAGCTAGGCAGACAGTTAGAAAATTTGAAGTAAGATAGAAAAAGGCACAAGACTATGGGATAGTCTTGTGCCTCTTTTGTATGAATCGGTCGGTTTTCATTCATAATCGATCGGTTTTGCCGGATTATCGGTCGGTTCTCATTCATTATCGGTCGGTTCTCGCTCATAATCGGTCGGTTTTCCCGGATAATCGGTCGGTTCGCGCTATTAATCGGTCGGTCCCCCTAATTATTGGCCCACTGGCTTAATTTATCTTCCGAATTTCTGCTCCCTCAAGAAAAGCTACAATGTCCTCTACCGCTTCTGTAAAGTAGACGCGGTAATTATGTTCACTTACATATCCTAAATGAGGGGTTGCCAGGACGTTAGGTAGCGTACGATATGGATGTTTCTCTGGCATTGGCTCTTCCTCAAATACATCTAAGCCTGCTCCTGCAATCCTGTTTTCTTCTAGTGCTTTTATTAATGCCTCTTGGTCTACGATTGCTGCTCGTGATGTATTGATGAGATAGGCGCTACGCTTCATCTGCTCTAATTCCTGCTTGCCTATTATTCCTCTTGTTCTGTCACTTAATACAAGGTGAACCGACACGAAGTCACTTGTTTTCAAGAGCTCTTCCTTTGAATTTGCTAAACGAACTCCTAGTTTATCTGTATCTTCCTTCGTAAGGTTTTGACTCCATGCAATAACGTCCATCCCAAATGCTTGGGCTATCGTGGCCATACGTCCTCCGATTTTACCCAATCCAAGGAGTCCCAACGTTCTTCCGTGTAAATCCGCTCCTACTGTGCTTTGCCATGGACCGTTTTCTCTTAAAGCTCTATTCTCCAAAGTAATATTTCTAGCGAGATTTAAGAGTAGAGCCCAAGTAAGCTCAGTCGGTGGCTCCGAGGAGCTCGCAGTACCACAAACAGTTACTCCATACGTTGAAGCAGCAGCTAAATCAATCGAGGCATTCCTCATCCCTGAGGTGATTAAGAGTTTTAATTTAGGTAATTTTTCAAATAAAGAAGCCGTGAATGCAGTTCGTTCTCGCATAATCACAATAATTTCATACTCTTTGATTTCCTCTATTAAATCTTCTTCGTTTTCGAAATGCTGTGAGAAGGAGTGTACCTCCACCTGCTCCTCAATAGTCGCCCAGTCTGCCATTTTTAAAGCGACCTGCTGATAGTCATCTAAAATTGCACATTGTAATTTCATCGTCATTTCCTCCTCACTTATTATTTCACATAATCCCAAATTATTTGCACAATCAATAATACGGTTACTACTCTTAGTAAAGGCTTAATATGCTCTGATTTTAATTTTCGGGCAAGCCTTACACCTAGCTGCGCTCCAATAATTGCACCAATCATTAAAGCAATGGTCACTGGCCACATGATCTTCCCCGTGGATATATACGTAATAGAAGCACCAAAGCAGCTTGCGAATACACCGATTCTAGCAAGGCCAACAGCCCTGATGTATGCAATTTTCTCGCTAGCATACAAGTAAAGGGCAAGGGTGCTGCTCCCTGGGCCAAACATTCCATCATAAATGCCTATACCTAATAAGGATGGTATTGTTTTTCTATTCAACTGAAAGGTCGATGTCCCATCAAAATTTCCTTTTCCCATAAATGAGTTGATGAAAGCAAAGCTTAATAACAGGATGGCTATGACCATGAGTGTCTCCCCACTTAGAAAGGATGCCGTAAGTCCCCCTAAAATTCCTCCACCTAAACAAAATACTAGAACAGACAACGCTTCTTTCGCTGACACTTCCTTTTTAGTAAAAATAACTAAAAAGCTAGATAGGGAGCTCACAGTATTTGAAACCTTGTTGGCACCAATAGCTGAATGAATCGGTAAGCCCATTAGCAGCATCATTGGAAGACTGATCAGTCCTCCCCCTCCAACTAGCGTACCAACCATATTTCCTGCAATCCCAATAATAAAAAATATTAGAAATTCCATTATTTTTCCTTCTTTCTAAACTTCTCTGTTAATTCAGCATACTCCTCCATTTATGATAAGTAAATTTGATAGAATCTATCGTTTCTCATTTGTAAAACTTATGGTAAGGAGCAGGAATCTGCATTTCTTTCCTAGAAGTAGTAACTAGAGGAGGTTTTTATATGAAAAGACTCATACTTTTAACACTTCTATTAGTTGGTTGCTCAGAAGAAGCAGCTGAACCAGAAAAAGAAGCCGCAGATAAAATAGCAACCAATTTAGAAATCCCTTGGGCAATCAACCAACAGGACAGTATCTTTTATATATCAGAGAGAGTAGGTACAATAGCTGTCATTGATGGGTCTACCGTTACCCATGAGGAAGTCATTTTTTCGGATACCTTGTCCTCCGCGGCAGAAGCCGGACTTCTCGGCTTTGTATTAAAGTCTGACTTCAGTAAAACCAATGAGGCATTTGCCTATTATACGTATGACAAAGACGGGGAATCCTTTAATCGTGTAGTGACTCTAAAACGAGAGAATAATCAGTGGCAGGAAACTGAAATACACCTCGATGACATTAAGACCGGTAATATCCATCATGGTGGACGACTGGAGATAGGTCCTGATCATAAGCTATATGTAACTATTGGAGATGCAGGTGACCCTGAGCTTGCTCAGGACGAAAATTCCTTGAACGGTAAAATTGTGCGAATGGAAGAGGATGGATCATTCCAAATTTTCTCCTCTGGTCACCGTAACCCACAGGGACTTGCCTGGCACGAGAATGGGACTCTTTTTGAGGCAGAGCATGGCCAGTCAGCTAATGATGAGGTCAATTTAATTGAGCAAGGAAAGAACTATGGCTATCCCATCATTGAAGGATCTGAAACTAAGAACGGCTATGTAACACCGCTTATCACTTCTGGCAGTAACGAGACATGGGCACCCTCTGGAATAACCTTTCACAAAGGAAAGCTATATGTCGCTTCCCTACGCGGAGAAGCTGTAAAGGTCATGAATGTAGAAACTGGTAAGGTTGAACAATCCATCACTGGCTTCGGTAGGGTACGTGATGTCTTCTCTAATGGGGAATCGTTGTACTTTGTCACTAATAATACCGATGGACGTGGTAATCCAAGCGAAGAAGATGATATCTTATATAAATTAAACTAAATAAAGGAAGTAAAAAAGTGAAATCGGATTTTCCGGTTTCACTTTTTTATGGGAGGTATATCCAGCCTCTTACCTTTAAATCTTTCGCTTATATTTTAAGGAAATTGCTTGGTCCTCTAGGTTACTCTCATAAGATTGCTCCTCGTGTTGAAAGATAAAGCCACGTGACTCGTAAAAAGGAATTCCAAGCATATTGTTTTTGGCTACCGACACCCATTGCTCGTGCGCACCATACTTCGATTTCTGAACATCCGATAAATAGTTTAAAAGCTTGGTCCCGATCCCTTTATTTCGTTTCTCTGGATCCAAGTAAAGAACGTATACTTCAGCAATTCCTTCTTCATCTACCCCACCGCCTATAGCTCCAACTATTTCATTGTTCAATAGAGCGACGAAGTATCCGTTCCAAAAACGATTGGTTTCTGCAATTTCCTTTTCAATTCTATCCACAGTATAAAACTTTTCAATTACACCTTCTATGTATTCCATGGAATATAAATTCTTGTATGTGTTCCATTGGGCTGCCACACATACATCCACGATCCCTTGTTCATCTCCAGGCATTGCTTTCCTTACTATTACCTGGTCAACCTTAAGACACAAAGCTAATTGGATTCCAGCACTTCCTAAGTACCTGTGCCCCTCGTCGATAAACCCATTTTTTAAATAGACAGCCTGTGCAGCTTTATTAGCCTCATTTACACCGAGCACAACCTGCTTAATAGATGGAAAATGCTCCATTACAAACTGGGGTAAAAGCTGCATAGAAAACTTTGCTATTCCTCTCCCTTGGAAACTAGGATGAACGGAATAACCTCTAAGTAGGATACTTTCTTTCATATCCGTATAATTTAACTTATCGTCTCCAGTGTCCAATACAAAAAATCCAGCCACCTGTTCACCGTCTAAAATAACAACCGGTGTATAGGTAGGACACATTTCAACCTTTTTAAGCATTTCTATTGGGTGTCCTGTGAAGCCTAATTGCTCTTTAGACAACGGATAATTTTCTAATGCCTCTTTATGCTTGGACTCATAAATGACCAATGAAATCATATTTCTCCCTCCTCTTTTAATTAGCATATCATAAAATTTCTGCTAGACTAGAGGTACTTAAGGAGAGTGATTTCAGTGAACATTGCCATCGTAGGAGGTGGTATTGGAGGACTTTGTGCAGCAGTTACTCTGCAAAAGCAAGGTCATGAGGTGCACGTGTTTGAGTCTGCTCCAGTTTTCCACCCAATTGGTGCTGGAATAGGAATTGGCTCCAATGCTATGCAAGCACTAATGGAGATTGGTGTTGGAGAGGAGATATTCCGCAATGGCTATATCCTAAACACACAAGTCTTTCAGGACATGCATGGAAAAGTGCTCAATACGATCGATTTCTCGGTTCTAAAAAAAATGTTTGGACAAGAGAATATCACCATCCATCGAGCAAATCTTCATCGAACCTTTCTCGAAAATCTAAAACCAAATACCATTGAATATAATAAAAGATGTATACGTGTTGAGCAAAATGAGCATAAGGTTACTGCTTTTTTCGAGGATGGGACAGTCTTTGAAGCTGAGCTACTTATAGCGGCAGACGGCATTAATTCTCCTATTCGCCAACAGCTCGTTCCTGAATCTAAACCAAGATATGCTGGGTATACTTGCTGGAGAGGGATAACTGAAAACAATGGTCGAGTAAAAGAATTTACATCCACAGAGCTTTGGTCCACAAAAGGGAGATTTGGTATGGCACCTATGAAAGATGGTTTCATTTATTGGTTTGCTTGTATTAACACTTCTCCAAAAAATCCTGACTTTCAATACTTAAAGCCTAAAGAAGTGTCATTTCTCTTTGAACATTTTCCACGGGTAGCATCAGATATTATTGCAAGTACTCCGGAGGAAAAATTGCTTCATCATGACATTTCAGATATCAAGCCACTACGAAATTTTGTGTTCGATCGAGTTGTCCTATTAGGTGATGCAGCCCATGCGACTACGCCAAATATGGGGCAGGGTGCTGGACAAGCTATTGAAGATGCAATAGTCCTCGGCAATGGCTTTAAACAATTTGAAGATATAAGAAGCGTATTAGATTTTTACAATGAAAAACGAGTAGCACGCACCGGAAAGGTAATTCGTCTTTCCAGACAAATTGGAGCAATTGCCCAAATTTCTTTTAGCCCAATAGCAGCTGCTCGTGATTGGATCTTTCCCCTTCTCCCTTCAAAGTCTTTACTATGGCGTCTTAAGTTCTTATTTGATGTAAAACTATAAGAGCTGATGGAAGGATGCCAGCTTTGGATTTTTCCTTATAAGATAGAAAAGTGCCCGCATTAGCAGGCACTTTACTATTCTTTATCCCGTATTTTTTCTAAAATTTCAATGACACGCTCGTTTTGTCTTTCCATGTTTTTTAATCTCTTTTCGATTATATTAGAAGAGAAAAACACGATAAGTACTAATGCTATTCCAGCTATTAAATCCAAAACTATTTCCTCCCCTTAATAAATTTGCAATCCTAAAGCATCATCAATCTCTATATGCTTTGGAACCTTTAAGTGAATATAGGTCATACCTCTTACATTCTGATAGGAATAGGTTTCGCCACTGCTAGCTTTTGGTAGATTTACTAAACGGTTAGAAAACTCACTAAACTCCAGATTTATTCCTATTGGCTCCTTCACAGATAAATGGTTGCCAGCCCAATATAGCTCATGTAAGGGAATTATTTTATCTAAGAGAATACCTTCTATAATAAAGTTAGATCTATATTCTTTACCTTCTATCAATTGATTTTTAGCATCTGTCCATTCTACAACAAATCTAGTGGAATAAGAATCAGTGCCTTCATAGCCTATAGATAACGTATTTCCACTTAACTCATGAGACCACTCATCTATTAGAAATCTTTCAGTAAGATTATTCTCCTCGTAGTTTTTTAAAGCTTCTTCTAATTCAATATTTTCTACTTCTAGCACCTGAACTTCTTCCTCCGCCAACAGCTCTAAATGGTTATTAGGCATGAGCTCATAAACTAACATTGCTATAAATAGTATGACAATATAAGCGAAAACGATATATTTTTTAAGCTGCAAGGAACCATGTAAATTTTTTGTACCTTTCTTTATACCACCTATCAATACAAAGGATATTAATAATATTAGAACAATAGGGAGCAGGCCTACTATGAACGCTATCCATACACCACTCACGCTCTTACCTCCCATCTATTAGATACTGCAACTGAAATTAAAAAGAAAATTACTGATAAACCAAATATTTTAAGCATGAATACCCACAAGTTTCCCTCTACTATAAAGAAAAACTCTATAATATTAAGCCCTATAGAACTCATTACTATCCCAACGAGAACTATCGGAAAAATTAATATCAATGCCTTATGCTTTTGGACCAAGGATCCGATTAAATATCCAAAGGAAGTGAACATCCATATTAAGATAAATAGTAAAAGCAAAGTTTCTATGGTCTCCATAGGCTCATCCAGTATTCCCGGACCATCAATAAACTCCACGTTACTAAACAACACTTGATATAATCTCAACAAATACGTACATAAAAAAGTAGTAACCGCTGCAACGGCACTGACAATCATCAACACCACAATATTCGCGATGTTGTTACTTAGCCGTGTGGAAACAAACGTAAAATCATCATAACGGTACGCCTTCGTAGTGATTAAGTTCCCTATAAATACTGCCCATGCAGCTACAAAGAATAAGACACCATCAAGTGTGTATGTGTTGATAGTAATTTCTGTACCAATACTGCTTGTTCCTATCATTCCAGTGTTACTAGTAAGAAGTAAACCTAATAGTTGTATAAATATAAGCGAGAGAACAGCCCCTATATATGCCTGTAGTTTGAATTTCACCTGTGTCCTTATCACACTTGCTAAACTGACATTACTTAAAAACATCATCAATCCCCTCCTTTGTTTCACTCGTCACATACATACACACATCGCTCGCCGATAAAGCCTCAAGCATAGCACCCTCTGTACGAGCCTTCTCTATAGAAGAATTGTATTTTACAACAACATATTTTCTTTGATGATCTAACTGCTTGGAGAAATAAACCTCTTCCCCTTGCGTCCATCTTTCAATGTCAGTTGCATTCCCCTGTAATCCCACGGCATACTCTTTTATTTCATCAAGCGGTTGATGTAAGACCACCCTTCCTTGGTGAACCAAGAGGATATCCTCCAACAAGTGCTCTATCTCTGCTAAATGATGACTAGAGATTAAAATAGAGCGTGGATGAGCTATATAATCCTTTAACAATGCTCGGTAAAAGTCTGACCTTACTGCTTCATCCATCCCATTCATCGGTTCATCAAGCAGGGTTAGCTCACAGCGAGTAGAGAGCCCAAAAATTAGATTAAACGTAGCAGCTGTTCCTTTAGATAAGCTAGAGTGATTAAGCTTAGGATTTAATTTGAAATAATCCATTAGTCTTTTAGCAAGCTCTCCATCCCATTTTTTATAAAAGGCTGGAGCCATGTTCAAAATCTCTTCTAAATTCAGTGTGTCAGGAAAAGTCATTTGGTCATCCACTAAAATACTGTTCGCAGATACTAACAAATCATTATAGGGACTTCTATCGAAAACGCGCACTTCTCCAGAACTATGGCTGGTAAAACCAGATAGTATTTTCAGTAAGGTTGTTTTCCCAGCTCCATTGCGGCCAATTAGCCCTGTAATTTTCCGATCACTTAGCTCGAAGCTTATATCCTCCAAAGCATTCATTCGATGAAAAACTTTTTTGACATTTCGACATTCAACTACCTTCATTAGACTTCCTCCTCACATTTATGTATGAGTTGAATTAGCTCCTCTTTGGTTATTGACAATCTTTTAGCTTCCATCACTAAATCTGACACCATTTGTGTCAACGTCTGATCTCTCCGTTTAGCTAAAATCATTGCCTTGGCTTCTGTCGCTACGAACATTCCCAGTCCCCTTTTCTTATATAAAATCTCTTCTTCTACTAGTATTGTTAACCCCTTCGCCGCAGTCGCTGGATTAATATTAAACAGCTCTGCAAGCTGGTATTGGGAGTAAATTTTCTCATCATCTTTAAAATGCTCGGCTATAATTTCATTCTCTAACCATTCCGCAATTTGTACATAGATGGGCTTTGCACTATCCGAATTTAAAATCATTGCGGTAAGTCTCCTCTCAATCTAAAGTTAGTGCATTAGTGATGTAATGTAGTATATAACATAAAAATATAATTGTCTATACAATTTGGACAATAAAAAAAAATCACACCCTTAGGATGTGATCAAGAACTCAAAGAATTTATTGCCGATAAAGAACTTGATAAGAATAATTATTACAAATGTAAAACCTATTAAAAGATAACCTACTATATTTTTTAAATTCATACGACTAATTTAGCTCTATATCAAAATTTAAGTTAATCGGTTCTGCAGGCATATTATCCGGAGCTTTTAAATTGGTTGTTGGAGTTTTCTCATCTACTTCTTCAAAAGTAAACTCATCCATCCATACCATTCCGGAGCCTTGTAGTAAAACACCGAAATATATCGCTCCTGCATGCTCGGGTACATCTAAGACGACACTATAATAGTTCCACCCAGTTGTACCAGTAATAGGACGATTACTCATATTATCAAACTGAAGGGTATCGCCATCCTTGGCGTCAATGCGCATCCAAAGACCTGCAAATCCTTGTATATCCTCAGTTTTAATAAAACAAGAGAGCTTTAATCGTTTCCCACAATATTTACTAGCATGGAACTGTTGCATAACTGTCCCAAACTGTTCTTCTCCTACTGCCTTAATGGAACGCAAATAACCGGAAGCATTTCCCTTGTGCACCACTTGAAAATCTCTACCCATCTCAAAGTTTTGTGGGGTTGCCCCACTTAAAAACCAACCATTCATAACCTCTACCTCCTCTGGTTTTTCTAGTAAGGTTCGCATGAGTGTTCGATACTTCCCTGGTGGCAAACCATGCACCTTACGAAAAGCTCTCGTAAAAGCTTCCTGGGACTCAAATTGATAAGTTAAGGCCAAGTCCAAAATTCGTTCATCTGTATAAATTAGTCTTTGAGCTGCCAAGGTAAGTCTCCTATTACGAACATATTCGTGTAACGACATTCCAACCTTTTGTTGAAATAACCGATGGAAATGATAAAAAGAATAGCCAGTGACTTGTACCACTTCTTCATGTCGAACTGGCTCCTCCATTTTCTGTTCCAACCAGTTGATCGTCTGATGAATGATCTTCATTCGCTCATGCACCTCCTATTAACTACAGTTTATATGGTATAGGCTTGAATATTTTGATATTTTTTGCGGAAGTTGAGTGGGGGTTGTCTTACCGACCGATTATTTGAGAACGTATAAAATTTTGTGTAAATGACCATAACTTTCCTATAGGAGATGATCATTATGCAAAATTACGAAAATATGAGAATCAAGGATTTAGCTAGAGAGTGTCAATCTGTTGATGACATCATCGAGATGATGAAAAATCTTTTTAAAGAAACATTACAGCTTGTATTTGAGGCCGAAATCGAAGACCACCTTGGCTACTCCAAACATAGCCCGACAGGAAATAATACCGGAAACAGTAGAAATGGCTATCGTTCAAAGGTGATTCGAACAAAGTTTGGAAATACAGAATTAAATATACCTAGAGACCGCAATGGTGAATATGAACCGCAAATCGTGAAGAATTACGAGTCGTCCATCAATGGCTTAGAAGAACAGATTTTAGCTTTGTATTCCAAAGGAATGTCCACAAGAGATATCGAGTCACATATGAAAGATATATATGGTGTCGAAGTATCTCCTAGCTTGGTTAGTAAGGTAACAGATAAAATTTTACCTCAGATTTTCGAATGGCACTCCCGCCCTTTAGACCGTGTGTATCCAATTGTTTATTTGGATGCGGTCCACTTCAAGGTGAAGCACGAGAACCGTATTATTAATAAAGCTGCTTATACTGTTCTCGGCATTAATTCCGATGGAATTAAGGATATCCTTGGTATATGGGTAGGTGAAAATGAAAGCGCGAGCTTTTGGCTAGGTGTCTGTACAGACCTTAAAAGTCGTGGTGTAGAAGATATCTTTATTGCGTGTAAGGACGGACTTTCTGGCTTTACAGAAGCGATCCAGAGCACCTTTCCAAAGACGCATATTCAGTTGTGTGTGATCCATCAATTACGAAATACCATGAAGTATGTGCCTTCAAGGGAACGAAACCCGTTTATGACCGATTTAAAGAAGGTATACAAGGCTTCTACTTTGGAGCAAGCTGAACTTGAGTTTGGAAAAGTAAAGGCATCATGGAAAGATAAATATCCGAAGGTTATTGGTTCTTGGGAGGAACATTGGTTGGAGCTTACAGCTTACTTTTCCTACCCGACGGAGATACGGAAAATCATTTATACGACCAATACAGTGGAAGGATTCCATCGCCAACTGAGAAAGGTAACAAAGACAAAAACAGCCTATCCTACGGACAATTCACTAAAGAAGATTCTTTATTTGGCCACGATGGATGCCATAAAAAAATGGAATAAGCCTATTCCAGGATGGCTAGAGTGTGAGGGACAATTCAAAATTATTTTTGAGGGGCGGATTTAGTAGGATTATCCCTTGTTCATGTACAGTCGTGTTGGGCTCCGCTACGCTACACCCAAAAGTTTTACGCTTTATTTAGACCAAAAAGATAAGAAAAAGAGAGAGAAAAACCCTCTCCTTTTTGGCCATCGGTTAAGTGCTCAGGTTGCTCTTCAGCAGAGCCTTATCCCCTTAACGGATAAAGTAAGTATGTGTTTAGAATAAAGATAGTAATACATTTACACAAAATATTTTACATTCCCGATTATTTGGGAGAACCGACCGATTTTTCACTGGAACCGACCGATTATTTGGAAAAACCGACCGATTTTTTACTCGAACCGACCGATTATTCCATTAAACCAACCGATTATCTCTTTTTCTATAAAAGGTTCTCTTATTCGATCCACATTCCTTTAAATCCATCGACTTTATAATTCGTAAAGTTGCTTGCTGCGAGTTTAACTGTAAAAATTCTCTACATTCTTTATTATTCAAGCTGTCTTTTACTAGAACAAACCATTCATTTATTGCTTTTTCGTGTGCTTTACGATTTACTTGTCCACACGCCTCACAATACCAACCAGCTTTAATTTTCTTCATTCCGAACAAAGAACACAGAGGACACTGAACACCTTTAATCAAATCTTTCGGATCTATTCCCCAGGTTCCACACATAGGGTAAGGACAATAATCCTCATGATTGTTCTTTAAACTATTAGTCACCTGCTGAAACTGTTCTAGCGATAGGTAAGCCTTCTCTCTCGAGAGCCCCCATATAAAGTTGGGGATAGTAGTAGGATACATAATAGGAGAGGTGACTGGAGATTTATGAACTCTTGACTTTGTAGATCCTAATATTATTGCTCCTATAACTGGAATATCTAAACCTTTCGTTTTTAACCATTTTTGAAGCAAATTAATATTTCGTTCTAATTGAACCTCTGGGCTCTCATATATATCTACCTGACCACTTTCTAACTCTCTTCTTAAACAGAATGGATCTCTTTCAAAACTCAAGGTTCCAACAATATTTTTAGACTCTAAGATTAGTATATAATGTCGAGTAATGAATAAGGTGTCAATTTGAAATTTACCATTAGAACTCAGATTTAAGTCTAACAAAACTGCATAGTCAAAAGGAAAACTATATTTACGGAAAATGACTTCTACATTTTTCTCTCCTATAATACCTGCTTTCGCAGATAATATTTTGGAGTGAATACGTTCTTTTAGTGCATGATTATTACCTAAGCGTTCATATAGTGCTTGTAAGCCAATATAATTATAATTAATAGCCTGCTCTTTTAAAATCAAATCTTCCCTCCTTTTTGCATAATATAACATAATTTTAGAAAATGTAAATTTTACACATTTAATAACTTTTTTATTTTGCCTCCAATTATCAGCTCTTTTTTCTATTTTCCTCGTTATTACACTTTGAAAATTTTATTTTGATTGTTTCTGTCGTATATAGTTTCTATTTCCCGGGAAATGTCAATTTAGAGGAGGAACTTAAAGGTTTTATTCGACATAAATGTACTCTGGAACAATATTTTTTCTTGAATATCTTCTAGTGAAAACTTCATCTTTACTTTCTAGATTGAGAAGAGATTCCCATCAGATTCTCATTCATAAATTAGATTCTGTTTATTAATACTTAGAGAAACTTATTTATTCTATAAAACGTTATTTATTCAAAGTAAAGTTATGGGGGGAATCTTATTTTAATTTTATTTAGTATCTTAATTTCTTTCATGACTGTTTTATTATTTCTGATCTTATGTATTAACATAATAATTTTTCTCATTAAAAAGAAAACATTTCCTAAAAAATTATTGATTGCTACGTTATCTGGCGCTGCTCTGGTGTCTTCAATTTATATATATGAAATGTACTTTTTTACATTCAGTGATATTAATAAACAATATACTCAAAACGGACCTGGACCTATAACATCACCTACAGAAAAATATACTGCTAACGCATTTTATGAACCATATGGTGGTGCAGCTGGAGGAGTCAATGTATGGGTTGAAATTACATATATAAATAAAGAAAATAAAGTTAAAACTGTTTATTATGGGGATGCAAAAGGGAATTTTTCTATGGAATGGGTGGATGAAGATACCCTTTATATAATAAATGATGAACCTGAATTTCCAAATTCAAATAGAAGCATCGAATTAGAAATTGATAAAGAGATTTATCACGAAAATGGTTTAGCTTGTAAAAGTTTGCTAATGAAAAACGAGTATGATACTTGCTACCAAAACTAGTATCTCTTATTGAATCAACGGGTGTGAAAAAGCCTCCGATTTCTTGCTCACTTACATAGGAAGAGAGTGCCTTCGGCTTTTTTAAAGACAAAACAAAAAAGCCGCCACCGATTACTCGGTAACGACTTTCTTTGGTGCCCAGCGACGTCCTACTCTTGCAGGGGGAGACCCCCAACTACCATTGGCGCTGAAGAGCTTAACTTCCGTGTTCGGTATGGGAACGGGTGTGACCTCTTCGCCATCATCACTAGACTTTTTCGGCTTTCAATACACTTCGCATTGCGTTGTCAACTTCGTTCGTTCAATCAGTCACGTACGTAAGTACGTTCCTTCATTCACTCACTCGTTTCCTAGCACTGCTTGCGCCTTGAAACCCTCAGAGTTGTTCACTCAAAACTGGATAAAAGACATCATATTAGAAACAAACCATTTGGTTAAGTCCTCGATCGATTAGTATTCGTCAGCTGCACGTGTCGCCACGCTTCCACCCCGAACCTATCTACCTCATCGTCTTTGAGGGATCTTACTTACTTGCGTAATGGGAAATCTCATCTTGAGGGGGGCTTCGTGCTTAGATGCTTTCAGCACTTATCCCGTCCACACATAGCTACCCAGCGATGCCCTTGGCAGAACAACTGGTACACCAGCGGTGTGTCCATCCCGGTCCTCTCGTACTAAGGACAGCTCCTCTCAAATTTCCTACGCCCACGACGGATAGGGACCGAACTGTCTCACGACGTTCTGAACCCAGCTCGCGTACCGCTTTAATGGGCGAACAGCCCAACCCTTGGGACCGACTACAGCCCCAGGATGCGATGAGCCGACATCGAGGTGCCAAACCTCCCCGTCGATGTGGACTCTTGGGGGAGATAAGCCTGTTATCCCCGGGGTAGCTTTTATCCGTTGAGCGATGGCCCTTCCATGCGGAACCACCGGATCACTAAGCCCGTCTTTCGACCCTGCTCGACTTGTAGGTCTCGCAGTCAAGCTCCCTTCTGCCTTTACACTCTTCGAATGATTTCCAACCATTCTGAGGGAACCTTTGGGCGCCTCCGTTACACTTTAGGAGGCGACCGCCCCAGTCAAACTGCCCGCCTGACACTGTCTCCTACCCGGGTTACGGGTATGGGTTAGAATTTCAATACAACCAGGGTAGTATCCCACCGACGCCTCCTCCGAAGCTGGCGCTCCGGGCTCTAAGGCTCCTACCTATCCTGTACAAGTTGCACCAAAATTCAATATCAAGCTACAGTAAAGCTCCACGGGGTCTTTCCGTCCTGTCGCGGGTAACCTGCATCTTCACAGGTACTATAATTTCACCGAGTCTCTCGTTGAGACAGTGCCCAGATCGTTACGCCTTTCGTGCGGGTCGGAACTTACCCGACAAGGAATTTCGCTACCTTAGGACCGTTATAGTTACGGCCGCCGTTTACTGGGGCTTCAATTCGCACCTTCGCTTGCGCTAAGCACTCCTCTTAACCTTCCAGCACCGGGCAGGCGTCAGCCCCTATACTTCACCTTACGGTTTTGCAGAGACCTGTGTTTTTGCTAAACAGTCGCCTGGGCCTATTCACTGCGGCTCTTCTAGGCTATTCACCCAAAAGAGCACCCCTTCTCCCGAAGTTACGGGGTCATTTTGCCGAGTTCCTTAACGAGAGTTCTCTCGCTCACCTTAGGATTCTCTCCTCGACTACCTGTGTCGGTTTGCGGTACGGGCACCTCCCACCTCGTTAGAGGCTTTTCTTGGCAGTGTGAAATCAGGAACTCCGGACATACGTCCTTGCCATCACAGCTCAATGTTACAGAGTGCGGATTTGCCTACACTCACACCTCACTGCTTGGACGTGCATAACCAACAGCACGCTTACCCTATCCTACTGCGTCCCCCCATCACTCAAACGGTGGGGTGGTGGTACAGGAATATCAACCTGTTGTCCATCGTCTACGCCTATCGGCCTCGACTTAGGTCCCGACTAACCCTGAGCGGACGAGCCTTCCTCAGGAAACCTTAGTCATACGGTGGATGGGATTCTCACCCATCTTTCGCTACTCATACCGGCATTCTCACTTCTAAGCGCTCCACCAGTCCTTCCGGTCTGACTTCAACGCCCTTAGAACGCTCTCCTACCACTGATACCAAAGGTATCAATCCACAGCTTCGGTGATTTGTTTAGCCCCGATACATTTTCGGCGCAGCGTCACTCGACCAGTGAGCTATTACGCACTCTTTAAATGATGGCTGCTTCTAAGCCAACATCCTGGTTGTCTAAGCAACGCCACATCCTTTTCCACTTAACAAATACTTTGGGACCTTAGCTGGTGGTCTGGGCTGTTTCCCTCTTGACTACGGATCTTATCACTCGCAGTCTGACTCCCAAACATAAATCATTGGCATTCGGAGTTTGTCTGAATTCGGTAACCCGGGATGGGCCCCTAGTCCAAACAGTGCTCTACCTCCAAGATTCTAACGTTTGAGGCTAGCCCTAAAGCTATTTCGGAGAGAACCAGCTATCTCCAGGTTCGATTGGAATTTCTCCGCTACCCACACCTCATCCCCGCACTTTTCAACGTGCGTGGGTTCGGACCTCCAGTAAGTGTTACCTCACCTTCATCCTGGACATGGGTAGATCACCTGGTTTCGGGTCTACGACCACATACTCATTCGCCCTATTCAGACTCGCTTTCGCTGCGGCTCCGTCTTCTCAACTTAACCTCGCATGTAATCGTAACTCGCCGGTTCATTCTACAAAAGGCACGCCATCACCCGTTAACGGGCTTTGACTATTTGTAGGCACACGGTTTCAGGGTCTATTTCACTCCCCTTCCGGGGTGCTTTTCACCTTTCCCTCACGGTACTGGTTCACTATCGGTCACTAGGTAGTATTTAGCCTTGGGAGATGGTCCTCCCGGATTCCGACGGAATTTCACGTGTTCCGCCGTACTCAGGATACACTCTGGAGGGAATGAACTTTTGACTACGGGGCTTTTACCCTATCCTGCGGACCTTTCCAGGTCGCTTCGTCTAGCTCATTCTTTTGTAACTCCGTATAGAGTGTCCTACAACCCCAAGAGGCAAGCCTCTTGGTTTGGGCTCTTCCCGTTTCGCTCGCCGCTACTCAGGGAATCGAATTTTCTTTCTCTTCCTCCAGGTACTTAGATGTTTCAGTTCCCTGGGTGTGTCTCAGATGCGCTATGTATTCACGCAAATGTACTGCCCCATTACGGGCAGTGGGTTTCCCCATTCGGAAATCTTCGGATCGAAGCTCACTTACAGCTCCCCGAAGCATATCGGTGTTAGTGCCGTCCTTCATCGACTCCTAGTGCCAAGGCATCCACCGTGCGCCCTTATTAACTTAACCTAAAAGTTAAAAGTACTACACTTGCAATCACGTAAGTGATCACAATTTGAATATCTTGCGTTTGTTTCTTTTTTTGATGTCGTTTTATCCAGTTTTCAAAGAACAAAGCTTGTTCCTTTGCGACGAGTAATCGCAGGAGCAAGTTAAAAAGCTTTAAATGCTCATATAGAATGAACATTCAAAACTGAACTGCAAAACGTTAAGATACAGATAAAGATCTGTATTCCGAATATATCCTTAGAAAGGAGGTGATCCAGCCGCACCTTCCGATACGGCTACCTTGTTACGACTTCACCCCAATCATCTGTCCCACCTTCGGCGGCTGGCTCCCAAAAGGGTTACCCCACCGACTTCGGGTGTTACAAACTCTCGTGGTGTGACGGGCGGTGTGTACAAGGCCCGGGAACGTATTCACCGTGGCATGCTGATCCACGATTACTAGCGATTCCGGCTTCATGTAGGCGAGTTGCAGCCTACAATCCGAACTGAGAACGGTTTTATGGGATTTGCTCACCCTCGCGGGGTTGCGACCCTCTGTACCGTCCATTGTAGCACGTGTGTAGCCCAGGTCATAAGGGGCATGATGATTTGACGTCATCCCCACCTTCCTCCGGTTTATCACCGGCAGTCACCTTAGAGTGCCCAACTGAATGCTGGCAACTAAGATCAAGGGTTGCGCTCGTTGCGGGACTTAACCCAACATCTCACGACACGAGCTGACGACAACCATGCACCACCTGTCACCGCTGTCCCCGAAGGGAAAAGCCTATCTCTAGGCCGGTCAGCGGGATGTCAAGACCTGGTAAGGTTCTTCGCGTTGCTTCGAATTAAACCACATGCTCCACCGCTTGTGCGGGCCCCCGTCAATTCCTTTGAGTTTCAGTCTTGCGACCGTACTCCCCAGGCGGAGTGCTTAATGCGTTAGCTGCAGCACTAAGGGGCGGAAACCCCCTAACACTTAGCACTCATCGTTTACGGCGTGGACTACCAGGGTATCTAATCCTGTTTGCTCCCCACGCTTTCGCGCCTCAGCGTCAGTTACAGACCAGAAAGCCGCCTTCGCCACTGGTGTTCCTCCAAATCTCTACGCATTTCACCGCTACACTTGGAATTCCGCTTTCCTCTTCTGTACTCAAGTCCCCCAGTTTCCAATGACCCTCCACGGTTGAGCCGTGGGCTTTCACATCAGACTTAAAGGACCGCCTGCGCGCGCTTTACGCCCAATAATTCCGGACAACGCTTGCCACCTACGTATTACCGCGGCTGCTGGCACGTAGTTAGCCGTGGCTTTCTAATGAGGTACCGTCAAGGTACGAGCAGTTACTCTCGTACTTGTTCTTCCCTCACAACAGAGTTTTACGATCCGAAAACCTTCTTCACTCACGCGGCGTTGCTCCATCAGACTTTCGTCCATTGTGGAAGATTCCCTACTGCTGCCTCCCGTAGGAGTCTGGGCCGTGTCTCAGTCCCAGTGTGGCCGATCACCCTCTCAGGTCGGCTACGCATCGTCGCCTTGGTGAGCCGTTACCTCACCAACTAGCTAATGCGCCGCGGGCCCATCCTGTAGTGACAGCCGAAACCGTCTTTTAACATTTCCTCATGTGAGGTAATGGATTATTCGGTATTAGCCCCGGTTTCCCGGAGTTATCCCAATCTACAGGGCAGGTTGCCCACGTGTTACTCACCCGTCCGCCGCTAAATCAGAAGAAGCAAGCTTCTTCATCATCCGCTCGACTTGCATGTATTAGGCACGCCGCCAGCGTTCGTCCTGAGCCAGGATCAAACTCTCCATAATAGAGAACTTAAAAAGCTCATTTTGTTTTGCTGGCATCATCATTAAATGATGTCAAAAATTGTTTTGCGTCAATCAAACCGAAGCTTGTTGATGCTGTATGTCTTAACGTTTTGCATGTTCAGTTTTCAATGTTCATGTATTACTTTAGTATAATTGGAGCGGGTGAAGAGAATCGAACTCTCATCATCAGCTTGGAAGGCTGAGGTTTTACCACTAAACTACACCCGCATATATAATATATTAAATAATTGTTTGTTTGGCGCGCCCGGCAGGAGTCGAACCCACAACCTTCTGATCCGTAGTCAGACGCTCTATCCAATTGAGCTACGGGCGCTTAGTAAGAGACAATGCTTGGTGCGGCCGAGAGGACTTGAACCTCCACGGGGTTAACCCCCACTAGGCCCTCAACCTAGCGCGTCTGCCGTTCCGCCACGACCGCGTAGTTATAAAATGGGAAGATGTTTATTATAACTTACTCTCATGAGCTTGTCAACAATTATTGTAATATGATGAGCCATGAAGGACTCGAACCTTCGACCCTCTGATTAAAAGTCAGATGCTCTACCAACTGAGCTAATGGCTCACGAAACGAAATGGCTGGGGTACCTGGATTCGAACCAGGGCATGACGGAATCAAAATCCGTTGCCTTACCGCTTGGCTATACCCCAACATGGCGATCCCGACCGGGATCGAACCGGCGATCTCCTGCGTGACAGGCAGGCATGTTAACCGCTACACCACGGGACCTATGTATCTTTAATTCAATTAAATGGTGACCCCTACGGGATTCGAACCCGTGTTACCGCCGTGAAAGGGCGGTGTCTTAACCGCTTGACCAAGGGGCCATTTAAAGATGGCTCCGAAGGTAGGACTCGAACCTACGACCGATCGGTTAACAGCCGATTGCTCTACCACTGAGCTACTTCGGAATAATTTATGTCGTTTTGTTCTACTCGACTTTTTCTATTATAGAGAGGGTTTGGACAAACGTCAACACTTTTCATCAAATTTCTTTCATTTTTTTAAAAGAACTTAAATGCAGGTCCCCAAAACACTTGCCACACTTGAATTTCTGCGTATTTACTCGAATTTTCCGTCTATATAACAAACCACATTTTGCGCACTCATACACATACAGTTTAGTACGTTTTTGACTTTTAGGTGCTACGAGTGTAGAGCAAAATCTAGGTGAATCTGTCTGTTTTAGAAGCTGACGAAAATCTGCATCTCTATGTTTATACCCTTTCCCTTCTATATGTAAGTGATAATGACAAAGCTCATGCTTAATAACTCCAATCAACTCATTCATTCCATGTTTCTCTAACACTAGAGGATTTATTTCAATCATATGTGTTCTTAACATATACCTTCCGCCGGTACTGCGCAGTCTTTTATTGAAATAAGCTTTATGGTGAAACTTCCTTTTAAAAATCTGCATTGATATGCTACTTACTAATTCACTCAATTGTTCATCTGTCACTATACTCTCTCCTAGATAAAAGAGCTTGTCCACTGATGTTCATCAATGGACAACTCTGGTTATTATTAGACTTGTTGTTCAGGTGGAAGCATCGTTAATGCAATTCTTCCTTTGTTGGCATCGAACTGCTCTACCCATACAGTAACGATATCCCCAAGGGAGACTACATCTAAAGGATGCTTTACAAATCCTTTTTTAAGCTTGGAGATGTGTACAAGTCCATCTTGTTTAACACCTATATCTACAAAGGCGCCGAAGTCGACTACATTTCGAACTGTACCTTGAAGCTCCATTCCTGCTTTTAGATCCTCTAACTTTAGTACATCTTTTTTAAGTAATGGCTGCGGGAAAGCTTCACGTGGATCTCGTGCTGGCTTAATCAATGCATCCAAAATATCCTTTAGCGTAATCTCACCAATCCCTAATTCTTTACTAGTTTCTTCTATAGAAATAGTTTTTAGTACTTCTTCTGCTTCCTTAGAACCTATTTGGCTTTTAGTTAGTCCAGCAATTTCAAGGACTTGTTCCGCTGCCTTATAGCTTTCCGGGTGAATTCCTGTTGCATCTAACGGATTTTTAGCGTCTGGAACACGTAGGAAACCAATTGCCTGTTCATATGTTTTAGCTCCAAGACGAGGAATTTTCTTAAGCTGAGCTCTTGAAGTGAAACGTCCTTGTTCATTTCGCATGTTTACCACGTTCTCTGCTACAGTTTTAGAAAGGCCAGATACGTATTGAAGTAATGAAGCCGATGCTGTATTTACATTTACGCCTACTTGGTTAACCGCAGTCTCTACTATAAAAGAAAGAGATTCCGACAGTTTCTTTTGTGACACATCATGCTGGTATTGTCCCACACCTACTGCCTTTGGATCTATTTTTACCAACTCCGCCAAAGGGTCTTGTAGTCTTCTAGCAATTGATACGGCACTTCGTTGCTCAACTTGAAGGTCGGGAAACTCGTTCCTTGCTGTTTCTGAAGCTGAGTACACCGAAGCACCTGCTTCATTGACAATTACGTATGCAACCTCTCCTGTCACTTCCTTCAGGCAATCTACGATAAATTGCTCTGTTTCACGAGATGCCGTACCATTTCCAATCGCTATAAGAGAAATCGGATAATTCTTAAGGTAAGAAAGAACTTTCTTTTTTGAGCCTTCTACATCCATTTTAGGTGCGTGAGGGTAAATGGCAGATACCTCTAATAGCTTACCTGTATCATCAACCACTGCAAGTTTACAGCCAGTACGGTAGGCCGGGTCCACTCCAAGTACCACTTTTCCTTTTAATGGTGGCTGAAGTAAGAGGTTACGTAGGTTTTCAGAAAAAATATGAATAGCCTGCGCTTCAGCTTTTTCTGTAAGCTCTGCACGAATTTCTCTTTCTACGGAAGGTTGAATCAATCTCTTATAAGAATCCTCTATCGCTAGCTTCACCTGTTCCACTGCTTCACTAGTAGCATGATTCGGTATCCATTGTGCTTCCATTACTCTTAAAATTTTGTCCTGCGGTGTTTGTAGACCAACTTTAAGTACATCCTCTTTTTCACCGCGATTTAAGGCAAGAATTCGATGAGGTACTATTTTTTTCACTGGCTCTTCATATTCATAATACATTTCATAAACGTTTTTTTCATCGAGCTCTGCTTTTTTCAAAGAGGATACAATTCTTCCGTCGGTGCGCGTTAGGTTACGTATTTGTTCCCGTATTTTAGCATCATCTGCAAACTGTTCTGCTAATATATCACGAGCACCTTGAAGCACGTCTTCAGTAGTCATTACCTCTAATTCTTCATTTACATAAGCTTCTGCTTGGGTTTGAATAGATTCTTTGGGGAATCCAAGTAGTTCCGTAGCTAAAGGTTCCAGCCCTTTTTCTTTTGCTATAGTAGCTTTCGTTCTACGTTTTTGTTTGTATGGTCTATACAGATCCTCTACTCGTTGAAGGACAGTCGCATTTTGTATAGAAGCTGAAAGTTCTTCAGTAAGTTTCCCTTGTTCTTCTATTAATCGCAGAACTTCCTCTTTGCGTTGTTCGAGCTGTTGGATATAATGATAACGATCTTCTATTGCTTTTATTTGTACTTCATCCAATGAGCCTGTTTGTTCTTTACGATATCGAGCTATAAAAGGTACTGTGTTTCCTTCTTCTAATAATTTTATTACTTGCTCTGCCTGCGATGTTTTCGTGCCCGTCTCTTTGGATACGAGCTGAAGCATTTTCTTTAGTTCCAAAACAAACCCATCCTTTCTATCTAACCTTATTTTAACATATTCTGAACGCAGCAAAAAAGCTTACCCTTTAATTATGAGAGTAAGCTTCCTACAATGAATGTGGCGTCGTCGCCATGTTCTATTTCTTTATAAACTGTTTCGTACAAACATTTAGTACCGCTAGACTCCTTAATAGTGGACTTTGGACTCTTCATCACTACCCCATCAGAATGCAAAAGGAACAAGTCATCTTTAGCACATGGATATGTTTGTGTATTAATCTTTTGTTTACGTCCTGACAGATATCCCATGACTGGCAATGGATAAATCATTTTCCCAGTGGAGCGTTGGTACATATAAAACTTTATATTGCCTACACAGCTATAAGATATAGTTTGAGCTTTATAATCTATTTTCACAAGAGCAACTGCTGCTCCTCGTTTTTGAACCATAAGCTCATTGCATTTTAACAATAAGTTATCCAATGTCTCCTCAGGATATTGTTCTAAAATGTTTGGTATTACGTCAGCTGATTCTTTTGCTATTGGACCGTTCCCTAATCCATCTGCAATTGCACAAAGCATAAAATCTTCATGCTTAGATACATAGTAAGTATCACCAGATTCCGAATTCCCTGTTTTTGCTTCCTGAAAGACTAGCAACTCGACTTTTTCATCTGAGTAGTTTATCAATTTACAATTCCACCTGACGATAATATTGCCTCTTGTAATTTCTTTATTGCTTTGCGTTGAATTCTCGATACATGCATTTGCGAAATACCGAGACGGTCGCCTGTTTCTTTCTGACTCAGCTGCTCCATGTATGTAAGTAAAATTATCTCTTTTTCTCTTTCCGACAACACATTAAAAGCTTCGGCTACAAGTAAGCGCTGATCCGTTTTTTCAAACTCCCCGTCTGTCTGACCAATTACATCAAACAACGTTATAGTGCTACCATCTGCATCGGATTCTAAGGAATGATCCATTGACAATGCTTGATAGCTTTTGCCCATTTCCATTGCTTCTAGAACATCTTCAACTTCTACATCCAGATAATCTGCAATTTCCGGGACTAAGGGAGATCTTTGAAACTCAGTTGTTAGCACTTCCACTGCCGATCTAATACGTGGACCTAATTCTTTTATTCTTCTTGGAACATGAACTGCCCAAGTCTTGTCTCTGAGAAATCTTTTTATTTCACCTATAATCGTCGGAATGGCAAAAGCTTCAAAGTTTTTACCAAAGGACGGATCGTATCTTCTAATGGCCCCTAATAGACCAAGCATCCCTACTTGAACTATATCCTCATGATGAGACTTACCATTAGAATATTTACGAGCAATCGACTCAACCAAACGCTCGTAGTTTAACACAAGATTTGTTTGAGCCTCTTCGCTTTCTGTCGTTTGATATTCTTTAATCCACTTTAATATTTGTTCCTTTGACTCTTTAGGAAGAGATGTGTTCGACATTATCATCCACCTGCTTTACTCCGACATGCTTCGTCATAAATACAGTTACACCCTCTTGGTGATGAACTTTTACTTCATCCATCAATGTTTCGATAAGGTATAAGCCAAGCCCTCCTTCACGTAAGAATGATCCCTCCTCTAAATCATGGTAAGGTCCCACTTGCGCTTTTGTTTCCTCAAAGTTAAAACTTTTTCCATGGTCTGCAATCATAATTTCGATTCTATCAGAATATAACGCACAACCAATTACTACTTCGCCGTCCTCATCTTCTGCATAAGCATGCTGAACTGCATTAGTAATTGCTTCACTCGCTGCAATCTTTAAATCTTCAATATCATCATAAGAAAAGCCCATCCGATTCGCCAGCCCTGAAATTGTAAGACGTGCTACACTCACATATTGAGGCTTTGCAGGCAAACGAATCTCTACATAATCAAACGGTTTCATCTATTTTCACCTCTTCGCTTGCTTGAATGTCCATTATGTCCCCTAACCCAGTTATATCAAACAATCTTTTAAGGCGAGGTGAAAGTCCCGTTAATTCCATGTGGACATTAGACTCTTTAGCACTTTTATAAAAACCTACAAATACACCTAATCCAGTACTATCCATATATGATACGTCCGATAAATTTAACTCGACACGTGAATCTTCTTTTAAATTAATTTCTGAAAGCTTTTCTCTTAACAAAGGTGCTGTAAATGCATCAATCTCACCTTTAATAATTCCTTTGATACGCATTTCTTCTTCGTATAGTTCTACTGATATATTCATAATCAAATTATCCCCCGTTTTCACTATATATACGTATCTATACCACGATACAATCATTGTTAAACATTTTTATAGCGATTTCTTGAAAATGACTAGAGTGAAATCATCACGTTGTTCAAATTCCTGCAATTCCTCTAGCTTATGGAATACATATTCGACCATTTCTTGAGCCGGCTTATCTTTTACGCTTTCAATAATACTTAGTATTATATTTTGGTCAATAAAGCCTTCCTTCGAACGACATTCCGTTACACCATCGGTCATCATTACAACAAAGTCGTCTTTTTCTAACGTAATAGAATGTTGCTCGTATTTGACATTAGGAACTACACCAAGCAATAAGCCTTTTGCCTGAAGTTCTTTAAACTCTCCTGTGTGAGCACAATAGAACAATGGTGGCTCATGTCCTGCTGAAGCATAAGTGAATTCACTCAGTGCTGTATCGTATGTTCCGTAAAACATCGATATAAACATAGAATCACTAACACTTTTTTCAACAATTCGATTGATGATATCTAAAACAACTACTGGATCAGTGTCTGGACCATCCAAACTATCCATACCATATTTAATCATGGACATACAAAGAGCTGCAGGTATCCCTTTACCAATGACATCAGCCACTGCGACACCTATTGCATGGTCATTACTCAAAAAGTGAGTGTAATCTCCATTCATTTCTTTCGCCGGAACAGAGATTAGCCCTATATCCAAGTTATTCATGTTTGGGATTTTGGATTTAAGCAGTGTTTGCTGCACATTAGTTGCCAGTTCCATTTCCATTTTAAAATTTTGCTGTTTTTCAATAAGTGTTTGATGTTCTTTTAAGGCCAAGCCATATCTAATCATAACTTCTATCAAAAAATCAAACGAATGAGATACCTCTTCCGGTAAATCAGGCATAATCTCTTCCAAAGAAGCCTTATGTATACTGATTACTTCCTCCGGAGAAATACTTTTTTGTATGAGCTCTCTACTAACATTTTGACCTTCATATAAATTATGCTCCGTTTGACTTAACGTATACTGTCTCAAAATTTCCTTATACTGTTTTTTAAATTGTTGAGGCATTTATCTTACCTCCTACCTTAACCACTTAGTGGCAATAATTGTTGTCCCATCTCCAACTGCAGTTTCGATTTTAAAATCGTCCATTAGTCGTTTCACCCCTGGTAACCCTGCTCCCAAGCCTCCTGAAGTGGTATATCCATCTTCCATAACTTTACGGACATCAGCAATACCAGGTCCTTCATCAGCAGCAATAATCAAAATCCCTTTTTGATTACCTTCTACAATTTGTTTGATCTCAATATTTCCTTTTCCAGCGTATAAATATATATTTCGAGCGAGCTCGCTAATAGCGGTGGTAATTCTAGCTTGGTCAACTGTTCCAAAACCAGCATCTTTTGCTTCGTTTCTCCCCAGTTGCCTTGCCGCTACTATATCCCACTCACTTATAATGTGAACAGAAGACTTCATATTCATATGGATTAGTCCTCCAATTCTCGTTCAAGTTTTTCCAATCCATTTTCTAAGTCTAAAGCAGTTACTACATTCTCAAGTCTAATTCCTAACTCGATTAATGTGATTGCAACGGCCGGTTGTATTCCCGTTATCACTACTTTAGCTCCCATTAGACCTGACATATTAATGACGTCTCCAAGGACTTTAGCGATAAAAGAATCAATAAAGTCTATCGGTGTTAAATCTAAAACTACTCCCCTAGCAGCTGTCGTATGCAGCTTGTCCAATAAATCCTCTTGAAATGACAAAGCAGTTTGATCATCTAGCTCCCATTGTATGGATACAATTAAACAATCCCTTAACTTCAAAATTGGAATCCGCGTCATCATTATGATTTCACCTCAACTATCGCTCTATTTGTTAGTGCCAATGCTTGTTCCACTCCACGTTGCAAAGTACTTGTTGTTGTAAAATCATTTAAATTAATACCAAGCGTTACAATTGTTTGAGCAATCTCTGGGCGAATTCCCACTAAGAAACACTTTGCCCCTACTAAACGAACTGCATCGGCAGCCTGAATAATATGATGAGCGACCATCGTGTCTACTACTGGAACTCCTGTAATATCCAATAACACTACTTCTGCACGATGCTTCACTACTCCTTGCAGTAAGTTTTCCATTATAAGCTTTGCACGCTCAGTGTCAATTGTTCCAACCAATGGCATCACTGAGATTTTCTCAAACACAGGAATAAGAGAGGCTGAAAGTTCCTGCAGTGCTATCTTTTGTAGGTTAACTGTTTTTTCCCACACAATAGAGTAAGCTTCTACAATTGTATGAGTAAGAGGCGTAAGCCAATTGTTCAAAATAGAGCGATAAGATTTATAATTATTTTCATTTAAATGTCCGGCACTTTCCATATCTTCATAGATAACTTCTGTAAAGTTAGTCAATGATTTTAAAACAAAAGATATGGACCATCCGTAGCGCACAATTTGTACGGAAAAGTCGTTTAGCTTCCCTGTATAAATTTCCTGATCTTCAGTAAGACTCGATATCATTAATTCCCCAAATTCGCGTGCAGTATGGTCAATAACTTGATCTGACATAATTTGAAAAAAACGGTCATCTTTTTCGTCTTCCATCTTAACTTTCCATTTTTCCAATATTATATCGATATTATCGCGAATGTATGTAGCAATTTGTTTATTCATTTGGTTGTTCCCAGCTCCTCATTATTTAAATGGTAATTATATTGTAACGAATCTTATAAGAATTTACATCTATTAATATCTTTGCAGGTTTTTTTATGCTGTTTAAAAGCAACATAATCTACTCTACACACAGTAAATCATTTAAAGAAATCTATATAAATACCACTCTATATGGCGCAATTCTTATTTTTAAAGAAAAATAATTTTCACTCTAAATGAAAACTCTCCACATAACTCATATAAAAAGAAAATAAAAAAACACAATGCGTATTTGTCGGCTACACATTGCGTCTTGTCTATGTATTTAAAATTTTACGATTCCTAAACTGATGCCTAGTGCATGATCGACTTCTTCCATTACATCTTCATCTAAATGTGTAATTTTATCTGTAAGCCTCGACTTATCAATAGTTCGTAATTGTTCTAATAATATAACTGAATCACGTTCAAAATCATACTCTTTTGCATTGATTTCTACATGTGTTGGCAATTTCGCTTTTTGAATCTGAGCGGTGATTGCTGCCACAATTACAGTCGGACTAAACCGATTCCCGATATCATTTTGTATCACCAATACGGGTCTGGTTCCACCTTGCTCAGACCCGACTACTGGTGATAAATCTGCAAAAAAAACGTCCCCACGTTTTACGATCAAGTTTTCATCCTCCACTTACGAGTCGCTCTGTCGTATGTTGGGCTTCATATTCCGCATGTAGACACTCTGTACATATGGATAAGTTAATATGAGACATCTCAACATAGCCTTTCATCATAGCTTCTCTTATAAGATTTGCCTGGCCTTTCTTTATATATTCATTTGCATGTACACGAGCAACGCTTTCCCTACCTGGTAATGATTGTGTAGCTTGCTTTTCCTCATTACCCATTTGCATTGGAATCTCTATAAGCGCTTCTTTTTTCTTTTTATCACTTACCACAGCAAACACCTCCGACAAAACATTTCCCTATCTGACAATATACTTCATCTTACCATTACTGGGCGTGAAATAAAAGACATTATAAGAAATGGTTAGACAAATTATGCATGAAGAACTACGTTTTGTCGACAGTTTACTTGCGATAAATTCTAGGTATTCTAGTAGATAAGGTACAGCATACTTCATATGGAATCGTTTGAAGCGTTTTTGCCCATTCTTCAACCTCGATTTCCTCGTCTCCTTGTTTTCCTATTAAGACAACTTTTTCTCCGACTTTCGTTGGGCCATCTAGACGTATCATACATTGATCCATACAAATCTTTCCGACGAACGGCATTCTTTTCCCTTTAACTAACACATGCTCTGTATGGAGTTTTCTAAGTAGCCCATCCGCATAGCCAATTGGTAATGTGCCAATCCATTCTTCGGTTTTAGCTGTATAGGACGCACCATATCCTATTGAGTCTCCCTCATTAACCTTCTTTACATGTATTATTTCTGTATACAAAGAAAGAGGCTTTTCCAAAGGGAAAGGAAGATGATTATTCAAAAATGGTGAAGGAGCTATTCCATACATAGATATACCGAAACGGACTGCATCCCAGCTTTGACTAGGATGTTGCAGTGCAGCAGCACTATTGGAAGCGTGAATCATAGCAGGCTTTTGTTCAAATAACCCTAAAAAGGAGTTAAATTTTTTGACTTGCTTATTAAAATACTCGGTATCCTCATCGTCTGCAGTAGCAAAGTGGGTATAAGCACCCGTAATTTCTAAGCTACTAGATTCCTTTATAAAAGCTAAAGCTTCTTTCAGTTCTTCTTTATTTGAGAATCCTATTCTTCCCATACCACTATCTATTTTAATATGGATCTTCACATTACTTTTAAACTCTTTTGTAGCATAAATCCATTCACATGAATAAGCTGTAAGAGTAATATTCTGGGCATTAGCCTCCGGTAAAAAAGAAGGTGGCGCAGCTCCCAAAACAAGAATCTCAGCTTTTATGCCAGCTCCTCTTAGATGTAATGCTTCCTCGGGAGTGGCTACAGCAAGCATAGAAGCACCTGATTGAAGAGCAGCTTGTGCCACCTCAATGTCTCCATGTCCATATGCATTTGCTTTTACTACTGCAATTATTTGAGTGGAAGATGGTAAAGTCTCTTTTAACCGCTCTATATTAGTTTGTATTGCTAGTAAATCTATTTCTATAAAAGTTGGTCTATATAGCTTTTGTGACATTATTAAACCTCTTCTTCCAAGTCTTTAAAATTATTATGCTCCTTGGAAGAAGAGGTCGTCAACCTATAATCACTTTAATTCAGTAACTGTCATCGAAGCTGCTACCTCTATCATTTCCTCTTTAGTTAGTGAAGAGGAGGCAATAAAGAACGACATCCCATCTTGTTCCCAGCTAATAGATTGATCTGTAACTGCTCCTATTGCCACACCTAAATCAACTGGATCACCAGGCGCAAACACCGGAATAGTAGACGGCATTGAGGCATCGCTCAATTGTTGGATGACTGTAAAATCCTTGTCTCCTCCACTAAAAGTCAGCACTACTCGTTTTTGATTTTCTAATTGTATAACCTTCTCTTCCATTAGATGAGTATCTTCCCATTTAATAACTGGGTAGTGCGTTTCAAAGTCTCTATTTTCTAACTCAGCTGATGCCTCGACTGTATTTCCTTCAGCCTGAGCAGCAGGTGTTTGTTCAATTTTATAGTCTCCAGCAGCTCGTGTTTTTCCTAAAGAGACTTTATCAAACTTGATATGAATCTGTTCCTCTTGATTTTCATTTAATATCGAAACGTCTGTTGGTAACATCGTCTTTTTGTCGATATAGATTTTTTGAGTCGGAAGCATATTTTTGTGATTATTAGTAGTTTTAGCTTCAAATACATATTTATTTCCTTCTTCTTTAAATGTAGCAGCTTTGTCTTTCTTAATGTCCTCTGCTAACGAGCCAATTAAATACGCTTGGCTATTTTCTGAAGGCCACTTACTTTGGAATTTGTAAGTTTTGTTAAGGGCAGGTGTAACGACGAAAACACCTTCTGCATTACGAACAATCATTTGTGTGTTTTCTGCATTTGCATCAGAAACTTTAACACGATAAAAGTCTGGTTTAGTATGCCAAACTTCCACATCATAAACTCTTGGCTCTGCACCTGTTAGAATACTCATTTCTGCAGTTAGTTCATATCCCTTTGCGTCACTCCATTTGTTGCTCAATTTCTTTACTACGTCTTCCTTCGATTCAGCTCCACATGCAGATAGTACCAGAATCATTGCAAATAAAACTACCAGTCTAGCCACTAGGCTCTTCAATTTTGTCCACCCTTTCTATTATCACTGCCTTCGTTCATTGTATGTAGGTGGACGACCGGTTATGATTGAAGAATTACTTGTGCAGCAGCATAATCTTTTGTGTGAGTGATAGAAACAAAGCCATTTATAGGCTTTTCCTTAAAATATAATATAGGTTTCCCAGAACTTTCTTTTAAAATTTCTATATCTTGAAAGCTACATTGCTTCCCAATACCGGTGCCTATTGCCTTAGAGAATGCTTCTTTAGCTGCAAATCTTCCAGCTAAAAATTCTAATTGCCGAGCACCTGATAAAGTCTCCATAATTTCTTTTTCTTTTTTTGTTAAAACACGCGTAACAAACTTTGAAGTTTTAGTTAAAATGGATTCTATTTTTTTTATTTCAGTTATGTCTAAACCAATACCAGTTATCATGAATGTTCTTCCTTTCCTATATGGTCTTTACAAGATATACTATTAATAAGAAATTCGAGGTGAGAGTATGTTCTCCAGAAGAGAAAGCTTTAAACAATACATAAAATTATATCCGATTGTTTCTACCTTATTAGCCATCAATATTTTTATCTTCCTATTAACTATTATACCGGTTTATGGAATCTATTTGCGGTATATGGGGATGGGGGTTAACCTACTCATTGCAGAGGGTGAATATTGGAGATTAATCACTTCCATGTTCTTGCATGCAGGATTTGCTCACTTACTATTTAATATGTTCTCTTTATACATCTTCGGTCCAGAGTTGGAACAGCTTACTGGTAAAGCTAGGTTCTTAACCATCTACTTCCTATCAGGCTTCATGGGTAATGTAGCAACTTATTTGATTCATGACTGGAATTACGCTGGCCTTGGAGCTAGTGGAGCAATATACGGAATTTTAGGTGCTTTTGCTGCGTTAGTTTATTACACGAAACACTTATTACCCCAGCTCAGACAGATTATCATACCTATCATCGTAATTGGTGTCATTCTATCATTCCTACAACCGAATGTAGGGGTGACCGCTCATCTTGGCGGTCTAATCACAGGATTTATACTTGGAATGATCTTTTTTCATCCTAAACGAATTGCTTCCTGGAAGAAAAAGAAGAATCCATACAGAGTGGTTAAGTAACTTACTATTGTACACAAAACAACTAGAATAGAAAGATTTCTTACTTAGAAAGTAAAAACGTGAAATCGAGTTTTTCCGATTTCACGTTTTTTTATGGACAAAATAATTATCATTCCATCTCTTGTTCTATATCTATTTTAGGCTTTCGTATTGGCTCATACCAGCTTAATAGGTTTTCAGAATGTTCCTTCTCGATATGAGGAATCACTGTTTCTGCCCCGCCAACCCCTGATTTTATAGTTACTACTACAGAAGAAACGTCTGATTTCTTCTGAAAGTACGTAGTACGAGCTGTCATCGATTGAATCCTTCTTTTCTCCATCCAAACAGTCACTCTACTAAATAATCGATATTGGGCAACTAACTGTGTCTCTTCTATATAAAAACCAGCTGTTCTCTTCTGCCACAAGCCTAATCCAAAGCTTGCGGGGATTAGTAGAAGTGATAATAATCCATATGGATAAAAGAAGTAAATAACTGTGGCAGCTATAGGTAAAATCCACAGCAAATCTAAGCGATAGAAGAATTTTCGAGATTTACTTGGCACTCTTTGAAAGTTAGGTTGCATTTGAAAATCAGGGAAAATTTCTTCTAAGATTGGATAAATCTCTGCTTTCTTTATTAATGGCAATAAACGAATGGTTTCATCTTTTTCTGCCATTGACCCTCCTGCACTATCTACCGTTACCGTAGCATATCCAGTAAGCTGACGAAGAGGGTTTTCTACTAATCGGATCCCTTGTATCCGAGTTAAAGGAATTGTAATTTTCTTTTTCTCTAAAAGTCCTCTAGTAATAATAATCTCGTCATCCTCTATCTTTATTGTAAAATCATAATAGTTGATAAAGGTTAACAGAACTGAAACAATCCAAGCCATAAGTAAAACAGCGAAGATTACTAAGACTACCATAAGCACTCCAAATTTGATGAAAATCATAATTTCGTTATAAATAGTTTCATAGGGTATAAACTCTGAGAACTGGGATGCAAATACTGCAAGACCTGAAAAGAATACTCCTACACCACCTGAAGTGCTCGCTAGTACGAGAAGATCCTTTGTGGACATTCGGAAAATTGGCTTCTTTTCTTCTATAATTGTCTCTTCAACCTCTAAATCATCTTCTATAATAGGTACATTTTGACCTTTAGCGAGCATGATTTCTTTCTTTATTTGCTCGGCGGCTTCTTTCCTAATAGCAGTAAGCTCAGCGTCAGCCTCTTTTGTAGGACCTCCACCTGCTGTTTCCACCTTTACTTTTACCAATCCAAATGGTCGATGGAATATACCTTCCGTATAGTCAAGACTCTGAATACGTTCAAAAGGGATATATCGCTTTTTCTTTACAAAAAGACCATACTCTATTCGCAGCTCCCCATCTTCAAACCAATAGCGAAATCTTCTCCATTTAATAATTCCACTGATTAGCATGAACAAAAGCAGTACTCCGTAAATGCCGTAAGTGAAAAGTCCAGACCAAAAGTTTGCATCGTCTCCAAAACCATTGACTAACACTAGAACGATTAACGGTAGAATCATTTCCTTTAAGACTTTCACAAAATTTATAACGGCAGAAATTGGGTGAAGTCTATACTTTTCTTTAGACATCTTCTTCCGCCACCCTTGCTAGCACCGAAATTCTTCCTCGTAGCTCATCCGCCTCTTCTGTTATTAATGCGGGAATTGTGTGGCTGGTAGCAGCCGTTGAGATAGTAATAGACGACAAATCATACTTACGTAAAATCGGTCCTTGCTCTGTGTCTACATGTTGCACTCTAACCATTGGGACTAGCGTTCTCTTCACAACAAATAGACCATGCTGTAGTTCTATTTCCTGATCCCTTACCTCGTATCTCCATCTGCTCCATCTTACCTTTGGAAATAAATAAATGAATAAATATCCAAATAGCAATACTACTGCTCCTGCCACTATGTATAACCATATGTAGTTTCCCGTAAAATAATTGATTACTCCTGTACCAATGCCTAATAACAAAACAATTAGGGTTTGTATGATGCCATAAATTCTCCACACTCTTAAACCTTTTACGGATATTCGATTAATTGGTTCTTTTCTCATTATCATCCACCTCTTCTCTTGTCATTGTATACGAATATTACACAAAAATGTTTCAACTTTATAATTAGATTCATTAAATTAATTTTATTTGCGAGTCATACAGGCTAAACGTTTATCTTTTTACATGCTAAGCACACAAAAGGCGAATCCACCAAAGTGGATTCGCCTTAAAGGATTATATAAAATTAGCCTTCGTTACGTGGTGTACGAGTTCTTGTGCTACGTTGTGTAGAACCGTCACGTGGACCGCTGCTACGACGACCGCTTGGACGTGAACCGCTTCCTGAACGAGAAGATCCGCGATCGCTTCCTCCACGTGATGAAGAACTACGTCCGCCACCGCCGCTGCTACGGTTACCTTTGTATCCGCCGCCGCCACTACGCTCTCTACGAGCTGGTAATGGACGTTCTTCTGAAAGTGAGATTGGTGAATCGTCTGGCTCTTTCGTCATTGACTTGATTGCTGCTGCAACCACGTCAACTGCTTCATGCTTTTCAAGCATTTCTGCAGCAAGTGTACGGTAGTCACCTAAATCATTTTTGTTAATAATTTCAGTAAGAGCTTCAATCGCTACACGTTGTTGCCCTACTAATGCTTCATCTGAGCTTGGTGGACGAAGAGCTGTCATACGTTTTTTCGTAGTGTCTTCAACAATACGAAGGTAGCCCATTTCTCTTGGAGTAACAAATGTTACCGCAATACCACTTTTACCAGCACGTCCTGTACGACCGATACGGTGAACATAGCTTTCTGGATCTTGTGGAATATCAAAGTTATAAACGTGAGTAACGCCTGAGATATCTAATCCACGAGCAGCTACATCAGTTGCAACAAGAATATCAATTTTATTTGATTTGAACTGTTTTAATACAGACATACGCTTCGCCTGGCTTAAGTCTCCATGAATTCCTTCTGCTAAGTAACCACGGATGCTTAGGGCATTTGAAAGCTCGTCTACGCGACGTTTAGTACGTCCAAAGATAATTGCAAGCTCTGGTTGGTGTACATTCAATATTCTTGAAAGGAAATCGAATTTTTCACGCTCAGTAGCTTTTACATAGAACTGTTCAATATTTTCAACAGTCATTTCTTTTGATTTGATCTTAACTTCAACTGGATCTTTCATGAATTTATCAGCAATTTTACGAATTGGTCCCGGCATAGTAGCTGAGAACAATAATGTTTGACGATTGTCTGGAACACTTTCTAAAATTGTATTGATATCATCAATGAAGCCCATGTTTAACATTTCATCCGCTTCGTCCAAGATTAATGTTTCCACTTGGTCAAGCTTTAAAGTACGACGGTTAATATGGTCAAGAATACGACCAGGTGTACCAACGATTACTTGTGGCTTGTTTTTAAGCGCACGGATTTGACGGCCAATTTCTTGTCCTCCGTAAACAGAAAGTAAACGAACTTTTTTATCATAGCCTAATTTATAAAGCTCTTCAGAAACTTGAATTGCAAGCTCACGAGTTGGAGCAATAATTAAAGCTTGAATGTTAGGGTTTTTAGGATCAACCTTTTCAATCATTGGAATACCGAAAGCGGCAGTTTTACCAGTACCTGTTTGTGCTTGGCCAATAATATCGCGGCCTTCCATAGCATGAGTGATAGTACCTTCTTGGATTGGTGTTGCTTCTTCAAATCCCATTCGTTGTACGGATTTTAGTGTAGAAGCGCTAATATTTAATTCTGAAAAATTTGTCAAAATTTTAATCTCCTTTTTGTTCTGTTTTGACAAATGGTTACATTTTCAGATGAAATTGCGGCAAATTCGAGCCTATACGAGGAACGTTTCCGTTACTTAAAATTCTCTGTGGTTTCAATCAGAGGGGTCTAATATAAAGGGAAAGCCCGGTCTTTTGCCGAGCGGTTCGTTAATTCTTACGTAAACAAACCGTTATGTTCAAAAAAAAGTACTCTTCAATAAATGCTGAAGAGTCTTCGCACAAAATGTATCCATTGTTCTAAACGTAGTATAGCATGCAATTGTCCCAGTTGCAATGAATTAGAATTTAAAGTCAGTAGCTCCGAACTTTTCTTCTACATTTCTTCCCTTAAAAATGTAAGAGCCTGTGGAAACCATTCCTGACAATCATCGCTATAACAAATATGGTGCTTCCCGCTCTCCGAAAAAATTAGCTGTTTGTTTGTAGAACGGATATGGTCAAATAAGAAGGGTGCTGTCGTAAAAGGAACAATTCCATCTTTCTTTCCCTGAACTAAACATACTGGGATAGTAATTTGTTCATAATAAGGTTCGACCATTTTCACCACTCGAACAAATTCTAAAGCAGCTTGAATAGGAGTTGCACGAAGTTTGTTACTATAGATTTGAAACAGCGTATTTTCTTCTGCTTTACCTTCAACTATTTTTTTGGCGACGTCTCCTATATCATGTAGCAACTGCGTTGGATTTATGTATTTTGCGGCAGCACTTAATAAAACCAATCTTTCAATTTTATAGCGTAGAGCCAAGTAAATGGCAATAATCCCGCCCATGGAAAAACCAACCACAAACACTCGATCTACTTCCTTTTGCAGCAAACGCAAAGCCTGCTCCGCTGCCATCATCCATGATTCGGCTGTTAGGTTTTTTAACTCCAGTGTTTCCCCATGGCCAGGTAAGGTAGGAACTACAATTTTCCAGTCAGTATTTACTTCTAGATAATCCACATAAGGTTGGACTTCATATGGACCCCCAGTAAAACCATGTAAGCAAAGTACTCCTGTTTTCATGCCATCCCTACTTTCTACTATTTTTGAAAGGGTTCAATTACCTTCTCTAACTTCATTCCCCTTGATCCCTTAACTAAAACAATAGATTGATTTGTTATTTTTGAATCTAAAAAGGATATAAGTGACTCGTAATCATTTTCTACCCATTTCAGCTGTTGTTCATCAAACTTGTCTGATAGTTGGTCTTTTAACCATTTCATACGTGAGCCAAATAAACAAACACCTGAGAACACATCATTGGATATATACTCACCAATTTCTTCGTGGAATGATTTTTCATCCGGACCAAGCTCCAGCATATCCCCAAGCACAAGCCATTTATCGGGTTTAATAGTCGACTTCTCTAAAAATTGAATAGCTGCTCTCATAGAGGTTGGGGCAGCATTATATGCATCGTTAATAAAAATACTGCCATTGTTAGTTTCAATTACCTGCATGCGCATATCTGTTAGTACGATTTGCTTTAAGGCATCACGCATCTGTTGACTCGACAAACCTATTTCTTTCCCAACAAGTAATGCAGCCAACGTATTTTTCACTTGATGCTCCCCTAGAATGGGTATAGACATTTCTTCATTTAGCTCTCCATTTACAATAAAGCTGCTTCCCTGCTCAGTAAATGTAACTTGTTCAATACATAAATCATTTTTATTTCCTGTACCAAAGGATTTAGTATTTAAACCTGGTGCATTCGATATAAACGGTTTCAAAAGAGGTTCGTCACCGTCATAAACGAGTAGCCCATCCTTATTTAAGCCAACTATAATCTCAAACTTCGCTTTCGCAATTCCTTCTCTAGATCCAAGGTCCTTCATATGCGCCTCTCCAATATTTGTGATTACTGCATACGTTGGTTTTGCCATATTGGAAAGGAATTCAATTTCTCCAAATGAGCTCATTCCCATCTCAAGTACCGCATACTCAGTATCCTCCTCAAGGGATAGAATAGTCAGAGGAAGTCCTAGTTCATTATTAAAGTTTCCTTCCGTCTTCTTCACACGGTAATAAGGCGAAAGCATTCCTGCTATTAGGTCCTTTGTGGATGTTTTACCGTTTGATCCGGTGATTCCTATGAATACGGTAGATAACTCTTCTCGATACGCTCTTGCCATCTGTTGTAGTGCTGCTTCACTACTGTCTACAAATAGCAAAGGAACGTTCTTTGGAGGATTTGGCTCATCCTTTAACCAGAATGCTGCAGCTGCCCCTTTATCGAATGCGCTCTCTACGAATTTATGACCATTCACATTCTCTCCTCGAAAGGGGATAAATAGATCTCCCGGCTTTAACGTACGGGTGTTAATAGAAACTCCTGTAACTAAAGGGTTACTAGATGGTTGTTCTAAACCTAACCACTTTGCGATATGTGCTAATGTTTTTTTCAACTTAAGTCACTCTCCGTCCTTAGAATGTTCCAGTTGCTGTTTTTCCTCATAGCGTTCAATCGCTAGTGATATTAGCTCCTCGATCAAGTCTGAGTAGGATAAGCCCGAAGCCATCCACAGCTTTGGATACATGCTAATTGGGGTAAACCCAGGCATCGTATTTACTTCGTTGATCAGCACCTCTTCTGTATCTGTGACAAAGAAATCTGCACGAACTAAACCAGAGCAATCTAACACTTTGAATGCACGAATAGCTGCATCCTCTAAAGATTTTTGCAATCTATTTGAAACATTTGCAGGTATTGCATAGTTTGTCGTTCCATCTATATATTTTGCAGAGTAGTCGTAGAAGTCTTTAGTTGGTAATACTTCACCGGCTACTGAACATCTTGGAGAATCGTTTCCTAATACACTCATTTCTATCTCACGAGCGACAATACCTTGCTCTACTAAGATTTTACGGTCATATTTAAACGCTAGGTCGATTGCTTTTATAAGTTCTTCGCGATTGTTTACCTTTGTAATCCCAACACTTGATCCTAGATTAGCTGGTTTGACAAACAACGGCCATTTTAAGCTTTCTTCAATTTTTTCAAGTATAACTATTTGATTGTTCTTCCACTCACGTCGAATGAAATGAACGAAAGGAACCTGTTTTAAGCCTGCTTGAGCAAACAGTTGCTTCATAACTACTTTATCCATTCCAGCAGCAGAAGCTAAAACTCCATTTCCAACGTAAGGCAAGTTTAATACTTCTAGTAGTCCTTGAACTGTTCCATCCTCACCATTAGGTCCATGCAGCAATGGGAAGATTACGTCTAGTCCTTCTTTACCTTCCGCAGTCGCAAGGTTCTTAGGGGTATTATCAGTTGGAAGGAAACTTGTTATATCATTCGCTTTTCCTGTATCTTCTCCAAATTGAAGCGTTTCAACCGATTCAACTGGCCCTAATAGTTTTTGTCCCTTTCTCCATTCTCCCTCTTTCGAGATGAAGACAGGATACACTTCATATTTAGCAAAATCTATTGCTTGCGAAACCGCTCTTGCCGTTAACAAAGAAACCTCGTGCTCCGCAGATTTCCCACCATATAATAATCCTAATTTCAATTTCATCACTTTGACCTCCACGTTTTGGATATTTCTATTTTATCATTTCTTGTATCTATACATGAATTGTTAGCCAAATAGTTTGAGACCAACTACTCCACCTATAATACAGCTTAAAAAGAATAATTTTAGACGGCTTTTCTTTTCGTTAAACAAATACATACCGACCAATACACTTCCTGCTGCCCCAATCCCAGTCCACACAGCATATCCTGTACCTACAGATATATCCTTAAGGGCTAAGGATAGTAAAAAGAAACTTAAAGATGCCGTAATAATGGTAAGTATAGAGAATTTCTTATTTTTAAAGCCATTAGAAAGCTTCATACAAACTACAAAACCAACCTCAAAAAGACCAGCTACAATCAGTATAATCCATTCCATTAATTTGCCTCCTCTGTATCAATCAGCTTTAAACCAACGATACCGAAAAGTAGCAGACATAAGAATACGACTTTACCTGCATTTACTTGTTCATTAAACCATAGAACACCTACGACCGCCGTGCCGGCAGCTCCAATACCCGTAAATATAGCATATGCAGTTCCAATCGGAATCGTCTTCATCGCCTGTGCAAATAAAAAAAAGCTAATCACTAGAAACATTATGGTGATAAGAGAAGGGATAAGCTCTGTAAAACCATGAGCTTCCTTTAACCCAATTGCCCATATAATTTCAGTTATGCCTGCAACTATAAGTAAAATCCACGCCACTATTTATCACCTCATATACATAATAGACGCTTTTGCAACAGTATGTAGCAAAAGCGTCCTCTTATATTTCTATTAAGAAATCATATGGTCTTTTAACATGGTGCTTAATATCCTCTAGCACCTCGTCAGGAAAAATATTTTCCGGTAAGCAACGAATTTCAATTCCATAATTAGTCTTATCCACGCGGAACAAAGACATGAGAACTCCGTCTTCATAAAAGTCGGTGTACCTTTCCACAGTTGCAGAGGACAACTCTGGCAATATAATATTATTCTTTTTTCTCCAAAATGCAGTAGATTTCGTTTTTTCTTTAATCACTTGATTGAATAAGTCAGCGATTAAACCGTAAAAATCTTCTATATCTCGAAAATAAATTTTAGTAATATGCTCATCTTCATCGGTCATATAGACAAATCGATTTTGAAGGTGATGATAAAATGGTGATCGAAACGCTTCTTTTTTGTGTGCTATATATAAAAGCTCTGCTTGTTCTTGAGGAGTCAGCAGATTTAATCGTCGCTCATCTGAGAAATCCAAAAAACAAAGGGAAGTAGGTTTTTCAGAGGACTCCTTTAAAAAATGTCCAAATTGATTTTCCCCTATAAAATCCATTTGTGTATGGATATTAAAAGAAGCATCTTCGTAACGATGCTTTAACAACAAAAGGGAAGACAAATTAGCAAATTTTAAAAATAGTTGAACTGAAATACCACTAAATAATGTAAAATGCTCTATCTCATTTGCATGAACGTATAGATGAGTTAAATAGTCATCTAAGTCTCTCTCTTTTTTAGCCACTGAATTTTCACTCCTCATATAAGATATATATTAGCATAATTTTATTTAAACGAAACAACTGTTTTTGTAATATCGTCTATATTACTCACAAGCCAAAAAAGAGTATTTACGATATAATAGAAAAAGTGTGTTTCCTTCTATATAAGAGAATGGAAATGAAACAAAAAAATGTATATTTAGAAAGAAATCTAGGTGATTTTTATGGAAAATAAAAAAGGCTTTGCTGATCGCTTCGATTGGACGTTAGCTTTTATTTTATTATTATTTCTGATCGTTAGCTTACTAGCCATTTCCTCGGCTCAGACTACCGGTCAATACGCTGCGTATAACTTTGTATCCAAACAGCTTTTTTGGTATGTAGTTGGGTGCGTTATTATTGGGATGGTCATGTTTTTTGAGCCCGAGCAATACAAAAAAATGGCATGGTATATATACGGAATAGGAATTTTCCTATTAGCCATCCTTGCTATCCTACCAGAGAGCATGGCTTTAGTATCACCACGTAATGGAGCAAAAAGCTGGTTCCATTTACCAATAGGGGACATTCAGCCTGCCGAATTTATGAAGACCTTTTATATTTTAGGTTTAGCGCGTCTTATTACCTATCATCATGAACAGTATGTGATGAAAACTGTTAAAACAGACTTTATTCTATTAGGGAAAATAGGTATCACCTTAATTATACCGTTAGCTTTTATCATGCTTCAGCCTGATTTAGGTACCTCGTTAGTTTTCTTAGCAATCACTGCTGCCTTAATAGTCGTGGCAGGTATTACTTGGAAAATTATTTTACCGTTATTTTTAGGTGGGCTAGGAATAGGTGGCCTTCTCTTATGGATGGCCTTATATGCACAAGACTTCTTAGCTAAATATTTTGCCTTTGACCCTTACCAATTTGCTCGTATCTATTCTTGGATAGACCCATATTCATATGCTTCCAATGAGGGGATGCATCTTATTACGGCCCTAAATGCGATTGGCTCAGGCGAAATATTCGGTAAAGGTTATGGTGGCCGAGTTGTTTATGTACCAGAAAATCATACGGACTTTATCTTTGCTGTCATTGGCGAGGAATATGGATTTGTTGGTGCTAGTATAGTAATAAGTCTTTACTTTCTACTGATCTATCACTTAACCAAAATAACCTTACAGCTCAAGGATATGTACAGCACCTATGTATGCGCTGGAATTATTGCCATGATTACTTTCCATGTATTTGAGAATGTTGGTATGACAATTCAGCTCCTGCCTATAACGGGGATCCCACTACCATTTATAAGTTACGGCGGTAGTTCCTTGATGGGTAATATGCTTGCTATCGGTTTAGTCTTTAGTATGAAGTTTCACCATAGAACATATATGTTTGCTAAGGATGAAGATTAAGCTAAAAATAAAAAAAGAGTGACTGAAGCATTCGTTTTAACGAGGCTTCCAGTCACTCTTTTTTTAGGATTGCACATGTGGACTTTGTGCGGGTGGTGATAAAGCTTTAAGTATTTCAAGCCTAGATTTTGTCATTGTAACAGTCACACCAAGTTTTGATAGATTACTTACAATTTTCTTTAAATCAACTTCCTTAGCCAATCCACCTCAGTCCCTTCCATTTATTATTACGAATATATATTTAAAAGGTTTCTTTTATTTTATTTATTTTTCTTTATCCTATAATACCACTTTTTACATGGCCTAAACCTTTCATTTTTATTACATATTTTACGCATTTGTAAACCATCATAACCTCTAAAGGAGTGATATCGATGATTGTACAGGATGTAATGAGTAAGCAAGTGGTTACGTGTAGCCCTAATGATTATGTAAACGAAGTTGCTGAACAAATGCGTTCATTAGATATCGGTTGTTTACCAGTAGTAAGCAAAAAAAAGCTAGTTGGAATGATCACAGACAGGGACATTGTAACAAGAGCAGTGGCTAAAGATGTTAAATGCAAAGTAGAAAACATTATGACTAAAGCCGTCATTTCAGTTTCTCCTCAAGAAACTACAGCTGAAGCCTCAATTTTAATGGGTAAGCATCAAGTACGCCGGCTCCCAGTAGTAGAAAATGAAGAGTTAGTAGGCTTTGTGTCACTTGCTGACTTAGCATTTCCTTTTCCCCATATACAAGAAATCTCTGAAGCTATACAAAGTATATCCGAACCAAGGAGTTATTAAACTGTTCTTAGCAAGTTCATTTCCCGGCTAATGTGAGTAGGAAAACCTATCCAGGGTAAATCTACCGACAGTTAAAATGTATACAAAGGATGATAAAATTCTTCAGCTAGTGATATTCTTGTTAAACCTCGATATATCATGCTTTCATTCACTATTTTATCTTCACCTTTTTCAAGGTGAAAATTCCTTCCGAAACAGGTATTATAGATGGTAAGGTTTGAGAAAGCAGGTTTGACAATGAAAAAATCACTTTTTATATTAATGTCCGTTCAATTTCTTGTTTATTTAGGTTTTGGAATTATTATTCCCGTACTGCCTGAGGTTATACTTCAGGAAAACTATAACGAGGTTCATGTAGGAGGTCTACTAACAGTCTATGCTTTAGCTTCCTTTTTCACTGCTCCTCTTTGGGGAATGCTTTCTGATCGGATTGGACGGAAAACACTTATTCTAACGGGATTAATCGGCTTTAGCTTAAGCTTTTGGTTATTCTCCTTATTTTTCGATTCATTGGTAATGCTTTACCTTTCTCGTGTAGTCGGCGGACTATTTTCAGGTGCGCTTTACACTGCGGTAACTGGCTTTATAGCAGATTTATCCGATGAGGAAAACAGAAATAAGTATATGGGCTTCATGGGAATGTCTATTGGTTTAGGTTTTATATTTGGACCGGCAATTGGAGGTATTCTAGGTCATATTAGCTTGGAAACTCCATTTATCGTCTCAGCTATTCTATTATTAGTCATTTTTGTTTATGCGTTAATCATTTTAAAAGAACCAGCTCGTACTGGTGAAGCCAATAAGCGAACGATTCTTCCAAGAGGCGCTTTGAGCTTATGGTCCTACCGTATAAAATACTTATTCCTTTTTTCTTTTATGGTTACCTTCCTACTTGCTGGCTTGGAGGCAACTTTTCAGTTATTTCAAATTGAAAGAGTAGCTATAACACCATTACAAATTGGTTATCTATTCATGTTCAGCGGCTTTGTCGATGCAGCTATTCAAGGTGGAGTTGTACGACGTATCAAGAACGGAACGGAGACGACTTGGCTTCTTTATGCACAAGTAGTTACAGCTATAGGGTTGGTCATGACAGTGTTTACGACTAATATTTTTTGGGCGGGATTATCCCTTTGTGTTTTCACAGCAGGTAATGCACTTGCTAGAACAACCATTGTATCCCTTACCTCCAAAGAGTCAGGTGGTCGATATGGGACTGCAGCTGGGATGACTTATTCAATGGATAACCTCGGACGCATCATCGGTCCTCTCTTGTTTGCATGGTTGTTTACGAAGCAGCCAGATAATATTTACGTATTATCTGGGATTCTTGCGATATTAGCAATAGGTTTAATTTTCGCATATCGTAGATCCACTAAAACGTTAAAACATGGGCTATAAAATTAGCTGTAAAGGCATCGTAAATTTTTAAATTTACGATGCCTTTATTTGAATTACTCTCAAATTTAACATTTACATATCATTAAAGTATTCCCATCAGGATCATTAAAATTAAAATAATGATTATGCTCAATTTTTGTAAGAAGATTTACTCCTTTATCCTTCATATATTGAAATGCTTCTTCAATGTTTTTAGTATTGAAATGAAATGCTGGCACTTTGAATATGCTATCCTCTGAATAAATTTTACTATCTAATACTATCCCTGCGCCTTCCATAGGTAAAACGTAAAGATGACCATACTGAATATCCCCGTCTACTTTTATCCCCAAAATATCGCAGTACCAATCTCTAGCTTGTTCTATATTTCTTACTGGAATAAATAATGTTCCTATTTGCTTTAATATAGGGCTATTCAAAGAACCCCTCCTTTTAATTGACTGTTAACTATCCACATTTAACATCCTCGAAGCGGGGGCTTATTGGGTAATCGCCATTTTTATAGCTGTTGTAATGGACCAACTCCCCTCTTGTTCCGCCAGAGCAGATTTTATTCTGGCTGTGGGGCTGGTGTAGTCTCCACTTTCCCTTTCGCAAGCTCTGGATGTGCTTTTCTAATAACCGATGGCCTTGCAAGCACTAAAACGGTAGCTACTAATAGAACTCCCGAAGTAATTAGGATAAGCTCTGCAGAAAACACATCATACAGAAACCCAAAAACAACCATACCAAGTGGCATTAGAGCCATTGACCCTGTTTCTAAAATAGAAAATACACGGCCTTTATAATCATCATCTATTGTCTTTTGCATCATGACCATTATTGGTGTATTAGTGACCATCATAGTCACTCCAAAAATAAAGAGGATTATAATATAAAATAACACGGTCCCCAAATAAGACATGTTCATTAATAGTGGAGTCGCAATTGAAGCCAATAAAAACCCTGTGCATACTATGCTCCATTTAGAAACAAAAAGAGGGTATTTTAACTCCTTCGTACTTGAGAAGTAAATAGACATTAACAGCATTCCAACAGCAAAGGCCATCTCTGTATAACCAAAATGGACTGGATCAAGCTTTAATTTTTCGATGAGGATAAACGAATATCCAACCTGAAAAGCCCCAAACAAAAAGTTCACTATTAAAGAGATGAAAATGATTATTTTTACGACAGGCTTTTTCATTAAATATTTAAAACCTTCTTTGATGCTTTGTAGCATCGACTCTTTAGGAGCCCCTTCCACCACTTCTTTTCTTGTAGCAAATAATTTAAAGTTCATTGTAGATTCTAAAACTACCGCTATCATAGACGCTGTCAAATAAATTCCTAAAAACACCGGCATAGACACTGTTCCATATAATATCCCCCCTACCGCTGGGCTTCCAATCGCCGCAAAGGAAATAGACATCTGGTTTAAAGACATCGCTTTTTGTATTCTCGCTTCATCTACTAGCCCCGTCATGGAAGAACTAAATGTTACTCCCGAAAACGTTGAGGTAATGGATAAGATGACCGTTGTTATATAAATCGCAATCAATGACAATTCTGCATTTATACTGAAGATTAATAATCCACCTATCGCCAACGAGCTGGCAATTTGAGCTCCAATAATAATTCCTTTTCTAGAGTATTTATCAGCAGCATACCCCGCAAAAGGAGCAAGTAGAGTTCTAGGTAAAATACTACATATTAGGTTTGTCGCGAAGCTTGTTGCAGAGCCAGTTAGCTGTAGAATATAAAAACTGATAGCAAATGCATAAACTTGAGCGCCAAAAATCGATATGAGCTTACTAATGGTGAATGTCCATAAATGATAAGTAGCTTTTTTCAACTTCACTATTTCTTCCATAATTTTTTCCCCTTTGTTTAGCTTTTTCTTTCTATTTGTTCTGAAAAAACTAAAAGTTTAATTTTATTAAACAAATAATATCATATCCGTTCTTCCATTTCAACAAAAAGTTTAATATAATTAAACTAACAGTAAATGAGGTGAAGCTATGCAGACGCTTGGAGAGCGAATACGTACATTGAGAAAGCAACAAAAGATGACTCTAGAGGCACTTGCAGGTTCTGAGCTAACTAAGGGAATGCTCAGTCTAATCGAAAATAATAAGGCGAAGCCTTCTATGGAAAGCCTTCAATATATCGCAAAACAGTTGAACGTAGATGTTTCGGAGTTATTAGAGGAAGTAAGTGGACAAGAACTACGCGTAGTTCTTGAGAAGGCGGAGCATCTTTTTAATACACACTACAATGATCTATCCGATGAATATGAGCAATTAATACAATTAGTAGAGCCATATTTACCTAAGATCGGTCATGGGTATGAGTCAGCCCGCTTGTTAGAAATGTACAGTCGTTGTATGTACCAAGTACATAAAAAAGACTGGGAACAATCATTGAATCAAGCAGCAGAGCTTTATGAGAAGCTAAACATTACTTCACGACGAGCTAAAATAGGAATTGTTAGAGTAATGGTCAAATTTCAGGAGCATAATTACGAGGACGCCTTGCATATTCTCCAACAGGAACGGGCGGAACTAGAAAATACTGGTATATGGATTGACCCCGTTTCTCGACTTGACTTTGACTATACCGAGACAGCCTTGTACTACGCAATCGGAAACTATGAATCTGCCTTAAAGCTAATGGACCAAGCAATTGAGTATTCAAAGGAAAACAAAACCTTTTACCACTTAGATGACCTTTATAGAATCGCTTCTGCCCATGCAATGATGCAAAAAGACGAGGAGAAAATAGAGTATTACGCAAAAAAAATAGAGGCATATGGAATCTTTGCAGATGATCCAGATGCCGAGTACTTCTCTTTGATTACTAAAATCCATTACTTAAATTCCTATAAATATCAATATGAAGAGGCTGAAAAAATATTTCAAACATATACATTAGCAAAAGATAAAATTTTTACCCCTTACTTTGTATTAGAGCGAGGGAAAACTTATTACGGTTTAAAGCAATTTGAAGCTGCCATTGAACAGCTAGAGCAAGTAGTCATTCATGATGCTCTCAGTCATCCGATTGATTTATCCATTTTTTACGAGAAAGATGCATACCTATCCCTGTGCTATAAAGCCATTGGTCAAAGAGCTAAAGCAAAAGAGGCTGCGAAAAAGGCTTATGACAATGTAAGCAAGATGCCAGACACTCCTTATAAAACTTTTATCCAAGAGACTTATAAACAGATTAATACAGATTAAATCTTTCCATACTTACATAAGTAAGGCTCATTGTAACCAATGTTACAATGAGCCTTATTTAATGTTGCGTTCATTATTACCCACTATTCACAGGCTACTTGATTCAAAAAGCGACTTACTTTTTCCTTCATGATATAGACGGTAATTGGCAAACCAATTGATGAATTTCGTCCATGCAACTTCAAAATCTGGCTGAATACAGGATATTTGTATAAGGCTTTTTTCTTTTAAATATTCACTTTTATAATGTAAATCAAAGCCTGACATTCTTGCATCCTCAGCGAGGTGTGGAAATTGGTTTTCTTGTAATGTGAATATCATAGGATATGTGTTATTTGTAAAGAGCTCTATATTATGTCGTTTAACTTCCTCTTCAATATACATCCATCGTTTATGTAAAAGCTTATATCTTTCCCCATCGTCATAGGCCATTAAGGCATTCTCTAGGCTATGGATAAGTTGGGATGGCATTGTAAAGGGTACGTGGGAGTTTGTCGTTAAGCCTATGTCTAAATAGGCAGGAATACGCTCACAGGAGACTATTTCTGAATTGGCAAAGACAAAAGAAATTCCACTCATGGTACCTATTGCCTTTCCACTGACTCCTGTAGCCAAATATAATCCTTCCATAGAGAATGGGAGAGATCCAAACGAGCTAACACAGTCAGCGCAGAGCAATACATTATAACGACGGCAAATGTCTTTCAGTTCTTCTAATTCATTTAGCATCCCTGTCGAGGTTTCCCCATGAACCATTAGTAGCCAGCTATAATTTCCAAGCGCAAGTTTTTTTTCAATGGCCTCTAAATCATACGCCTGTCCCCAATCATAGTTAACCACGTTATAATCTAATCCCCAACGTAATGCCTGTTTTTGAAGACGCTCTCCAAAAGCTCCATTCGTTAATATAAGACCCCTTTCATCCAACACCTTCAATTGAGCGATCATTGCTTCGTTCGCCAAAGTACCAGTTCCTACAAGTAAGTGAACGTATTTAGCACCACTCAACTCATTTAACCTGTGCTTAACTCGATCAAGCATAACCTCAAACTGATGAGAACGATGGGTGAGTGGATCTTCCTGAAAAGCATTTTTGATTACATTAACCTGGTGAACAGGACCTGGATAAAAAGAATACCTTTTCTGCTTAAAGCGTGCAGCAACCGAATTATCAAAGCGCTCTCTCGTTAATACCATAGGGACGAATAAGGCATCCTCTGCTCCGATTGGATTTGCAAAAGGCTCAAAACCAAGCTGATTATACAGCTTTTGCTCTCTTACCGTTCCCGAAATAACGGCCGCTCCATATCCATTTTCATATGCAAAGTCAGATAGTGCTCTAGCTAAATAATAAAAAACACGCCCATTTCGATGCTTTTTATCTACAGCTAGTAAACGGACCTCACAGAGTGCCCCTTTTAGGGCATCCTCTGGAAGATAATTTTCTACTGGTCCTAGCTTCTTGTCTAACGAGAATGGACGCTCCGCTCTAAAGGCTACCATTCCCGCAAGCTCTTGGTCTTTTAATACAATCACATAAACGTTTTCATGGTGAAAAGGATCTACTCTCATTCCACTTGGATCTTTTTCATGTTGCGGAATTTCTTCTACGAATGTTTCATAATTTAATTTTGCGATAGCTTCAAATTCTTCATTTGTTCTCGCTACTTTACACCAGTACATTTCCATTCCCCCTTTTTACTCACTAGAATGGCCACGTTCTGTTTTCTTTTCTAATAAATATATACCCCCTGCTATAAACGTAGCCGCTAATAAAAGCATCATCCATAGGTACGCGGATACAGCACTTAAGGTTTCCCCATAAATGGTAACTCTTTTTAATGCTTCCATCGCATAGTAAATAGGAGACAGCCATTTCATATTCAGTAACCCTTCTGATTGAACAATTTCAAGTGGCCAATATGCCCCACCTAACATAGCGAAAGCCACTGCCAGCAAGGAAACAACAACTCCACTTTGACTAACAGTTTTGGCTAGGGAAATGATTATTAATGATATCGCCAAAACTAATAATACATAAATACTCGATATAATAATTATTTCTGAGAATGCTCCATACATATTAGTTTCTACGATAAATCGGAACACTAACAAAACTAAAAGCATTTGCAAAAAACCAATTAGAAAGCTAAAAGATAAATGCCCGAAATATAATTTAGTCCGGCTAATAGAAGCTAACTTTAGACGATTCCACACTCCTGTTCTTTTATCTTCCAATATAAATTGAACATTTGTTGAGATGGTATAAAATACAAAAAAGAGCATATAACCAAATAAACTTTGCAGAGCTCCATCATATCGAAAGGTCTGCTTTTCATTCATAGCGCTAATCTCGATTTCAAAGGCTTCCTCATCGTCTAAAATTCTATTCACTTCATTCCACTTATCCCTACCGCCAACTTCTACTATTCTTTTCTCAAAGGCCATTTCGTTATATGCAGCTTCTATCACTAAAGATACATTTCTAACGACATCTGTTTCTGCACTGCTCAAGACTGTATACGTAGACTCTGTAAGTAACACTCCTATTAAGTCAGGGTCTCCCTCTATCTTCTCTTCCAACTCAGTTTTAGATAGTGGATGAAAGGAATAATCCTCTAAATATTTTAATTTATCTAATACGTCACTACTTGTTTTGGAATGATCATTAGTGATAAAAATTGCTTGCTGGCCACCTACACCACCACTGAGAACATAGGCGAGGACAACTGTCATAAAGGTCATTGTTAGAAGAACCAACGGCTTTCGCTTTAAATTTTGAGCTCTTGCAATCCAAATGCCCTTCATGATGTCACACCTCTTTTAGGAAATACTATAATGGACAAGCTGACACATATTAATAGGCCGATATATAGCACATACATCTGTGGCCAAATCACACCAACTGAATCACCAGTTTGAATTGAAAGAATTGCTTTCATTGTGGCTCCGTTAGGGGTATAGCCACCGATGTCACCAAGCGTCTCGGATACATCACTAATCTTAAAGAAGGAGCCTCCTAAGAAGGAGAAAATAGTAATCACTAATCCATTAAACACATTAGCAATACCTTCAGTTCCCGTTTTAAATTGTAAGACGGTTAAAAGTGCTGAAAGTCCCCCGATAAATAAGCTGAAGCTAACAACTATTACAATCATAGCCTGTATGCCAATCCAGTCTATTCCCAGCACCAGGCTTCCATATAGCAATATAATCGCCTGTTGCAGTAACGCTACAATTGCCCCTGTTATAAATATAGAAAGAGTGTAATAGGTTGAGGATACTCCTGCTAAAAGGATTCGGTCATAAACCTTCCAATATACTTCCTGTAACGCAAATCCTGCCAAAAAGGAGGGTATATAAAGAGCAAACATTACTAGCATTCCCACAGAGTAATAAACGGAAGATGGAATAGTTCGTTCTCCCTCATTCATTAAATGCTCTAATTTTTGTACTGCAATTGTTTGACCTATTACTTCGTTTGGAGTTATACCCACTTTATTTAAAGCCATTGACTGGCTATACCCTTTTTTCCACTCCTCAAGAATCGAAGCAATTATAGATGACCTTATTTCATTCTCTTGATTTAATAACAACTCAAAACTCGGCTTATTTCCTTGGTCAAAATAAGATTGTTTAATATAATCTAATCTGAAATTATCAGGAATGACTAAGATACCATCCACATTATTACTCTTTCTTAAATCTTCTAGATTAGATATATCTTCGTTAGTCGTTTTTACATATTTCTCCATTTCCTTAGAGAGGAGAATTGAATTTTGCAAAACATTAGTAGGATCGTTTTCTTCAAACGTTTGCAAAAGAGTATTAAGAGTTGACCCTTCCAGTCCAGACTCTTTTAGAAAGGCTGTAATAGATGCCTGTTCCTTCTCCCAGCTAGTTTCATCTATAATTACCAAGTGAGCCTGAATAGCAGAAGATCCGTCTGTATCCATGATCCCAGCCAAGGCTGATGATAAAATAGTAATCAAGATAATAGGCATAGCTAAAAGGATAATAAACGGCTGCTTATTACGAACAATCACCTTTAGTTGCTTACTAATTAAGTTAAAAAGCATTCTATTTCCCCCTAGTCTCTCAAAGCTCTTCCTGTTAAATGTAAAAAAACATCCTCGAGAGAAGGAATTTTAACTACTGCAGAAGTAATCGTCACTTCGTTTTCGGCAGCAACTGCAAAAATACTTGATAATGGCTCCATAAACTTAGAAAGAGAGACTAAAAGCTTTTCTTCTTCCCTGTGGATGTTAGCAGTTGGAAAATGCTTCTGTAAGCTTTCCTCAAATGCAACTGAAAGTGAATGTCCTTTTAACTCAATTGTTTGTTGGTCGGAAACTAAAGACTTTAATTCCTCTTTTGTTCCCGATGCAATAATTTCACCTTGGTCCATAATGTATATCTTTTCGCAAAGCAGCTCTACCTCTTCTATATAGTGACTTGTGTAAAGTAACGTCATACCTTCCTCTACTAGCTGCTTTACGGCCTCTAATATGTAAGCACGAGACTGAGGATCTATTCCTACAGTAGGCTCATCCATAATGAGAAAGGAAGGCTTATGTAGTAAAGCCGCTCCAATGTTAAGTCTACGCTTCATCCCACCGGAAAAGGTTTTTACTCTGTCCTTTCTCCGGTCACTTAAACCAATCTTTTCAAGCACATCCTCCACCCGTGTTTCTAAATTTTTTCCTTTCAGCCCATAAATTCGTCCAAAAAACTCTAGGTTTTCTTGTGCTGTAAGCTCTGGGTACAAGGCTATTTCTTGAGGTACCACCCCTAAATTCTTACGAAGCATTTGAGGATTCTCCTCAATGGAAGTCCCATTCCAAAGAACAGTTCCACTTGTAGGCTTCATTAATGATGAAAGCATGGATATAGTAGTTGATTTTCCTGCTCCATTCGGACCTAACAGTCCAATTGATTCTCCTTCACCAAGTTCCAAATTTATCTTTTTCACTACTTCTTTTGTTTTAAACTTCTTCTGAAGATTTTTTGCTTGAAGCATTTTTCCCATCTCCTTAAGTCTAAATTCCCACCTTGATTATATCAGACTATTCAAACACCTTATATGTATATTTCATTTTGCTAATTACTTATGCTTATAGGTTTACTCAATATGTTACAATTCTTCTTTCTTTTAACTAAATCGGCTATACTAGAAAAGACAGATATAAAAGGGTTGGGGGTGTAATTTTGGCTGCAAGTATATATGGTTTTGTTGGTACAGGCATACTAATTTTAAATATTTCTTTAGCGATTGCCTTGATATTTTTAGAGAGACGAGATGCGTCCTCCACCTGGGCTTGGATTTTAGTTCTATTCTTTATCCCCATCCTAGGTTTCGGTATTTATTTACTGTTTGGAAGAAGATTGCGACGCAAAACCCTTTTTCGCTGGGAAGGGAAAAGTAAAATAGGTATCGATAAATTAATTGAGTTTCAAATGGAAGCTATTGAAGATGAATCCTTTGATTTTAGATTGGATGACGCTAGTCATTACAAAGATTTGATTATTATGCATCTTAATAATAACCATGCCGTTTTAACACAAGATAACAAAGTGGATATCTTTACAGACGGGCGTGAAAAGTTTGATGCCCTCTTGTTCGACTTAGAAAATGCAAAGGACCATATACACATTCAATACTATATTTTCCGTTTAGATAATTTAGGACAAGAGATTTATAAGGTTCTACTAGCAAAAGCTAAACAAGGAGTAAAGGTTCGCATACTGTACGACGATACAGGCTCTCGCTCTTTACGAAAGCGACACTTTCATGAGCTCATTAAGTTAGGGGGACGCGTGGAAGCATTCTTTCCATCCATTCTTCCATTGATTAATCCGCGGATGAACTACCGAAACCACCGCAAAATAGTAGTCATTGATGGACGAATTGGGTACATAGGAGGATTCAACGTCGGTGATGAATACTTAGGTAAGAAAAAGAAATTTGGTTACTGGAGAGATACTCACCTTAGAATTGAAGGAAGCTCCGTTCATCCGCTCCAAACTCGTTTTATACTCGATTGGAATCAAGCTTCTGCAGAACACGATATCGAATATTCCGATCGTTTTTTCCCAGCTATCCCATTGAAAGGTTCTGTTGGATTACAGATTGTTTCGAGTGGACCTGATTCTGAGTGGGAGCAAATTAAAAATGGTTATTTAAAATTAATCATGATGGCAAAGAAATACATTTATATTCAGTCCCCCTATTTCATACCAGATGCTAGCTTTATGGATACTCTCCGGGTAGCTTGTCTTTCAGGGATAGACGTAAGAATTATGATACCTAACAAGCCTGACCATTTATTTGTATACTGGGCAACCTATTCATATGTTGGAGAGCTTATCAAAGCTGGGGCAAAAGTATTCATTTATGAAAATGGATTCCTACACACGAAAATGATTGTTATTGATGATGAAGCTTCTACTGTAGGTACTGCTAATATTGACGTTCGAAGTTTCAAGTTAAATTTCGAGGTAAACGCATTTATTTATGACAATGAAACTTCCCATCAATTAGCGGAGTTATTTGAAGAGGATATGAAGCTTTCTACTGAACTTACATGGGAACTTTATGAAAAACGGTCGACTATGATTAAGTTTAAGGAATCACTTGCTCGACTGATATCTCCAATTTTATAAAACGATGATTTAAGCCATTGCCTTAATACAAGAAAAAGATCCCACGAATGATGGGATCTTTTTCTTATATGCCTAAATATTCTTCTAATGTTGTATTTGCTTCATATATTTTAGCTGCATGGTCCAATCCTATATATCTAAAATGCCAAGGCTCATACATATACCCTGTAATTTTTTCTTTTTCATTCGGAAAACGCATAATAAATCCATATTTATGGGCGTTAGATGCTACCCATTGGCCAGCTGGCGTCTCTCCAAAGCTCTCTCTTGCGAAGTGCTGCTCAAAGTGTAATTCTCCGATATCGAATGCAAGCCCAGTTTGATGCTCAGAGTATCCAGGGCGAGCGCTATATCGATCTGCCGCTTCCACTCCATCATTGCTCACATATCTATTATATAGCTGCTGTTGATAGTCAAAAGAACGGTATGTACTAAATGCTACTAATTCGTAACCGGAAAGCCTTGCTTCAGCTGCCATTGCTTCGAAAGCTTGTCTTGCTTCTTTACTTTCCCCAGGTGCATAAGTGGCAGGTAGGGGATATTGCTTGCTTGCTATTAAAATTCCATCTATATAGGTTGGCTCGGCAGGTAAAGTTTCATTGCCTTCATAACCTTTTGCCCCTGAACGATCTACTTCTTCTATAGGCTCCTCTACAATTGGAGGCTCCTCTTTTACTGGATCTTTTGCTTCCTCTATTACTTGCGTTGGTTTCTCTAGTTCAACCTCAGGTTTTTCTTCCTGAACTGTAATACCTAACGCCCTTAAACTTTTATCTATATTCCAATCATTTATACCAATCCATCCCACGGCAGTTACAACTATTAAACCCAAAATAATAGTAGCTACAATTTTTGGCCACTTTCTTTTCTTTTTTGCCTTCATTAAACTAAATCTTGATTGCATCCCTTGCTCTTCCTTCTTTCCAATTAGCGATATTACTAGTTTAACATTTTTCATAGAACTTATCCCTAATCAATTTAAAATGCTTTATAATGTTATTAAACTCGTTTCAAAATTGTAACTTATGCGGAAATAAATTCGCACCAAAAATTAAATCTAGACAGTTATTACAGCTAGCTAACTCATTTACTTAGCTTTAATAAGTCGAAAGTAAAGAGGTCATTCTATGAAGTCTCAAAAATGGTTATCCATTAATTTTTTCACATTTTTCTTCACATGGGGAGTTTTTATGCCCTATTGGACCGGTTATCTAACCAATGCTAAAGGTCTGAGTGTCACCTCCGCTAGTATTATTATGGGTGCTGGAATGCTTGCAAGAGCCTTTTCCACGTTTGCCTTATTCCCACGAGCTACTAGTAAGTATAGTATGCAGAAGGTGCTTCGCTTGCTCGCGTTACTTTCCTTTGCAGCACTTGTTTTATACATACCCTTTAATTCTTTTTATTCTTTATTAACTATTACTGTTTTGTTTAGCTTAATCTATCCTAACTTATTACCTGCTATGGAGAGTAGTGCATCCATTCTCATGCAAAAGGACAAAGTTCACTATGGAAAAAGCCGTTCGTTTGGATCAGTCGGCTTCATGGTTGCCCTGTTGTTTATCGGAGGAGTAACTGCTATATGGGACGAGCAAGCAATACTCTGGACGATGTTAGCTGCACTTGCAATCATCATGCTGACCTACTCTAGACCAATGCCAGCCTCTTTGAGTGAAATACCCTTGAGAACAACAAAAGAAAACTCTGTTAAATGGAAAGAACTTTTTACTTCTAAGCAATTTATCATTATTTTAACGTTAACTGTACTTATACAGGGGTCTCACGCATCATATAATAATTATGGATTTATTTATCTTCAGGATATCGGGGTCAACAGCCTTTATATCGGAATCATTTTAAATGTTGCTGTTATATTTGAAATTGTATTCTTTCTTATTGCTGACAAGTTATTTTCAAGTAAGAAAGTATCTTGGATGTTTCTCTTAGCCGGGATTGGCGCCACCATTCGTTGGATTGGAATCTATCTATTTCCATCGGTTTGGATGTTTATCCTCACTCAGGCACTACATTCCGTTTCTTTTGGAGTTGCACATTATGCCTTTATTCAATATATATCTAGAACACTAGACAAAAGGCTCATACCTGCTGCCCAAGGAATTTATGCTGCTCTATCCATGAGTTTAAGTAGTGCCGTCCTAACACTAGCTGGTGGTTATTTATATGATATAGAACCAAAACTAGCCTTTTTAGGAATGGCATTTTGCACGGTTCCAGCTATTATACTCATTGTTCTGTCTAGAAAAAAGTTTAGCTATTAAATCTTAAAGAACTTTAAACAAAACAAGAAAAGCGCAAGCGCCTATGTCTGCCCCGACAGGCAAATGGAGAAAAGCGAGGAGGCAGTTCCTCAGCCACCGGAGCTTTTATCCATTTGACCCCGAGGGGCAAGGTGGTGGAGCTAGACATCAATTTATCCACAGATTCAAAACTTTATAATTTCCTAAACAATAAAGAAAACGTGAAATCATCTACACATGATTTCACGTTTTTTTTAGGTAATTGTTAGAAATAATACGAGTACAAATAGGACAGCGAAAACGATTGCCATTGTTTTCATCCATTTCGCCTCTCGTTCATGCCCTTTTTCCTTAAATACAATAGCTCTGTAACCATTACTTAAGACAAAGATAAGAGTCATAAACAAAACAGCTAAATTTATATCTCCTTTTATAATAAATACTAAAGAAGCAATACTAACAGCTACAATTAAAATACCAAATATCCAATTTCTTTTCATACGAACACCTCTATTTATTTAATGCGCAAGCAGTCTGTCTCTGACCCGACAGGCAAATGGGGAAAAGTGAGGAGGCAGTTCCCCAGCCACCGGAGCTTTTTTCCATTTGACCCCGAGGGGCAAGGCTGCTTGCGCTGGATACCATTTAATGCGCAAGCAGTCTATCTCTGACCCGACAGGCTAAGCACTGACCCAATTATTATAACTTTTTCATAAGAAAAGCGAAACCGCCTATGTCTGCCCCGACAGGCAAATGGAGAAAAGCGAGGAGGCAGTTCCCTAGCCACCGGAGCTTTTATCCATTTGACCCCGAGGGGCAAGGCGGTGGAGCTAGACAACAAGAAAAGCGAAACCGCCTATGTCTGCCCCGACAGGCAAATGGAGAAAAGCGAGGAGGCAGTTCCCCAGCCACCGGAGCTTTTATCCATTTGCCCCCGAGGGGCAAGGCGGTGGAGCTAGACATAAAAAAAAGAAGCTCTTTTTACAAAAAGCTCCTCTCTCTATTATACAGATTCTTCTGCTTTTTCTGGATGGTTCGAATAAAACTTACGACCTAAATATGTTTGGAATATTAACAAGATACCACCTACAGCCCAATATAGCGGTAATGCTGCCATAGAACTGAACGAGATGAACATAATCATGATCGGTGAAATATAAACCATCAGCTTCATTTGTTGTTGCTGTTGCTCAGGCACTGTCCATAGAGAAACTTTTGCTTGTGCAAAATATACAGCCCCAGCAATAAGTGTCATAGCGATATCAGGTGACCCCAAGTTATACCATAAAAATTCGTGTGATTTTATATCAGCTGAATATAAGATTGCAAAATATAATCCCATAACAATTGGCATCTGAATCAACATTGGTAAGCAACCCATGTTTAATGGATTCACATTATGCTTACGGTATAAGCCCATCATTTCTTGTTGTAGTACCATTTGTTCTTCTTTTGATTTTGTTTCTTTTAGCTTCTTTTGGATCTCATCCATCTCTGGTTTGAGCTTGTCCATTTTTTCTTTCATACCTTGTTGATTCTTATAATTTTTAAGCATCAAGGGCATTAAGGCTAAACGAATAAGAATAGTAATAGCAATGATTGCCATCCCGTAACTACCGTTAAAAATGTCTCCAAAAAATTCAATTAAAAACTCAAAAGGTCGAACAAATATATTGTAAAAAGTGCCTTCTTTGTTTTCTATTCCTGAACAGCCACTTAGTAGGACTGTTGCAAAAATAAGGATAGTGAATAAACTGATTTTCTTCTTCATCGCTTCACCTTCATTTTTCAAACTATATCGAGTATACCCTCTATGAAGCTATTTTTCAAATATTACTTAAACAAACCTTTAATAAGTTTTGGGCTCTTTTGGAAAATTATACTTAAAATTAGGATGTTCTTGATGGTCTCTAAACTGCTTAGGAGTAAGACTCGTGTATTTTTTGAAAATACGCGTGAAATAACTCTGATTACAAAAGTGGAATGAATTAGAGATTTCTGATATTGATTTGTTTGTATGGCGTAAAAAGTATTGACACTCTTCTACCTTTCTAATATTTAAGTATTCTACCAGCGTTACTCCAGTATGTTCTCTAAAAATTCTAGAGAGATGACTAGTACTAATATTAAATTGTTTGGCGATATCTTCTACTGTTAGATTTGTTTCAATTTCATCATTAATATAAAGAATTACCTTATTTACTGTCTGGTGCCCAAAGGAAGGTTTTTTCCTCTCCGTAATTACCATAACAAAGAATTCTACTAGCTCATCTGCACACTGCAAAAACTGTGCATCACTCATCTTCGTATCTATAATTTCCACGCTAGCATTATTAAAGGCCATTACCTTATCAAGCGGAACCTGGCTCTCATACAACTTTCTAGCCATTACAGCGGATAATTGTATGTAATAGTACTTTACATTTTGAATCATTTGCTTGTTATTAGTAGCGATAATTAAGTCAATGATTTCTCTTAATACCTTTTTCGCTCTCTCAATTTCAAAAGAATACATATCTAAGAATAGTTTCTTTTCTAATTCAAAAAATTTATCAAGACCTTCTACTCTATTAGTAATACCCATTTCTTTGGCATAGGCTTTTGTGAAGTAATCTAAGAATATTTTTTCTGTATTATCCATAAGTACCTCATCTTTCCAGTCAATTTTATAGTCCATTTGTACCTATCTTTTAAATAGGGATGTAGAATCATTTTATAACATTTTATAGTAAAAAACTAGACTTTTAATTGCTTTCTGTTTTTTTAGGTAAAAGCATTTCCAAATGCCTAGGAAGAATGTGTATATCAAGAGGAGTACAGTCTCCTTGATCACCATCTACGTTGCAAAATAATGGGCGATTCGATTCTATTCGGAGCTTCTCGGTAGTAAATGTCTCTACTCCCTCATCCTTCCCTAGTGTTCCTAGCATTACTTTTGTTCCCATGCGCGCGATTGCCGCTAATCCTGCTTGTTTTATGATAAAGACATGCATTTTCCCATCATCAATTTTAGCAGATTTAACCAAGTTCTCAAATCCACCTACAGAATTGGTTAGGGCAACTAAAACTAATATAGATGTCCCTTTCCATGAACCGTGATCATGGGTAATTGTCATCTCTACCTCTTCATTGGAGATGATTGCCTTTGCCCCAGCCATTAAGTATGCCATAGATCCATACCTCGTTTTTTGTTCCACAGGAGTATCTGCCACACTACTAGCAATATCCCCTATTGCCACTACATTAACAAAGTACTTATCACCGATTCTTCCTACGTCAACTTGTTCCGTATTGGTCATCTTAAGTGCTTCTATTGCAATGTCTGGTTCAAGCGGAATGCCTAGAGCCCTTGCAAAATCATTCACTGTACCGAGGGGGACAAAAGAGAATAAAGGTCGGTCTTCTCGTTCAGCAAGACCATTCACTACCTCGCTTATCGTTCCGTCTCCACCCATGGCTAACAAAAAGTCCATTTTTTCAGTACAAGCCATTTCCGCAAAATGTGTAGCATCATCCTGTTTTTTTGTTTCTTTTACCGTCACATCAAAACCTAAATTCGTTAATACTTCAATTGCTCTATCTTTAAATTGTTTTGCTTCTTCTCGCCCAGCAGAAGGATTATAAATTAACATTGCCCTTTTCATTTTTTTGCTTCCTCCTTTAAAATATACTCGTTTCTCTTTCGTACCCTAAATATCCTATCTTGAAACTGCGGCAGTGATAGATAAATGCTAATTCAACCAAAGGAACAATATAGAAATGAGAAATTCCTTTGAGGAGAAACCGGATAGAACGTAAGTACCATTATTCACCATATTAATTTTAAAGGTATTTTTTAGAAATTATACAGTAATATCTATATATGTAAAATAAAAAAGGCGCCTATTAGGCACCTTTTTTTAAAGTTTATTGTCTTCTGGTTTTATATCTTTGTCAGAAACTGAGTTTGGAGTAGCTTCAGCTTCTTCCTCATTGTAATACTGGACGCTTGTCATGGCTCCCTCATTCACCATATTATTATCTTCTTCATAGTAAGGATTAGGATTTCCTGTTTCTTCCTCACTCGTGCCTTGCTTTTGAGCTTCCATGAAAGAATTTACTTTATCTTTCGTATTATTAAATGCTTCCATTGCCTTGTCACGATTTTCTTTTTTCCTGAAATAGGCATAAGCCCCAGCTGCAAGTCCCGCCAATAAGAGTGATCTATTTTTCGCCATATTTATTACCTCCTATATATTTATAAGATTTGTATACCCTAATAAGGACAATATAACACTTATTAATTTTTTGACCTAATCATATAGACATGAGGTATACCATCCTCATCAAATTCATCACTAATTGTTTCGAAGCCGACGGACTGATAAAAATGTTGTAAGTGACTTTGAGCGCATAGCTTTATACACGGAACGTTCCAAGAAGTTTCAATTATGTTTATAGCTTTTTGCATAAGCACCCGTGCGTAACCTTTTCCTCTTGCCTGTTCCCTAACAATTACCCTTCCAATTGAGCAATCGTCATACTTGAGACCTGCAGGTAGAATACGACAATAAGCAAGAATTTCGTTATTTTCTTTAAGATAAAGATGAAGAGCTTGTTGATCACAGTCGTCTAGTTCTGGATATGGACAGTTTTGCTCAACAACAAAAACCTCTACTCGAAGTTTTAGTATTTCGTAAAGATTATGCGTATCTAATTCACTAAATTTCTTTAACTCCCAGGACATGTTTGCCTCCTATGTAAAAATGTTTATTTTCAATTATTTTGTTATTACGTATAGAAGATTGATCGATATTTTGTTATGATTACAAAAAGCTAAAAGAGGTGTTTCAAATGATAAGGGCGACTACGTTAAATGATATTCCTACTATACAACAGATCGCACAGGTCAGTTGGAATGATACTTATAAAGATATAATACCAGAAAACATTCAGAAACTATTTTTAGAAAAAGCTTATTCTCCGATGATGATAGCCAAACGTATAGAAAAAACAATTTTTTTGATTGCTGAATATAAAGGTGAGGCTATAGGCTTTGCTAACTTTACTTATGTGGACGAAGATGGTGATGCTGAGCTTACAGCTATTTACGTACTTCCAGAGTTTCAAAAAATGGGGTACGGTAGGAAGCTATTAGAAGCTGGCGTTAACCATATGTCTATTGGAAAACAATTATTTGTTTATGTAGAAAGTAAAAATGAACGTGCTCGTATTTTTTACGAACGCTATGGCTTTGAATGTCTCGAAGAGTTTGATGAATACTTTGAAGGCCACCCATTGTCTACAGCTAAATATTTATTTCCATTAAAAACACCGGCTTATTAAGCCGGTGTTTCAGAGTGTAGACAAAAGGGTTGGAAATCGAAACGATTTCCAACCCTTTTGCTATTATCACAGTTTACATTCTGGAAAAAGAGCTAATTCAACTCTCGATTTTTTTGTTTTACGCCATTTTTGGCATTTTCCAGGTCCAGCTGGCCAACTTCTTAAGATTTAAGGCAGCAAAAGTTAGCATCGCCTGCATGGACAATTTTTTAAGACCCTTTAAGGTTGTCCATCGCATACCATGCTTTTCTTTGGCATCGGCAAAGACACGCTCGATCGTCTCTTTACGCTTCCCATAAATTTCTTTCATTTCATAGTTATGACGTAAGTCCTCAGCTACATCCAAATAATCTTGCCAGATATGACGTTGAATCATCTTTTGTTTATTCTTACTCTGCGTGCATTGGTCAATCACTGGACACGTGGCACAAATAGAAGGAGTTGAGGCATACTGGCGATAACCTTCCTTCGTTGTTGTTCGGTAGTTAAGAACCTGTCCTTCGGGACAGAGATAGCAGTCATAATGTTCGTCATAAACATACTCGTGTTTTTTAAAGAAGTCTTCTTTTGTCATTGGTCGTTTGTACGGAAGTGCAGGAAGGACATGATTCTCTAAAAGGAAATTCGCAATAGCTGGTGTCTTGTAGGCTGCATCAGCGGCAACAACGACTGGGCGTCCCACCCGGTCGATGACCTTCTGAACCAGTGGTTCAAGCATATGGCTGTCGTGAACATTTCCAGGTGTGACAATGTTTGCAAGCACAAAACCCTTCTCGTCTGTTGCAGCATGAAAAGAATAGGCGAACTGCTTTGTCCGTTCATCTTTTACGTAGTAACCACTTTCAGGATCTGTTGTCGATTCCTTAATCTCCTTGTACTCTTCCTTTTCAAACTTTTCAGGTGGGAATGGTTTCTTCCCATGCTTTTCCCGGTCGAGGTTGAGCTCCTCCTGGAGCCTCTTTTCATAAGCCCGCGTCTCTTTACGAACAACCTTCTTCTCAAACTTTCTCTTATTCGCACTAGCTTTCACATGGGTCGAATCAATAAAGACATGATCCGGGCTTAGGAGCCCACGATCTGCGACCTCCTTTAATACTCTGTAGAAAATCTGCTCAAATAGATCTGTGTCTGCAAAACGACGGACATAGTTTTTCCCGAAAGTTGAGAAATGGGGAACCTCGGTATGGAAACCAAAGCCTAGAAACCATCGGTATGCCATGTTGGTTTCAATCTCTTTAATGGTTTGGCGCATGGACCGTATACCAAAGGTATATTGGATAAAAGTCATCTTGATAAGTACCACTGGGTCGATACTAGGTCTCCCTATTGTCGAATAAAGATTTTCAACCAATGGATAGATAAAGGAAAAATCAATTGCCTCATCTAACTTACGAACAAGGTGGTCTTGTGGTACCAACTGTTCAATAGTCAAGATTTCTAATTGTTCGCGTTCATTGGTTTGATTTTTCGTCATCATATCCATCACCTCATTCATTTTTTAGAAGGCCCCGTTGATTGGAGCGAAGAACGGCGACTCCAGCGGGAACAGCGCGAGCTGAAGACCCTGGACTGAGCGCAGCGAGGGAAGCGGCTGAAGCCGTGCCCGCGGAAAGCGTCCGTTCGTAGCGGAAATCAACTCTTCCTCGCGTTACTTCTATTTTAAAAGAAAAAAGACTGTAGGCAAACTCCAAAATTTTTGGAGTTTGTCTACAGTCTGAAACACCGGCTTATTAAGCCGGTGTTTTTTTAGTATGTTTGTTCCGTAGTATATTCGTCTTCAAATTTAACTGGTGATTTTCTGACGAAACACATGATTGCAGCTACATATAAAATGATAGATGTTAAGGAAATAATTCCTGCAAAAATTCCACCTAAAATGAACATGATACCTGCTAGCTTTGGTTTTTTATTTTTAGAAACAAATACAATTCCTAAAATGTTAAAGATTAAACTGATTACGAATGCAACAACAGCTGCCCAGCCAATAACCCCAAATAAGTCTACAAATACTTCAACAAAACCTAAAGCTTGTTCTGCTTCTTCTGCAGTTAGTTGCGGATCATTAAGCATTTCTTGTTCCATGATAGTTGAAAATTCCTCATCTTGTAGTGCTGTACTGCCGTTAATGACAAGTAAAGAAACTAGTATGATTGCAATTACATTAAAAACTGCTCCGATAATTCCTAATACTACTTCTCCTGTTCTTGATATCATTTTCCTACCCCCTATTATTAATTGACATAGCTATTGTACGAAAGTAAATTAAAAAAGTTTCATTAATCATCAATTTCCCTGAGTTATTTTTAATAAACCTGTTTCACTCTACTAAAAACGGGTATTTTATTATTAACACCAAATAGAAAGGAAGATTAACATGGAAAAGAAATTGATCTTTAATCAAACAGACTTCTTATATACATTGGCAGGTGCATCCGCATTAACTGGTATTCTAGTTCTATTCACTTCCATTTAATTGTGAAAACGTAAAAGGCAATCCACTTTAAACTAAGTTAAAGAGGATTGCCTTTTATTATGCCTTTAAGTCGTCGTATTCATCAGATTTAGCGAATGCATCTACTACGTATGAGCAAACAGGCTCCATTTTCAAATCGTTTTCTCGTGCATAGGAAGCGGCGTTGTCTAATAGTTTTTTTGCAATTCCTTGGCCTCTAAGCTTACTTGAAACGAAAGTATGGTCCATAACCATCACGTCTCCTAGCAGGGTCCACGTAATTTCACCAAGTCTTTCCCCATCGTCTATTACTTGATAGGCAAATACATCATTGCCAAGTTCTTTATATTGAAAATCCATTATCACACACTCCTTTTTATGAATCTTAACACAACTATTTATTAATTGACAACGGACGTAACTTTGCCTCAATTTCTGTACGTCGTTGCTCTAAAAAAGGAGGTAAAGCCAAAGTTTCACCTAGCGTTTCCAACTTTTCATCTGTATCAAATCCAGGTTCATCTGTAGAAAGCTCAAATAAGATTCCGTTAGGCTCTCTAAAATAGATCGCTTTAAAATAATGCCGATCTACAAGGCCCGAAGTTGTATAGCCTTTTGCTCGAAGGAGTTCTTCCCATCTAGGGTAATCATCCATATGAGGAATACGAAATGCCACATGATGAACACTTCCTCTTCCTGGTCTCTCTCTTGGTAAATCTTCTCTTGTTTCAATATGAACTTCTCCTGCTGGGCCACCTTTTCCTACAGAGTACACTTGAATATCAGGTGCATCCGTAATAGCAGAGCGGTAAGAACCAATTAAAGTGAATCCTAATACTTGCTCTAAAACTTTCTTTGTAGGCTCTGGATTTTTTAAAGTAAGTGTAACCGGACCTAAGCCTACTATAGCATTTTCTCCGCTTATCTCTTCCTTTATCCATGGCTCCCCAAATGGAATTCCATTGCCGTCATCTACAACTAGTCTCATCCTTGATCCTTCAAAATCCTCAAAATATAGAGTTTTTCTACCGAACATTTCGGAAATTTCATCATGAGGAACTTCAAGATCATGTAATCTCTTTTTCCAAAATTGCAAAGCTGCCTCACTTTTTACACGAAGCCCCGTGTTACTAATGCTTGACACTCCAGGATATGTTCTTCCTGCCATTGGTATGTCAAAATACGTCATATCCGTTCCAGGAGTCCCTACTGCATCAGCATAAAACAAATGATACGATGACGGATTATCCTGGTTTACACTTTTTTTAACTAAACGCATCCCCAATATTCTTGTAAAAAAATCATGATTTTTACTTATATCGGCGCTTACAGCAGAAACATGGTGAATTCCAGCCAATTTCATATGATAACCTCCATTTATCTCGAATTCGAGATATTTATTATACCTATTTTATCAAATACAATTTTTTAATGCAAATTTCCAACTTATTTATAGTAAGAGAATCGGACTAACTAATAGATAAATTAAAAGACGTGAAATCAGCAACAACTTGATTTCACGTCTTTCATTCTTTTAAAGGTAACTAATTTCTAATTAAAAATTTCTCTATTCTCATTGTTTAGAGAGGAGCCGGCGACTACTAGGGTTCCATTTAACTAAAAACAGAACGAATAGAATCGATTAGATTATTGAAAAAGTCTTTTACACTTTGCCAAAATCCTTCGTTATCTTTTATTTGATTAAACTTCTCTTCAATAGTTTTACTAAAGTCATTTAACTGATCTGACCATTTACTAAAATCGATGTCCAACTGACGTATACGGTCCATCAGGTCAATTAACAATTGGCGATCTTTATCAGATAGCTCAATCTTCAATTTGGAAAGCTGTTCCGAAACTATTTTCTCTACTTCTTCACGAGAGGCAGGGTTTTGTTCAGCAATTTGCTTTTTAATTTCTGTTAAAAGCTCTGTAACCTCTTCTTCGTTTACTCCAGCATCCTTAGAAAGAATCGTTGCCACTGATAACTCTTCATTTGCTACATCTGTCCGTTCTGGGTCAAGCTCTCCCCCAGTAACTTCATAGGCTTTATAAATACCAACTAGAGCAGAATGTCCTGTTACCGGCTTTGGAGCTGCAATATCTACCACCGCATCCTCAATTCCTGCTGTAAGCATTGCATTGGCATACATATCAGCAGTTACTTCTGTAATGTCATCAGGTGTCACTATGTTAATAACAAGACCCGAACCTGAATCTTTTCTAGTTATTTTTGCAGATGAAAACATTCTTGCTGAGGCATCACCATCTTTTAAATAGGTGGCTAAATCTTTTCCTGTCACAACAATTTCTTGTACATCTGATTTATCTGTAATTTTCAAGCTTTCTCTTACACTTTTCTTTTGGTCGTCAGTCAGGTTACCTCCGTATACAACAATCGGTGCACCAAATTTTTCATTGACTACTTCGGTTCCTGTTTCTCCATTTGTATCTGCCAACGCTACATTGGAATTGGCTAAAACTCCTACAACAAGAAAAATAGCTAACCATACTTGTACCATTTTTTTCATTCCCCTAAAACCCCTTTCTCTTGGTTGGTACTATCATTAGTACGTAAAAAGGAGTAAAAAGTTCCGATAATTATCGATGCTTTTTCCTCCTTATTATCTAATCCTATTGCTTCAATTCAGTCCAACCGTCCTGTTGAATAATTTTCTTTTCTTTCATTAGTTTACCTAGGGCACGTTTAAAGGCTGCCTTACTCATCGAAAACATTTCTTTAATTTCCTCAGGTGATGATTTATCCGTAAATGGCATCTTACCACCAACATCATTTAAATAACGGTAGATTGACTCCGCATCGTCACCCAAACGTTCATGCTTTCTAGGCAATAATGATCCATTTAGCGAGCCATCGTCCTTAGTATCTATGATACGAACAGTTAGGTCTTGTCCTAATCTTGGTTCTTCTACACGTTCAGATTCATGAACAAAAACGCGATAGTTTTCCGGGACACTTAGCAAAAATGTGCCTACAGGTAGGAGTCGATATGGTCTAGCTTGCAGGTTACTATTTAAAAGAGTTGTTGGTGCATCAATGTACAACTCCTCTACTCGGTCCTCTGTTGCCAGTCGACCAAAAAGCTCCCCTTCTCTATCCGTTCGTAGGGTCATATAGAGATGATCTCCTTGAGCAGGCCATAACTCTTTTATCTTAGGTAGATCCTCCGCCTTTACCTGAACCTCTTTTGAAGTACCAATATCGACGAATGCACCTTCTTTTTCTGAAACCTTAATCACTCTTGCCCAGCCATATGTTCCTTTTTGAATGGAAGGTAGCTGAGTAGTTGCAGATAGATTACCTCTTCTATCCACAAATAGAAAAACTTCAAGTGTGTCATCCTCTTTGAGTTCTTCTGGCGCCTCCGAAGCATTTAAAGCTATTTCCGTGTCTTTATGCTGAAGAATCCATTTGGATCCTTCCTTGGATTTTACTTGTAATTTTAAAATTTCACCTGATAATAATTCTGTCAAAGTTACCGCTCTCCTTCTGACCATACTTTTTAGTTGGTCTTTACCTACTATTTATAAATCTATAGTTTTGTTAATTCTGTAAAATTAGATTGTTCTCCTAGTTCAAGGAGATTTAGTGTAGCTTACTTATATTCTTTTCCAAATATATAATTTGAATTCGCTTAAGTTGTGAGTTTATGTACCTTTTCTTAATTCCCTTATAACCTATTCAATTGCAAGGTAAACTTTTATAGTCATTCCATTTAGTCGTTTAAGTCTCTTCTTAGCTCTAGTAGCTTTGTTTGAATAGAAGTATCATCTTCTAATATAAGAACTAAGTCTGAAATCCGGTCTATTGAGTTCCAGCTTAAATGATGTTCGATTCCTTCCACGTCTGCATAAATATTCTCTTCTTCTACACCGATTAAACGTAAAAAATCCTCTAACAATTCATGACGCTTTACTAGCTTTTTCCCTAGCTTCATCCCTTTGTTTGTTAGAGTAAGTCCACGATATTTTTCATATATTAAAAACCCATCTTTATCTAATTTCTGAACCATTTTGGTTACTGAAGATGGTAGTACTGATAATGCTTCTGCAATGTCAGACACACGAGCATAACCCTTCTGTTCAATAAGTATATAAATTTGTTCTATATGGTCTTCCATGCTTGGTGTTGGCATATTAATCTTCCTTTCATCCGTTCTTACTTATTTTACTACAATAGGCTGGCCTTCTCAATTTAAGTTAGGTTCTTACCTTTTTAAGTAGGCTATGTTAAAGGCTAGGGTTGATTTATGATGTGCTCTAAATCGGCAAGGCAAGTAGAATTAATTTCCGCGCCAACCGGACGCTTTTTCGCGGGGTGAGCGATAAGCCATCACCCATCCCGCAGGAGTCGCCGTCTGGCGCTCCAATCAATAAATGGAGAACGGCTTTAATTTATATAGTTCTATTTATAAATCACTCGTATAAACAAAGCCGTAAAAATAACTCCAACACACTTCAAAAATTATTTATGAATAGTCATTTAAATTGTACAGTCGGAATCAAAAGAAATGTTTAGTTAAAATCAACCAATAACTTTAACATAGCTTTTAAGTAAATAAAATTACTACCGTTAGTATAACTAGTTCACTTCTTTTATTATACTCTCACATAGAATAACTCAATCCTCGGACTAAAGTATAAAAGAACCTTATCATAAGACAAGGCTCTTTTTATCTATGAGGATATTTTCCAACGACATGAATAGAATGGATAATTCTTTTATTAATCCACTCTAAGTTTTCTAATGTATTCATCCGTTCAAAAACAGCCTTTCTCCCTTTTTCGGTTGTTACATAATGGGTCGGAAGTGTATTTAAGCTTAATGCAATAATGTCTAATTCACATTGAGGACACTTACAAAACGTTTGATATTCTGACCCTCTCATCAATACTCTCACAAGGCTCTGAACGATTTCTTCCATAACGTTTGTTAACAATTCTATCCTTCTTTCATTATTCAAAAATTATTATTTATGTTTAACCTGTAATACCCCGGGGTATCTAATTAATAATAACACGTATTAATAATTTTAAGAAGAAAGGATGACTTATAATGGGTAGAATTTTATGGGGCATTGTCGTAGTACTTATTGTACTATGGTTGTTAGGCCTACTTTTAGACTTTGGCGGAGGATTAATCCATACGCTGTTAATTATTGCAGGTATTATTTTCGTAATTCAACTTGTCACTGGTAGACGAGCCGTCTGACAAAAGGGGTTGCCATTAGGCAACCCCTCAGACTGTAGACAAACTCCAAAAATTTTGGAGTTTGCCTACAGTCTTTTTTCTTTTAAAATAGAAGTAACGCGAGGAAGAGTTGATTTCCGCTACGAACGGACGCTTTCCGCGGGCACGGCTTCAGCCGCTTCCCTCGCTGCGCTCAGTCCAGGGTCTTCAGCTCGCGCTGTTCCCGCTGGAGTCGCCGTTCTTCGCTCCAATCAACGGGGCCTTCTAAAAAATGAATGAGGTGATGGATATGATGACGAAAAATCAAACCAATGAACGCGAACAATTAGAAATCTTGACTATTGAACAGTTGGTACCACAAGACCACCTTGTTCGTAAGTTAGATGAGGCAATTGATTTTTCCTTTATCTATCCATTGGTTGAAAATCTTTATTCGACAATAGGGAGACCTAGTATCGACCCAGTGGTACTTATCAAGATGACTTTTATCCAATATACCTTTGGTATACGGTCCATGCGCCAAACCATTAAAGAGATTGAAACCAACATGGCATACCGATGGTTTCTAGGCTTTGGTTTCCATACCGAGGTTCCCCATTTCTCAACTTTCGGGAAAAACTATGTCCGTCGTTTTGCAGACACAGATCTATTTGAGCAGATTTTCTACAGAGTATTAAAGGAGGTCGCAGATCGTGGGCTCCTAAGCCCGGATCATGTCTTTATTGATTCGACCCATGTGAAAGCTAGTGCGAATAAGAGAAAGTTTGAGAAGAAGGTTGTTCGTAAAGAGACGCGGGCTTATGAAAAGAGGCTCCAGGAGGAGCTCAACCTCGACCGGGAAAAGCATGGGAAGAAACCATTCCCACCTGAAAAGTTTGAAAAGGAAGAGTACAAGGAGATTAAGGAATCGACAACAGATCCTGAAAGTGGTTACTACGTAAAAGATGAACGGACAAAGCAGTTCGCCTATTCTTTTCATGCTGCAACAGACGAGAAGGGTTTTGTGCTTGCAAACATTGTCACACCTGGAAATGTTCACGACAGCCATATGCTTGAACCACTGGTTCAGAAGGTCATCGACCGGGTGGGACGCCCAGTCGTTGTTGCCGCTGATGCAGCCTACAAGACACCAGCTATTGCGAATTTCCTTTTAGAGAATCATGTCCTTCCTGCACTTCCGTACAAACGACCAATGACAAAAGAAGACTTCTTTAAAAAACACGAGTATGTTTATGACGAACATTATGACTGCTATCTCTGTCCCGAAGGACAGGTTCTTAACTACCGAACAACAACGAAGGAAGGTTATCGCCAGTATGCCTCAACTCCTTCTATTTGTGCCACGTGTCCAGTGATTGACCAATGCACGCAGAGTAAGAATAAACAAAAGATGATTCAACGTCATATCTGGCAAGATTATTTGGATGTAGCTGAGGACTTACGTCATAACTATGAAATGAAAGAAATTTATGGGAAGCGTAAAGAGACGATCGAGCGTGTCTTTGCCGATGCCAAAGAAAAGCATGGTATGCGATGGACAACCTTAAAGGGTCTTAAAAAATTGTCCATGCAGGCGATGCTAACTTTTGCTGCCTTAAATCTTAAGAAGTTGGCCAGCTGGACCTGGAAAATGCCAAAAATGGCGTAAAACAAAAAAATCGAGAGTTGAATTAGCTCTTTTTCCAGAATGTAAACTGTGATAATAGCAAAAGGGTTGGAAATCGTTTCGATTTCCAACCCTTTTGTCTACACTCTGAGGGGTTGCCATTAGGCAACCCCTTATCTTTTTGTCTTTGCATAAATACAAGTATCTCTTAATCTCTTACCATCAGCAGATAAGGAATCATGGTGAAGAGTCCCTTCTAGTGTATAATTTAATCTTTCCGCAACTGAACGACTTCTTACATTTTCACTGTCACAACGGATTTCAACTCGATTAGCTTTTAACTCCTCAAAGGCAAACGTAGTAATACGTTCAACTGCTTCAGTCATCAAGCCCTTACCTTCAAATTTACTATCAATCCAATAGCCAATCTCAAACTTTCTAACATCCCAATCAATTCGATGAAGTCCAGAACACCCGACGAATTCTCCTGTTTCCTTTAAAAACAAATGCAGTCGAAGATCCTTGCGAGTGATAAAATCTGCTACTGCCTGTCGAAGATTTTGAACTCTTTGCTCAAGCGACTCCTTTTCTTGCGCCCAAGGCATCCAGTCCTTTAATGCATGCTGGGAAGCTAGCACTGCTTTTTGAACTGCCTCTGCATCCGCGACTTTAGGTGCTCGGATGATTAATCTTTCCGTATAAAATTCTTCTGGGAAGACCAATTCTTCTTTTACCTTTTCGATAATATGAAAGTCATCGTCCCACTTTACTGGAGTCGAAGTTCCTTTTATAAAATCGTCTCTCGTCATTCCGTATGTAACTGCATCATAGTACGATCCTTCTTTAGGTGAAAACCATGCCTGACGCAGCTGTGCTTCTTTAACAAAGCCTGCACGCTCAAACGTTTTTCTCATAGCAAAATTGTCTTGGCGCGTATGACCCTCTAAGCGAATTTTCCCTTCTGGAAGATTAAATACATATTCAGTAATCTTTTTTAAAGCAAGTGGCCCATATCCTCTTCCTCTGGCTTCATCCGCTATTCTTAAGTCAAAGAGAGGAATTTCATCCTGTAAATCATAGATTTTTACAATTCCAACTTTTTCATCTTGATCGTTCTCCACCCAAAAAGTTTTTACTTCATCAGATTGATATCCACCCTCTTCAATTGTCTTTTCAATCAACTCTCGTACAGGATGAGAATTCCCATGATATGGCCATGTATTCGTTGTCATAAAATGTATCAGTTGCTCTTGCTCTTCCATCGTCCATTCTGTAAGCTTCATATTGATAACCCTCCAAACCTAGTAATAATATATCTCGTCCTCTTTTAAACAATGAAATTTATATATTTTAAAAAATAAAGTAGAATTGACTTTCGGCCTCGGTGGACGCTTTCCGCATGAGTGAGCGATAAGCGAGCACCAAAGAGCCTATTTGTACTGTCTTATTTACTTCTTTGCTTCTTCAAGCTCTTTTCCATTGCTAAACTTATTTAATAATCGTAAAGAGTTTAAGACTACTAGCAATGTAGCCCCCATATCTGCAAATATGGCAATCCATAGCGTTAACCAACCAGGAATAATAAGAAGAAGAGCTATAATCTTTAACCCTAATGCAAACATAATATTTTCTTTAATAATATGCAATGCTTTTCTACTCAAGCTAATAGTATAAGGTAATTTTTCTAAGTCATCGGCCATTAAGGCAACGTCCGCCGTTTCCAACGCAGCGTCCGTTCCTGCTCCACCCATAGCTATGCCGACATTGGCAGCGGCTAGAGCAGGGGAATCATTTACTCCATCTCCAATCATAGCAACTGCTCCATACTTTTCTTTTAATCTCTCAATAGCCATTAGTTTTTGATCAGGCATTAACCCTGCATTCACATCGGTTATACCCAGTTGAGCAGCAATAGCATTTGCCGTATTTGGATCGTCACCAGTTAGCATAACAGTATGCTTTATCCCAATGTCCTTTAAATCTTGTAACACCTTACTGCTGGTAGAACGTATTGGGTCTGCAATGGCAACGAAGCCTCTATAAGTCCCTTCCTCTGTTGCAAGGATTACCGTATTTCCTTCCATTTGAAGTTTCTCAACCTTTCGAAGAACATCCTCTGAAATTAAACTTATCGTTTTTATCCAAGCAACGCTACCTACTGACCATTTTATACCATTTACGACTGCTTCCGCACCTTTCCCTGTTAGCGATTTAAATTCGTCCACTTCAATTGGATGGATACTGTTATTAGCACCATACTCCACAATGGCTTTAGCTAGTGGGTGTTGAGAGTACGCTTCAATAGACATTATATTTTGGATAAAATCCTTTGAAGAGGCTGCTTCCACATATGTTACTTCTGGATAGCCTTTCGTAAGAGTACCCGTTTTATCGAATGCAATTGCCTCGATTCGTCCAATCTCCTCTAAATGAACCCCACCCTTTATCAACACGCCATGCTTTGCCGCATTTCCAATTGCTGTAACAATTGCTACTGGCGTTGATACTACTAAGGCACAAGGACAGCCTACAACTAAAACAGCAAGACCTTGGTAAATCCACAGCTTCCAGTCGCCACCTAGAAGTGGAGGAATAATCGCCACCAAAAATGCGATACCAATTATCGCAGGGGTGTAGTACTTTGCAAACTTATCTACAAAACGTTGAGAAGGAGCTTTTTCTGCTTGCGCTTCTTCCACTAAATGAATAATTTTGGCTATGGTGGTATCTTCTACACGTTTCGTTACTTCGATTTCTAATGAGCCCTCTTCATTTAGCGTACCTGCAAAAACATCTTCCCCTTTTGTTTTGACTACAGGAACAGATTCCCCCGTAATGGATGCCTGGTTTACTGTTGAGCTTCCTTTTAATACAATCCCGTCCATTGCAATTTTTTGTCCGGGTTTCACGATCAGCACATCACCAATTTGTATAAACTCGGTATCTAATTCGATTAACTCATTGTTCCGACGTACAATTGCTGTCGGTGGAGCGATATCCATTAATTCACTAATCGATTGCCTAGCCTTATTCATGGAATATGCCTCTAAAGCTTCACTTAACGCAAACAAGAAGACAACAACCGCTCCCTCGCGCCATTCCCCAATGATGGCAGCACCAATTATTGCAATTGTCATTAGTGTCTTCATATCGAAGTAAAAGCGTGTTAAGTTGATAAACCCTCCCTTAAATAAGTCAAATCCACCGATTGCGATGGATAATACAAATAAGGAAAGAGCTACAGGATGAGATTCCTCATAAACAAAAGAAGCAACGACTCCTCCTATTAAAAAAATTAAAGATATCAATGTTACAACATTCTCTTTACGTTTTAAAAAAGGGGTCTTTTCTATTTTTCGTTGCGAAACAGGTACAACCTTGATGCCATCAAATGCACCAGCCTTTTCTATTTCCTCGACAGTTACGTCACCTATGACAGAAACTTTAGCTGCTCCAAAGTTAACGGTTGCTTCCTGTACAGTTGGAAGACTTTTTATATTATTTTCAAACTTCCTCGCACAATTGGCGCAGGATAAGTTTTCTAAACGATATTCCTTTTTTTCTACGTTATTCATGTTCCCACCTCTTCTAGAGAATGCTCATATGCGATCTTAACAAGCTCATTAACATGATCATCTGCTAAAGAGTAATAAACGAGTTTTCCCTTACGTCGAGATTTCGCTAAAGACAAGTCCTTAAGAAAACGAAGATGATGGGATGCAGTTGCCACTGATGAGCCAATTATTTCGCTTACGTCACAAACACATAACTCCTCTTCAACCGTTAAGGCATAGGCAATTTTAAGTCTTGTTTCGTCCGCTAATGCTTTAAAAAGCATGACTAACTTTGTTAAATCTGGAATCTGTTGTTTTACCTCTTCTACTATTGTTTCATTAACTTTTGTTACTTCACATACATCATTAGACTGCATTTGAGCACCTCATTCAAATAGTTGTTTGATTGTTCCTCTATTATATGTTCGGATAATTCTAAAATCAACCATCATTCAAATATATATTTGAATGAATAAATGTTTTGTTCCACAATGACAAACAAGAAAAGCGCAACCGCCTATCTCTGCCCCGACAGCCAAATGGAGAAAAGCGAGGAGGCAGTTCCTCAGCCACCGGAGCTTTTATCCATTTGACCCCGAGGGGCAAGGCGGTGGAGCTAGACATCAATTTATCCACAGGTTTAGAACTTTATAGTTTCCTAAACAACTAAAAAGGCACTTTTGTTCAAATTGAACAGAAGTGCCTTCTAATTGTCTGGATAACCACATACGTTCGAGTTTCCAAACCCTTAATAAAATTACTAGATTTCATTTGACGACGCTCTTACTTCATTTCTTTAATCTGCCTTTAATATTAATTCAAAGCCATCCTTTATGTCGCCGTTAATCACCGTAGTGTGATAATTACCATTCGCCCAATCTCTTACCTGGCTATGGTACCACTCTGATTTAATGTGTCCACTTTGCCCTGGCCCTACAATGTGATAGGCCTTGGAGAGATCAGCTAAATCAGCTACAAATCTCCAGGATGCACCGTGATTTACGCTTCCGTCTTCTTTATAACCTGCTGCTTGAACGGTAATGTTAGATCCACCTATTGGTACTGGTTTAGGGTTTAAAAAGTAACCAAGTATAGGAGAGGCACCTGAAATTGGATGATCAAACGTTAATTGATGATAGTCTCCCCATTTCCATTTGGCTTCGTTTTTCCCAAAATCCTCTTTAATTTCATTTATTGCAATTGTGAAAGAATCGTAGACCCACTTATCTACTCCACCGTACTCCTCTAACCAAGCACTTGCTTCGCTTTTATACCCTTTCCGTAATAATTGATCTGAAATATTGCCCTTTCCAGGTAACATGGCATAAACGTCCTCAGGCATTTGCTCCTTAAACATTGTTTTTGGAAGCTGCTTCATCCATTTATGAAAAACTAATGGTGCTGACTGATCTTTATCATCAACATGATCCCATTTCTTTAACACATTTAGAACTTCATTATATTTATCATCGCTATCTTGCTTTTCTACCGACTCTACCATGGAAGCTAAAAATTCACGCGCATATAAATTTTTTTGATCCATCTGTAGTGTCATCATATCTTCCTTAGTTAACTCACTTTTACTTGCCAACACTTCAGCAATTCTTTCGTAACGATAAGATTGCGCCCAAAAATCAGTTATATGGTATAAATAGGACTCATCGACAACCTCATTATTTGCTGTTGCAATAAAACCTTCTTCAGGATTAACAACCTTAGGCAGTTCTGTATAAGGTACATAACCAGTCCAGCCAAATTCGTTAGAATCGCCCGGAACCGGAAGCTGTCCATCACCTGTTTTACGGACCGGTATCCTACCATTAGCTTTATAAGCGATTGTCCCATCCTTTGCGGCAAATACAAAGTTTTGTGCTGGAGCATGAAAGTCCTCTAAAGCACTCTCAAACTCCTCCCAACTAGAGGACTTATTCATTTTTAATATAGCCTGTAATTCTAAAGTAGGCTCTAACGCTGTCCACTGCATAGAAAATAATGCAGAAGGATCCTCTTCCTTGAAAAGCACATCAGAAATAATTGGTCCATGGCGTGTCACCAACACCTCAAATGGCACGTCCTCTTCTCCCTTTACTTTGATATTCGTTTTACGAATAGCTGCCTGTTCCCATTTACCCTCATACATAAATTTCGTGCGATCATCTGGGTTTGGTGTTTCAATATATAAGTCCTGTACATCGGGCCCAACATTTGTTACTCCCCATGCCACTTCTTCGTTATGTCCTAAAATAATACCAGGTATTCCGGCGAATATTACACCACTTACATTTTGACTCGGTGACTCTAAATGCATTTGATACCAAATCGACGGGGTGCTTAAACCCAAATGTGGATCATCTGCCAGAAGCGGCATTCCACTAGCAGTCTTTTCTCCAATAACAACCCAGTTATTACTTCCATTAAATTCATTAGGTAGAATAGCTGCATCAAATCTACCACTAACAGCAACTGGATTACTTAAATTTGCCTCAATAATAGAAGGTGCATCCTCTGGATAAGTGATAAATAGTTCTTCCGCCTTTTCTTGCTCAAACTCATTAATTGCCCAATGGCGAAGTGCTAGGCTTGACCAATTTCCACCTAAATCATATGCCATAAATTTACCGACAGCCAAAGAGTCAATTGGAGACCATTCTCTCGGTTCATAGCCTAATAGTTTAAATTCATAACTGAGCTTTCCCTCTTCTATAGCATAATCAATGAATTCATTTACCCCTTCTGTATACCACTTCAAAACCTGCTTTGCTTCGTCACTATAGCCGGCGTAGGATTTCTCAGCTGCATCTCGAAGGCTAAAGGTTAAAAAGAATTTATCTGTATCTAATGCCCCTTTACCAACTACCTCTGCTAGTTGGCCGCTCGCCTGCCTCCTAGCTAAATCCATCTGAAATAAACGATCCTGTGCTTGCACAAATCCTTGAGCACGATAAAGATCTTCATCACTCTGAGCTTTAATATGAGGAACCCCATCCTGATCCCGTACAACCTGAACGTCTTCATTCAATACTTTTACTGCCAGCTCTCCTCGAATAATAGGCTTAGTGTTAGACAAAAAAACATTTAAGCCTACTACAACCACAATTACAATAGCCACTAGTATTCCTAATATCCAAAGAAGTACCTTCCTGCCTTTCTTCAAATAATTACCCCCTTTGTATTTCTATGTCATAATTCGACAAAACAAGGTAAACCCCTGCCCATCATTTTAAATTTCTTGGAATAGAGCCTGATACTTGAAGATAAAAAAAGCCCCATGAATAATGTATATTCATAGGACTAGATTTATATTATTTACTATTTTCCCCAACTATTTTAACTTCTAGTTCTAACTCAACCCCGAAGTTATCATGCACTGCTTTTTTCACCATTTCAATTGTATTTATATAATCTGTAGCAGTTGCATTATTCTTATTGACGATAAAACCTGCATGTTTAGTAGATACCTCTGCTCCACCAAAGCCCTTCCCTTGTAAACCACTATCCTGGATTAGCTTACCAGCAAAGTATCCAGGCGGTCGTTTAAACACACTTCCAGCAGAAGGATACTCTAATGGCTGCTTAGACTCTCGTTGGAAGGTTAAATCAGCAATTTTAGCATTTACTTCTTCTGGGTTTCCAGGCTTCAGCTCAAATTCAGCCGATAAGACATAGTAACCTTCTTTTGTAATTATGCTTTTACGATACTCTAACTCCAGCTCTTCCTTTGAAAGTACCAGTTTTTCACCTTCAGGAGTAAGAACAGTACACTGCAAAATTACATCCTTGATTTCTCCGCCATAAGCTCCTGCATTCATTGCCATTGCTCCACCAACTGTTCCAGGAATTCCACAAGCAAATTCCAAACCTGTCAACGATTCCTTTGCAGCGGCTTTGGAGACATCTATAATAGCAGCTCCACTTTCAGCATATACATGATTACCTTCAATAACAATTTTATCTAGTTTCTCTAAGCAAAGAACAACGCCACGTACTCCACCGTCTCTGACAACCATATTAGAACCATTACCTAACAATAACAGTGGGATATTGTTTTTATGAGTATAGTCAACTATAAAAGCTGCTTCTTGCTCGTTTTCAGGTGTAACAAATAAGTCAGCCATGCCACCCATGCGAGTCATCGTGTGTACATGAAGAGCTTCGTCTATTTTCACATTACTTGGATCTAGCTTTGTAATTAATTCTTTGTACCATACTTGTTTGTTCAAAAAAGACAATCCTTTCTTCTTTAACCTATCACCTTACATACTATGCGTTTACCTATATAAACTTTCAAGTGTCTTATTATAACCAATCCTTGGACCAGGTTTCAATCCCAGTTATAACTTCCTTAAGAGCCATACCTTTATCCGTTAAATTATACTCTACTCGAACTGGAACCTCAGAAAAAAGTGTTCTTTGAACAATCCCTTCTCTTTCCAATTCTTTTAATCGCTCGGACAACAAACGTCCACTTATAGGAAGAGAAGACTCTATCTCATTAAACCTCTTAGAACCGTCTAATAATTGATAAATAATTAAAGTTGTCCATCTTTTACCTAACAATTCCATTGCCTTGGAAAGTCGCGGACATAATGATAATTCCTTCATATTAATCACCTCTATCACTAAGTATTATACGCCTGTTCATATTTTTTGTAAAACCAAAGTAATTAAATTACTTGACGTAATTATATTATTAATTTATAGTTACTTACATAAAGTAACCAAAAGTTACTCTCAAACTATTACGTTTGAATTTGCTATTAAAAACAGAAATGTAGGAGGAAATGAAAATGACAAAATTTAATTTGGACGCTGCACATTCTAGTATCGATTTTTCTGTAAAACACATGATGGTATCTAAAGTAAAAGGTAGCTTTACTCACTTTACTGCTGATTTAGAGGGTACGGCCGAGGATTTAACTGGCGCATCTATCACTTTTAATATTGATGTTAATTCAATCAATACGAACCACGAGGATCGTGATAATCACTTACGTGGCGAGGATTTCTTTGATGCAGAGAAATACCCATCTATAACATTTGAGGCTACTGAAATTCAAAACACTGACATAGGCGAATACGATGTAACTGGTAACTTAACTATTAAAGATGTAACTAAGCCTGTGACTTTTGAAGTGGAATACGGTGGTAAAGGTAAAAATCCTTGGGGACAGGAAGTAGTTGCTTTCTCAGCGGAGACTAAGGTAAATCGTAAAGAGTTTGGCTTAGTTTGGAACCAGGCACTTGAAACAGGCGGCGTGTTAGTCGGCGAAGATATCAAAATTTCAGTAGAGTTAGAGCTAAATCCTGCTGAATAACTTTTAATATTAAAGGGCATTCCACTAAAAATGGAATGCCCTTTTCCTATTGCTATATGAAAACACTTACATTTTCACTTCAATAAATTAATTATTCTGAAATATATTATATACTTTATTCTAGTAAAGTTTTATGTTAATCTATTGATTATTCTTTATTATCTGAAAGGACGGAAAATTATGCCACAAATGGTCGCTTTGGTTCTCGTTATCGCTATTTTATTTATTGGAGAATTAGTCTCCACTCGGACAAAGGCTTGGATCCCTTCTGTTTTCGTTTCAGCCGTCCTTTTTATCATTGGCTATTGGACTTTTTTCCCAAAAGAAATTGTATCTATAGCAGGAGTGCCACCCGTAGTTGCAACTATGATGATCTATTTGCTAATTACAAATATGGGGACACTTCTTTCTCTTAAACAGTTAAAGGAACAATGGAAAACTATTTTAATATCTTTAGCTGGAATTCTAGGTATAATTGTCGCACTATTCACAATTGGTATTCTATTGTTCGATTTTGAAACAGTTGTTGTGGCGATTCCACCCTTGGTTGGTGGTGTTGTTTCTGCTTTAATCATGTCAGAAGGTGCCGCAAATGCAGGGCTCACTACTTTATCTGTGTTTGCCATCGTTATTTATGTCATGCAAGGATTTGCAGGGTATCCCCTCACGTCAATTGTTCTCAAGAAAGAAGGTAAGTATCTTTTAAACAAATTCCGTCAGGGAGAACTAACTATTGACGGAAATGTGGAAAATTCAACGGTGGATACAAAAGAAGAACTTAAAATGTTTAAAAAGCTACCTGCCAAATACAATACGGATTATTTCAAGCTATTTAGACTGGCCTTTGTCGGGTTCCTAGCCTATGGGGTTTCTACACTTTTAAACCCTATTATTGAAATTAGTCCCTTTGTTCTTTGCTTATTATTCGGTATTATCTCAGGAAGCATCGGTTTCTTAGAACGCAATGTACTTCAAAAGGCAAACAGTTTCGGTATTTGTATACTAGTTTTAATGCTTTTTGTTTTCGACGCTTTAAAAAATGCAACTCCTTCTATGATTATGGAAATCCTATATCCGTTAGTCGGTACAATCATCTTAGGAGTAATTGGTATGTACATATTCTCATTCATCATCGGAAAGATATTAAAGGTAAGTAAAAACATGGCGTTTGCTGTTTCCTTAACTGCACTTTACGGTTTCCCTGCAGACTACATTATTACAAACGAAGTGATCAAGGCCTTAACCGAGGATGAGAAGGAACGAGAAGTTTTAACTAGCCACATGCTCCCACCAATGCTAGTTGGGGGATTCATTAGTGTAACCATTGTATCTGTTGTACTCGCTGGTATCTTCGTAGGATTCTTATAAGGAGTGATAGAATGATAGCCAATCAACTAAGAATAGAGCAGCATATCAACCTTTTAAGTCAATATACAGCTACCCCCAAAGCAGGGGTAACAAGATTAACTTATTCAAAAGAAGATTTGGAAGCTAGAAACTATATAAAAGACATGATGAGAAATTATAACTTAACTGTTTCAGAGGATGGCCTCGGGAATATTTTTGGAAAACTCGAAGGCCTCGACCCAAGTGCACCATCGGTTATAGTAGGCTCTCATTTTGACTCTGTACCAAACGGTGGAGCATACGATGGCGCGGCTGGCGTTGTAGTCGGGTTAGAAGTTGCCGCTTTATTTAAGGAACAGCAAATCCAGCCAGTTAACTCGCTGGAGGTCATTGCAATGGTCGAGGAGGAAGGCTCTCGCTTTGGCGGTGGGCTAATGGGCTCTAGAGGAATGATGGGGTTATTATCTGAAGATGATTTCCAATCCATCAAAGACAAAAACGGGGTTTCCGTAAAAGAAGCCATGACTAATATTGGTTTAGATTTTACTAAGGAAAAATACCGTGACCCGAAAACGATTAAAGCTTTTTTGGAGTTACATATTGAACAAGGTCCTATTTTAGAAGAAAAAAACATATCTATAGGTGTTGTGGATGCTATTGTTGGTCTAACTCAGCTAGAGGTTACTATTCAAGGCAGAGCCGGTCATGCAGGTACGACGCCTATGGACAAAAGAGCTGACGCATTAGTCACAGCTGCACAAATCATTTCCGCATTTCCAAAGCTTGCTGAAGAAGTAGGACATGGGACCGTTATTACTACAGGACAATTAGAAGTTTTCCCTAACGGTTCTAATGTAATTCCAAGCAAAGTAATCTTTTCAGTAGATATACGTTCAGGAGAAGAGGAAAAAGTTCAGCAAGCAATTAATAAGGTAATGGCACTAATTGAATCTAAAAATAATTCGAACGTGCAAAGCGTCGCTGAGCAGCTGCTTCACACGACGCCAAAGGTTATGGACAAAGAAGTTCACTCTCTTTTAACAGAGGCATGCGAGAAACTAGACATTTCCTATTGCCAGATTAGTAGTGGAGCAGGTCACGATGCCATGATTTTCTCTGATTATACTGCATGTGGGATGATCTTTATCCCTAGCAGGAATGGTCTAAGTCATAGCCCGGAAGAGTGGTCGGATACTAAGGACCTTGCTAAGGGAGCAACTATTTTATATGAAACAGTATTACGACTAACGGAGGGAACAGCATGATTAACACTCAAATTAAGGAATCCATAAAAAACAACAGTGAGGAGCTAACTGAATTACGTAGGAAATTGCATAGTGAGCCAGAATTATCTTTTGAAGAATTTAAAACTACCGAATTTATTTGTAACTATTTAGACAAGCTAGGTATTTCTTATCGTAAAACAGAGCCTACAGGAGTTATCGCAGAAATCTATGGCAAAACTGATGGAAAAACTGTGGCATTACGTGGCGACATGGATGCTCTATCTGTACAGCAGCTAAATAATGTGCCGTACGCATCTAAAATAGAAGGAAAAATGCACGCTTGTGGACACGATGCTCATACGTCTATGCTACTAATTGCTGCTAAGGCATTATCTGAAGTGAAGGACCAGCTGCCTGGAAAGGTTCGCTTGCTTTTCCAACCGGCAGAGGAAATTGCTCAAGGTGCTAAAGCTATGGTTGAACAAGGTGCTATGGAAGGTGTGGACAATGTATTCGGTATACATATTTGGTCACAAATGCCGACAAGTAAAGTATCCTGCACCCCTGGACCTTCATTTGCTGCAGCCGATCTTTTCACTGTAAAGTTCAAAGGTCGCGGTGGGCATGGCGCTATTCCTGAGGCATGTATTGACGCTGCCCTTGTAGCCTCTTCCTTTGTGATGAACGTTCAAACGGTCGTTTCTCGCACTATCGATCCACAAAGTCCAGCAGTACTAACAATCGGAAAAATGATTGTTGGTACTAGGTTCAATGTTATTGCTGAAAATGCAGAAATTGAAGGAACAGTTCGTACGTTCCACCCCGAAACTCGTGATCATATGGAACAGAGTATTAAAGACTATGCGGAAAACGTGGCAGCAATTTACGGAGCAACAGCAGAAGTAGTTTATACTCGTGGAACAGATGCAGTAGATAATGAGGAAGAAAGCGCAAAGCTTGTTCAACAGGTAGCAAGCGAAGCATTTGGTTCTGACTCTGTATATGATGAAAAGCCTACTATGGGTGGAGAAGATTTCTCAGCATTTTTAACAAAAGCCCCTGGAAGCTTTGCACTAGTAGGATGCGGAAACTCCGAAAAGGATACAGAGTGGGCGCATCACCATGGTAACTTTAATATTGATGAAGATTCACTTGTAACAGGAGCAGAGCTTTATGCTCAATACGCTTGGGCCTACTTGAATAAATAACGTGATTTTTGAAAAGCTAATCCAAAGGATAATACATTCCTTAGATTAGCTTTTTCATTTTCTAAAAATTATCTATTTACTCCCCTCTTAAGTCGCCTGCCATTAAAGAAAAGCGTTAAGATATACGTCTTTTTTTAAAATTTAACTCAATTGGAAACTATTTTCTGTATTTTTCGTATATACTAGGGAAAAAAGAAGAGGAGGTATTTAAATGGAAGATATTATTGGACTTTTTATTGGCCTTGTTGCTATAGTAATGGTCTTTTCGATTCCGTTAACGGCTATTTGGACAACCCATTTACGCAAAATGCAGTCTATGAAATCTAAGGTAATAAAGGATGAAATTGAACTAGAACGGCTTAAATACGACAATTTCCTATTAGAAACAGAAAAAATGCGATTAGATTTGCAAAACAAGCAAGCTAGTCTTTTAGAAATGTCTGCAGACCCCCTAGTCGTAGAGTTGCAAAAAAGACCTAAGGCGGAGACTCAGGCTTTATAATGATCGTGCAGCTTTAGTTTGCACGATTTTTTTGGTATAAGAAATGGAGAAAGGAGTATTTAGCATGTCCTCTTCTACTAAAAATTTTTTCCAATTACTGAAAAGCTTAAGGTGGCCAGTTAAAATAGCAGTTTTAGCTATCATCCTTTCCTTATTAAGCACGGTCATTAGTTTAGTAGTACCTTTAGTAACTAAAACACTAGTTGACTCATTGACCTCAACTAGCTTCAATTGGACTCTTATCCTATTGTTATTGGCTGTATTTATATTGCAGGCCGTGTTCGGTGGTTTTTCCTACTACCTTTTGTCCTACATAGGAGAATTTGTCGTTGCTGATTTGAGAAACAAGCTATGGAGCAAGGTTCTTCATTTACCGATCCCCTACTATGACCGACATGAAAGCGGCGAAACAATGAGTCGTATCACTCAAGATACTTCTACATTAAAATCATTAATCACTGACCACTTAGTTAATTTTGTATCAGGTATCATAACGATCATTGGTTCAGTTATCATTTTATTTTTTATAGACTGGAAAATGACATTAATCATGCTTATAAGCGTTCCACTAAGTATGGCTATTATGATGCCTTTAGGTTCTATGATGCATAAGGTCGCGAAGGCAACCCAAAAAGAAATGGCCTCATTTTCTGGATTGCTAGGTAGAGTTCTATCTGAGATAAGACTAGTAAAATCTTACCGGGCAGAAGAAAATGAAACCGTTAGTGGCGGAGAGGCAATCCAAAGACTTTATCGGTATGGACTGAAGGAAGCCAAGATTCAATCATTCATATCCCCTTTTATGACCCTTATTATGATGGCTATCCTAGTTGTCATTTTAGGTTATGGAGGATTACAGGTTTCTAATGGCACACTCTCTGCTGGAGACCTTGTGGCAATTATCTTCTATTTAGTTCAAATAATTTTTCCCTTCGCTCAAATGGCAACGTTCTTTACCTCCTTCCAAAAGGCTGTGGGAGCAACGGAACGAATTCAAGAAATATTTGCAATGGACAGTGAACCTGTTGAGGATCAATCATCAACAGCGTTGGAGGATGGGATAATAACTTTTAAAGACGTTCATTTTTCTTATGGAGAAAACAAAAAAATTATAAATGGAATTACGTTTGAAGCAAAGCCTGGTACAGTTACCGCTTTTGTAGGACCAAGTGGTGGAGGAAAAACTACTATCTTTTCGTTACTCGAGAGGTTTTACGAGCCTGACCATGGTTCAATTTATTTTAACGGATCTCCTATTCACGAACTACCTTTAAGGGATTGGCGTTCTAAAATGGGGTATGTATCACAGGAAAGCCCTTTGATGAGCGGTACTATCTTGTCTAATATGACTTATGGTATGACAAAAATCCCTCCGCTGGAAAAGATTATAGAGGCTGCAAAAGCTGCAAATGCCTCGTCCTTTATAGAAGAGCTTCCTGACAAATACGATACGCTTGTAGGCGAACGAGGAATGAAGCTATCTGGCGGGCAAAGACAACGAATAGCAATTGCAAGAGCACTCTTACATGACCCTAAAATATTGTTATTAGATGAGGCTACCTCAAACTTAGATAGTGGATCAGAATCTTTTGTTCAAGAAGCACTAGAACGATTAATGAATGGTCGTACTACCTTAATCATCGCCCATCGATTGGCAACCATCATGCATGCTGACCAAATCTTTTTTATAGAGCAGGGAGAAATTACAGGCACCGGTACACATGAAGAATTACTAAGTAGTCATGAATTATATAAAGAGTTTACACAAGGACAAGGATTATCTTAGAATCTATCTGTCATATTTCTTTCTAATGTAGAATAAGATAACTTTAACCCTCTAAATTCACCTAAGAAAGTGTAAATGCCAAGCGTAGTTTTTTGCTTATATAACAGGTTTCGGATGTAAAATTTTAACTTTGAAGTTCCCAAAAGACTATTTTATAACTTTATTTTAGTAGTAAAATAAATTCATATTGATACCATTAAATTACAACTTTTAAAATATTCATAACCATTTTAGGAAAGTGATATACAAAAACACCATTTTTTTGATAGTTTTCAACAACCACTTTCATAATAATTCAATTCTATACTTTTTTCAGTTTTTTTATGCTATCTTTATTATAGTATCTGATTCCTATTTAGATCCTACTCGAGGGGGGTTGAATTAGGTGAATATAGGGCAGCTAATCAAATTAGAACGGCAAAGACAAAACATGAAGCAGGAATATTTAGCTTCAGGTATTTGCGTTCCATCTTATCTTAGTAGAATAGAAAATGGGTTAGTTATCCCTAGTGAGGATGTTCAGCAACACTTACTAAAACGATTAAATATTCCGAGTTATGCATTGAATACGACCGGAAACGAAGAAAAGTTATTATACTTTAAAAACCTTTTTAAAAGTGTTATAAATTCACGTGACAAGGAGAAAGCAAAAACTCTTTATCACGACCTCCATGTCTACATAGAAGATCATCCCTTCGAACCTAACAGGCTAACACTTCTTGTGATGGAGACACGATTGATGCTTATGCTACCTGACTATACAAAAGAGGTGCAATCAAACCTAGCTATCTTGGAAGAGTTTAAGAAAGAAATGTCTACCGATCAATTATTTTACCTGTCTACGATTCAAGGAATTATTGCCTACCAAGACAATGAATTTAGGCAAGCTTCTGAGATTTTCTTGCAAATCTTTTCTCTAATAAAAAGCTATCGCATGGAAGACTGGGAAATGGCAGAACTTTATTATATTTCTAGCTTAGCCTTTTTATCTGAGTCTAGGTATATACTAGCTATTGATTACGTAAAATCTGCTTTATCCTATTTTAATCAAGAAATTTTAATAGAGAGATCAATTGAATGTCTGGTTATTTTAGGAATAGCTCAAAAAAATACTGGTGTATTAAAAGATGCTATTGCATCTTATGAAAAGGCAAGAGAAATAAGTTCTAAAATTGAATCTGCAAAATTTAAAGGAATGATAGAACAAAATATTGGAGCATGTTATTCTCTCTTGAAAGAGAGTGATTTAGCGCTTTTTCACTTTAAAAGTAGTTTACAGGCTAATTCAGATCCCAATAAGAATGTGATTTCTATTTTATCTATTTTAAAAGAACATCATAAAAATAATGATATTAGTAATGCCTTAATTTGGTTAAATAGTGGTTTAGAAATATTAGATAAGCTCTCTGAGAGTAATAGAGATTTTTATTCTAATCATTTCACAGTCTATAAAGTATTATTGCTTAATGATCCTAACTCTATTACAACCTTTAAACAAGTCTTGGACTATTTCGAGGGTAAACAAGAGTTCAAATATTGTTCTATTTATTGCTATGTTCTAGCAAAAAAGTTAGCTAAAGAGAAACAATATAAACAAGCTACTATTTATTATCAAAAAGGCTTTAACTATCATATAAAACAATCTAAAGTATCTAGTTGGGAGGAATTGTCATGAAAAAATTTTTTATTGGTGTATTATGTCTTTCTGCATTATTAATAGCAAGCGTATCCAATGTAACTGAGATAGCTGTAGATGCAAAACCAGAAATCACTTCAATCAAGCCTGGTTCTAAATTCCTTTAAAATAGTTAGTTAAAAGAGGATTGGAATAATATTTTATCATTACACTAAAAGGGAAATTGCACTTTGGATTTCTCTTTTTGTGTTTTATTTGGGGAAATATCCGATAAGATCTATTCTCGTACTGTGTATTCACTTAAATTTGTGACCATGAATACGATTATACTAGTTGTTCGGAGTGGAGGCGGCGACTCCTAGGGGACAAGCGCGTGGGAGAGACTACAGGCTCGACCCGTGCCCCCAGGAAAGCGTCCGCCGTAACGGAGAACAACGGCTAAGTAGGTATAAAAATAAAGCAGTTCAAATTTTACTTATCGTAAAATTTGAACTGCTTTTAAATTTGAGGTAGGTTTTGTCCCACCATCTTATTTTATATTCTTTTCAATAAGTTCTATCTAGGTGAGCTGCTTCATCGAGGATTATATGGTGGCTGTAGACTTCTGCAAATTCTAGTGATTCTTCAATTTTGTCAACCATTTCGAAAACATCAAGAATCATCACTAATTTTATTATTGTCTTTTCTCCAAAGGCATTGGTATAAGTGACGTCTTTAAAATGCTCCTTTACTAAACGATCTACATCTTCAAATCTAGGTGCTCGAACGATGTTGATGGTTTCTTCAAATGTTTTATTAGGCATAGATTCAGGCGAGGAAATATGTTCAAATAATAGTTTGACCGAAAACGTTCTCTCCATTCTTTTCACCTCAATTCCTTTTTTTTCTTATCTTAATTATTGAACATTCTTGTACTAAAAGCTACTTCTTTAAGTTGTGAAAGTCTCTATTGAAAATAGCTCTAAAACGCAAAAAAAATTAGCTACTTTCATACTAAGGTTTATATCTTTTGTTGTATAATTCGACTTATATTTCACTTTAGCCACCTAAAGTTATTAGTTCTAAAATACTTTTAATTTTAAAAAACTCTGTGAGGCCATTGACAAGCCCCACAGAGTTTCTATTTTAAATATTAAATTGACTTTCATATAGGTCAGAATAGAACCCTTTTTTCTGTAGCAACTCCTGATGTGTTCCAGATTCAATTAGCGTCCCATGATGGATAACCAATATTCGATCAGCATTTTCTATCGTTTTTAAGCGATGAGCAATCACAAAGCTGGTTCGTCCTTCTGATAGCCTATTTAATCCTCGCTGAATCTCAATCTCTGTCTTCGTATCTATACTAGAAGTTGCTTCATCTAATATGAGAATGTCCGAATCCGCCAATATTACTCTAGCAATCGCTAGGAGCTGTCTCTGACCCTGACTAAGACTTGAGCCGCCGGAGGTGATGATGGTCTCATACTGATCTGGTAAGTGCTTGATGAAACTATGAGCAGATGCCATTTTGGCTGCAGCTACAACTTCCTCATCTGAAGCATTTAAACGTCCATAGCGAATATTCTCCATAATTGTTCCAGAAAACAAGAACGTATCTTGAAGCACGATTCCAATTTTTTCTCGAAGCTGGCTAATTTTATAGTTTTGAATGTTAACTCCATCTATTTGAATATTTCCAGAATCAATATCATAAAAGCGCATCAGTAGATTTATAATCGTCGTTTTGCCGGATCCAGTGGGACCAACTAATGCAACCTTCTCTCCTGCCTTTACTTGAAAGGTTATGTCCTTTAGGATAGAGGCTTCCTTTTCATATGAGAAGTTTACATGAGAAAATTGTACATCCCCCTTGAAGGATTTTATATCTAAAGCATTGTCCTTATCTTGCATGTCGGGTGATTCATCCATAATTTCAAATACCCTTTCGGCTCCTGCTATCGCAGATTGAAAAGTGTTAAGCAGGTTAGATAGCTGGTTAATCGGACGGAAGAATTGACGTGAATAGGTAACAAAAGCAGCAATAATTCCAACTGTCGCCATCTCTTGTACTGTCATCACTGCCCCTACTCCGATAATTAGCGCAAGTCCAAGATTATTGATGAAGTTATTGATTGGGCCTAAAAACCCGGATACTGTATCAGCTGCCATGGCAGAGCCTCGCAGCCTTTCATTTACACTTGAAAATTTATTAAACGTATTCTCTTCTTGGCCAAATAGAGTAATAACCTCATTACCTGAGATTGCTTCCTCTATAAAACCATTTAACTCTCCTAAATCTCGCTGTCTTTTTATAAAGTTACTGCTGCTATATTTGATAATTTTTTTCGTAGTAAAAATGATAAGCGGAATGATTAGCAGTGATACGATTGCTAAAATCCCGTTTAATGCAAACATCGCGATAGCCACTCCACTTACCATCAGAATGGAGGAAAATATTTGGATAACGCTTTGACTCAATGCATTATTTAAGCTCTCTATATCATTCGTCACACGACTCATAAGATCTCCATGGGTCCGTTTATCAAAAAATCGTAATGATAAGGTTTGGAATTTAATAAACAATTCCTGGCGCAGTGTTTGGATGGTTTTTAGCGACACTCGCACCATTAAAAATGTTTGTAGCCAAGTGAATATCGAAGATGCTGTATATACTAATGCTAAAAATATTAAGAAACGAAGAGTTCCATTTAAATCCTTAGGAATAATATAGTCATCAATTATGACTCCGATAAGGTATGGTGCTAGTAAATTTAGCAAGGTGGACACAATAACAAAGCCGCTTGCTGCAATTAGAGCTATTTTTTGTTTCTCTAAGTAACCCCATATTCTTTTAATGGTGCCTTTACTATCCTTTGCCTTGACCACAGGGCCTCCGAACCCTCTTGGACCTCGAGCCCTTCCCATGGCATTGGGTGGTTGAGTGGATGCTTTATTCATCTGAAAGGACCCCCTTCCCACTTTGCGTTTCATAAATCTCTCTATATACCTTACTAGTCTGCAGAAGCTCATCATGTGACCCAGTAGCTTCTATACGACCATCGTCAATGACTAATATTTGATCAGCATCAATGATAGAAGATACTTTAGAAGAAATGATAAACACCGTTGCTTCTCCGTATTGTTCTTTTAAAGTCTTTTGTATTGCTGCTTCAGACAACGCATCTACGGCAGATGTAGAATCATCAAAAACTAGAATCTTAGGCTGGCGAATAAAGGCCCGCGCCATAGATAAGCGTTGCTTCTGCCCTCCGGATAAATTGGTTGCACCCTGCATCAGCTCATGTTCAAATTCTTGCTCCAGTTTCTCGATAAACTCGTAGGCTACTGCGGAGCGAGCTGCATTTTCCATCTGTCTTATATCTGCATTTTCATTTCCATAGCGTAAGTTTTCCTCGATGGTACCAGAGAACAAGGTAGCCTTTTGAGGGACAAATCCAATTAGGCTTCGTAGCTCTTTTAAAGGATATTCCTTAATATCTTTACCACCTATTCGAATCATTCCCGTGTCTGGGTCATATAACCGAGAGATTAACTTTACTAGGGTAGACTTACCGCTTCCTGTTGATCCAATTATGCCAATTGTATCACCAGGATTCGCGTGAAATGAGATGTCCTTTAAGACATATTCACCGTTTTTACTATAGCTAAAGTTAACTTGGTTAAATTCTACTTCTCCAGTTACGTAAGTTTGATGTATCGGATTTACTGGCTCTTGTATTTCAATATTCGTATCTAAAACTTGCTGAATACGGTTTGCTGAGGTAAAGGAACGAGTAATTTGCATTAATACATGACTACTTGAGATAAGACCATTCATAATAATATTAAGATAATTGATAAAAGCTAGAATAACTCCAACCTGCATAGTCCCTTCATCTACTTTGATGGCACCCATCCACATCCCAAAAACAACACCTACGTTTACGATAAATAACATGACAGGCATTAGCGATAAGATGACTTGTTCTGCAGCCATATTTCTTTTAGTCAAAGTGTCATTCACATTTTTAAAAGATTCTATTTCATGATGCTTTCGATTAAATGCTTTTATAACTCGAATACCAGAAAATGTCTCTTGTAACTTCGTATTTACTTTATCCATTGCCTTCTGTACCTTGACGAAAAGCTTGCCTGTTCTTGATGAGAAGAAATAAATAAATGCCATTAAAATAGGTATAGTCACTAATAATACTGGAAATAACTCTCTTGCAGTGACCCATACGATAATAACTGAGCCTATAAACAACAATGGTCCTCGTACGAAAATACGTAATGTCATCATTAATGCCTGCTGTACTGAAGTGACATCATTTGTCACAATCGTGATAAGTTTTCCCGTTCCATAGGTATCTGTGTTACCACTAGAAAATTGCTGTGTCTTTTGAAAGACATCTCTCCGAATGTCAGCAGCAAAATTGACTGCAGCCTTGGAACTATAAACCGTACAACCTGCTCCTCCTATTAAACCGATAAATGCAGTGACGAGCATTAATATACTCATCTGGATAACATAGGCATTATCATTTTCCGCAATACCATTATCGATAATATGCTGCATAATCGTTGGCTGGAGTAAATCCATTGCCACCTCTAAACACATGAGTAAAGGAGCTAATATAGCAAAAACCGTATATGGTTTTAAATAACGAAGCAGCTTTTGTAGGGATTTCATATATTATCTCCCCCTTCTATAGATTTTCTTTTTGCAATTGCTTTGTAATAGATTGCATGAAAGCTGTTAACCGAATTGTATTTTCCTTATCTTTTCTAGAGGCTTTAACTGCTTTCCTTAGCTCATCCTCCCATAGATCGAGTGTCTCTTTAAGCTGAATGGCCTCCGAAGAATTTTGCCATTCCCATCTCGCTTGCCAATTGTCCCAAAAATCTTCTGTTTTTTGTTTAGAGTATTCTTTAAGTCGAGACTTCCCCTTGTCACCCAGAGAGTAAATTTTCTTCTCCGATTCAAGTAACAACTCAATCATTTCCTGCTCCAGCAATTCCTGCAAAGCTGGATACACGGTCCCAGCACTGGCTGAATAAAATCCCCCAGCTCGCCTTTCTAATTCCTTCATCAGCTGATAACCATGCTTTGGACCTTCCTCCAACAAATGTAGTATCGCTAGCTGAACAAACCCTCTTCTCCTTTTTATATCGATCACTTCCTTTATGTATATCGATAATTTTAATCGATATACTTTAGAAAGACAATACTAATGATATCTGATATTCGGAATAAGGAAAACAACACAAAAAGGGCCAAGAAGGTATAAATAACTTTCTTGGCCCTTATATAACGGCTAATAACATTAGCCTTCTTAGTTTAATCTTTTTAATGGTTCGAACGCTGGTCCCTCCAGCACCTCACCTTTATAGTTAAAGCGTGAACCATGACATGGACAATCCCAAGAGCTTTCTGCATTATTAAACGCAACATCGCACCCCATATGGGTGCATACTGGTTTAACTAAATACACTTTTCCATTCTCGTCCTTGTATGCGCCTACCTTTTTTCCTTCTACTTTTACAATATCACCTGTACCTACTTTTAAATCCTCTAGTTGGAGGTCTACTTTTTCGGTCTTACCTTTAACGAATTCCTTAGCAACACTCGCGTTAGCTTTTGTGAATTTAGTAATATCTTCTTTTTTCATTTTTGATCTTGTAGGTGCAAAGAATTCTGCAAATCGATTTTCTTTTCCTAATACATTGTCTACCATAATTTGAGCAGCAACTACACTGTTAGTCATCCCCCATTTTCGGTATCCAGTTGCCACTAATACATCTGGTTTGTCAGAGGTCATTACACCAATATAAGGGACTTTATCTAATGTTTCTAAATCTTGTGCAGACCATCGATAGTTATACGATTGAAAGTTAAACTTTTCCCGACCAAAGGCAGCTAACGTTTCATACTTAGCAGTGGTATCTCCCTCCTGCCTTCCTGTCACATGACCTTCTCCGCCCAACAAAATATATCTTTTCCCGTCTGATCCTAAGGCTGAACGAATTGACCTTGTGGGTTGCTCTACATTAATGTACATACCCTTCGGAGAGCTTTTTTCTGCAGGAGCGGCTATGACATAAGAACGGTGTGGTTCTAACCGTGTAAAATATAAACCATTTTCATCATTAAAAGGATAATGGCTGCAAACGAGAATTTTCTTCGCTTTTATCTTGTGGCCGTCTACTGTTTTAACGATATTGTCTGATAGAAGATCTTTAGCTCGAGTCTCTTCAAAGAAATGTACCCCATTTTGTACTGAGTGATCAACTAAAGCTTTGGCATATTTTACAGGATGAAACTGTCCTTGGTTTTCTAACCTAAGTGCTTTTTTCACCTGATATGGAAGCTCTGTTTCTTCCGTTAGAGTAGCAGGTCCAATACCTAATTTCTGATAGGCGTCCATTTCTTTTGTAACAGTATCTACTCCCGCTTCCGTATCTGCATATATGTAGGCAGGTACTTTTTCAAAATCACATTTAATACCTAAATCTGAGACGGTACGTTCCACGAAGTTAAGAGCGTCTGCCTGTGCCTCATAGTATAACTTTGCTTTTTCTTCATTAAAGGTATTGATCAGTTGCTGGTATACATGTCCATGCTGGGCGGTTACCTTTGCTGTTGTAAAACCAGTTGTTCCACTTAAAATTTTACTTCCCTCAATAACGGCCACTGATTTTCCACTTTTACTTAGTAAATATGCCGCAGTTATTCCTGTTAAACCTGCTCCAACTACTAATACGTCAACCTCTATATTTTCATTTAACTTAGGAAACAATGGGAGTTCATTATTAGCTAACCAATAAGACTCTAAGTTTCCCGGTAATATCTTTTCTGTCATTATGTTTCCTCCTTTATTTATACTAGTGTCTATCTATTCATGAAAGTTTATTCAACAGAATCCATTTCATAATTCCTTTTTTATGGATAAACACGAACAATTCAAAGAGAATAATAAAATTTATTTGTTTTTAACAAGAGAGTAGAATGGATTTTTGATTTAGAGGATGCTTTTTCATAGGGCTAGCGTATGTCTGAAGCTTGTCGATTGTTATAATTCTGCATTTAAAATGAAACTCTATTTATGCAAATTGCTTCACAGAACGTAAATGGATTGATAGTAACTCTCTTAAGCCTTTGATACCCGCCCCATATTATTACAAAACGCATTAGATAAAAATACAACTAGTTTTTATAATAGGTTGGTACGGCTAGGACACCTTATAATAAGACTTCCTGGCAGAATAATTATTAGATAAAAATAAAGCTGCGAAATTTTACTGACTCGTAAAATTTTCGCAGCCTTCTTTAAAATATTTATATAGCTTCTTTACTGATTATCTATCCTCTTCATCCCAGCACTCTGTATTTTTCAGTCCTGGTATTGATTTAGCATAAAAGACCGGATCTTCCCCTTTTTTTCGTTGCCTTGTAAAATCATCTAATACCTTAAAGGCTACTTTACCCAAGAGGATTATAACCGCTATATTCAGCGTAGCCATTAATCCCATGAAGAGATCGGCCAAGTTCCAAACAAGCTGAACATGTGCAATAGAACCAAACATTACCATACCTAATACTACAAAACGATAAGCCGTAAGCCATCCCTTGCTTGCATTCATAAATTCTATATTCGTTTCCCCGTAATAATAATTACCCATAACAGAACTAAATGCGAAGAAAAGAATAGCTATTGCTACAAAGTAAGGAGCCCATTCACCAACATGAACAGCTAATGAGTTCTGGGTAAGAACAACCCCATCATCCTCACCTGTGCTATAAAGGCCTGCCAAAATAATAATAAATGCGGTTGCTGAACAAATGATAATTGTATCAAAAAATACACCTAAACTTTGAACAAGACCTTGTTTCGCTGGATGAGATACACTTGCCGTTGCTGCAGCATTTGGAACACTCCCCATCCCTGCCTCATTAGAGAATAATCCACGTCTAACTCCTTGCATAATAGCCGCTCCAATTGTCCCTCCTACAGCTTCCTCTAGACCGAAAGCATGTGTAACAATTAACTTGAACACTCCTGGAACTTCAGAAATATTTGTAATAACTACAAAAAGAGTAATAGCCAAATAGAATAGGGCCATTACAGGAACAACTATCTGAGTAACACGGACAATCCTATGTACACCGCCAAAGATAATAATTGCTGTTAATATAACTAAAACGATTCCAATTAAATAAGGAGGAATATCAAATACCTCTCCTACAGAAGCAGCGATTGTATTGGATTGCACAGCATTAAATATAAATCCAAAACACAAGATTAAAAGAATACTAAATACTATTCCAAGCTTTCTACTCCCGAGTGCTTTCTCCATATAATATGCAGGGCCGCCACGAAAATTTTTCCCATCTCTTACCTTATATACTTGTGCCAGAGTACTTTCTATAAATGCAGTCGCCATACCAATTACAGCTATAACCCACATCCAAAATACAGCCCCTGGCCCCCCAATACCTATCGCTAAAGCCACTCCCGTTATATTACCTGTACCTACTCGAGAGGCAGTACTGATTGTAAATGCCTGAAAGGGGGAGACTCCACCTTTTTCTTCTTTTTTCTCTGTAATTAAACGAAACATCTCTCCAAACAAACGAAATTGAACAAATTTTGTACTAAACGTAAAATACAAACCTGCTCCAACGAGCAAGGCAATCAATATATAAGTCCATAAAATATTATTGAACCCATCAACAAAGGTCTCAAGCCACCCCATATTATTTCCCTCCTAATTTTATACTCTTTGCTATATACCCTATTTGTCCTACAAATAACAAGATATCGTAAACTTTTTTATTTTTTCCTGATAAAGATTTGTTTTAAATAGTTCTTAATGATTAATAAAGCCAGTTATCGTAACCTCCCAGCCTAAGACATAAGGCCGTTTCTCAAGTTTTCTACTATACAAAAATACCCCAAGAGATTTTACTCTTGGGGTATCTTTCCAATGTTACTTCCTAAAAACTACACTAGAAAGTTTTATATTTATTCAGCTAACGCTTCTGTTAATGCTGGTACTACTTGCTTCTTACGTGAAACGACACCTTTTAATAATGCAACATTATTAACAAACGCCACATTAAATGCAGCCTCCGCTTTTAATGCCATTTTCCCTAACGCTAAAGCTACGGAGTCATTATTTAGGATATCTGTTACAACAAAAAAGAATAGATCTAATTCTTTTTCTTGAATTTCCATGTTAATCAATTCTTCTAATTGCTCTTGACGTCCCATCACGTCATTCACATCAACAGCATTCACTTGAGCAATGATTACCTTATGTTCACCCATAGTAAACTCTTTCGCATCTAACGAAAGTAAATCCTCTAGGCTCTTATCACTAAGGTCGGCTCCGGCTTTTAGCATAGCTAGGCCATACTCTTCCACATTTACTCCAGCTAGTTTTTCTAATTCACGCGCAGCCGTAATATCTTCTTCCGTGCACGTTGGGGATTTAAATAATAACGTATCTGAAACAATAGCGGATAGCATCAAGCCTGCAATGTTAGACGGTATTTCGATACCTTTTTCTTTAAATATTTTATTGATGATCGTAGCAGTACACCCTACTGGCTCTGCGCGATAATACAAAGGATCTGCCGTTTCAAAGTTAGCGATACGGTGATGGTCAATAACCTCTGTAATTTGTACTTCTTCTATTCCAATTGCGCTTTGTTGTTTTTCATTGTGATCTACTAAAATTACTTTTGTCGCTTCAGTTTCTACATTTTTTATCATTCGTGGAGCTTCAAACCCAAATTTCTCAAGTGCATATTTAGTCTCATTGTTTAATTCGCCTAAACGAACTGCCTCAGCCTCTACGCCAATCGCATTTTTTAAATATGCATATACAATAGCTGAAGTAATTGTATCTGTATCAGGGTTTTGATGTCCAAAAACTAGTACCTTTTCCATGAATAATCCTCCTAAAAATCTTTTTCCGACCTTATTTTATCATATATCTTGTCTATCATTGAAAAGTAAATTTGCTAATACATCCTTGTTATTAAGAAAGTCTGCAAGTGTATATTCGTCTAGCACCGTTAAATAGGCTTTTAGTGCTCTATTTAAAGCTCTCCTTAACCCGCAAGCTGGAGTTATGACACATCGATTTGCCTGACAATCAAAGCATTCTACTAAATGGAAATCATCCTCTGTCTTCCGTACAACTTGTCCTATGTTAATCTCCCCTGGTTCCATAGCCAAACGAATACCGCCACCTCTGCCACGAATCGTTTCAATATACCCAAGTTTCCCTAAATCATAGGTCACTTTCATTAAATGATTTTTAGAAATACCATATGCTTCTGAAATATCTTTAATAGTTGATAGGTCGCCTTTGTTTTTTGCTCCTAGATAGATCAATACTCGAAGCGAAAAGTCTGTATACATTGTCATTCTCATACTAACACCGCCATTCATTCCATTATACCTACTATGACAAACTCGTGAAAGAAATGTGACTGTTTATTTACAAAGATTAAAAGATGTATTTTAAATATTGCTTTTAATTTTGATGAGGGGTATGTTGAACTTATAAAAACAAAGCGCTATTATTTATGCTCTTGTGAATAAGTCATGCAGGCACATACGGATAGCGCTGAAAATGAAAAGGATGTGCAGATGCATATGTTATCCCAACACACAATTGATATAGTAAAATCCACTGTCCCTGTCTTAGAAGTACACGGAGTAGCAATCACAACTACATTTTATAGAAATCTTTTTGAAGCTCATCCAGAGCTATTAAATATTTTTAATCATGCTAACCAAGAGAAAGGTCGCCAGCAAAATGCTTTAGCTAATACGGTCTATGCCGCAGCTGTTCATATTGATAACTTAGCTGCTATTATTCCTGCCGTAAAACAGATTGGGCAAAAGCATGTAAGTTTAGGGATTAAGCCTGAACATTATCCGATTGTCGGTCAACATCTATTAGGAGCTATAAAAGAAGTATTAGGCGATGCGGCAACAGACGAAATAATTAATGCATGGGCTGAAGCATATGGAGTGATCGCAGATGCTTTTATAGGAATTGAAGAGGATATGTACGTAGCAGCCGAAAATCAAGAAGGAGGCTGGAGATTTTTTAAAGACTTTATCATTACTGATAAGGTGAAGGAAAGTGATAATATTACCTCCTTTTACTTTAAGCCTGCAGACGGAGGTGCCTTACCTTCCTATGAACCAGGTCAATATATTACTGTACGAGTAAATATTCCAGGAGAACAATATTTGATGAACAGACAATATAGTCTATCTAAAGCTTCTGATTTAGACGCATTCCGAATCTCCGTAAAGAAAGAAGACGAAAGCAATCCTGAAGGAAAAGTATCCGTACATCTTCATAAACAAATGAATATAGGTGATAAAGTGGAGATAAGCGCTCCTGCTGGGGAGTTTACGCTCAATAAGGAAGAAACTGCTCCAGTAACTTTTATTAGCGGCGGAGTAGGAATCACACCTATGATGAGTATGCTTGAAACAGTAGCAAACAATCAGCCTGAACGTTCTGTTTCCTTTATATGTAGTACACGTAAGAAGAATTTGCATCCCTTTGACCAAGATATTCGCTCTTTAATAGATTCCTTGGAAAATGGCGTATATAAATCTCTATATTCCGAAGAAGGAGATGGATATATAACTAAAGAGATTATTAAAGAGTACGCTCACAAAGATGGAGATGTATATGTATGTGGTCCAGTAAGCTTTATGGAAGCGATGATCAATCATTTGTTAGAGCTTGGATTTGCAAAAGGTCATATTCATTACGAATTCTTCGGACCTGCACTGAATTTAAATTTAACTGAAGTGTAATAAATCTTTAAGCTAGGATGCTGTCTATTTATGGGCAGCATCCTTTTTAGGTATTTTTTTACCAATTAATATGCTTTTAGATATATGAATAGTTAAAAGGAAATGCTATAATTAGCCTATATTTTATTTTAAAGATAGAAATGAGTGATAAATTCATAATGGTTAAACAATTTGAGAGTAAGTATATTCCCCTATCTAACTACTTTAAAAAGTGCATTAAAAAAGAATTTATCCTTACATATGAAGAAATTGAGGCAATCATAGGGCAAGCACTACCAAATGCAGCCTACTTAAGCAGCAGTTGGTGGAAAAAAACAAAACCACCTGCCTTACACTACTTTGCGTGGATAAATTATGGGTATTCAGTAAAGGATGTAGTTTTAGGAGAGACGGTTATCTTTCAGGCAATGAATGAAGTAGAAGATGAGGAAAACGACATAGATCAAGATATATTAGTTATCCGAGAAGCAGAACTAGAGGATGCTCGTCCCTTCATTACTTTGCAAGAGGCTATTTTTTCAGAAACAGACTTTATGCTGTATGGGGAGTCTGACTTTCAAATGACCGTTCAGCATATAAGAAAGCAGATGACTGTTTGGAAAAGCTCACCTAACTCGGTCCTTTTCCTAGCCATTATGAATGGACAGTTTGCCGGCTTTATATTACTTCAAGGTCATTCTGCTCCTAGAGCAAGACATCGCTCCTCTTTAGTAATAGGAGTAAAAAAGCAATTCTCTAGAAAAGGTGTTGCCTCTTCACTTATTAACCGAGCATTTCTCTGGGCAAAACAAAATGGGGTCACTAAGCTAGAGCTCACCGTTGTAAAAGAGAATGTGGTGGCATACAGACTTTACCAAAAAGCTGGCTTCGAAAACGAAGGGCTAAGAAAAAACTCCTTGCTCATTAAAGGACAATACGTAGATGAATACTATATGGGCCGAGTCATCGAGTCAGAGAATTGAAAGATATCTATACAAACGGTATTTCATGCATTTAACTAGCTGTAAGAAGGCACAAAAAACTTACGATATTTAAAATGTATTCATGTTCAAAAAAAGAAGGCACTTTCTGTTCGATTTAGAACAGAATTGCCTTCTTTCTTTTTACATTATTTCCTCGTTTATTGTCATCAAAATTAGCTTAAATTTGGTTGAGGACTTTTAGTACCCATCAATCAGTATTAGTTGTTCTATCGCATTTTCGATACATATGGATTGTCAGTTTCCCAGAAACGATAAGGATAATGAACGGCTTCTCCACTGTTTTCTATCCCAATGCGTGGTCCAGTAGAGATGGATGGAGCTGCCTCACCCTCTGACATATATAAAGGCTTTTCACTCCAATGATGCCCATAGTAATCCATTGTAATAGACATTGCCTTCGTCAGCTTTCCTGGACCGTTTGTCCATTGCTTTATTGGAAGCTCACGTCTATTCACTTTCATTTGTTCCAAACCTTCTATTGGCTCTACAGCACGTATTAAAATAGCCTGAGGAATGCCCGTTGGAGCTGCAACTACATTAATCAATGTATGCGTGTGCATTTGATACGTATAAATTAATCCTGGCTCCCCGAACATTACTTCTGTTCGCTTCGTTCTGCGATTACCAAAGCTATGAGCTGCTCGATCTTCTGCCCCCATATATGCTTCCGTCTCAACAATTTTCCCAATTAGCAGACCACTAGTATGCTCATGGATTATGTACTTCCCTATTAAATCCCTTGCAAGCTCTAATGTTGGTTGATGAAAAAAAGTAGGCTCGATTGGTTTCATTATAAAATTAGCCCCATCTTTTTCGCTTCAAATGTGAGCTCTTCTCGGAACTTAGGATGAGCGATTGAAATCAGCTGCTCAGCCCGCTTGGAAATCGGCTTGCCGAACATACTAGCTACGCCGTATTCGGTGACAATCATATCAATGTCATTTTTAGATGTAGTCACTATAGACCCAGGTGTTAACGAAAGCTTAATGCGAGAAATCTCGTCATTTTTGGCGGTTGATGTCATACATACAAAGCCTTTTCCTTTTTTAGAAAATCTTACTCCCCTTGCAAAATCAGCTTGTCCACCTGAAGATGAATAATATTTACCTGCAACTGTCTCAGAAGCACATTGTCCATACAGATCTACCTCAGTAGTTGCATTAATAGATACAATTCGTTCTTCCTTTGCAATTTCACGTGGGTCATTTACAACACTAACCGGTAAAAACTCTACGGATGGATTATTGTTTAGAAAGTCATACAACTTCTTGGATCCATGCGCAAAAGTAGCTACTATTTTTCCTCTGTTCGTAAATTTCTGTGTACCATCAATAGCACCCGCCTCCACTAAGTCGACAATTCCATCTACAAACATTTCCGTGTGGATTCCTAAATGCTTATGATTTTTTAGTAGGCTTACAACTGCATTTGGAATAGAACCTATTCCAATTTGTAACGTATCTCCGTTATCAATCATATCAGTAACATACTCTGCTATTTTTAGGTCCTTGTCTCCGATCGGAGGCGCCACATCTTCTAATAAAGGACGATTATTTTCTACATAACCAAGTATTTGACTAATATGAACTTGATTTTGACCAAATGTTCTTGGCATATGCTCATTCACTTCTAATATGAATGGCACTGTTCCAATAAACTCACTCACTATATCTGCCTGTGTCCCCAAGGAAAAGTACCCAAATTCATCCATAGGAGATGCAACTGCCATAACCATCGAAAGATTCGTGGATGACCGTAGAATTCTAGGCATCTCATGAAAGTGATTTGGCACTAAGTCGACTAGACCTTGATGGAATGCCTTTCGCGTTGCTCCACTTAGAAAGTAAGAAACATGCTTTAACTTTCCAGGATAGGCACCTTCCATATAAGGACGATGCTTTAATGCCAACAGCTGATGCACCTTTACATTCGTTAAGTCATGAGCATTTTCTTCTAATATATCTAAAAGCTTATGTGGTTCTCCATTTGTTAAAGGTAGAATGATATCTGCATTCGGAGGTATTAACTCGATTATTTGCCTGTCACTCAATATTTTTTCTTTCATTTTTTACACCCCTAATATATTTCATTTTACTGGTGAAACAGTATTTAAAAATGTCTTTAGTTCCTTAGGATTTCTTAATATGCATATGTCCCTGCTCTTACCAGCTTCAGACAGTACCTTGAGTATGGTAGGCCTGACTTTACTTGGAAAGCCCCAGACGAACTTTAGAAAATCCCAATCCAACTTCTCATTACAGCCGGAAGCCATGTCATCTCTAGTCTTCCCATGGTGTTTCCAAACCCGTTTTAATACTCTATATGTACAGAGTGTTCGTCGGAAATCCAAAAATATGATTAAATCAGCATACTTCACTCTCCACTCAAGTGTTGAGTTGAAGTTTCCATCTATAATCCATTGATCATCTTCTAGCTTCTTTTTTACCTTTTCTATGAACTTATCTTTTGAAACTGGGACCCACCCCTCGTTCCAATAGAGGGAATCTAAATGAACCAATGGCAAATCCCACTTTTTAGCGAGCTGCTTTGAAAAAGTAGACTTACCTGCTCCACTAGACCCAATTATTAGTATCTTTTTGTGTTTTGAGCCTGGCATTTTATATATCCCCCTTTATATGTGATAACTTCATTGTACTATTTTTTAACCAAGAGACAAACAAGAAAAGCGCAAGCGCCTATGTCTGTCCCGACAGGCAAATGGGGAAAAGCGAGGAAGAATTTCCTAAACAATAAAAAAACTGCCTCATAGGAAGCAGCTTTTTACCTTCTTATTCTAGTTCCACTTGTTTAGTTTCCGTACCTAAAAATATAATTGCTATCACGCCTATGATAATGGCAATACAGAAGATACCAAAGATCCATCCAATTTCATACCCAGCAGTCACTAGAGAACCTACTAATAATGGGCCAAGTATTCCACCAATACGTCCAACAGATGCAGCCATGCCTGATCCTGTTGCACGAATAACAGTTGGATATTGCTCTGGTGAGTATGCATACAATGCTCCCCATGCTCCCAAGTTAAAGAAGGACAGCAGCATACCAGATACAATCAAGACTGCTGTTGTTTCCGCAGACCCAAATACAAAAGCACTAGCTGCAGTCCCTAACAAATAAGTAACAAGAACAAATTTACGCCCTGCTTTCTCAATTAGCCAGGCAGCAGAAAAATAACCAGGTAATTGAGCTAAGGTCATAATTAGAACATACTCAAAGCTTTGGATTAGAGAGAAACCTTTCATGACCATCACACTCGGTAGCCATAAGAACATCCCGTAATAAGAAAATACGACAGTAAACCAGACAATCCATAACATGAGTGTTGCTTTTGCATACTTCTTTGCCCATACACCCTTCATATTTTGGAGGATAGATCTAGTTTCAGTATTTTTTTCAGCATATTTTGGAGAATCAGGTAGCTTTAAACGTAAATAGATCGCATAAAATGCAGGTAACGCAGTGATTAATAGTGCAACTCTCCAACCATAGTCAGGAATTATAAAGTAAGCAATCAATGCGGAAATAATCCAACCAGCTGCCCAGAAGCTTTCTAGTAAGACAACTACTCGTCCTCTTTCCTTTGCCTCCACACTTTCTGACACTAAAGTAGATGCAACAGGTAGCTCTCCCCCAAGCCCCATACCTACAAGAAAGCGTAGAGCTAAAAATGCAAGTAACGTGGTAGTTAGAGCAGATAAACCACTTGCAACTGAGAACAAGATTAGCGTTATCATAAATATCTTCTTTCTACCGACCTTATCAGCCAATACTCCAAATACAAGAGCACCTACTGCCATTCCAATGGAGTTAACACTTCCTATCCAGCCCATTTCATTTGGAGTTAGCGCCCATTCTGTAGCTAATGCCGCAATCACGAAGGATAAAATTCCGACGTCCATTGCATCAAACATCCATGCCAGTCCTGCTATACCAAGCAATTTATTTTTAGATAATGGCTTTTGTACACTAACTTTTTCTTCTTTAGTTGTAGTCATCTTTTACTCCTGTCTTTACACATGTAATGTTTTTAGTTTACATGATTAGTATACTCATTGTTTAGGTAACTTACAATACAAATTTCTTATTGTTTTTTTAAAATATTTAGAGTAAAATGTCCTTTATACAAATACAAATGTTTCTTCAAGAAAAACAGAAGGGCGGAAATCCACATGGCTTGGCAAGGACTTATTGAACAATATAAAGAATTCTTACCTGTTACAGAAAATACACCTAAACTTACATTATTAGAGGGGAACACCCCTCTTATTAAATTAGAAAATTTATCAGAAGAATTAGGAATCGAATTATTTGCAAAAATAGAAGGAGCAAATCCAACAGGGTCCTTCAAAGATAGAGGAATGGTATTCGCAGTAGCAAAGGCTAAAGAGGAAGGTAGCAAAGCAGTAATTTGTGCCTCTACTGGGAACACTTCAGCGGCGGCAGCGGCCTATGCAGCAAGAGCAGGAATGCGCGCAGTAATTGTTATACCTGAAGGAAAGGTCGCGGCTGGCAAGTTAGCTCAGGCTTATATGTATGGAGCTGAGGTAATTCAAATAGAAGGGAACTTTGATGTGGCATTAGACATGGTTCGTACTATTAGCGAATCTTCTCCCATTACTCTAGTAAACTCTGTAAATCCTTATAGAATAGAAGGACAAAAAACTGCATCTTTTGAGATTTGCGATGTACTTGGAGCTGCTCCAGATTATTTAGCAATTCCAGTTGGAAATGCCGGAAATATCACAGCCTATTGGAAGGGCTTTAAGGAATACAACGATAAAAAGCAAACTGGGCTACCCAAAATATATGGATTTGAAGCCGAAGGTGCTGCTGCTATAGTTCAAGGGAAACCTATAGAATTCCCTGAGACAATTGCTACAGCAATTCGTATAGGTAATCCGGCAAGCTGGGAGTATGCTGTTGCCGCAAGAGATGAATCAGGAGGACTTATAGAAGCTGTATCTGATGATGAGATGATTGCGGCATATAAGCTAATTGCTAGTAGAGAGGGTATCTTTGCAGAACCTGCATCCTGTGCATCCATCGCTGGAGTTTTAAGATCTGTCAATGAAGGTAAGATAAAACCTGGCAGCAAGGTCGTTGCAATTCTAACTGGAAATGGGTTAAAGGATCCGCAAACTGCAATTGATGTAAAAGTGGAACCACCACATAAAATTGAAAGTAACGCAACTGCACTAAGTGCATTTATAGAGGGGGTGCTTGCATAATGTCATGGACTATTTCAATACCAGCAAGCACAGCAAACTTAGGTCCTGGTTTTGACTCAATAGGTATTGCATTAGACAAATATTTAGAGGTTGAGGTAGAACTTGCCCCCCAGCTTTCTATCGAAAATTTTACTGAGAATCTGCCAGTCGTCTCCGACCCAGCGGATCATCTGATTGTCCAGGCTGCTTCTAAAACAGCAGCTATGCATGGACTGGAACTACCAGCTTGTGCATTAAGATTAAAAAGCGAAATCCCTCTAGCCCGCGGTATGGGAAGTAGTGCGTCTGCTGTAGTTGCTGGAATTGAGGTAGCCAATCAATTGCTACAGCTTCAGCTGACTGCTCATGACAAGCTAAAAATAGCTACAATGATAGAAGGACATCCTGATAATGCCGCTGCCTCTATTTTTGGAGGCTTTACTATATCTTCTAGTACTGATTATGGAGAAATTCACGTTTTTCATTCATACCATATAAATGCTAGTTTTGTATTAGCTATTCCTTCATTCGAACTCAAAACAGAACTAGCTAGAAATGTCTTACCTGAGCATTACACACGACCAATCGCGACACAGGCTAGTGCTTCTGCAAATTTATTGGTAGCTGCCTTCCTCTCTCAGTCCTTTGAGCAGGCAGGTATATACATGGAAGAGGATTTGTTTCATGAGCCTTATCGCTTAGACCTGATTCCACATAGTAGAGCTCTAAAAATTGCAGCAAAAAAAGCAGGTGCTTTCGGTACTTGTATTAGTGGTGCTGGCCCTACCCTGTTGTCTCTTGTACAAAAAGGAAAGGAGATGGAGTTCATTTCTCAAATGAAAGACTCTTTTCCTAGCTTTGAATTTGTACCAACCTCTATCAATAAAACAGGAATTGTTTCTTTAAAACAAAAACCAAGCAAAGAGGCATCAAAACGGCCACCTCAGCTTTCCTCTATTTAAATAGGAGTCTCCGTTCATATAAAAAGCAGTGAAAGTCTCTCATCACGAGGAGACCTTCACTGCCTTTTTTATGCCATTAATACTAAACTTAAAGCCATCACAAGCATCCCAGCTACAACCCCATACATTGAAGAATGAGTTTCATCATACTTCTTCGCAGCAGGCAATAGCTCATCTAACGAAATAAATACCATAATACCGGCAACTGCCGCAAAAATTATCCCGAACATTACACCATTTAAAAATGGCATCAATATTAGAAAGGCAACTAAAGCACCTACTGGTTCTGCCAGCCCGGATAGGAATGAAAGTTTAAATGCTTTCATTCGACTACCCGTAGCATAAAATATAGGAACCGCTACGGCAATCCCCTCTGGAATATTATGAATAGCTACTGCAATAGCTATTGCTATACCAAGGTTAGGATCCTGTAATGCTGAAGCAAAGGTTGCAATCCCCTCTGGGAAATTATGAATACCAATAGCAAGAGCAGTAAACATACCCATTTTCATTAAACGAGCATCTTCTGCATTCGCTGGTTTGAGTTTCATATCCTCAACACCTTTTACTTCATGCGGATTTTCATGTGAAGGAATCAACCTATCTATTAAAGCGATGAAAAACATCCCGCCGAAGAAACCAGCTAAAGTAACCCAATAGCCATTAGTAGAACCTAGCTCTTCTACTAATGAATCTTTGGCCTTAACAAATATCTCTACGAGGGAAACATAAATCATCACTCCAGCTGAAAACCCAAGTGCTACAGATAGGAACTTTTTGTTTGTTCTAGTAGTAAGTAAAGACAATAAGCTCCCTATCCCAGTAGCTAGGCCAGCAAATAAAGTAAGTAATAATGCAAAAACTACATTTCCATCCATTGACCCATCTTCTTTCTCTCTAATTTAAGCTTATTATACTTAAAAAGTTTCCTTTAAGCAACTTTCTTCAACCAAAGAAAGTGTCAAAATCTTTGCTTTTTAATGTAATCCCCTATCGTTTTCCAATCGTCTTCTAGAAATTCTCTGTTGGAAGGGCGATAGAAAACAGAAGCAGGATGATAGGTTGGAATAATTGTATAGGTTTCACTAGACCAAGTATACTGGGTGGAGTTTAAAGACTCTAAAATTTGAACAGGTCTTTGCAATAATTGACCGTGTAATTTAGAAACAGTCGCACTTTTTCCGAGTAAGCGTTGTAATCCCACATTTCCTAACGTAACAATTAGTAATGGAGAAATATTTAATAGTTCAAAATCTAAAATTGGAGCATGGGCAATGATTTCACTTTGAGTAGGAGGACGATTATACTTCTTTTTTACTGTCTCACCATTTCTTTGTTTTTTTTCTTTCCAGATAAATGGACGGCTTCTTACAGCACTTGTCATATACACTTCTTCTCTTGTGAGCCCTATACTAGCTAACGATTTTTTTAGCTCCTCCCCTGCTCTACCTACAAAAGGGAGACCTTGTATCGCCTCGTTCTCTCCTGGCGCTTCTCCCACTAGCATAAGAGTAGGCTTTCTCGGTCCTTTACCTTTTACAAAACCTTCAACCGGTGATCCCTCTATTCTTTTTATGCATATATCCATTAAATGGTTCGGTATCTCAAACACTTTCTTTCCTCCTTACAAAAAATCCTCTCCACGAATCGGAAAGGATTTATAATCTATTATTTTTATTTTTTCTATTACGCTTTCTATATTCGTACCACAGAGCCACCAATACAAACCATGTATACCCGACCATCCATCCAGCAAACACATCGGATGCATAGTGGCGAGATTCTGCTATTCGAGAAAGTCCTATCATGATAGACATGAATATGGCCCCCAACCAAATGGTTACGGTGATTTTTCTATTAGTCTGATGCTCAGTAGCTAAATAAGCAATTGTAAACAAATAGAGCAGGCCAACCATCGCATGACCTGAGGGGAAACTATAAGTTTCTAATTGGGAAGGGACGTCGGGACGTTCTCGTTGAATCACTCTTTTAAGCAGTTGGTTCAAGGCATTTCCAACCCCAACCGTAAATAAAACATATAGCATGCCTCGATAATTATGAGAACGTATCCATAATAATAAAATAATTAATAACGCGATAAGTAAAATAAATTTTGTATCACCAAAATAGTGAAATGCTGTGATGAATGAATTACCTTCAAGAAGATTGCCCATTTTTTGATCTAACGACACTACCTTATCTTTAGCTATATTCAAAAACAGCATTGTAAACCCAAGTAATGTAACAAGTCCTAGTGGATAAAACCATTTTTTCACAGAATCCCTCCTATTTGTTATAAAAATTATAAGCCAGATAGCTTACAAGTACAAAGAATTAGCGAATGATATAAATCCATAAGCTAATTTTAGAGAGGGGGCAGAGGTTCTAAGCAACCTCTGTTTTTAAGGATAATCGATTAGGGGAATAGACAGGTTTTAATGAGTCAAAGATGCATTTATAAAAAAACTAGAATCGTTCCTCTGTCAAATCTGTGTTAATGGAGACTGCCGCCTTATTTCCATCTGCAGCTGCAATCAAAAGAGATGAAGGTATAGGCTTTCTAGATTCTCCAGCAACATATACATTTTTTTGTGTTGTTCGACAACGTGGGTCAGTCATCACTCTTCCTTTCTCATCTATTTCACACCCTAATTTCTCAGCAAAGTAGTTTGGGCGATAATACGTGGGAGCAACAAATCCAAGAGTTCTATTAATAATCTCACCGGACGCCAACTTTACCTCTTTGAGATAACCCTCTTCACCCACAAGTTCCTCTATTCGATCATTTTTTATTTCAATATTATGCTTGGCAAGCTCGCGCATACCTTCCTCTGATAAGTTATTTCCATTAGTTAGCACCAACAGGTCATTTGACCAATTATAAATGAGTTTAACCATATGTAGGATGTGTTCTTCCTTTTCAGCTAGAATCAGAAGTGGCTTATCCCGTAACTCCCACCCATCACAATAAGGACAACTAAAGAGGCTTTTTCCATAGAACTTCCGAATACTTTCAATCGGAAACACTTCTTGAATACCTGTTGCAAGCAATAATTTTTCGGAAACATATTCATTATTGTCTCTTGTTTTTACGATAAAATTACCTTCCTCTTTCTCTCTCCTTACTTCAATAATGGTCTTATTAAAGTAACTTACATTCGGGTAATTTTTTAATTCACTTAGCCCAATCCCTTTGAATTCATGTGGTTTTATGCCATCTCTTGTTATAAAGCCGTGTGATTCATGAGTTACTCTATTACGATTTGTCCCATCGTCGAATAAGGCAATTTTTCTTCGTGCTCTTCCTAAAGTTAAACTAGCACCCAAGCCTGCGGGGCCGCCTCCGATAATAATACAGTCATACATTGATATTGCCTCCTTACATAAGCCAAGTCAAAGAGGTTAGCATGCTAACCTTCCTTTTATTAAATAATTTTCCCCTTTTAGTGTTCCCTAAATTCAATGTTTCCTAACATTACTTTATTAAGAAAACTTTTAAAAAACTAAAGGGCTTGAAGGAAATATAAAAAGCCTGCCTATAAATGTTGAATTATCCAACAATTATAGGCAGGCTTTACTCATTTTTATATAGTTATCGCACTATCAATAACTTCTTGAGGAATTTCAATTTTTTCTACTCCATTAAAGTTAGAGAAATCTGTCTTCATATCTTGATTCATATTAATAGATTCGCCTTCTGCTTCCATATCCATATCTACAGTAACATCAACCTTAGTAGTTTGGAAGCTCTCTTTATCAATATGAATTAAGTAACTGATTGAATTAATTTTCACATCTAGTTGTACGTCTTCTCCAGCCTGTGCCATGCTTTGAAGCGTTTCATCTATTTGAGCTTGTACTAATTCATTAAATTTGTCACCTGATGCATCAAGTGTCAAAATATAATTTTTGTCATCTTGTTCAAACTTAAAGTCTTTAATATAGTCTTCAAGTTCAGAAAGCGAGCTAGCAGGGTTAGCTGAATTTGTTTGAGCCATGATGTCACCAACCGCATCTACTGGTACCTTCATCCATTGCTTCCCTGTTCCCTCATACATATAAAATTCAGTTCCATTGAAGTACATCTCTGCTTCCATAGACTCGTCCATTGAACCATCTTCTGTTTTCATAGAAGTTGTTCCTTTTTGGTACATTTGCATTGGCTCAATAACTATATCCATGTCCATGTCAGCCTTAAGCTCCACGTTTGTTTCTTCACTTGGTATATTCATTTTTTGGTGTAGATTCACTTTAGCAGAAACACTTGACAGTTCTTCTGACACCGCCAATGATTTGTTATATACTTCTTCCAAAGTCATATCAGTAGTTTCTTTTACTTCCTTATTAGCCGGCGTAGCAGTGTCGTTACAAGCAGCTAATGCAAAAGTCATCGTAGTAGCCGCTAATAGCATTTTCCATTTCTTCATGTTAGTCCCATCCCTTCTTTGTTTCACACTTAACATACGAACAAATTATTGAAAGGTTTCACTTTTTTAACAATTAACGAATACCACGCATGTATTTTTGGATAATCGGTGTCATTAGATAAAGAATTACCCCTAACCCTATTGCAATTGCACCTATTACTCCAAAGTACATAATTTCTGTTTCTGGCTTGTACAATTTTACAACCTGCGCATTAATTGCTTGTGCAGAAGCATTTGTCATAAACCATAAACTCATCGTTTGCGCAGCAAAAGCAGCTGGAGCTAGCTTTGTAGTTGCAGACAAACCAACTGGTGAAAGAAGTAACTCACCAAGTACTACTAAGAAAAAGCTTAGAACAAGCCACATAGGATTAGCTAACGTATCAGTACCATTAAAGTAAGCAGGGAAAATCATTACTACAAAGGACAGACCCGCAAAGAATAACCCATATGCAAATTTACGAGGGGTTGACGGTTGTCTATTCCCAAGTTTCACCCATAACCATGCAAAGACTGGAGCAAGGGCGATGATAAATAATGGATTCAACGATTGGAACCACGCAGGTGAAATTTCAAATGACCCAAGAGTTAGATCTACACGCTCATCTGCATATTGAGCTAAAATGTTAGAACCTTGCTCTTGAATTGCCCAGAACATCATTGCTGCTACGAAAAGTGGAATGTAAGCAAGTAAACGAGACTTTTCATCTTCCGTTGACTTATCACTTCTATACATAATAATGAAGTATAGAGTTGGGATTAAAATACCAAGTATGGAGATAGTCATAGTGAAAACGTCAATCGTCATAATACCAGCTTGAATCAGATAAAAACCAAGTGCTGCAATAATTACTACGGCTATTACTAATCTCGTAAAGAATTTTTTCTTTCCTTCTTTAGTAAGCGGATTTGGTACATAAGATCCTGCCAAGCCTAAATATTTTTTCTTAGTTAGTAAAAAGACTACTAAACCTATTGCCATACCTACAGCTGCCAAACCAAATCCTAAATGGAAGTTATACTCTAAGCCGATTGTCCCAACGATTAATGGTGCAATGAAAGCTCCCATATTAATACCCATATAGAAAATACTGAAACCTGAATCTCTACGAGCATCCTCAGCGGAATATAAATCACCGACAATAGTAGAAATATTAGACTTTAATAAACCAGTACCAATAATGATAAATGCCATGGATATGAATAAGGTAGTTAAACCACCTGGGAATGCCAGTACAATATGACCGATCATAATTAATACTCCGCCATAGAACACTGTTCTTGTAGTACCGAATAGTCTATCGGCTATCCAACCACCAATAATCCCAGACATATAAACTAAGGAACCATAAACAGCCATAATAGAGTTCGCTGTTGATCGTTCTAGCCCTAAACCGCCTTGAGTCACTTCGTAATACATATAATAGATTAAAATTGCGCGCATACCGTAGTATGAAAAACGCTCCCAAAACTCCGTAAAGAACAAGGATAGAAGACCTTTCGGCTGTCCAAAAAATCCTGTTTGTGGTACGGATTTTACTATTTCTTCTTTCGATAACATCTAATTACGCCTCATTTCTACAAAATAATAATTAAAATATTTCCTATTCTTTCAAAAAAGAAACATTATAATATTTCGACAACTGAAATTATTCGTTATAATAGTCGTTATGATAATGAAAAGGGGATACGAAATGCTCAAGAAATTTTTTTCATTTTACAAACCACATAAACGATTATTTATTATTGATTTTAGCAGTGCCGTTTTTGTTGCAATTTTAGAACTAGCATTCCCAGTAGCTGTGCAATGGTTTATCGATGACCTTCTGCCCTCAGGAAATTGGGAAACAATCGTGCGTGTAGGTATAGTTCTCTTATTCGTCTATATTATTAGTACTGTACTCCAATATATCGTGAGCTACTTGGGGCACAAGTTAGGTATTAACATTGAGACGGATATGAGACAAAAACTATTTAACCATGTCCAACGACAATCATTCCGGTTTTTTGATAACACGAAAACGGGCCACATTATGAGTAGAATCACAAATGACCTGTTTGATATCGGAGAACTAGCACATCATGGACCCGAGGACCTATTTATTGCCATAATGACTATTATAGGTACCTTCACTATTATGTTCAACATTAATCCCGAGTTGGCTATTATTGCTATTATAATGGTTCCTTTTTTATCTATTGTAGCAACCTATGGGAATATCATGATGAATAAAGCTTGGAAAAATATGTACGGGAAAATAGCTGACGTCAATGCAAGAGTAGAAGACAGCGTTTCCGGTGTACGAGTTGTCCAATCCTTTACAAATGAAAATTTTGAAATTTCAAGATTCAAGGAAGATAATTCACAATTCCGAATAGCGAAACTAAAAGCTTACAAAGTCATGGCAGGTACTCATTCTACCATCTATATGATGACAAGGCTAGTAACTTTAGTTGTCCTGGTAGTAGGAGCATGGTTCTCTTTTCAAAACTACATAACTTATGGAGAGCTAGTAAGTTTTATTTTATATGTAAATGTACTAATTAAGCCAGTGGATAAAATTACCGCTTTATTGGAATTATATCCTAAAGGAATGGCTGGATTTAAGCGTTTCTTAGAATTAGTGGAGCAAGAGCCGGAAATAGAAGATAAACCGAATGCAATTCAAGTAAATCATTTAAACGGTAATATTTCCTTTAGTCATGTTAGCTTCCAATACGATGAGCATAAAACTGTGTTAAAGGATATTAACCTTTCCATACGTGCTGGTGAAACAGTAGCATTTGTTGGTCCTTCCGGGGCAGGGAAAACAACCATTTGTTCCTTAATACCTCGTTTTTACGATGTCAGTGACGGGGCAATTTCTGTTGATGGGATCAATATACAAGATTTATCTCTTCAATCACTCCGCTCACAAATCGGAATAGTCCAACAGGATGTATTTTTGTTTACCGGCACCATTCGAGAAAATATTGCTTATGGAAAAAAGGATGCTACGGAAGAGGAGATTAGAAGTGCAGCTAAGAAAGCACATTTAGAAAGCTTAATCGCTTCCTTACCAGCCGGGTATGAAACACAAATAGGTGAACGTGGACTAAAATTGTCAGGTGGACAAAAACAAAGACTGGCAATAGCTCGAATGTTTTTAAAGAATCCGCCTATTCTCATTTTGGATGAGGCAACTTCTGCTCTCGATACAGAAACAGAAAAAATTATCCAGCAATCACTAATGGAGCTAGCAGAGGATCGTACAACTCTTATAATTGCACACCGCTTAGCAACAATTAGAGACGCGGACCGGGTAATTGTAGTAACTGAGGACGGAATTGCCGAAGATGGATCATACAACGAGCTTGTGGCTAAAGAAGGTATTTTTGCAAGACTTCATAACATACAGTTTCAACAAGTTTAAACTAAAATATACTTAGCTAATTTGAAAAAAACAGCATAAAAAAGAAGCTCCGAAAATTTTTCGGAGCTTCTTATTTTTATGGGTTATACACAAATCCCTCTAAACGATCATAATCTGATTTTTTTAATTCCACGTGCACTAGCGTTCCTTCTTCCTCATATGAGGTCGACTTAACTGTGGCTTTCTCATTAAGATATGAAACGATATCTCCTCGATCAAATGGAATTAGCAGATCGCACTGAACATAGTCAGAGAATATATACTTTTTAATAATATCTAACAGTTCATCTAAACCTTTCCCATCTTTTGCAGATATCCAGATATTACTTCCTGCAACGTGTGGGTACATCATGTCTGCTAAATCCGATTTATTGTAAACAAAAATTGTTGGAACGTCCTTTACTCCCACTTCAAGTAGAGTTTCATTCGTCACATCCATCATATAGCGGTGTTCATCATTAGAAACGTCTACCACATGTAATAGTAGATTAGCATCCCTTGCTTCCTCAAGTGTTGATCGGAATGCCTTCACTAGATGATGGGGTAGTTTACTGACAAATCCTACTGTATCAGTTAATAGGAATTCCTTTTGGTCTGGTAGTTTAATTTGACGGACGGAAGTTTCCAATGTAGCAAAGAGCATGTCTTTCTCAAATACTTGCTTCGATTGTTCTTGTCCAATCTTTTGAAGCAGTTGGTTCATAATCGTAGACTTTCCGGCGTTGGTATAGCCAACTAGAGAAACAACAGGTATATTATTTTTTTTACGTTGTTTTCTTTGCGTTTCCCTTTGATCCTTAACTAGTTCTAGCTCTCTCTTCAGCTTTGCTATTTGGTCTTCAATTTTACGACGATCCAATTCTAGCTTTGTTTCCCCAGCACCACGGTTACTAACTCCCCCGCCCGTACTACCACCCTGACGACCAAGGGAGGCTCGCAGTCCGACAAGTCTCGGTAGCATATATTGAAGTTGTGCTAGTTCCACTTGCATTTGTGCCTCATTGGATTTTGCGCGTCTTGCAAAAATGTCTAAAATTAGCATAGTACGATCTATTACCTTGCATTCTAAATCTCGCTCTAGGTTTCTTATTTGAGATGGAGAAAGTTCATCGTTAAATATAACGAGATTTGCATCTGTAGCATCGAAGAGATTTTTTATCTCCTCTACTTTACCTGTTCCTACATAATGAGAAGATGTCACTCGCTCTAAATTTTGAGTGATTTCACCAACAACCTCCACATCTAAAGCTGCAGCTAAATTAATAAGCTCCTCTAATTCATATTCGAAATGCTCATCTTTTTGCAGCTTAACTGCAACTACAATCGCTCTTTCATCTAACTGTTCCATTATAAAATCCTCCTCTTAATCGAAACGATATACTCCTTGTTCGTAAACAATAGCTTCTTGGTTAGGGAGGCCTTTAATTTGCACACTAACAAGCCTTTCTTTAGTCCCTTGTTTCAGCTGTTTAAATATTAATTTTGTATTGGGTAAGAATAACGTTTGATGATCGTAAGTAACATTCAGATAGCTAGTCCATTTCTCTATTACTTCCCTTGGATTTTCTACATGAAACTCACAGCTCTCAATGTTGAGTTGGAGGTTACTATTGTTCACTGTTCCCTCCTTCTGAAGCAACTCATATCTTTCATCATCCGTTTCTTCCCACTCTATAAAAAATGGCGCAGGTAAGCTGTCACTAACTTCTTCTTTAATAAATAGCATTTTCCATTTACGTAAAGATCCAGCAGCTGTCTTTCTTTCAGCATACAATACTCCTGTTGTTTCTATACCTTTGTTTTCTAAGTCTTTTCTAAGTACTTCCAAATCATTTGCTCTAATGCAAATCGTTCCAAAACCTGGACCTTCATTTAAATCATGGAGCATTAATTCTACTAAAGGGTGTACTACACGCCTAGCTACCTGTTCCTCTTCCATCGCTAACCATTCTACATAACTATTTACCGTATAAAGAAGTGCATTATACGTCCCCCAGTTTAAATGCTGTCCACCAACCACGGCATTAATTCCTTGCTGCTGCCAATCTCCGGCCACTTCTATAGGTTTTTTATTCACAAAATGAACAATATGGTCTAAAAACATACATTCACCTCTTATCTCAAAATTATCCTTTTATTAAATTAAGTATACAGGAAAACTGAAAAAAGCACCGATTATTACCTCGGTGCTTAAATCCTGTGTAAGCTCAAATCACAGCTAATACTCACTCTAGGAAACATGAACGGTCCTCACTTTTCCCATTTGCCTGTCGGGGCAGGGATAGGCGCTTGCGCTTTTCTTGGTGGCTAGCTTCAGCGCCTTGGCCCTCGGGTCAAATGGGAAAATACTGCGGTGGCTGAACAGCTGCCTCCTCGCATTTTCCCATTTGCCTGTCGGGGCAGGGATAGGCGCTTGCGCTTTTCTTGGTGGCTAGCTTCAGCGCCTTGCCCCTCGGGTCAAATGGGAAAATACTGCGGTGGCTGAACAGCTGCCTCCTCGCATTTTCCCATTTGCCTGTCGGGGCAGAGATAGGCGCTTGCGCTTTTCTTGGTGTCGATTTCCCAGGAAATATGTCTATGCTTCTATTTTCTCTTTTGACATTTCTCTCAGTAAGAATTTCTGTATCTTCCCTGATGCTGTCATTGGGTATGCATCGATGAATTCAATATATCTTGGTATTTTATGATAAGATATTTTCCCTTTACAGAATTCCTTCAAATCATCTGACGTTAGGCTTTCTCCTGTTTTTAGAATTACCCAAGCCATTAGCTCTTCTCCGTATTTCGGGTCTGGGACACCTACAACCTGTACGTCTTGAATAGCTGGATGCTGATAAAGAAATTCTTCTACTTCTTTCGGATAAATATTCTCACCACCTCGAATTACCATATCCTTGATTCTTCCGGTTATATCGATATAGCCTTCGTCATCCATTACGGCAATATCGCCAGTGTGGAGCCAGCCGTTGTCATCTATTGTCGATTTTGTTGCTTCTTCATTTTTATAGTAGCCTTTCATCACTAAATATCCTCTTGTACATAGTTCCCCTGGTACTCCTGCAGGGGTATCTTCTCCTGTTGCCGGATCTATTATTTTCACTTCTACTCCTGGATGAGCTTTCCCAACTGAGGACACTCTTTTTTCAATTGAATCATCTGTTTTAGTTTGCGTAATAACTGGCGAGGATTCAGTTTGTCCATAGGCAATGGTAATTTCAGTTGCACCCATGTCTTCCATCACTTTCTTCATAACTTCTATCGGACAAATAGAACCAGCCATAATTCCAGTACGTAAAGTAGATAAATCAAATTGCTTAAAATTTGGATGATTTAATTCAGCGATGAACATGGTTGGTACCCCGTGTAAAGCAGTACATTTCTCATCCTGCACTATTTTCAACACTTTCCCTGCATCAAATTGTTCAATGATTACCATTGTGGTCCCATGTGTTACTGAAGCAATTGTTCCCATGACACAACCGAAGCAATGAAAGAAGGGTACAGGTATACAAAGACGATCATGTTCAGTTAGATGAATGTAGTCTCCTACAAGCTGACCATTGTTAACTATATTTTTATGGGAAAGCATTACTCCCTTTGGAAATCCAGTCGTTCCAGAAGTATATTGAATATTAATGACTTCATCATTATGAGTCTCTTTCATCGCATCTTCTAAAGTTTCATCAGATACTCTTTTTGCAAATTCAACGAACTCCGACCATTTATAAATTCCTGGGTAGTCATTTTCACTCATTACAATCACTCGTTTTAAATAGGGAAGTTTTTCAGATTGAATATTCCCTTTTTCTGCTGTATTTATTTGAGGGCAAATTGCACGAATAATGTCGAGATAAGAAGTAGTTTTAAAGGATTCACATAAAATAAGAGTAGTAGCATCTGATTGCTGTAATAGATATTCCAGTTCTTTTTCCTGATAGTTTGTATTAACCGTTACTAAAACTGCTCCCATTTTTCCAGTTGCAAATTGGCTTAATAGCCATTCCCTTTTATTGTCTGACCAAATGGCAATATGTTCTCCTTTTTGAACACCCATGCCAATAAATGCTTTAGCAAGCTCGTCAGTTTCCATATCAAACTCTTTATATGTTTTACGAATCCCATGCTCAGGGTACACATAAGCCTCTTTGTCAGGAAACTTACTTGCGGCTTCCTTTACTATCTCCCCAATTGTTTTTTCATTTAACAACCCAATCTCCCCTTTCGATTGACTACTCACCAATTATATTATCATAAAATTCTGATAGTATAAAAGGTATATAGACGTTTTATCTCTTCTTACACGATAGCTAATCTATCTATGAAATATGTCGTTGTGATACACTAATTTCAAGTATCTTACGAAAAAGAAGGCGATTATATGGAATTCAACGAAATGAAAGACAGCGTATTAAAGCAAATCTTATCTAAACAGCTGATTCAAGCAACAATAAGCCAACCAAGGGCTAAATCTAATGAAATAAAGCGCATCAAACTAAAGCCTATTGAAATAAAAAATATGTACCACATCCAATTAGAATACCAATACGAACGTATTTTAAAGCACGAAAATATTCGAATAGAAGAATTCTCTTCAGCATGGGAAAAGTTACTGGATGACTTTCGCCAAATTCACGTTGATTTTATTGAGGAAAAGATTCAAATACAACTTTCTAAGAAAAATAAAGTGATGTATAAAACTGAAAAAAACACTTCATTGAAACAAGTGGATTTATCTCATAATCGTAAAAAAAACTACTTGTTAGACGAGCATACACCTTATCCTTTTTTAATCCGATTAGGAGTTCAAACTTCTGAAGGAAAAGTAAAAAAACAAAAGTACGATAAATTTAAACAAATTAATCGTTTTATTGAGTTTATAGATGATACTTTGGCTTATTTACCAAAGGATAAAACCGTTCGCATTTTAGATTTTGGCTCTGGTAAATCCTATTTAACGTTTGCCCTTTATCACTATTTAAAAATTGAAAAGGGATTAGACATTCGTGTTACGGGACTTGACTTAAAAAAGGAAGTAATTGAAGAATGTTCGCAAATCGCTAAAGATCTAGACTATGACGATTTGGAATTTTTAGTGGGAGATATTAATGATTATAACGACGAAACTGCCGTAGACATGGTTGTTACCTTACATGCTTGTGATGTTGCAACTGATATGGCACTTGCCCGAGCGGTTAAGTGGAATGCTAGCGTCATTTTAAGTGTGCCTTGCTGTCAGCACGAGTTAAATAGACAGCTTGATGCCCCTGGGTTAAACATTATGCTGAAGCATGGATTAATTAAAGAACGTTTTTCAGCACTTGCTACAGATTCAATACGTGCCGAAATATTGAATCTGGTAGGCTACGAGGCCCAATTAGTGGAGTTTATAGATATTGAAAATACGCCTAAAAATATTTTAATACGTGCCTATAAAACAGGTGGAAAGCCAACCCATGAACAAATAGAAGGCTATGAACAATTCAAAGAAATGCTAAACGCTCAACCATTTCTAGAAAATGAACTTAAGGAATACTTGAATATAGACTAATCATGACAATCCAAGGAGAGAACATATGAAAGATCCAACTTATCAAAAAGTGGTATATGGCATAGTAATGGCTATTGCAGTGATAATTGTTCATTTTTTAAATGTAAGGGTATATCCCCTGCATCCTATTTTCTCTATACTCATCGCTATATTAATAATTTATGTAGGCATTACTGCTGTAAAAAAGTCAGGGAAATTTGAACAGACAATATCAAGTATGAAGTATAACTTACTAAATATGGCGGTAGTCTTCATACTATTCATCGCCTATTTCACAATCGACCCCTCTTAATAGAAAAGCGCAGTCGCCTGTTTCTGCTCCGACAGGCAAATGGGGAAAAGAAATTGTAAAAAGAGGGAACAGATACTTAGGTACCCGTTCCCTCTTTTGCTTTTATAATTCTTGTCTCAAAGCCTGTATAACGTCAATTTTAGTTGCTTTCTTTGCTGGTCTCCATCCAGAAATCATAGCTACCCCAATACTTATGCAAGACGCAATAGCTACAAGCTGCCAAGGAATTAACGAAAACGTTAAATTCATACCCGCAATACTTTCCTCCTCTAATGCCATGCCTACAACAATTGGCAAGACTAGATTAGCTAAATAACTCACTACATAAGAAATAATTACTGCAAGCACAGTTCCAATAATACCGATCCATGCACTTTCCATGAGAAACAGTCGACGGATCAATTTTGGGCTAGCCCCAATTGCTTTCATCACTCCGATTTCTCTTGTTCTCTCTGTAACCGCCATTGTCATTGTATTAAAGATACCTATAGATGAAATTAAAACTGCAATCGTACCTACAAATATAAGTCCTATTTTAAATGCCATAAAAAATACATCTAACTGCTCCAATTGCTCGGAAACAGAGTAAACACTGTAACCCATCTCTTTAAGTTCATCTGTTGCAGCCTTGACGTCCTCTAGACTAGCAGTAAAAACTTTCGTTTCTGTGTATAGAACCTCTTCCGGTACCTCTGCTACATTCGCTTTATAGGATGCCATTAATGTTTCCGTCCAAGATTCATCCATTAGGACAATTTTATCGACTATCCAGTCTTTTGCTGGTTGCTTAGTAACCCCTACAATTGTAAACGTCCATTGTTCTGGAAAGGTATCCTCTTGACCATATGGCTTCATGACTAGAGTAACCTCTTTACCTAGTATGGATTCTTCATACCCTTTCGGTATTTCTCCGTCCTCTGCTGCTCCATCTTCCCAAGTCGCAAACTCTTGTTCTGTCCACAAGTTTTCTGCGAAGTGATAGCCAACAATAATTTCATTACCATCTTTAGGCATTCTACCCTCGGATAATGAAAGGTTTGAATTTGTTTCTTCTTTAAAATTCGTTAGCTTGGAGTTTCCAAAAATTGTTCTATCCTCTAATTTGAAAATAGTTTCGACGTCTATGCTAGCACGTTGAACAACTGCTCCGACCGAATCTATATTTTTTATTTCCTCATAATCGATTACGCCTTCGTTACCATACACTTCTACCTCTGTAATAGCTTGGTCCTCTAAGATTTCAGAACGCATCATATCTTGTACACCAAACCCTATAGAAGCTAGAACGATTAAAAATGCACAACCCATTGTTGCGGCAAGCACTGTCATAAATACTCGTAGTTTATTTTTCTTAATATGCTGGGATACAAATTCTAGCTGATCCTTAAATAACATGAGACATATCCTCCTTGCTAAGTTCTCCGTCGTGCATCTTTAACTTGCGGTGTGCGATACTAGCTACCTCTTCATCATGAGTGATAATAACAAACGTAATCCCCATAGTTTGATTGAGTTCTTGAATGAGAAGTAGAATGTCCTGCTCTGTCTCTGAGTCTAGGCTACCGGTTGGCTCATCTGCCAATAAAATAGGGGGACTCGTGATTAATGCACGAGCTATACTAACCCGCTGTTGCTGCCCACCAGACAATTCATTTGGATAATGATCGGACACAGAATCTAGACCTACCTTTTTCATAATTTGAAGGACGGTTACTTTACGTTTTTTAGCAGAAATTCCTTTCAGCTTTAATGGCAGCTCCACATTTTCAAAAGCAGTTAAACCAGGCATCAGCTGAAAGTTTTGAAAGATAAAGCCGAAATTATTTAAGCGAAAGGCTGCTCTTTCGGTTTCATTTAACTTAACAGTCTCTTGACCATTTATAAGAATAGACCCTTGTTCTGGACTCATAAAACCTGCAAGCGTGTTCAATAAAGTAGACTTACCCGAACCACTTTTCCCAACTACGGCCACAATTTCTCCTTGTTGTACGTCAAAGGAGAGATTCTTTAGTACAGGCACCTTCTTCTCTTTTCCTTTCTTTCCAATTAAAAATGTATGATTGACATTCTTTACATGTATCATGCAATACCCCTTCCTTATTACCTTCTATTCATTATAGGTAACGTTTCTTAACATTCAGGAAGGATAAAAATGAAGAAATTCTTAAGAAAGACAACTAACTTCATGAATTTGGTGCAAAAAAAAAATGTTCCCTCTCACTTATAGTGAGAGGGAACAGTTATATTTTAAGAGGGCATTGGTGTGTCAGTTGGTTTTGAGTAGCCTTCTTGATAAGCCTCGTCTATGGCCTGGCGAATTTCTATAAGTGACTTACCTTCTTGAACCATGTTAATTGAGGCAACGGCAGTTTCTAAGCACGCTGCACAGCGAGTACCATGGTCATCCCATACGACTTCACCATTTTCTTTAATTTCCTGTACAAAACAGTTGAAGTTGCTTTTATGGCCTGCACTATCTCCGCAACCACAGTAACAAGGCATCCACTTGAGTACATCATTAGCTTTTGCTGCAGCTTGATAAATCAGCTGCATATTTTCAGGCTGTTTTTCTAGAAACTTAGGAAGCACATCAGTTGAAGAAGTAGTTTCTTGAATATCCCCATTAGCTAAATGAGTCGTATGGTCGTGATCATGCTCCTGATGATCCACTTCTTCTGCAGCCTTGTGACTTTCTTCTTTTTGACCACAGGCAGCAAGCACCAACATTAAACAAAATAATAAAAATAGAATTTTTTTCATATATACCTCTTTTATATCATTTTTTCTGGTCTAACAATTTCATCAAACTTGTCAGCAGTTAGCAGCTCTAATTCGATAGCTGCTTCTTTTAGAGTTGTACCATTTTTGTGTGCATGCTTAGCAATTTTTGCAGCATTCTCATAGCCAATGTATGGATTCAAAGCAGTTACAAGCATTAGAGAATTATTAACATGATGTTTAATTGTTTCTAAGTTTGGTTCAATCCCTACTGCACAGTTATTATTGAAGCTAATAATGGCATCACTTAATAAGCGAACGGATTGTAAGAAGTTATGAATAATTACAGGCTTGAAGACATTTAATTGATAGTTCCCTTGGCTTGCTGCAAAACTGATTGAAGTATCATTCCCCATAACTTGTGCTACTACCATCGTCATTGCTTCACTTTGAGTAGGATTTACTTTACCAGGCATAATAGAGCTTCCTGGTTCATTTTCCGGAATAGAGATCTCTCCGATACCAGAACGAGGACCACTTGCAAGTAAACGTACATCATTAGCAATCTTCATTAAATCAGCTGCAAGTGCCTTCACAGCACCGTGTACATAAACAACGTCATCATAGCTTGTCAAAGCATGGAATTTATTCTTAGCTGAAGTAAATTCTATTCCTAGCTCTTTAGAAATTTCTGCTGCTACTAAATCACCAAAACCTTTTGGAGCATTCAAACCGGTACCTACAGCTGTACCTCCAACTGCAAGCTCTTTCATATCTTCCACTGCTGTATTAATCATTTTAGAAGACTTTTCAAGCATTCTATGCCACCCACTGAATTCTTGGCCAAGAGACAGTGGCGTTGCATCTTGTAAATGCGTACGTCCAATTTTAATGATTTCCATAAACTGTTCAGATTTTTTACCCAACGTCTCTTTTAAAACGTCAATTGCAGGCAATAACTCTTTTTCGACTGCGAGTACTCCAGCAATATGAAGTGCAGTGGGGAAAGTATCGTTAGAGCTTTGGGATTTGTTTACATCATCATTTGGGTGAAGTCTCTCTTCACTACCTTTTTCCTCTAATAGCTGATTACCTCTATTGGCAATGACTTCGTTAACATTCATATTAGACTGCGTACCACTACCAGTTTGCCAAACAACTAATGGAAAATGATGGTCTAGCTTTCCTGCTAGTATTTCATCAGCTGCAGCTGCGATAGCATCTTTTTTTACTTCTGATAGATTACCAAGAGAATGACTAACGATTGCCGCTGATTTCTTTAATAGAGCTAATCCATGTACTACGCCAATTGGCATTTTTTCTGTACCAATTTTAAAGTTTTCTTTAGATCTTTGTGTTTGAGCTCCCCAAAGACTATCTTGTGGAACTTTAATTTCTCCCATAGAATCACGTTCAATACGATAAGACATTTTTTTCTCTCCTTTTTCATTTACCACTGATTATTTTTTTCTTGCAACATTTCGAGAAATTCATCTAGCACCTTTGGATTAAATTGAGTTCCTCTACCTCTCTTTATTTCGAGGATAGCGTCTTCAAAGGTCATTGCCCCACGGTAAACCCGATTAGTGGTCATTGCATCAAATGCATCTACAACAGAGACGATAGAAGCTTCTAAGGAAATTTCTTCCCCCATCAGTCCAAAAGGATACCCTTTTCCATCATACCTTTCATGATGCTGTTCGACAATAAAAGCAGCTTCCCGAATACAAGAAATTTCATGATTTTTCATCATTTCAGCCCCTAAAGTAGTGTGCATCTTAACTACTTTCCATTCATCTTCTGTTAGTTTTCCAGGTTTATTTAGAATCTCTATAGGAATGGCGAGCTTACCAATATCATGAAAATAGGAGCCTATACTTAACCTTCGAACTCCTTTACTTTTTAAGTTCATTCTTTTCCAAAGTTCAATCGAATAATCTCTTATCCGTGCGCAATGATGATAAGTATAACCATCCACTTCTTGAATACGGAGAGCATCGCGATGAATAATTCCTCTCTCCATGAAGTTTTGGGTAAAATATTTTTTAGTCATTTCTATTAAAATGTGCACTTCTTCCTTTGCCTGACAAGTAATTAGCGTATTTAGCATGACTAAATCTAGTAGATCACCTGGCCGAAGTATTTTATGTTGGTTCCAGTACACTATTTTTAAACTGCCAGCTAAAATATAATATTTTTCTACGTAATTGCTTTCATTACATGGGTTAGAATAAATCCAGGTAGTGCTTGCAGGGGTGAGTGTATAAAGCGCATAAGAAATATCGTCTGAGCTTCCAATATAAGTTGTAATTGTTTTATCAGTAACTACCCTAGGTAGACTCTGCTTTTCTCTAATATCGTGAATTTGTTCTTTTGTAAGTATCATTGTCCCTCCACAATTCTACAACATTCGACAATCTAACCTTAATTATACATTTAGTTAATAGTAGAATCAATTTCATAATTCTGAAGTTTTTATGAAACACGAACAATCAAAAAAATAATAAAGGCATTTATATGCTTTTATTAAAAAATGATTAGAAATGAGTTTTCCAATTAATTGCCTACCGGGTCTTATGATAGGTCTTCCCTATCTCTATGGAGTATGTATGAAATAACTATTTGTGTAAGAGATCACTTTTGAGTGTCAGCCGGTCACTACCAATTTATAAAAGAAATAACGTTCGTGTTTAATCATGATAGGGTTCTTTATGAAAGGAAATATAAAAAACGGACTTCCAACTTAGGAAAGTCCGTTTTTTTAAATGTTATACCTCTTGTACCTCGCGTACTTTTGTTTCTTCGTTCGCTTTTTTCACTTCCTGTGTCAATTGCTCAATGCTCGGTCTTATATTACCCTTTCCAGCATAGTTTTCTAGCATATTCTTCACATCAATTCCTGAGGAAGCCTTTAAAGTTTCTTGTAGGGTAGACATAAGATTTGTAGCGTATGAGGTAACCTTATTGGCACCTCCGCCTTCTCCTCCACCAGTATCTACTACAGTTATCTTATCGATATTTGAAAGTGGACTAGCAATTTGTTTAGCATATTCTGGTAGCATTTTAACAACCATATCTAGAACTGCAGCTTGCCCATACAGATCAAACGCTTCAGCAATTTTTTGTTTAGCTTCAGCTTCTGCAAGTCCCTTCAGTCGAATTATATCTGCTTCTGATTCACCTTGCGCACGTTGCGAGTCAGCTTTTGCTAAACCGTCTAAACGTACTTTTTCTGCATCTGCTTTCGCTTTTGCCTCAATGCGATATTTTTCTGCATCTGCCTCTGCCATTTCACGAGACTTGGATGCAGCAGCATTTTGTTCAATAGCATAACGGTCTGCATCTGCCTTTTTCTTTACCTCTGAATCATATTGCTTTTCACGACGCAATATCTCTTTCTCTTCAAGCTCAATTTGCTTTTGACGTTCAATAATTTGAATTTGCATTTCCTGCTCTGTTACTTCTTGCTTAGACCTTGCCGTCTCCAACTCATAGGCTTGGTCGGCACGTGCCTTAGCAATGTCTTGCTCTCGTCGGTATTCTGCAACCTTTAACAGATTGTCTTTTTCTGCTTCTGCGATTTCCGTTGCTCGTTCAATTTCAGCTTTTTGAGCTTCCTTCGAAGCCATTGCACGTTTAATACGTGTTTCCTTTTCTGCTTCTGCTGTAGCTATATCCGCATCACGCTTAACTTGTGCGATTCTTGGCTTACCTAGAGAATCTAAATAACCATTTTTATCTCGAACATCTTTGATTGTAAAAGAAACTATAATAAGACCCATTTTTGCTAAATCCTGCGACGCAACACGTTGTACCTCTTGCGAGAACTTATCTCTATTTTTATATATTTCCTCAACTGTCATTGACCCTAAAATGGAGCGAAGATGACCTTCTAATACTTCTTTTGCTTCATTTTCTCTGTCCTGTTTAGATTTCCCTAAAAACTGCTCAGCTGCAGTTGCAATTTCTGAAATGGAACCTCCGATTTTAATAATAGCGGTCCCATCCGCCATAACTGGAACACCCTGCTCGGTATACACTTCAGGTGTTGTAACTTCTAGTTTACTTGATAATAGACTAAGAGGTTCACTTTGCTGGAATACAGGAAATACGAATGTACCGCCACCTCTAATAATCTTAATGCGATTGCCCGAGTCATCTGTATGAACATTTTTAGAGCCTAAGTAGCTCCCTGTAACGATTAAGGCTTCATCAGGACCAACCGTTTTATATTTGGTTATATAGACAGCCAGCATGATTAAAACTACGAATACAACAACCCCTATTACAACTAACATTTCCAAGCCCATTTAAAATCCCCCTTTTTATTTTATAAAAGGCACATATTCTTTTACTAAAAAAGTGCCGTCTTTCACTTCAATTATTAAGACCTGTTTTTCATATTCAATCTCTTCATTGTCTAAACCAGTAGCTCTTTTAGCGATGAGTCCATTTACTGTCTCAATAGTGATTTCACCATACCCGTTTGAGGGTATAGGAACAATAACCTTTCCGACTTGCCCTAGTAATGACTCGTTTGTGTAAGCTGTAGAGACTTCGGCTGAGGAGAGAGGTAAAAGTACAAAGAAGTACAGTAAAAAGGTTAAAAAGATGGATATCCCTACAGCCACGGTAATTATAACGGTTTCACTCCAATTAGTAACTTTAAGGAGAATAAAGCCCGCTGCACAAATGAATAATAGAAAGGAGAGAATTGTAGTCGGATTAAAAATCCCTGCTTCCATGCCGTCTATTGCATCTGCAAATAACACATAAAGAATAGTAATAAGACCAATTACAATTAAACCATACAAGAAAATTTGTTCTATTTTTCTCACCACTTTTCCATTTAATAACTTCTTTAGTAGTTATACGTATCTAAATTCAGAAGGTTTCAATATTTTTAATAATTAGTACACTATCATTTTTTTCTATATAAAGTAGCTTTTATTGTCAAATTTTAATCTTTTTTAGACGCTTGAATTGTTACAGGATTGTAAATTTATCGATTTTAAAGTAAAAAGTGTGTTGATTTTGTAAGTTTTTTGGTATGCTATTTGAGGAAAATTCATACTAACTACACCATTTTAAAGTCTAGGAGGCTTTTATGATTAGCTCAAAAAAACAAGATCCTTTTTTCCTATCCCTTTTAAAGATAGCTGAAAACGTACGTGAAGCCACTCATTATGCAGATGATTTCCGTATTAATAACGCTTCAGATTTAAAAGAAATTAGCTTACACCTTAAGAATTACGAAACAGCTGGGGATACATTAATCCATGAGTTGATTGTTATGTTAAACAAATCATTTATGACTCCAATTGAACGTGAGGATATTCTGGAACTAGCTATCCGAATGGATGACATTCTAGACGGAATTGACAATTTTACGGCACATCTTGAAATGTTCACATTAGTTGAAATTGATGAGTCAATGCGTACATTCCTAGGCTATATTGTTAAAAGTACGGACGAGATTGTAAAAGCGATGGAGCTATTAGCTCAGAAGAAATTGCTTAAGATGCATGAACATTCCATTCTAATCAAGGATTATGAACGTAAATGTGATGAGGTGCTTCGTACTTCCATTAAGCAGCTTTTCTTAAACGAAAAAGATCCGATTCGTATTATTCAATTTAAGGATATTTACGAGCAATTAGAAGATATCGCAGATTATTGTCAAAACGTAGCAAATACGCTTGAAACAATTATTATGCGTAACGCGTAGGAGCTTTCATTATGGATACTATTTTTATATTAACGATCCTAGTTGTGTTTTTTGCCCTTGCCTTTGACTTTATCAATGGTTTCCATGATACCGCAAACGCAATTGCCACTTCTGTTTCAACAAGAGCTTTAAAACCAAAAGTTGCAGTTTACATGGCCGCTATTATGAACTTTGTGGGTGCTCTAACTTTTACAGGGGTTGCTAAAACAATTACGAAGGATATTGTCGATCCTTTTACACTTCAAAACGGATCATTAATTATTTTGGCAGCTTTACTTTCAGCGATTATTTGGAACTTAGTTACCTGGTATTACGGAATTCCATCTAGCTCATCTCATACCCTAATTGGTTCTATTGCAGGGGCAGCTATCTCTGCGGCAGGGTTTGGAGTTTTAAATTATGATGGGTTCACTAATATCTTGATAGCTTTAGTCGTATCACCATTTCTTGCTTTAGCAGTTGGATTTTTAATGATGTCACTATTTAAGGTGATTTTTAAACGAGGAAGCCTTTATGGGACAAACAAAAGATTTCGTATCTTCCAAATAGGAACAGCAGCACTTCAATCGTTTACCCATGGTACAAATGATGCCCAAAAAGCAATGGGGATTATAACGATGGCCCTTATTGCTGCACAATGGCAAGCTACAGACGACATCCAGCTTTGGGTTCGTATTGCAGCAGCAACTGCGATGGGTCTTGGTACATCTATCGGTGGCTATAAAATCATTAAAACTGTTGGTGGTAAGATCATGAAAATCCGCCCTATTAATGGGGCAGCAGCTGACTTATCGTCTGCTATGATTATTTTTGGTGCTACAACCATTCATTTACCAGTTTCTACAACACACGTTATTTCTTCCGCTATTATGGGGGTTGGAGCAGCTCAGCGTGTGAAGGGTGTAAAATGGGGAGTCGCTAAAAAAATTGTATTAACTTGGATTATTACTCTACCGATATCTGCCATAGTAGCAGCTATCATCTTCCAAGTCTTAAATTTACTCTTTTAATTAATTAAAACCTCGTAATTGAATACGAGGTTTTTTCTTTTACTCTTTTATAATCACTCCTAACGATTTGGCAAATCCTATAGCTTGTTCCATGGAAACTGTGCAGCCTTTTAAATCCTCAAGGGATACTAATAGGTTTTCATATGTAGTGCTGCTCAAGTCAACCCCATCTAAAGATGTATCCGTAAAGTTAGCCTCATCTATTTCACATGCTTCGAATTCAATATGCTGTAAGGTGGCATCAATAAAGTCTGCATGATTTAATGTACAGTTATTAAAGGATACCTTTTTCAACTTAGAAAAACTTAGATTCAGGTAGTTCGCATGGTTTTCACAAACTCTCACATCAGTTAGCCTCGCATCCGCAAAATTTGCTCCAAAGAGCTTACACGCTAAGAATTCCACTCGATGAAATACTGCCTGTTCCATTACTACATTAGAAAGATCACATTTTTCAAAAATACAATCTATAAATTCCACTTGGTATAAATGTAAATCCACAAAGGAAGCTTGTTTGAAAAGTACTTGATCAAAGATTATCTTTCCTTCTGATTCCTCAATACCTTCAAGCGAACAAACAGTGGAGTTGGAAATATAATAATCCTCTTGTAAAGCTTCGTTTAAATTAATTTGTTCTGGGTTCTCATTGAGTTTTGGAGATGTAATTTTCACTTATATTCCTCCTTCAAAAACTTTCTTTTATCATAGCATTATATTAGCAGTTAAACTTGCTTTCCATTACAATAAAAAGGAAACTCTACCACTGAAACGGGTAGGTTTAACATAAGAGCTATATTACTACTTGGCTTTATCTAAGGAGGAAATATATGAAATTTTTAGCTAACCTGGTGACACGCCATTATAAAGTCACTTTGGGAGTTTGGATCATCCTGTTTGTGGCTCTTGCTTTTTTTGCATTACGTCTTCCATCTTTATTGGAGGGTGACGGCTTTAAAATGGACGGAGAACACCAGCAAGTAATGGATGAGCTAACTGAAACCTTTGATTTACCAGCCGAGACACTCTTCATCGTATTCGATCAAACATCCGATCAAACAATACAAGATACGTTAGATGATATAGAAAACTTAAAAATAGTGAAAGATATCCAATCACCCTTGGAGGATTCTACTCTCTATAAGGAAAATGTATCATACGCAATGTTGCACTTTAACACGGATACCGAGAACATGTCAGAGGTAGTTGATGACATTCGTCAATCTATCGGAAACGAAAAGGGTGTCACTTTAACTGGGGCTGCCGCCATCAATAAAGATATTAACACGGCAAGCCAAAAGGACTTGGCTAGTGCAGAAGCAATCGGTCTTCCAATAGCATTGGTCGTTCTGCTCCTTGCATTTGGAAGTGTAGTTGCCGCTTTGGTACCAATTGCTGTGGGTATTGTCACAGTAGTTTCAGCACTTGGAGTCATGACATTCTTTGGCGAAGCCATGGATTTATCTATTTTCGTCCTTAACATAGTTCCAATGCTCGGGCTTGCGCTAAGTATTGATTTTGCTTTATTACTAATTAATCGTTATAAAGAAGAGCTTACCGAAAAGTCCGTTGTAGAGGCTGTCCAAGTCTCTATAAAAACAGCTGGTCGCTCTATTATTTTCTCTGCACTTTGTGTATTTATTGGACTTGGAGCCATGTTTGTATTAGAAGTAGAGATCTTTCAAAATATAGCTCTTGGTGGTATGCTTGTCGTCGCTATGGCAGTATTGGGATCCATTACCCTATTACCAGCCTTACTGATGGTATTAGGTGATCGTATTAATAAATGGACTATCTTGCGTGTGAAGCCTGGTGCCTCTACCAAGTGGAGAAACTTTGCCTCCTTTGTGATGAAGCGACCTGTTACTTTAATCATTGTAGCTTTTGTGTTGCTCGGGATAGGTATAATCCCGGTAAAAGAAATGACATTAACCATCCCATCAGTAGAATCTCTACCTAAGGACTATGATTCCCGTCAAGCTTATGAAGTGATGGAGGATGAGTTTAATATGGGGGACCAGTCTACGATTTACGTGGTGGCTGATCGACCAGGTGGCTGGGAAAATACAGATGGCCTAAACACTATGAAAAATTTAGAAGAGCAGCTTTTGAAGGATCCTGATGTTAAATCAGTAGATACTGTCTTTTCGGCTAGTGAAATACCTACCGTCGAACAGTGGGAGCAAAGCATGTTGATTCCAGAGGTTTCAGGTCAGCTCACCCCACTATTGGATACCTTTGTCCAAGGTGACAAATTAATGATTCCAGTTACATTAGGACTTAATGGCTCATCTGATGAAGCACAGGATTGGGCAAGAGAATGGGCTGATAAAGACGTTGGCACAGATATTTTATTAGGTGGTCAACCTAAGTTTAATCAAGAAATATTTGATGAAATTTTTGATAAGGTCGGGATATTGCTAGGAATAATATTGGGCTCTACCTTTATCATTTTAACCATCGCCTTCCGTTCCGTGCTTATACCTTTAAAAGCAATTATTATGAATGTAATTGGTTTAGCCTCCACGTTTGGCATACTTGTTTATATATTTCAGTATGGCCATTTTGGTTTAGAGGAAACGACCATTGCCTTAATAATTCCAGTCATTGTTTTCAGTTTAGTCTTTGGGCTAAGTATGGACTATGAGGTATTCCTCATCTCCCGTATTCAAGAGGAGTATATGAAACATCACAATAATACGAAAGCAACTGTAGATGGATTAACCTCCACTAGTAAAATAATTACCTCTGCAGCATTAATTATGATTGTTATCACCGGTGCATTTGCCTTCACAGAGGTTATGCCAGTCAAGCAAATTGGTATCGGAATAGCTATAGCCGTGGCTATCGATGCTTCAATTATCCGCTTACTATTAGTTCCAAGCTTGATGAAACTTTTTGGTAAATGGAACTGGTGGCTACCTTTTAGAAAGGGACCTTACAAAGCGAAAAACTTCCATTAAACAATGGGTACTAAACCTTTAAAGAAACCGGAATACAACAAAGCCTAGTAGATACTCATACTCTACTAGGCTTTGTTTTTAGGTTAGAATAGATTACTTCCAGGTCAGTCAATCGACTCCTCTAGAATTTCGCTTGATACCATTCCTTTGCAGCTTGTACTTCGCTTTGTGTTAACTGATGACCGTATTCATGCCAGTGCATCTCCACACTAGCGCCTGCATTTTGCAATAAGTCCTTCAGTTCTTCAGATTCAGCTGCCGGGCACATAAAGTCGTTCTTTCCTGCTCCTATGAACACCGAAGTACCTGACATGACTGGTATCTCTACTCCACGCCTCGGCACCATCGGATGATGGAGAATCGCACCTTTTACGACATCCTTATATTCAAATAAAAGGTTCCCTGCAATGTTAGCTCCATTAGAATAACCAATCGCTACTACTTGATCACGATCAAATTTATAGGTTTGAGCTGCTTCATCTAGGAAGCTTTTTAATTCCTCTGTACGAGCCTGCAGGTCCTCGAGATCAAAAACCCCTTCCGCAAGACGTTTAAAAAACCGAGGCATTCCGTTTTCTAGCACATTCCCTCGCACACTCAGAATATTAGCTGAGCTGTCTATCTCTTTCCCTAGTCCAACTAAATCATGCTCATTACCACCTGTACCATGCAATAACAATAAGGTCGGTCTCGAAGAATTCTCCCCTGGAAAAAATAAATGCTTCATCATTAAAAGCTCCTCTTTTATCTCGAATTTGAGATAATTATAGCCAACATATATTTTCTCGTCAAATGATGCGCTTTACGTTGTTTCTAATATTTCCCTCAGCCTTTGTGGTTCATCTACTCGGATGGCAAACTGCGTAACTACTTTTTCCTTCCCCATGAACATTGTCGCCTCTATAGGTTCATGCAAGTGGATTAAGGCTTGGGGTTCTAATGGTTCAAAATCACGATACATAAATTGAAGTGTGTGCTTATCCGGAACAGCCACACCCCATTCTACATTCTTAATTAGATGTAGCGGGACAACAATTCGAGCACTAAGTCCTTGTGTCACATACAGGTTACCGTTTTTTATCTCTGCGGGGTGTAAACGTGTTACTTGGATATCAGCTAGGAAATAGAAAACACTATAAATATTAAAGACCAATAACACGAATGACAGGAGAATCGATTTGTCGTGTAGCCACCAATGAAGCCCAATTGTTTCTATAATAATTGCATGTATAATCATTACATTAAAAGCAATGTAGCTTGTTTTTTTGTGTAAAGTAACTATATTTGGATGACTAGGGGCCTTCTTTTTCCACGTAAAAATTGCATAATAAAACATTAAAAGTTCAGAAACGATTATACGTATAAGAATATTTTTTGTAACTACCTGTTTAATAGAAGGTATTAGGCTAAACAATGGCGAAGTTTTCATTTCCGTCATGGAAGCTTTAATTTTTGGGGTTTTATAGATGACCAAAAATATTAAACTTAACTCTGCCAAGATCAAAAGTGCTTCCAAAGCAATTCCCAGATATAGAATTCCTTTAAACGGGGAAAACAATTCGGAAGGTATAAAAAATCTAGCAATAACTAATCCTCCAACCATAAGACCCATTACTTGTTTGAAGGAAATCTTAAAGATTGCATAAACGAGTAAAGGTGCAACAATTGCTAAATCTATAAGAGACCCAATAGCAACTCCGCTATTAAGCTGAAGTGAAAAGAAATCCTGCACTTGTGGTCGATACACTAGAAAATTAGAAAGAAGTACTAGCAGCAAAAAAGCTAAGGCTATATTCGCAGTCTGTGTTTTTCGATAAACCATTTCAATCCCTCCCTGTACGACTATATTTTAATTATAGCTTTCCTTATAATCCCAGCACTACTATAATTAATAAAATATTCAAAAAAGGAGCACAAATTTGTGAACATTCGTGTAGAACAACTAAAAGAAAGAATTTTAGCCTCTCAAGGGAAAGAACAAGCTGATTTCATTCTTCGCAATGCGAAGATAGCAGACGTATTTTCATTAGAATGGAAATTAGCAGACATTGTTGTGACAAACGGTCATATCGTCGCAGTGGATACAACTGGAGCATTTATAGCAAAGGCTGAGCAAGACGCTGAAGGTAAGTATGTCGTCCCTGGTCTAATTGACGCTCATATACATATCGAATCTTCAATGGTAACCCCATTAGCATTTAGTCGAATACTCCTTCCACATGGTGTCACAACAGTTATTACAGATCCTCACGAGATAGCCAATGTCTCCGGAGCTGACGGGATTCAATTTATGATAGATGAATCTTTAAAAAGTGAGATGGATATTCATATTATGCTACCCTCTAGCGTCCCAGCCACACCTTTTGAACATGCCGGAGCCGTCCTAAAAGCTAAGGATCTACAACCTTTCTTAACTAAGGAGAAGGTCCTTGGGTTGGCTGAAGTGATGGACTTCCCTGCTGTCCTTTCGGGAGATTCTGATATGTTAGACAAGATTGCAATGGCCCTTGAAGCTAATGTTCCTATAGATGGTCACGGAGCTGGACTTAAGCCAAATCAAATTAGAGGCTACCGAGTGGCAGGTATCCATACTGATCATGAATGTATAACGGCAGAAGAAGCATTAGATCGAGTAGCACAAGGGATGTATGTTTTAGTTCGGGAAGGCTCTGCAGCCAAAAATTTAAGAGACGTACTGCCCGCTGTAAACACACAAAATGCACGTCGATTTATGTTTTGTACGGACGATAAGCATTTGGATGAATTGATAGAGGAAGGAAGCATCGACCATGCCATACGTCTAGCTATCAAGGAAGGAATGGAGCCATTACAAGCAATTCAATTAGCAACATTAAATGCCGCTGAATGCTACAAATTGTATAACAAAGGTGCCATAGCTCCAGGTTTCATTGCAGACTTTTTTATGATTGATAGCCTGGAATCCTTTCGTGCCATTTCCGTTTGGAAGAATGGACTAAAGATTGCTGAAGATAACAAAATGCTAAAAGTAAATGCTTCCGAAGATTACTTACCACAGCATATTGCAAATACTGTTTCATTACCAACGCTTTCAGTAGCTGACTTTTCCATCCCCTTAACCAATGATGGAACCGCAAATGTTATTGAAATAATGCCCAATCAAATTACAACTCGTAAAAAAGTGCTAAAGGTTCCTGTAATAGAAGGTTTCTTCACTCCTTGTACAGAACATGATTTACTTAAGCTAGCAGTAATTGAGCGACACCAGGCATCAGGGAACATTGGTCTTGGAATTGTGCACGGGTTTGGTATTAAGATGGGTGCAATAGCAACTACTATCGCCCACGATTCACATAACATGGTTGTACTTGGGACAAATGATGAGGATATGCTTGCAGCCTGTAAACATTTAGAGAGTATACAGGGTGGGGTTGTAATCATAAAGGATGGAAAGGTGTTAGCTTCCCTCTCCTTACCTATAGCAGGTTTAATGTCCGATAAACCTGCAACGCAAACTGCTAAAGAGTTAAAAATTTTACATGAATCAATAATCTCCATTCATCCGAACTTAGATTTCCACTTATTATTAACTTTGTCATTTGTAAGCTTACCAGTTATACCTGAACTAAAATTAACTGATACCGGGCTTTTTGATGTAGTTGCCTACAAGCACATTCCAATTCAGGCATAGGTTCATTCTCCCCTAAAGGAGTCAACTCGTTTCCTATAGGCTTTGACCATATAAAAGGGCGTGGTCGTCACTATCTTCATGACCACATCCCTATTGTGTTTTATGGATTAGCTAGTCCCTCCCTCTTGTTTTAATTGTCTAAAGTTTACTACTAAAATCCTTAACGTTCTTGCATACCTCCCTTCATTTTTTAAATAAAAAGGGTAGGGTTGATTTATAATGTAAAGAAATCTTAGATTAGAGAGTAGAATTGATTTATCACACCAGCCGGACGCTTTCCTCGGGGTGAGCAAAAAGTAGAAATATCTTTAATGTATTGATAAAGCGGTAATAAATTTAATCGCATAAACAAAGCTGAAAAACTTTCACCAACCCCAATTTCATCATCCACTTATGTTCTTAATAGCCATTTGAAAGTTACTTTGTTTATGTTTACAATCACTATAAAAATGGTTAGTCAAAATCAACCAGTAACTTTAACAAACTAATAAAAAAATTCCCCATAGCAATTAGCGCTATGGAGAACTTTAGATTATTCTTCTACTTTTTCAATCGTTTTAGCTTCACCTGATGCTGGATGGGATTCCTTTAGGGATTCATATCCGACTTTGACTAGATCATACAATTCTAACTCATTGCGCTGAGCCATCGAAATATTAAACCAAGTAGCACTTTTCCCAGCTTCTAGTGCTTCTTCTACCGATAAAGTGCGCGCTTCATCTTCACTTAAATCTTCTACAACAAGAATACCACTGTCCTTCGTGTCTATAATAATCCCAGTGATATAGCCAATTGGCTGTGCTTGAGTAGGATTATTCTCAAAGAAGTTCATGATGAAGTAAAAGGTCGTTCCAATTGCGATGAGTAAAATCCCAATAATAATTACTACCGTTGTTTTACCTTTCATACAAAAACCTCCTTATCTTTTTGCAGTAAGACGGAAGCCTTCTTCTAAAAGATATGCTTTTGCTTCATTGTAGGTGCCAAAGCTCTCCTCTAGGTTATAACCATGGTAGACATTCCAAAGAGTATCCTCTTGTAAAAGAGTTAGCTTAGAGCTTTCTTTGTTTGTCCATTCCTCCTCTACTTCTTCGTCGATCAATTCCTCTTCCTCAGTCGCTAAATAGGCAATAGAATCTTTGATCATTTGGCGTAGTTCATCTGCTGATACTTCTCGAATATTAACTAATCCTTTTTCTTTTGCTTCATATTGCGGAAGATCTCCAACATACACAAAGCCATTGCCATTAGGATGTAGATGGTAGATTACAGTTGTTTTATCATATAAGCTTTCTTCATAATGGTAGTTAACTCGCTTCATCGATACTTCTTTACGAGTTAATTCAGGAAACTCTTGAATAATTGCTTCTTTCTCTTCAAATGTTAGCATATGATTCCTCTTTCTTTTCTTATCTTTAGTTTATTATTATAGCATAAATTCTACCCTCTTCGCGTCCACCACTCTGCTACTATTATAAAACAAATGACAACCGCAATTGCCACAGCAAAAAACCAATCAGGTATGCTTCCCAATATTATATCCTCCTAACAAACCCGTACTAACTATGGCAAATATATATTTCTTCTGTTCAGGAGACACATCTCTCCTTCCATTCTAGCTGGGCTCTACCTTATTATCCTTAAAATTACTATACTTGTTCCTATTAATTATATTCACTTTATTTTACTTCACATTTAATCCCGTCTCTTGCGAATAGATATTACTGCTAAATTGTGATAAACTAAAGGACAGACAATAAGAGGACGTGAGAGAAATGATTAAAATTGAATTACCAAAACCAACCGTTACTATTACACAACGCACGCAAGCACTTAAAGAAGGAGAAGTTGAAATCCCATCTATCTATGGATTTATCGATTTCCACCAAATCCCTCGTGATAAAGGCGGCATCTTTATGTTTTATAACAAAAATGATGAGCTATTATTTGTAGGAAAAGCCCGTAAAATTCGTCAGCGCATTAAAAAGCATTTTGAAGATAATGTTTCTCCGATGATTAAACATCGCGACGAAGTTTACAAAATTAGCGTGTGTATAGTGGAAGAGGCTATGGATCGTGAAATATATGTAACATATGCGATTAATACCTTAAAGGCTAAATACAATATTGATAAAGTATTTTATAAGTAAGATATCTCATGCCTCATGATAGAGGCATGAGTTTTTTATTTTGTTTCCTCAAAAATACTCGTACTGTGCTTTGGCTGCACTCTTGCTTTCGGATCTAATGAAGCTTTTATATGACTGATTGCATTGGGAACTTCACCAAATCCAACTGCAATTAGCTTTACTTTACCTGCGTGTGTACACACATCACCAGCAGCATATATGCCTTCTACACTTGTTTCCATTTTTTCATTCACTACTACCGAATTCTTTTCCATTTCTAGACCCCAGCTTTTCAGTGGTCCAAGAGATGCTACGTTGCCATAGTTGACTAGCACATGGTCTACAGGAATTCTTTCCTCTACTTTATCCTTGCTCACTACAACAACTTCTTGAATACGTTCTCCATCACCAATTAGTTCTTTGACCGCATAGGAAGTTTTAACATGCACTTTTGAACCTTGAAGCTGTTGTACGGATTTTTCATGAGCCGTGAATTGCTCACGACGATGGCAGAGGGTTACTTTTGAAGCAATATTCTCTAACATTAACGACCAGTCTAGGGCAGAATCTCCGCCACCCAGTACTAATACATTAGAATTTTGAAAGTCATTTAAGTCCTTTACTTTATAATATAAATTTTTACCCTCATATTCCTTAGCTCCAGGAACAGTTAATTTACGTGGTTGAAACGAACCTACCCCAGAGGTCAGAAGGATTGTTTTGGAGTAATGTGTATCTTTGTCAGTTTTCAATATAAAATATTCATCGTGCTTCTCCAGTTCATTTGCAGTTTCCTCTAAACATATTGTCGGGTCACTATAGGATGCCTGTTCCACTAAATTAGCTACTAAATCCTTTGCCAATATTTTAGGAAGACCTCCAATATCATATATATATTTATCTGGGTAAAGCTCCATTAGCTGTCCGCCTAGCTCTGGAAGGCTATCAATTATTTTCACCTTTAAATCACGGAGCCCCGCATAAAAGGATGCAAACAATCCAGTTGGACCTCCCCCTATAATTGTTACGTCATACACTTCATGTTTCATGTTGAACAATCACCTCATTAATCTATTATTTACTTTATAAGAAACGGCTTCGTACTTCTGGAGAGGGTATCATACAGCTCTCCTTTTTACCAAACCAACGATAACGATTTTTTGCGATGAATTTGTAAACACTGTTTCTAATTGGTTTAGGAACAAGTATGAAAATATAAAGATACCTCCATAAACCACTTAAATTCCTACACACTCTTAACGCTCCATCGGAAAATTTGTAGACTTTTTCATCTTCTATCAAGATGAAACTATCGATGTGATTCGAGATACCATATTTTTCTTTCAATTCCACTCCCGCATCACTTTGAAGTGCAGCAAACTTAAAATAACCACGAGTGTCTCGTTTTATTATAAATTGAACACTGGAATCACAAAAATTACATTCTCCATCAAACATAACGATAGCTGCCATTTAACATTCCCCCTTGCTTCTAGTGTATCAGAAAGAATTTGGACTGTTAAATGACAGGGGCTAAATTCCCTTAATACTTTTGACGGAGAGAATAGAGAGCATAAAATAGAAAAAAAAGATGCCCAATACACTTTGGAAATGGCATCTTTTAATTAGTTTATTTGTCTTGCGGAGTATCTGATGAGCCATAGGATTCTACATCCTCGAAGCTATTACTGTAGTCTCTAAGTTCCTTTTCTTCCTGTTCGACTGGACGGTCTGTATCAGGTTTTAATATATCTTCTTCGACTGGGCGGAAGTCTTCTATCTCCTGTTGGGCGTCCTCAATACAAGTTAATGCTGTTGGTTTAGCTTCTAACCGTTCTATAGGGATTTGCTTGTTGCATACCATACATTTTCCGTAAGTCCCCTCATCCATAGCCTGAAGCGCAGCCTTAATATCTTCTATTTCCTCTTCATTATGCTTTCGTATGGCTAATCTTGTATGCTGGTCAGTTAAATCCGTTGCATTGTCTGCAGGATGATTATCGTATTGGGATAACTCCGTTGTTTCAAATTCTTCATCGCTATTTAAACTTTCCTCTAATTCTTTAAATCGGTTAAGTAATTCCTCTTTTAGTTTTTCATATTTGGCCATGTCAATTCCTCCTTAGGTTAGTATAGGATTACCCGAAAGTCGGGAAAATAAAACTAAATCAATTCGCTAGAGTTTCTCTTACATAAAATACGGATATGTTAGTAATATATAGAGAAGGAGTGATTGTAAATGGGAATTCACCGTTTTTTTATGAGCATGAATGAGTTGGAGAGAATTATACGAGCACCAGGAAGATTCAAATATGAAGAGCATAATGTAGCAGCCCATTCTTGGAAGGTCGCTCAATATGCAATGTTCTTTGGAACTATAGAGGAAAATCATGGAGCGACAATTAACTGGAAATCTTTGTATGAGAAAACTATTAACCATGACTTTGCAGAGATTTTTATAGGTGATATTAAAACACCAGTAAAACATGCTTCTCCTGAGTTAAAACAAATGCTTTCACACGTGGAAGAGAAAATGATGGAAAAATTTATACTAAATGAAATACCTGAAGAATTCCAACCTGTATTTTTTGATCGAATGAAAGAGGGTAAGGACGAAACAATTGAAGGTCGTTTGCTAGAGCTAGCAGATAAAATGGATCAGGTTTATGAAGCTTTTACAGAGCTACAGCACGGCAATACTGACCCAGAATTTATCAAGATGTATGAGACTGCATTAAGAAAGATATTACACTTACCACTTAAAGAAAGTGTTACCTATTTTAAGGAAGTCATGCTCCAGGATATTATTGCTGAGGAATCTGTCATAGACGTTAAAAATATTACGTTAAAAATTTTAGTAGAATAAGGAAAATTTTTCAATAAAACCTGCGATATATTGCATAATATAGTGTATAATATGAAACAACTAATACTTTTTGAAGGAGGTTGTTTTATGCCTATACCAATTGACCATACCAAACCAGTACGTACTACCGCTAAGCTACATGCGTTCAATCAGCTACAACAATGGATTATCGATGGTACTCTTCAACCAGATGAGAAGCTAAACGATATAGAGCTAGCACAAGCTTTAGGTGTTAGTCGTACACCAATAAGAGAATCACTTCAGCTATTGGAATCCCAGGGCTTTGTATCCATGCAACCAGGAAGAGCAACACAGGTTACTCCTGTGGAACCGGAGGACATTTATAATTTACTCCCTCCTTTAGCAGCATTACAAGCGCTCGCAGCTGAACTTGCAACTCCTAATATGGACGAAGAAATTTTAAATATGCTCGAAGAAAAAAATAAAGAATTCGCAACGGCGCTGCAAGCTAAAGAATTTACTAAAGCACTAAAAATTGATGAAGAATTCCATCAGCTGATTGTGGATCGTGCGAATAATCCATACATATTCTCTATGGTAGAAATGCTCCAGGCTCATGTAAGAAGACTTTATTATTACGAAAAAATTAATTTAAGAGAGCAATCAATCGAACAACATCAAGAATTAATTCAGTTGTTTAAAGACAAGGAAGTTTCAAAGCTTACAGAAGTAATGCGCGCTAACTGGATTTATACTATAGAAGAATTTTAGTTACCTTAAAAAAATAGCTTTGTTAAAGTTATTGGTTGATTTTGGATAGACATTACGTTTTTATACTGACTGTACAATTTAAATGGCTAGTTAGAACATAATTAGATTATTGCGTGTGGTTGGAGTCAGTTTTCCGGTATTATTTATGCGAGTAATTTATAAATAGAATTTATTGAAATACAGCCCTACTCCATTTATTGATTGGAGCGCCAGACGGCGACTCCTGTGGGATGAGTGAGACAGTTAAGACATCACAACCGCGCGCGTAAGCGACGGGTGATGGCTTAACGCTCACCCCACGAAAAAGCGTCCGGCTGGCGCGGAAATCAATACTACTATCCGATTTAGAAAGCATCCTAAATCAACCCTAACCTTTAACATAGACAAAAAAATAAAGACGTGAAATCAAATTGCTGATTTCGCGTCTTTTAATTTATGGACTAGTTATGCCCCAGCCTATCAAATTTAATATTATCTAATTACCCTAGCAATAAGAGATGTTATAACAGTGATGACAATGAAAGGAATGACCCAGCCAAGTCCTACACCGTAAAATGGTAATATATTGTCATACAAGTTTATAATGGATTGTAACCATCCAAAATACTCTATTTCTAAAGATTCACATAGCGCTTTCAATCCATCTACAATACTGATTAGGAAAGTAAAGAACATCACTACTACGTATACTAGCCTTGAATGATAGAACAATGGTGATAAAAAAGCTAGCAATATTAAAACAATAGCCAACGGATATAAAAGCATTAGCACTGGTACAGAGTATGTAATAATATTCGCTAAGCCAAAGTTAGCGATAACACATGTAAATACACTAAAAACAATTACAAATACTTTATAGCTTACAGCAGGTATCAATGTATGGAAATACTCAGCACAAGCAGTGGTTAAGCCAATGCTCGTTGTTAAACAAGCTAAGATGATTACAATGGCTAATAGAATAGCTCCAAAGGAACCAAAATAATGCTCGGAAGCTGCACTTAAAACAGGACCTCCAGTATCCATTATCCCAAACATATCAACAGACGTAGCTCCGAGATATCCAATACCAGCATAAATTATTCCTAAGAAGAAAATTGCAATGGCACCAGACTTAGCCGTTGCTGCTAAAATACCTTTTTTAGAGGTGACACCCATTGCACGCACTGCATTAATGACAATAATACCGAAGACTAGGGAAGCCAAAGCATCCATTGTATTATACCCTTCTGTAAAACCTGTCATAAAGGCATTATCAACGTAGCTTCCCTGCGGTGCACTAAAATCTCCCATAGGCTTGAATATAACAAAGACCAATAAGATTAGTAGCCCTATTAGTATTCCTGGAGAAAGGTATTTCCCCACATTATCTACAATCTTCGATGGATTCAAGGAAAGCCATAATGTAAGACCAAAGAAAATAACTGTAAACACGAACAAACCGATTTGTGTATATTCAGAATTTACAAAGGGCATGATTCCAATTTCATAAGAAACAGCACCAGTTCTAGGCAATGCGAAAAAAGGACCGATTGTTAAATAAAGTAAAGAAGTAAAAACAATTGCAAAAATAGGGTGTACTCGACTAGACAGTTCCTGCAAATTTTTACTTCCAGAGAAGCCCATTGCTAATGTCCCTAAAAATGGGAGTCCAATACCAGTTATTAAAAATCCTATTATAGCAACCCATAAGCTTGTTCCAGCATTTTGTCCAAGGCTCGCTGGAAATATTAAATTACCTGCTCCAAAAAATAAAGCAAATAACATTATTCCAATAACTAAATAACTTGAAAAGGATAATTTATTGTCCAAATGAATTGCCTCCTGTGATTTAAGAAATACTCATTTCTTCTATATTGTCATATTGTAATGAAAAAATGTGTTAAATGATCTTTCATCATCACTTAAATGTTAATAATAATCATGATAATACTATGTATTTATGCAGAATGCAATATATTATAAAAACTTATAGAATAATTGTTTAATTTAAACAAAAAAGAGTTAGCCAATAAAATAACTTCATCAGCTAACTATTTTTAGCGTTTTCATCTTCTTCTTCAAATAAAATTTCTGTTAAAGAATTATCAGAAGAGTTTTCAGCCAATTCTACATTTGTTCTATATGCAGCCCTCGTCAATAGATGCCCTGCAACAGGAGCAGTTAAAAACACAAATAAAATACCTAATATTAATCTAATACTGACAAAGCCGTCATGAACCCAAAAATATACAAATGCTCCCGAAAGAGTTAGTAATACTGCAACTGTAGAGCTTTTTGTAGCAGCATGTGAGCGGGTGTAAACATCTGGAAGCCTAATAATTCCTATCGCACTAATAACACTCATTATACTTCCTAAAAGAACGATCAGTGCTGCAAGCAACTCAACTGTCTGACTTACGCTCAATGATAACACCCCTCTCAATATATCGAGAAATAGCAATCGTACTTATAAATGCTAATATTCCTAATATAAGAATTGCCTCTAGAAAGGCCTTTGTCTTAAGTACAATCGATACTATAGCAATTATAGATATCAAGTTTACCCCAATCATATCTAAAGCTACGGCTCTATCTGGCATGGAAGGACCCTTTATAATTCGAAAAAGTGCTATTCCTATGGAAACTGCAAATAACGAAAGTGATAATACTAGTATTTTCTCTACCATTTAACGGGTCACCTCCATAATTGCTTTTTCAAATTTCTTTAATGATCGTAAAACATCTGCTTTTGAGGTTTCCATATCCATCGCATGAATATAAAAAGTATCTCCTTCTGGATTTACCTCCATTACGACCGACCCCGGAGTTAAAGTAAGTAATAGTGCAAGCGTCGTAATCTCCCATTCACTAGATAACTTAGTCTTATACGTAAAGATCCCTGGCTTAATCTTAAGCTTAGGACTAAGTATCTGTTTACTAATCACAATACTAGATGTAGCCAATTCCCTGTTAAAGATAAAAATCAACTTTAAAATTGAAAATAGACGCTTCAGATAAAATTGTGTTCCAAAAAATCGGTGCATGAGGAACACAATTCCAATACCAACGAAAAATCCGCTTACAAAGGTTTGTAATTGTAACTCCTCTGTGTCCATTAGTAATGTCCACAAAAATGCTATGAATAAATTAAGTAGAAACTGTGCTGGCATTATATATCACCCCTCCCATTACTCTTCTCTGCCTAGAATGGCATCAATATATATGGAAGGATTGGTCAGCGTATTTGCTGCATCACTAACATACACCGATACCACCTCTGCTCCCAGACCGAGTGCAAGCGTTCCAATACCTAGTAAGAATATTGGAAAAATCATGCCAAACTTCAAGGGTGTTTCATCTTCTAGACTGATAATAGTTTCACCGAATATGGAATTTAAAAATATGCGAAGCAACGAATACAGAACTACTATGCTCGAGAGAAATGCTAAGGCTAATAATATATATGCCCCTGACTCAATTGCCCCTTGACCTACTAATATTTTTCCTACAAAACCGCTAAGTGGCGGAATTCCTGCTAAGGAACAAGTCACAATGAAGAACATCCAACCAAGTAATGGATAGTTTTTAATCAAACCGCTTATTTCATTAATTCTTGTTTTACCTGTTAAAGAAATCATTGTACCCACTAATAAAAATAGCATTGCCTTAGCAATCATGTCGTGCACGATATAATATATAGAACCTTCAATAGCCACAGTAGTTCCTATTGCTAAACCAACAAGCATGAACCCAACAGCAATTACAACATTATAAGAGGCTATCAAGCGCATATCTTTGTAGGCAATTGCTCCCATACATCCAACTATGAGCGTAATACCAGCCATAATACCGAGCAGCGTGTGCGTTATAAAAGGATCATGATAGAAAATGATCGTAAAAGTACGGAACAAGGCATAGATACCAACCTTTGTTAGAAGAGCACCAAATAAAGCAGCTATTGCCATTGGTGGCGCACTATACGAACCTGGTAACCAAAAGAATAGTAATAGTCCCGCTTTTACGCTAAAAACAACTAGAAACAGTATACCTATAGTTGTTAATAAGGGATCTTGTCCTGCTTCAGCTACCCTCTCTGATAGATGGGCCATATTAAGCGTGCCAAGAGAACCATATAGATAAGCAAGTGCCAATAAAAAGAACCAGGAAGCAACCACATTAATCACTACATATTTAATAGATTCTCTTAGCTGGCGTTTTGTGCCCCCTAAGGTTATTAATACATAGGATGCCAATAGTGTAACTTCAAAACAGACAAATAGGTTAAACATATCACCTGTCAAAAATGAGCCGTTTACCCCAGCTAACAGAAACAACACAAACGGATAAAAGTACATCTTCTCGTGTCTTTCTCCAATAGAAGAAAAGGCATACATCATACAAAGTGTAGTTACAATACTTGCCGTCAACACTAGTAACATGGAAAAGGAATCTGCCACAAATAGAATTCCAAATGGAGGCTCCCAGCCGCCAAAGTCTAATCGAAGAATTCCTTCTTTTTGTATGGTATTTAAAGTATATATACTAATTCCTGTAATCGAAAGCAAGGTCACTAAAGTAATGATACGTTGCAATTTAACTTGACGATTAAAAAATACTAATAAAACTCCTATCATAATAGGAATGATTAAAGGTAAGACAATAATATTATTCATCATTTGTTCCTCTCAATGCATCCAGGTCATCTGTGCCAATGTCCTGATACGCTCGGTATGCAAGAACAAGTATAAAAGCTGTTACTGCAAAACTAATTACAATAGCAGTTAATATCAAGGCTTGTGGCAGCGCATCCGTATAAGGTGCGTTTGCTTCCTTTAACAAGGGCACGTTCCCTCTTTTTAAATCACCCATAGTCAATATAAGTAAATGAGCTGCATGAGATAATACTGCAGTCCCTAAAATTACTCGAATTATATTACGAGATAAGATTAGATAAGTAGCAACGGCAACTAAAATACCGATTAATATAACCATAATTGTTTCCATTAGCTATCATCCTCACTTATGCTTAAAATTATTGTAACGAGCACCCCAACTACCGTTAAGGCAACTCCTGCTTCAAAAATCGTGACAGTTGTTAGCTCCGTTTTACCGAAGATCGGCAAGTCAAAATAAGCAAACGTTTGGGACATAAATGGAACTCCAAATAACAAGGAACCTAAACCTGTCCCGGTAGCTAATAACACACCTACCGCAGCTACCAGCTTAAAGTCTAAGGGAAGACTTTTTTGAACCTTTTCTATACCATTTGATAAGTAAAGAAGGACGAAGGCAGAAGCTAAAACCAGTCCTCCGATGAAGCCTCCCCCTGGTGTATTATGACCCGAAAGAAATAAATAAACTCCAAAGGTTAAAATGATAAAAACACCTATTTTAGCAACGTTACGAAGAATAACATCATTGATTTTCACTGTCAGTGTCCTCCTTTTTCGCTCTAAGCTTAATCATGGTATATATACCTAAGCCTGCTATAAAAAGAACAACTACTTCTAGCATCGTATCGAACCCACGGAAATCCCCTAATATCGCGTTTACAATATTAGCTCCTCCCGCTAAGTTATATGCATCTTCAAATAGATAAGAAATCCGTTCAAACTGATCGTAGTTCAACACTGACAATCCCACTAAAACTACTACTAGCCCTACTCCAATTGATATAATGGCATTTATATTCTTAGTTTTTGATGATACTTTTTCTTTTTGCCAATCAGGCAAATGTGAAAATGCCAAAAGGAAAAGTGCGGTTGTAACGGATTCTACTACCAATTGTGTTAATGCTAGATCTGGAGCTCTAAATATTACGAAGAAAATAGCTACGGTATAGCCTAAAACCCCATTTAATAAAGTTGCAGTAATTCTAGATTTTGCAATTAACATGGCTAAGCTAGCAATAACCATAATTATTACTAAAATAATCTCGTATGCCCTAAACTTTGCACTTGGTGTTGTATCAAGTGAAAAAGCACCCGACATAATTAAGTACCCACCAACTGTTGCGATAAAGAAAATATAAATGTATGCTAGGTAATCTCTTAAATAGCCAGTCATATAACTTTTTGTCGCAATGGTAGATTGCTTCTCTGAGAAGCTTAAAAAATTCATATACAGAGCATTAAAGGAGTATTTCTGTGGTAGTATGCTATAAATTGGTCTCCAATATCTTAAAACTTTAAAAAGAAGAAAACCTACTACTATAACTGCTAATGTCATCTTTAACTCAGTATTAAAACCATGCCAAGCATAGATGGAAGGCGTTAGCTTCTCAGGATCTCCAAAGGTTGGATAAATACTGGCCATTGCTGGTTTCAATAAATAATTTCCAACTATATTGGGGAAGAAAAATATACCGACTACTAAAATAGTAAGGATGATTGGTGAAATAAGCATACCGATCGGTGCTTCATGAATTGGTTTATCCAATTTTTCAGGCTGTGCTTTACCTAAGAAAGTTTTAAAGATGAAAACCATACAATATACAAAAGTCAGCACACTACCTACCCATGCAATTACCGGAAATATCACTCCCCATGACTGCAAGGAAAAAACATCTGCTTCCATTATAGAAATGGTAGCTGTAAAGAACATTTCTTTACTTAAAAAGCCATTAAAAGGCGGCAGTCCTGCCATTGATAGACTTCCGATTGTAGCAACTGTAAAGGTAATTGGCATAAAGGTCATTAGTCCGCCTAATCGACGGATATCACGTGTCCCGAGCTCATGGTCAAGTATACCAACGACCATGAACAGCGCACCCTTAAAAGTAGAATGGTTAATCATATGAAATAGTGCAGCAAACGTGGCCTGCGTATAGACGACAGACTCCTCAGAATAGCCGTATTGTAAAGCAATAGAACCAAGACCTAACAGACTCATAATTAAGCCGAGCTGACTAACTGTAGAGAAGGCTAGTAGTGCCTTTAAATCGGTTTGCTTTACTGCATTGAATGATCCCCAGAACATAGTGATCATACCAACCGTACTTACTGTCCAAAACCACGTTTGATCCATGCCGAAAATTGGTGTAAAGCGAGCTACCAAGTATATACCTGCCTTAACCATTGTTGCGGAATGTAGATACGCGCTGACCGGGGTCGGTGCTTCCATAGCATCCGGTAACCAAATATGGAAAGGAAACTGTGCAGATTTTGTAAAAGCACCTAATAGGACCAAAATTAATGCTGGTACAAATAAATCATGATTAGTTAACTCCAAGGCAATCGGAATAATTTCGCGAATACTGAATGTACCAGTCATCGTATAAATCATTATGAACCCTACCAGCATTGCAATACCACCGCTCACCGTGATAAGCATTGCCTTTTGAGCACCTTGTCTAGATGCATTACGGTGGCTCCAGAATGCTATTAACAGGAACGAGGATACACTTGTTAGTTCCCAAAATACATATAAAACCATTAAATTATCAGAAAACACAACTCCGAGCATTGCGCCCATAAAGAGCAGTAAGTAGCAATAAAAATTATGGAGAGATTCCTTACTAGAAAGATAAAAAATAGAATAAATGATAACTAAACTACCTACACCAGTAATAAGCAAACCTAATATGATACTTAGACCATCTAAATAAGTGGTGAAATTTATATCCAACGAGGGGATCCAATTGTATGTGTGATAGTATGTTTTTCCACTTGCAATCGAGGGAATAAAACTTGCAAGCATTACGAACAAAATGGTTGGTACTAACAAGACAAGCCAGCCAATATGTATTTTTTTCAAGTATCTATAAAAAATGGGTATAGTTGCAGCTACTATAAATGGGAATATAATAGCAAAGTTAATTGAAAACAATTGTTAACCTCCTATTTCCATATATGTATGAAAATTCTATATAGAAAGATTTATTTCATTTGAAAGAGAGACTTGACTATTAGGGTAACTAGTTGCATAATAGGATTCCATATGGGGTTCTCATATGAATGTCAGTAGAATAAGAGGTATAAATCATAGCCATTTTCTCGGCATGATTTTACGTTAATATAAATGGCTAAGCTAGAATAACTATTTTATATTCGGTAGCCTGATCATAGAGGGTAAAGCCAGCACACAAGAGACTAGGCCTTACAATCTCTTTATGCAGTATTAAGGAGAAAATGATTTTTTCACTCCTTAACGATATTAAATTAGGTATATTCTTGTTTTTCCTAAGTAAATTATACACTAAACCACACTTCTCTGCACTTATAGTGTTTACTATAGCTTATAATTTGCATTATTTTGTACATGTCACTAGAATAGATGAGACTAAGATAAATGGGGTGTAGACAACCGTGAAACGCACAAAAGGTAGGATGGATGAAAGTATACTTGTCTGCGTATACTATGGACCAAACGGTGAACGACTTATTAGAAGAGGACACAAAATGGCTAGTATTATGGACTGCCCTCTTTATATATTAACAGTGGATCCACTTCCATACGATGCTTTCGATGCAGAAAAGTCAGGTTACGTAGATCAATGGAAAGCATTAGCAGAAGAACTAGACGTGGAAGAATTTATCATTCGGGATAATGAAAAACGTCCTTCTCCTAAGGTAATTAAAGAAGTTGCTCATAACCTGAATATTACACAAATAATCATTGGACAAACTGCCCAAAGCAGATGGGAAGAAATTACTAAAGGATCGTTTATGAATGTCTTGTTAAAAGAAATTCCTTTTGTTGATTTCCATGTAGTATCAGTTGAACGTGCTATTAAAGACGAAGAAGAAGGCGTCTTTGAAAAAGGTGTAAGAGCATATTTAGTCAATGACGGGGAAACTTACAAGGTTTCCTTTACATGCGCAAAAAATATGTGCCAAGAAGGAATATTCTTCAAGGAAATAGGGACAGATTTTGATAACGGGATTTTCAAATTTATGCATAATAACAAAATGCAGCAAGTTCATATTCAAGATAATTTAGTTACAGACCCTTCTCAAGTACCGGATGATTGTACACTAAAAGCAAGATAACATATTATATATTGAACTGTTTTAAGAGACTGTAAACCAACTCAGAAGAAAATTTTGAAGTTGGCTTACAGTCTCTTTGTTTTGTAGGATTTTAACATTACCACATTTTAAGACCTGACATCCCTTGGCAAAGCAAATGCGACGACTCCTAGTAAGGGAAGAAGCGATACTACCACCATAGTAGAATAAATCCCGATGTAGTCCATAAGAATACCAATAAGAACAGACCCTAAGGCACCCATTCCAAATGCCAGTCCAACTGTAAGACCTGCCATCGTTCCAATTTTGTTTGGCACTAGTTCCTGTGCATACACAACAGTTACTGAAAAACTGAGCATGATTAAAAACCCTATTAAAGTCAGCAATAATAAAATAGCCCAAACTGGCACATAAGGTAAGATAAGACAGAAAGGAATTGGGACAACAGTTGAAATGACTATCACTTTTTTTCTACCCATTTTGTCTGCCATAGGACCTCCAAAAAATGTCCCCACTGCTCCTACAGCAAGAAATAGGAAAACAATTAGTTGACCTCTCTCTGTAACAAAATTGTAATTCTCGGTCAGATGAAATATATAAAAGCTAGTAATATTCGTTACATAAAAAGAACGCACAAAAATAATGACCATTAAAAGTCCAAGAGCAATGCCTACTTGTTTCTTAGTTAAAACAGGCAACGAAGATATAAATGCTTTTTTCTTAGCTGCTAAATTGACCTCATTCAGCTGCGCCTTGTACCAACTTGAAATTTTGCTTAACATAAAAATACCAATCGCCGCCACGATTAAAAACAATGCAGCTCCCCTTTGCCCTAATGGAATTAGGATAAATGCACTGATAAGAGGGGCCAATGCTTGTCCGGAGTTTCCTCCCACCTGATAAATAGACTGAGAAAGCCCTCTTTTATTACCTGCTGCCATATAAGAAACTCTCGACCCTTCAGGATGAAAGACCGCCGAGCCTAAACCCAAAAACAATACCGCTATAATTATTATCCAATAATCCATTGCAAAGGCAAGCCCGACCACCCCAATAAAAGAACTTACCATCCCTAGAGGAAGTGCATAAGGCATTGGCTTTTTGTCGCTTATAAAGCCTACAACTGGCTGTAGTAAAGAAGCAACCATATTAAGGGCAAACGAAATGAAGCCTAGCTGCGTAAAGGTTAATCCTATTTCATCTTTTAAAATGGGGAACATAGCTGGAACTATAGATTGTAGCGTGTCATTAAATAGATGGCATATTCCCATGGCTACCATAATTGGATAAATAGGATTTCCCTGTTTAAGTTGCGATGTTTGCGACAATTTTGCACACTTCCCTATCAAAATAGTTAGTTTCATTATTATATCGTAAAATCTTTGATTTTATAAAATTCAGCCTCAATGGATATATAGAAGGAAGTAGGGCAAAATACGTGGAAGTATATTTATTTAAAGGAGTATCGATCACAATGGGTGATATTAACTTTTGGGAAATGATTTGGAGAACCACCATTTCCTTTGCTGTTTTACTATTTTTAGCACGAATAATGGGAAAAAAACAAATTAGCCAACTAACTTTCTTCCATTACGTCACAGGAATAACAATTGGTTCTATAGCAGCGGAAATAGCGTCGCAAAAAGAAACTCCCTTTGTGGACGGAATTATATCGTTAATATGGTGGGCAGTACTTACAATCATAATGACATATATCTCGCAGCTTTCCCCAAAAATACGTCTGCTATTAGATGATGAGCCAACCATTATAGTCAAAGATGGAAAAATTTCTTTAAAATCCTTAAAATCTGCACGCATGAATATGGATGATGTCATGATGTTACTAAGAGAGCAATCCATTTTTTCCATAGATGACGTACAGTTCGCGGTATTAGAGACAAATGGAGAGCTTAGTGTTTTTAAAAAGCCTGCGGAACAAGGAGCAACAAAGCAAGATGTGAAGGCAGATGTGTCATTACCGACTTATATGCCTACTGAAATTATATCAGATGGTAAAATTGTCCGTAAAAATCTCAAAGAATTAAACTTAGATGAAGATTGGTTAATGAAAAAACTACGTAAGCAAGGAATTCAATCTATAGAAGAGGTTTATTTTGCCCAATTACAAACAAATGGTTCCCTTTCGATTAACTTAAAAAATAACGGACTATAAATTATTATTCCTCATCACTATATGATAGACAAGCTTGGTTAAAGATAATCACATATAGTAATTTGCTTATAAAAATAAAAAGGTATGGAGATTTCTCCTCCATACCTTTTGTTTCCTATTTAAATAGGAAGCTTTTATTATTTCAAAATATTGTTAGTGAACTCATTCGTTAAATTATTGATCTCTTCTATATTAATGGAAGAAAGCTGATTGTTGCTTAGTCGGTACTTTTCTTTTAAATGGAGAATACGATCCACACTCTTATTAATCTGTTCTTCTTTTATCTCTCCATTACGGACAGCATCTAAAATAGCTTGAATTGCTCTTTCTACTTTTTCATAGTCATGAGCGATTAATACAATATCATTGCCAGCCTTTATAGCTTCTACTGCTGCCTCTCCTATTTCATGATGATTTAAAATAGCCTTCATTGTCATATCATCCGTCATGATGACTCCTTCATACTGTAAACGTTCACGCAGTATATCTGTAATAATCTTTTTAGAGATAGAAGAAGGCATATTCTCATCTATCTTAGGCAAAAGAATATGACCGATCATTACAACATCAGCTCCGCTTTTAATAGCATGTTCAAATGGAATTAACTCTAACGCTTCAAGTTCCTTTAAATCCTTATTTACTATCGGAAGCTCAACATGCGAATCAACTTCTGTATCACCATGACCAGGGAAATGCTTAATAACCGAGATAACATTTTGACTTTGTAAACCCTTCATAGTTGAAATTCCAAACTCACTTACCACTTGAGGATTACTTCCAAAAGAACGATCGCCAATAATGGGATTGTCGGGGTTACTATCTATGTCCATTACAGGAGCAAAGTCTAGATTAAATCCATATGCATTTAGTTGCCTACCTAATATAACCCCTAATTGTTTTGCTAAATCTAAATTATTTTTTTGACCAATTTGTTTGTTCGTTGGTAAATCATTAAGTTCCGGAATCCTAGTCACTCGTCCTCCCTCTTGATCTACCCCTAAAAAAAGTGGAGGGTCTTCTTCCTGATTCTCAGCCTTTAAGGAATTCAGTAAGGTTACGATTTGGTTTGCATTCACTAAGTTATCTTTAAAAAGGATAACACCACCAACCTTATCCTCCCTAACCATTCTCCTACCTTCCTCCGATAATTCCACTCCATCAATTCCTCCAAAAATCATTTGACCAATTTTTTCTTCTAAGGTCATTCGGTCTACTGAAGAAGTTTTCACTGGGGAGCTTGCCGCTTTTAAATCTGTGTATACTGAAATATGATGTACATTGGGATTAGGAACACTTTCTGTTGGCTTCGGTAAAATCCACTTTAATTGTATATTTGGAGCTACTTCATAAACTAGGATAGTTTCTTCTTTCCCCTCATCCTGGTAGCTTCGTATCATGTCTGGCTCACCTGCAACTGAATGGATGTCCTTTAACTGAACTTCCTGTATATATGAGGAATTAGTTCTAACGTCAAAAACTGTTCCCGAATGATGTCCAATCGTTGCGGAACGAGTTAGATAAGTATCATAAATATCATTGGAGAGGTTACTGCTTTCATCAGGTACTCCCCATAGCTCGTACAATTGTTCCGTATCGGTCTCGCCAACGATAAATGGAACATTTATAACCTGCCTTTTTTCTGCTAACTCAAAAACGAGAGAGACAACTGCCTGCCCTCCTGTTGCTGTTTCCTCTTTCTTTATAAACTCTTTCGGCTCTTCCTCTTTATTCGTTGTTAAAACTGCTTCTATTATAGTAAAGAAAAATATTACCACTAAGATTACCGCAATTTTTTTTGTCATATTTAAGGCCTCCGAACACTCGTCTACCTTATTGTATTTCAATTAGTATAGGCACTATACCTTTTTTCTCGTTATTATTTATAAATATTTAGGGGAAGATATGCATATCTCCTTTACCGTCCTTCATTAATCAAGAAAAGCGCAAGCGCCTATGTCTGCCCCGACAGGCAAATGGAGAAAAGCGAGGAGGCAGTTCCTCAGCCACCGCAAACGCTCTTGTTTGCGACGAGCTTGCGCAGGAGCAGCTTTTATCCATTTGACCCCGAGGGGCAAGGCGATGAAGCTAGACATCAATTTACCCACAGGTTCAGAACTTTTTAATTTCCTAAACAACAAAAAAATCCCCTAAAAAGGGGACTTAAGCTTGCGATTTATGGTGAAATGGACATTTACCTTGAATCGGCTCAATGTCATCACCTATAAAGGATTGTTTCCATTCATTATGAGTTGGATCGCCGAAGTGACCGATATCTGGATGCTTAGGGAGCTGGTCCCATGCTTCTACACGTTTACGAACTTTCTCACGTGACATAATCCCACCTTTTTCCGTCCCTTCTAACCCCTCGAATATTTTCCGTGGTTGGAATCCTAGCACCATCGCGTTTCCTAAGTGTCGTGTCTTGCGCTTCTTATAGGCAGGTGCATTTCCGAATACGAATATTGGCTCCCCATTAAATCGAAAATCCCATAAATAGTGGTCAGGGTCACGAGGACTATCTTCCGGCCATTCCACCTCATCGACCTCATGTAAATACTGAAGGATATCCCAAAATTGCTTTCGGTAATCATCAATAGAACCCTCTTGTTCAAAAGGCTCAACAAATACAAAGAGACCATGTCTCTTATAGTTTGGTAATTTAAATAAGTCTAGAAAATCTGCTACTGCATAAGGTAAGTTACTCCAGTCATCTTGACTAATATAAGCATAGCGGAGCTCGCCTTTCAGTTCGCCACTCATTCCAAAAAAACACGGGAATGTTTTATCAGTTACCGTATTATGAAATGTTTCGTATTCCTTATACAGCCAACTCGGCAAGTCTGTTCTAGTTTTAAAGTCTTCCTTTGTTAATAACGCTTGTTCCTTAGTAATCATATAATCTCCTCCACTATCTTGTTCGCACAAATCTTTATGGGTCTTTACCCCTTACTCGATTTCCTGAAACAACAAATAAATTTTACCAATAGGTTATAAAATACTGATTTGGGGAATATAAAAGGTGAATGAATAAACTGGAGGATGAATTATAGTGAAGATGATAGAAGATATAACACAAATAAATTGTCAAAGTGAATATGGCTCACTAAAAAAGGTATTCTTATGTGAACCTCAATATATGGAAATTAAAGAAGTGATTAATGATGTTCAAAAACAATATATAAATGATAATATTGACCGATCTCTTGCCCTGTCCCAGCACAAGCAATTTGAACAAACTTTAAGGGAGGCAGGTATCGAGGTAATTAAACTAAAACCAAGTAAAGACCATCCTGAACAAGTCTTCACTAGAGATATTGGTTTTACTTTGGGTAATCATCTCTTTATTTCTGAAATGGCGAATCCCATTCGTCAAGGTGAAGAGAAGGTGCTTGCCGAGTGGATGAAGGAACATGATATAACATATAAGAAACTCTCCAATCATTCGATTGAAGGTGGCGATGTAATTGTTGACGGAAAACGTGTATTTATAGGGATTAGTCATCGCACAAGTCAGAATGCTATTCAAGATCTCCAAAGTGAATTACCTGATTTTGAAATTATCCCCATCCCTTTTAATCCAAAGTATTTGCACTTAGATTGTGTATTCAATATTCTTTCCCCAAAAGATGCATTAATTTATCCAGATGCGCTCGACCAGGAAACCTTCGAGCATTTATCAAGCATGTATCATTTGATAGAAGTGAGCGAACAGGAACAGTTCTCTATGGGGACCAATGTATTGTCGATTGGTCAAAATCGAGTACTGAGTTTACCTGTAAACCGTGGCGTGAACGACCAAATGAGAAAACACGGATACGAAGTGTTGGAGGTAGACTTTTCCGAAATTATTAAATCAGGCGGGTCATTCAGATGTTGTTCCATGCCCATTGTGCGACAATAAGCAAAAACTCTCTATGGAGACAGTAGGTGCAACGTTTTGAAGATAAAACAAGCTTAAAAATACGTTTTAAGCTTGTTTTATATTTCATTTCTCTAATAGTTCATTACGTTTCATAACTAATACGTATTTGGAATATTTTTGTATGCAAGCTTACAAATGACTGAAGCATGCTCAGGATATTTCTTTAGCAGCTCATCCTGTGTGAATAGTTCAAAGTCTTCATATTCAAAGCCCGGTGCAACCATACACCCAACTAAAGAAAATGCTCCCCCTTCTGAAACCGATGAACCAAAGATGGATTTTCCAGGCACAATTAATTGTGGGACTTCACCATTCACTAAATCTAATCCAAGCTTGTATTCATGGTAACTTCCTTCTTGATCAATTACATGGACGGTTAAAGGATCGCCTCCATGAAAATACCAAAGTTCATCTGATTTCAAACGATGTAAATGAGAGATATCTTTTTCCCCAAGTAAAAAGTATATACTTGTGTATAGCTTTCTATCTAATCCATTTGCACTTATTGTATTGTCAGAGGAAAAGGTTGAACGAAAGTATCCACCCTCTGCATGTGGCTCTAAGCCTAAATGCTCAATATAATAGGAAGCGTCCTTTTCCATCATACCTCCCTCATTTCTAAATGCTTCATGCAGTTAAATAGGTGGCAATGGTTTCTCTCATCTTTTAGCTCAACAATGGTAACTGAGGTATTTCCAATATCATTAGAGAATTCTCCACCTGGTATAAGTGCGTTAAAAACTCTTGCAAGAAAACCTCCATGACTAACAACTATTACTTTCTTACCTCGATGCGCTTTTTGTATATCCTCGATAAAGGACAAGCCTCTAGCGATAATAACATCTTCCTTCTCGAAGCCCATATCCTGCTCTCTCCAATTTAGACCCCACTTATCTACTCGTTCTTGCTCGGTAGTTCCCTCAATAAGGCCTCCACCAATTTCTCCCAAACGGATATCTGTATTAAAATTAATCTCAGGTAGCTTTTCAGCTATAATCTCAGCTGTACGCTTTGCTCTAATTAGTGGACTAGTATATATTACATCCCAATGCTCTTTTTCCATCCGCTCGGCAACTCGCTCTGCCATTAAAATACCTTCTTCATCTAACGGCACATCCGTTTTACCCTGAGCTCGTCCCTCTTTATTCCAAGCTGTCACACCATGTCTAATAAAAGCTATTGTAGTCATTTATAATAACCCCCTTTGTTCTAAGATAAGATAGAAAATACCTTTCGTAAAGTGCAGCCTAAAATGTTAATTATAAAAATAATTAACACTTGACCTTCACGCTACGTAAACCTTTACACTACATATATCAGGAGGTGAAGTAATGATATATACAATTCAGAAGCTTGGAGAACTTGCTGGAATTAGTACTCGAACTATTCGCTACTACGATGAAATTGATTTATTAAAACCAGCAAGCCTAAGCGAAGCAGGTTATAGAATGTACGGATCAGCGGAGGTAAATCGCCTTCAACAAATATTGTTTTACCGAGAGTTGGGGATAAGCTTGGGACAAATAAAAGAAATCCTCATTTCACCAGGATTCGACAGTACTGTTGCTTTAAAGGAGCATAAGGAAAAACTAATTCAAAAAAGAGCTCAGCTAGATTTGTTAATAAATAATGTGGATAAATCGATTCAAGAATATGAAAGGGGTATTAAAATGACAGACAAAGAAAAATTTGAAGGATTTAAACAAGAGCTTGTGGACAACAATGAGGATATGTACGGTGAGGAAATTCGAAACAATTATGGAAATGATGCTGTAGACCAATCCAATGCTATGCTAAAAAACATGACCAAAGAACAATATGAGGAGGTTGTAAAATTAGAGCAAGAGGTATTAGATAGCTTAAAAGAAGCGATTGCTGCTGGTGACCCAACAAGTAAACCTGGGCAAAAGACAGCAGAACTGCATAAACAGTGGATAAGTTTTCATTGGCCAAAATATTCAACGGAAGCGCATGCAGGCCTAGCTGAAATGTATGTAGCAGACGAACGCTTTAAAGCTTATTACGATAAGGTGCAACCAGGTGCGGCGCAATTTTTACGTGATGCTATTGTAGAATATACTAAAAACTAGAAGGCTAGCCTTCTAGTTTTTTAAGAGTTGCTCTATTATGTGGATATCATCCGGATAAGCTAGTGGCAAGTTCTTCATATCGTCCAATGACTTCCAAGCAATCTCATGGATAAATTCATCTGGATCATGAATCGTTAATTCTCCACTTATAAATTCTACTATAAAGTACTCTACATAATACGAGATACCATAATCACTTAATACTCCACTTTTTTTATGTATCATTTCAATTGGACGAACAGTTAAGCCTGTCTCTTCCCAAAATTCTCGGACACAGCATTCTTCAAAGGTTTCCCCTTCCTCCACCGTCCCTGAAGGAACTGTCCACAGCTTATCCTCTCCCGGTGCTGCCTGTAAAACCATTAACACTTCTTTTCGCTCATTAAAAAAAACACCAGCCGCCCCTTGCCATTTAAACATTCTTTCCACTGCCCTTCCTAAGCTATAAAATATTATTCTTCTATTATACCGTACTGCTGGGTAGCATTACTAAATTATAGAAGCTACCCTACTTGTAGTGCATCCGCGCCTATTAACTACCATGGAGAGAGTGATCTATTAATCCGCCAAATTCGCCAGTAAATCTATATATACATCCATAAATCGTTAATTCGCCCCTTCTCCTAGCGTATTCGCCCATTACCTTGGTGTAAGTGACCCATTAACCGGCCAGAATCGCCCATAAGCTTATAGAAAGTGTCCCATTACGGTCTCAGAATCGCCCATAAATCAAAAAATGTACCCTACCACACATTATTTTATCCAGTACCTTGCATTGTATAATAGCATATGGTATATTACTTCCAACGGTACTGTTTATTAAATAGTAGCGAAGGGAGTGAAGAAAAATGAACATACAATTTAAAAAGGGTGTACTAAATCTGTGCGTGCTTGTCTTATTGGATAAGCAGGATCGATATGGCTACGAACTTGTACAAAAAATATCAGATCAAATCTCGATTTCTGAGGGCTCAGTTTATCCACTCCTTAGACGATTAACAAAGGAAGGCTACTTCACAACTTATTTACAGGAATCAACGGAAGGTCCCCCACGTAAATATTATAAGCTGACGGATCTCGGTAGAACATATCTTCATGAGCAATTAAAGGAATGGAAAAGCTTTACGGATGGTGTGAATAATCTAATCGAAGAGGGTGTAAAAAATGAATGAGCAACAATTTATTAAGGAATTGGAACTTGCATTACATCAAATGACAGCTGACGAGCGTAACGAAATAGTATCGGATATTCGAGAGTATTTCTCTAATGCACGAGAGGATGGGAAAACCGATATTGATATTTCTTCTTCACTTGGCTCTCCAAAGCAGATTGCACAGGAGCTTCTTGAAAACTATGTTCCGGTAAAGTCCCAGCCTAAAACATTTACAAGCGATAAGTTGATACGTATTCCGGACTCTACGTTTACTAATGTGTTAATAGATCTAGACTATGGAGCTCTAAATCTGTTTCCATCTGAGACAGATGAAACAATCGTTGAGCTAATTGGAGAAAGTGAAAAGCTTTCATTCGTGGCTGAAGTGATTGGTGATACACTTTCTGTTAAGTTGAAGTCTAAAAAAATGAGCTTCTTTACTTTTATTTTTCAAGTCAAGGAATTGAAAGTAAATGTCGCACTACCAAAAAAGCTCTATTCAACTATCACTATGAAGTCTGATCACGGTCGTATTCGAGCAGAGAAATTACTTGGCAAAATTGTAAAGGTCAATTCCGACAACGGGTCTATTTTACTTCAAGAAATAGCTTCTACCTTAATGGAAGTTAAAACAGATAATGGACGGATTGAGCTAGACCGAGTGCAGAGTGACAAGCTAACGACAACAACCGACAATGGGCGAATCGAATTGCGCAATGTGGATACTGAGAAAGTTCATGCAGAAACTGACAATGGCCGCATCACCATGCAATATGTAAATGGGGATATCCTGGGGAAAACGGACAACGGCCGAATTGAACTGTTAACAACTAGCATTGATCGAATGATTGATCTTAAAACTGACAACGGAAGTATCATGATTGAAACAGAATCCGACCCTTCAGATGTATCTATCTCTGCAAAAGTCGATTGGGGCAAAGTAGATATTTTTGGGGAACGTAATTCTAAAACAGTCTTTGGTGCAGGGACTCATCAAGTAAGACTAACATCTGACAACGGCAGACTAACTGTTGCTAAACGTGCAGTTTCTGGAATTAAATTATAAACACTCTTTCTCCCCTTTTCTCATAGACTAGGTAAGGACTATAACAAAAGGGGAAATGTATGAATAAAACAGAAAACTACAACCAGCAGATGTATGCTCAACAGGCTTTTCAACAATCCTTAGCACTAATAGCGGAAGCAGTACAAGGAGAAAAAGAAGATCAAGTTTTTTATGATTATTTAATTTCCTTAGCTCCTACGCAAGAGCAAATTGAAATAATCACCTCCATTCGAAACGATGAAGTAAAGCATAATCAATGGTTCAAACAAATGTACAAAGCAGTAACTGGTAATGAGGTTGTCATAACCACGGAAGAGCAATTCGTACCTCCAGCCGATTATATAAGTGGTATTAAGAAAGCATTTTTCGGTGAGCTAAAAGCAATGGAAAAGTACAGAGTCATACGGGAAGGCCTTCCCTATCGCGAGTATAGAGACATTGTCTTTGAGATATTAACAGACGAAATGAAGCACGCCCAATTGTATAATTATATTTTAACGGAGAATTTTGCGATGAATGCCCCTGAGAAGACAGCAACTGAAAACACTGCATCTACTACCACAAGCAATGCTCCTGAGCCAGTTGCCTTTCCAGATCAATGGATTCAATATACGGAGTACCTTGTAAATGAAGGTCTAAATGATGTGGAAAGAGGCATTAATACGAAGCACATCCTACAAGAATTTATACTTATGGGGGTTCTAGTCGGTAAAGGCTATACCCCTGAGCAAGCATACGAAACAGTAGAGAACTGGGAGTTATCAGGGGAATCACAAATACTTCAGCAAAGTAAAAATAGTCAATAAGCCATCGCTGCGTGCAACACGCAGCCTTTTTTTATGCCCATTTTTTTACTTTCTCATGTTACTCTAAAATAAATATTTTATTTTTGAGAAAAATCAAAATCGTAGACGTTATGTAGAGTGTAAAAGCTTTTACAACTACCAAAAGGAGCTATTGTAGATGAAATCAACTGAATCTAATTTTATCCACAGGCTGCAATCTGGAAAAGAAGATGCACTCGAATATATTGTGGATAATTACTTACCGCTAATAAAGGGCGTTACCTACAAGGTTCTCTCCCCTTTAAATAATGGTGGAATGATGGATGAATGTATTAATGATATTTTTTTATCCATTTGGGATCACTCCAAGGATTTTAATGGGAATACAACTGATTTTAAAAAATGGATCTGTGTGATTGCTAAATTTAAGGCAATTGATTACTACCGAAAAGCAACTCGTAATATGGAGGTTTCCAGTGAGCAGATGGAGCTTCAGCCAACAGATTCTATAGAGAAAAATTTGATTCAATCGGAAAATCGAAATGAGCTAATGCAATTAATCCATAAATTAGATCCAATAGATCAACAAATCTTCATCATGCGTTTTTTTCTTGGCGAAAGCACAGAGACAATCGCTAAGAAGCTTGGAAAGACCAAAGCATCTATAGATAATCGTATATATCGAGGAAAGAAAAGGCTAAATGGACAGGTTACAAAATTTCTTCTAGGAGGTAGCTTTGTATGAAGGAACTTTACAAGCAATTTAATGAAATTGATATAGATCTAGATGAATTTGAAGAAATCGAAGTTAGTGAATTTGAGAGAGCGAAGGTAAAAAAAGAATTAAAAAATAAAATCTCTCCTAAACAAAAGAAAGGAAAAAAGATTTTAGCTGCCGCTTCTCTTGCTGCAGGACTCAGTATCTCTGCTTTAGTAGGACTTTCCTTCACAGCCTACGCGGACAATATTCCAGTAATTAGTAATATTTATAAATTCTTTTATGATTACAGAGATAAAAATGGAGAATTTTATGGAGACTACGCTGAAAATGCTACTATGATTAACTTAACAGCAACAAGTAATGGGATAAACGTAACTGTTGATGATGCCATTTACGATGGTGAATCTATGATTGTGGCGTATACAATCAAGGCCAATAGAGATCTTGGGAACCCCTTGGTAATTAGAGGGATACCTCACCTTCAAGGCTCTCCTAAAACTGGAAGTCATGAGGCAAGTAAAGTATCAGAGAGTGAGAATAAGTATGTAGGTATTATCACTATGAAAATGGAGGAAGAAGAAACCTCTTTACCAATAGAATGGAATATAGATTATTTGCGCCCAGGAAGAACCACTGATAACGAGCCCATAGAGGGTAATTGGAAATTTAACTTTACTTTAAACAAAGCAGACATTGATATTTATAAATTAGATAAAAAGCTTAGTCAAAATGACCTTACAGTACATCTTCAAAAGCTAACGATATCTCCAAATTCGTTTCATCTTCTATTTGAACAAATTGACACTAATAAATTATATGAAAAGTGGGATAGCGCTATCGTTGAATTATTAGTTAAGGATAATTTAGGAAATCGTTATTCGCTAGAAGAACAAAGTGGGAGTTATTCTGTTCATAAGCACTCGACTAAATGGGGCGCCATATATGAAAAAGTTGATCCTCAGGCTACTCAGCTTATTATAACTCCCGAGGTAGAATTACGTAATCATGAGCTTATTGAAGAAGATAAGGGATACAAAGGCAGTATAACCGCCGATCAAAAACAATTCCAAATGGAAGACATCATTATTGATTTAAAATAACTATACAAAAAACTGGTTGTGAGCAGAATCACGACCAGTCTTTTTTCTTTTACATCTGTTCCGGAGCTTCTATACCCAGTAAGTTCAACCCTTCCTTTAAAACTATCGCAACCGCATAACAAAGCGTCAGTTTGGATACCTTTGTGTCGTTATCAACGAGGATTTTTGTATGTGCATAATATTTATTAAAGTGCCGAGATAGCGTTAGGCAGTATTTTGCTATAAGAGACGGATCTACCTGTTCAAAGGATTTCTGAATAACCTGTGGAAAACGTTGAAGTGTCGTAATCGTTTGCCAAGTCTCTTTCTTTAACCCTTCCAGGCTTACATTGTTAGCATCAAAATTGCCCTTTTGAAGAAGGGAACATATTCTTGCATGTGTATACTGAACGTACGGGCCAGTTTCCCCTTCGAAGTTGAGCATTTGTTCTAGTGAAAATTCTACATCATTCATACGATGATTTTTTAAATCATGGAAGATGACTGCACCTACCCCAACCGATTTTGCGACCTCTTCTTTATTAGGAAGAGATGGATTTTTCTCTTCAATACCTCTTTTTGCCTCTTGAATCGCTTCTTCTAACACTCCTTTCAATAAAACTACTTTCCCTTTACGGGTCGACATCTTCTTGCCATCCTTTAGCATCATTCCAAAAGGGACATGCTGACATGCTTTTGCCCAACCATATCCCAACTTATCTAATACTTTGAACAACTGTTTAAAATGAAGTGATTGCTCGTTGCCCACTACATAAAATGACTTTGCAAAATCATATTCTTTTTTGCGATACAAGGCTGCCGATAAATCTCTCGTAGCATAAAGAGTTGCTCCATCCGTTTTCTGAATCAAGCATGGCGGCATATCCTCGAGCTCCACTACTAATGCACCGCTAGACTCGACTAGCAAACCTCTCTCTTCTAGATCCTTAACGACTATTGCCATTTTATCGTTATAAAAAGCCTCGCCATCCAGGGAATCAAATTGAATTCCTAACAATTCATAAATACCTTGAAATTCTTTAAGAGAGGCTTCCTTGAACCATTTCCAAAGTTCTCTAGCCTCCTCATCCCCCTGCTCCAAATGCTTGAAGGCAGCTCTCGCCTTATCATTCAGCGATTCGTCGCTTACTGCTTCCTCATGGAATTTCACATAGATTTTCAATAGCTCCTCTATTGGAGAGGCTTCTATTTTTTCTTTATCCCCCCATAGCTTATAAGCAACAATCAGCTTACCAAACTGGGTTCCCCAGTCTCCTAAATGGTTAATACGAATAGTCTTGTATCCGTTCTTTTCTGCTATATTGGCTAGTGCATTTCCTATTACCGTAGAACGTAGATGTCCCATAGAAAAGGGCTTAGCGATATTCGGTGAGGAGAAATCTATCGTAATTTTCTCGTTCTTCATTGGCAGCTGGCCGTAATGATTTGGATCTTTAAGTATTTCCTCTAATACTAGTTTAGCTACTGTTTGCTGATTATAAAAAAGGTTCACATATCCTCCTACTGACTCCGCCTTTATAATAAGTACTCCCTTGAGCTGCTTTGCCAATTCAGCGGCAATAAGCTGAGGAGATTTTTTATATATTTTTGCTAGCGTAAAACAAGGAAATGCTACATCTCCTAGTTCTACGTTCTTTGGCGTTTCTAAAAGCTTTTCTATTTCCTCTACTGTTAGTCCTTCTAGTTGGGCACCAATCAAAGCAGCAATTTGCTTTACTAATTCCATGTACAGTCATCCTCCCATTTAATTCTTCCATATAAAAAGCCCTCGCCTCTATGAAGAGACGAGAGCTGAAATTCCCGTGGTACCACTCTAGTTGTCACACGTTGTGACCGCTTTAACGTTAGTAACGAGGACTTCCCCGGTCTTTTCTACTCTTAGTTCAAAAAGCTTCTCCAAAGTGCGTTTCTCTGAAAAGTCCTGTATCAGGCTTTCACCACCCCTGACTCGCTAAACATTATCTCTTCAAATACTCTCTTTATCATCGAATTGTGTATGAATTTTCACTTATTTTAAAGGAACAAAATATGAAAGTCAATATGAGTCGCTATTTTTTTAAAGGTACGCCCTATTTTGTTTCGCCAAGCTGTAAATGAACCGAATCTAATAGCTTCTGATAACCAATTTCTTGGTAGATTTTATTGGAGGTCGGGTTTAGCATATCGGTATATAAAACACAGAAATCATATTCCTTTAAAAGCTCCTTACTGCAGGCTACAACCATCGTTCTAGCATATCCTTTGCGTCGTTTCTCTTTAGGAGTAAACACCATAGAAACAGTCACCCCATGCGCGGAAGGTCTCGCCTTCTTCATCATGGACACGATTTCCCCTTCATCCTCCCAAAGAAAAACCTCACGAGCATTTAACATAGTTTCCACTCTTTGAGCTATATCTTCTTTTGCGCTTCTCGGAAGTCCTGTATCTTCTTCAAATTTGCTAAGCCATGATTCGATTAGTGGAGCGTCTTTGTCATTAGCAAGCCTCCAAGAGCCAGGACTTGCTTCTAACGTATCGTCTACTTGATCTAATCGGTATAGCCCCTGGTCCATTAATAGAGAGTGTGGTTGACCGGTTTTTTCTTCCCATTTCTCTGCAAAATGCATAGCCCACTCTTTCACACTTATTATAGAATCAATATGTATACCTCGTTGTATGATTTCTTCTATACCTAAATCAGTGGATGCCTCTATTTTATTTGGATCCACAAAAATAATATTTAAAGGATGTGGTGGAGTCATTTGAAAAAGAGCAATTAACTCTCCATCTTCTTCAATAGTCGCCATTAGCGGATTTTCATATCCACCTACTCGTATTCTTTCTAGCACCCCTAGAAACAAGCTAAATTTGTCCTCATTTTCCTTTAAAAAAGGTATTGCCTTCTCGTAAAAATTCTCTGCACTTTCATAGATTTGAAATCTCATTTTTACATCCCCTTTGAAACGTTTTATGTTAATATAACGTAAAACGTTGCATGATGGGAGATATTTATGAAAATTATTTCTATTCGGGATATTCACATTGGAGAAGGACTTCCTAAGGTCATTGTTCCATTAATAGGAAAAGATAAAGATTTCCTTTTAAATGAGCTACCACTAGTTAAAGAAAGCGCTCCAGATATAGTGGAGTGGAGAGTAGATTTGTTACAAGGAGTGGAAAACCTAGAAGTGGTCAAGGATACCCTTTCCTATATACGCAATTTTTTGTATCCAATTCCTCTTCTATTTACCTTTAGAAGTCATAAGGAGGGCGGTTCTACTGTTATAGAGAGCACCTATTATAAGCAGCTTTTGCGTGAGGTCATCCAAACAAAAGAAATAGATTTAGTGGATATAGAGCTTTTTTCGGAGGATGTAGAGGAATTAGTAGCTTTAGCTAAGGATTTTCAAATTTCTGTTGTAATGTCAAGCCATGATTTTAAAGGAACACCTCCCAAAGAAGTCATAATAGAACGAATGACAACTATGCAAAAGCTAGGGGCAGATATCCCCAAAATAGCTGTGATGCCTAGTAGCCCCGCAGACGTTCTTACCCTTTTGGATGCTACCTACACAATGTATTCTACATATGCAGACCGTCCAATTATTACGATGTCTATGGCTAAGGCAGGTATCGTTAGTCGTATGGCTGGAGAGATTTTTGGTTCAGCCGCTACATTTGGTTCCGTTCTCTCTGCTTCCGCTCCCGGACAAATTAAAGCTGCCGAGTTAAAGAAAGTGTTAAAGCTTCTACATAACGCATAGCTTAATGCGATTTCAAACGGGACGATGACTCCCGTTTGAAATCTAGAGTGTAGATATAAACTCTAATCTCTATAGTCCTCCTGTGGATAATCTTTTTTCTAGTCGTATCATATCCACACACGGAATTCCGTTTTCCACAATTTTTTCCGAATAATGAATAGTGAAGAAGTCTCTATCCACAGATACGATTCGGAAACCACACTTTTGATAGAGCGCAAGCTGGTTTAAACTAGAGTTTCCCGTACCTACCTCTATTATTTTATATCCAAGCTCCATGGATCTTTCAATCGCATGAAGTACCAATTCTTTTCCTAGACCTCTTCCTTGATATCGCTCATGCACAGCTATGTTTTTGAGCTCTATAGTATCGTCATCCACGGATAACAATACATAAACTCCAATTGTTTCGTCGCTATCTTTCGCTATATAACATTGCCCTCTATCTAAATAGGCTTCCACCAATTCCTCTGAGGGATCAGCTAATAGCAATAATTCCATTGGATAATTGCTATCTATTTTATGTATATTCATTTACTTTTTCTCCATCCTCTATATTTTTATCTAAACAAAAGCCATCCCTCTCTAAAAGCAGGGATGGCTTTCGTTCACGACTCAGGTATCAATAACTCTAAAATATCCTCAGACACATAGGTTTGCTTGTTGTGCAAAACAGGAGCCTCTTGGAATTCCCTTATACTTTTATTATATCCATATTTCAGCTCACCACGTGTTATGGTAAAAGAACCGTTACCAAGCTTTAAATACATACTATTTCGTTTTGGATGGGATATGACCTCATATCCTAAGTATTGAGCCACTTGGCGTAAAGGAATCATTTTAACCCCATTGTGGATAAAATGGTTATCTTCTATTAGAAGATTGAGCTCCTTTAAAGCAGGTTCAACATAGTCTATTGCGATAATTTTAGAAGGAGTTATAAGCTTCTGTTCTCCCTTAGGAGCGCTATAGAATACGATTAACTCCTTACCCTTTAAATCCTTTTGTTTAATTTTCTTACCCTTTTCGTCCATTAATTTGGTTTGATCGGTGATTTGAAGATGAAGCTCACTGTCTAAGCTCACAAAATCCTCATTGAATTTTGACACCTTTACTAAGCTACCCTTTTTTCCATGAGCAACTATTATATCTGGTGTGATTCTTGGTGGATAGATCAGAATCATTGGTTTATTTTTATCATAATAAGCATCCACTTTAGTTCCCTTTTGAAACGAGTCAATCGATACTTCTTTGGTTGAAGCATCGTTAAGCGCTATAACGTCTTTGTTCAATATAAACATAGATACCAATTTCTCGTCATTGTCTGACTCTACAGTCAAGGTCACTTCTTTATTATCTTTAGTAACTTCCTTAACGGTTCCTGTAAATTTGATAAAGTTGCTGGCATTCTGCTCTTCATCATCCAAGACCACTACTTTGGATGGTATTGCTTGTGCAGGAATACTTCTAGTTGTGGAGGTGTAAAAAACAATTAGCTCATGACCTGCAAAATTCTTTTGTATAATACTCTCTCCATGCTTATTAACCACAAGCGTGTCCTTAGTAATGTTAAGCTTCAGCTGATTGTCTTCACTTGTTAACTGATCATTAAAAATTCCCACTTTAGCAAAGCCTACATTTTTGGAATCATGCGCAATTATTAGCTCAGGAGTGATTTGGGCAGGATAAATCATAATCCTAGGCTGTGTTTTGTCATAATAGGCTTCTATTCGTTGTCCTTTAACAAAATCCTTTTGTTTAATTTCCTTCTTGGTACCGCTATTAAATAAAAGTGTCTCATCTGAAATAGTAAAAATAGTGACAATTGGTTCTTTTTCCTCTGTTTCTACCGTAAGTATGACACTGTCCGCTTTATGAGTGATTTCTTTAACCACTCCGGTAAACCCCTCTAATTTAGACTTCATGGAATCCTCCCCCTCCTTTGCTAACACAAATGTAGGTGCGAGAAGAAGACAAATGGCTATAAAGCTTAAATAAAGATAGCGTAATTTTTTCATTTTTTACCGTCCCCTTTGTTGTTATCAATGTATTAGACGGAAGGCTATACTAAACGTTTCACAATTTTTTGAAACGTTTAGGGTAATTGCACGTATAAAGTATTATGTAAAAATACTTAGGAATGGAGAATATGTATGGCATTAGTAATCAATGAAGTAACCAAGCGTTACCATGATTTTACTGCAGTAGACCATCTTTCCTTCACCATCGAAAAAGGTGAAATCTTTGGCTTAATCGGCCAAAATGGTGCAGGTAAAACAACAACTTTTCGTATGATACTAGATTTACAGGAAACTACAGAAGGAACCATTACATGGGATGGTACGAATATCAACAATATTAACCGAGACCTTCTTGGCTATTTACCCGAGGAAAGAGGGATTTTTCCTGCAATGAAAGTAGAGGATCAGCTTTACTTCTTTGGTGAGCTTCGTGGTAAATCCCGAAAGGAACTAAAAAAAGAAGTCGATTATTGGATTGACCGTTTTGAATTAGAGGATAAAAGAAAAGCAAAAGCCGAAACTTTATCAAAGGGTAATCAGCAAAAGGTTCAATTAATCGCAAGCTTCATACACCAGCCTGCTTTTCTCATTCTAGATGAACCTTTCAGTGGCTTGGATCCAGTTAATAAGGACTTGTTAAAGGGAGCTATTTTAGAGCTAAAAGAGAAAGGCACGACCATTTTATTTTCTAGTCATCAAATGGAAAATGTAGAAGAGCTTTGTGACCATTTGTGTCTATTAAAACGAGGTGTCTCTTTGTTTGCTGGTAGCTTACTAGACTTGAAGAAGCAATACGGGAAGACAAGACTAACCATTCGAACAGATATACCTAAGAATAAGCTGGAAAGTATGGAAGGCGTCAAGCAAGTCCATGTTGGCAAAGACCAGTATGTACTTACACTAGCAGACGAAAAATATGCTCAAGCGATTTTCGACTCCATTTTTGATGGTAAATATATTGAAAAATTTAGCCTGGATTACTTGTCATTAGATGAAATCTTCAAGGATAAGGTAGGTGGCAAGAATGTCTAAATTCTGGTTGCTTGTAAAACAGCTATATACCGAAAAGATAAAGGCAAAGTCATTTATTGTCATGCTTGCTATCTATGTCGGTGTAATTTCTATCGTGATGTTTTGGTCAGATATAAAGGCCGCCTTCTTTGAAAGTGAAGCATTGGAAATTGCTGTGATAAATGAAACAGATGCCGATATTGATGCTTTATTCCAATCGAATAGTGATTTAGCCTTCACCTTTCCTACGGAATCTAATAATGAAGTAGAAAAGGAAGTAATTGATGGAGACTATGCGGCTGCTATTTTTATAAAAGATGAAGGGAATTCTTTAAGTGCTGAGATTGCTACGTATGAACCACTCACATTTAATGATCAGCTTAGCTTATCTTCAACCCTTCAATATGCAGGGAAGTTGTATGAGGTACAACAGTTAGATTTATCCGCTGAGGAAGCTGATAAAATCCTGCAATCTGAGACAGTCATCACTATGAAAAATTTAGATGAAGCCTCGGTTGGTGGTAAGAGTGAGGATGAGAAGGCGATAGGAATCGTTGCTTCTATGCTTGTTGGGTCTTTAATTTATGGATTCTTAATTTCATTTTTATCTATGATTACCACAGATGTAGCTTCTGAAAAGGGTTCTCGTGTTTTAGAAGTGCTACTTGCAAGCGTTAAACCATCTACTCATTTAATCGCTAAATTGACTGGGACATTTCTCTTGGCGATTACTCAAATTGCAGCTTTGATCCTAGTTTTAGCAGTCATCTTCATGACAGTTGATGGTGGCTCCAAAATGGATAGCCTACAGCCTATGATTGAGGAGCTTTCCTACTCTTACATTGGGTATGCTTTTGCCTTTTTAATACTGACAATAATATTAAATCTAATCATTGGTGCATTATTAGGCTCACTGGTTTCTAAAGTGGAGGAAGCGGGCCAGGCTGTTATGCCAATGACGATTATAGGAATCATTGGATTCTATGTGTTAATCTTTGGCGCACAAAGTCCGGACACTATGCTAGTAAAGGTATTTTCATATATTCCATTTACATCCGGGATGGTAATGCCACTACGTATTGGGGCAACAGACATTGGGGCATTCGAGCCAATGTTAGCTTTAGGCATACTCGTTATTACTTCTATTATCGCATTCGTCATTAGCCTTTCCTTCTATAAACGAAGCGTTCTTACGTATAGTACTGGTGGTATGATTCAAAAGATTAAAACGATGCTGAAGGTAACAACCTAATATTAAATGAAAGTATCGCGAACCTTACATGTTCGCGGTACTTTTTACTATTTGGAGTGTATTTCTCTCGTCACTTTTACAGTACTTTTTTGCATATACTATGGGGGTGAAAGAAGGGATGCGAATTATATGTGTGGGATAACGGGATGGATTGATTTTAAAAAAGATTTAAGGGGCTATTCCCCTATTGTCGAGAAAATGGCAGAGTGTTTAAAAAAACGAGGACCAGATGACCATAACGTATGGAGTACAGCGCATGCTGCGTTTGGTCACCGAAGATTAACAGTGGTTGACCCTATTGGTGGTAAGCAGCCCATGAGCAAAAGCTATCAATCTAGGAACTACACACTTTGCTATAATGGTGAGCTATACAATACAGAGGAGCTTCGAAAAGAATTATTAAGTCGAGGGCATTCATTCTCTGGCCACTCCGATACAGAGGTATTATTAACCTCTTATATCGAGTGGAAGGAACAGTGTATTGATTATTTTAATGGGATTTTTGCATTTGCGATTTGGGACGAAGAAGAACAAAAGATTTTTATGGCAAGAGACCGCTTAGGGGTAAAGCCTTTGTTTTATACAGAAAGAAATGAAGGGTTACTCTTCGGATCTGAATTAAAATCATTGCTTGTACATCCAGATGTCCCAACGGAAATCGATCGTATTGGTTTATCAGAAATTATTGGGCTAGGTCCTTCTCGTACCCCTGGCTTTGGTGTTTATAAAGGGATAATGGAGCTTCGTCCCGCACATGCCTTAACCTTTTCTAAGAATGGTCTACGTATCTGGAGATATTGGAATGTGGAAAGTAAGGAGCATACCGATAGCTTAGAGGACACGGTGGAGAATGTAAGATTCTTATTTACAGATGCAGTAGAAAGACAGCTCGTTTCCGATGTACCTTTATGTACATTCCTTTCAGGAGGAATAGACTCAAGTGCTATTTCGGCTGTGGCGGCGAATGCTTATAAAAGAGACGGAAAGCCTGCTCTTCATACTTATTCCATCGATTATGAAAATAATAACGTACATTTCAAGGGAAATGAATTTCAGCCGAGCGAGGATTTTCCTTTCATCCAAAAGGTCTCCAGCACTCTTAATACTACCCACCACTTTTCTGTTATTACACAGGATGATTTAGCCCAATTCTTAACGGAGGCAGTCCATGTTCGCGATTTACCTGGAATGGCAGATATCGATTCCTCTCTTTTATGGTTTTGTAAGGAGATCAAAAAGGATTTTACCGTTGGATTATCTGGAGAATGTGCGGATGAAATTTTTGGAGGCTATCCTTGGTTCCATAAGATAGGGAATGCAGAAACAGGCTTTCCTTGGATTCGCTCCAAGCATGAAAGACACTCATTGCTAAATGATAGCTGGCAGAAGAAATTGAACATCGATGACTATGTCCAAAATGCTTATGACGTCAGTGCAGCTGAAACGCCTCAGCTATTTGGAGAATCCTCCTTAGAAGCTGAACGAAGAGAGCTTTTTTATATGAATATGATTTGGTTTATGACCACTCTGCTAGACCGTAAAGACCGTATGAGCATGGGAGCAAGTTTGGAGGTTCGCGTTCCCTTTGCTGACCACCGACTTGTAGAATACGCGTGGAATATTCCGTGGGATTTTAAAATGGTTGGAAATCAAGAAAAAGGTATACTTCGCAAGGCTTTAGAGGGAATTCTTCCTAACGAGGTACTTTATCGTAAAAAGAGTCCTTATCCAAAAACACATAACCCTATTTACGCGGCAAAGGTACAGCTTATGCTCAAGGAACAGTTATTAGATAAGAATTCTATTTTACATGAATTATTTACACCAAGCAGCCTTCACTCTTTAATCGAATCAAATGGAGAAGCTTTTAAAACTCCTTGGTATGGTCAATTGATGACGGGTCCTCAGCTGTTGGCATATTTGGCTCAAATGCATATTTGGTTTAAGGATTATAATGTTCAACTTGTTGAATGATAAATTGATAGAGGGGTGGACGTTAACAATCGCGTCCACCCTTTTTATTTATTTTTTTATAGTAGAGATTGATTAATAATACGATAAAAAATGAGCTGAAAAAAGTATCTCCAGTGTCATTTTACTTTGAAGTTGTTTTTACCTAACGCACGCATTAATTGAACAAGGACAATTTTAAGTAGTAATATTTTTAGAAAATAAAATGCGGTCTTGTCCCACACCAGCGTAATCAGTTTTTAAGGATACGGAAAAACCCATTGATTTATGAAAAGAGACAGAACCCGTGTTTACTGGTGTAGTAATGCAAAGGACAGTGTTACAACCTAAACTTCGAACCTTAGCAAAAAACAATTCATATAACTCTCTTGCTAAACCGTTCTTCCTGAATTCTGGGTTAACACCTACAAAATGTATGTATGCTTCATTTATATTTGTTTGCGACACAAATCCAATTAGAAATGCAGATAATACTTCATTATCTTCAACTATGAAACTAGTCGACTGAAAATGCTCGAAAAACAGGCGAGGCAACAAATGTGTCATCTCTCGACCACCCCACCATTCATTCAAAACATTAATTACTTTATAATAATCTTCTTCCGAAACGTTTTGTATTTGCATTAATACAACTCCTATTTATAAATATTTAAGTTATAACTAAATGCACTGTTAGTTTAATTGTAACATTTCAAAAAAATACTAAAAACACCATTACCTTTAACATAGCCTATTTTTTTGTTCCAATGTACAGCAGGTGAGATGATACCCCTAGCATATAAGGGTCGCTGGCTTTTTCAATTAGCAGGTTTATTAATTTATCGTATTCCTGCTCCCCTTTTTCCTTCCAGTAGTCCCAACTTGCCTTGTTCAATGTTGCAGCTACATTTGAGCCAATCAATTCCAGACTTTGAAATCCGTTCGATTCCATAAAAGGCTGTATGTCATCGATATTATAATAATAGGCTCCAGTAAAACGTCCAGTCTCCTGATGATCAAAGCAGCCAGTTTGATTGAATTGAAGGATGTTGTCCATCTGGTCATGCGGTTTCCAGTTCTCAGGGTGTGTCAAAGAGGTTAATAAGTGTTTAACTCTCGGCATAAAGGCAACAAAAACAAGACCATCTTTTTTAGTTACTCTATGTAATTCTTGGATTGCTTTTATACGATCGGCTTCTCCCTGTATATGATACATGGGGCCAAGCATAAGAGAAGCATCAAATTGCTCATCTTGGATTTTGGATAAGTCTCGTGCATCCGCCACTAGGAAATCGGTAAAGCGACCTTTCAGGTTAAATTCTTCTGCCTTTTCTCTCGCTATTTCCACTAATTTGGGAGTTAAATCCGTTAGAGTCACATTGTATCCTTCAAGAGCTAGCTTCATCGCATATTTTCCCGGGCCTGCGCCATTATCAAGGACGTTCCCATTAGGAGGCAGGTACGTACTTATGTAGTGCCAATTCACTTGAAATTCAATCGGTTCCCTTTCCAGTCTCCCCCACTCGTCAAATTGATTGTAATAGCTAATAATATTACTCATAAAATACCAGCTTTCTTAAATATATTTGTTTGTACATTCGTAGAGTTCCAAAGAGCTAGAAGTGGTTTCTACAAAATTTTATAAAAAAGGACAGAGAGTAAGTATCTCTGTCTTTTACGTTATTTAGAAAATTATAGAATTCTGCACCTGTGGATAGATTGATGTCTAGCTTCGGCGCCTTGCCCCTCGGGATCAAATGGGAAAATACTGCTCCTGCGCAAGCTCGTCGCAAACAAGAGCGTTTGCGGTGGATGAGGGACTGCCTCCTCGCATTTTCCCATTTGCCTGTCGGGGCAGAGATAGGCGCCTGCGCTTTTCTCGATGTCTAGCTCCACCGCCTTGCCCCTCGGGGTCAAATGGGAAAATACTGCTCCTGCGCAAGCTCGTCGCAAACAAGAGCGTTTGCGGTGGCTGAGGGACTGCCTCCTCGCATTTTCCCATTTGCCTGTCGGGGCAGGGATAGGCGCCTGCGCTTTTCTTGTTTAATTGCTTGTAAGTGTTCTAAAGTACTGATCCACAAAAGGGATAAGATAGTCTAATAGCTCTTCACTTGGGTTCATCTTTGCATGATGAAGACCAAAAGGAGAATCGACACCCGCCCAGAATAACATGCCTGGTATGTCTTTTAAAAAATATCCAAAATCTTCACCTGTCATCGCTGCATCACAATGAATGGCATTAGTTGCTTGATGCTGCTCAGCAAAAGCAAGAAAATCATTGGTAATGTCATGATTGTTATACACCTGATAATAGGATGATCCATAATCAATTTTTACCTCACACTCAAATGCGATTTCAGTAGCATGGCAAAAAGCCTCTATCTTTTCTTTTATTAATGCCATCGTAGTAGCATCCATCGTACGAATCGTTCCTTCAAGACGGGCATGACCTGAAATAATATTTTGTACAGTACCAGATGTAAATTTACCAATAGTTAATACTGCAGGCTTCATTGGGTTAATTGTACGGCTCACGATGGATTGTAGCTGTAGCAAAAGAGTTGCTGCTGCGATTGACATATCCCTTGCTTGATGGGGGTAGGCAGCATGCCCTTCCTTCCCTATTAAGTCAATGTAGAGCTCTGACGTATTGGCAAATAGGAGGCCAGGTCGAGTAGCGATTGTCCCAACTGGATACTCCGGTGCTACGTGATAAGCAAATATCTTGTTAGGAACTAGCTCAGGATGCTCTTCCCTTAGCCAGTTAAGCATCGGAAGAGCACCACCTGGGCTTTCCTCTGCTGGCTGAAACAAGAACACCATATGATCGTTTATTGGTGTATCTACTATTTTTTCTAGCAAGCCAAGTGCAACAGTCATATGCATATCATGACCACATGCATGCATTTTCCCTGGATGCTCGGAAGAAAATTTAACCTCTGTAGCTTCTTTGATTGGCAGACCATCAATATCAGCTCTCCAGCCAATCGTTTGAGTTGGTTGAAGCCCTTCTACTTTCACTACAATTCCTGTTTTCCATGTAATAGTCGTTAACCGATCCTGTCGAAGGGATCCTATCTGCTCTAAAAGATATGCCTGCGTTTTCACTTCTTCAAAGCCAAGCTCCGGTATACGATGCAAATCGCGACGAATATCAAGTAAGGCCTTCATATGTCACCTTCTTAAATTTGACGTAGTTCTTGCATGATTTCTGTTTTCGATTTTGTTTGTGCATCGATATCCTTAATCACTTTTGCAGGGGTACCAGCAACAACTGTATACGGTGGCACATCTTTCGTAACAACTGCTCCAGCTGCAACAACTGCTCCTTTACCAACACGGCATCCCTCTAGGACTACGGCATTCGCACCGATTAATACGTCGTCTTCAATAATTACCGGAGTAGCAGAAGGTGGCTCTATAACACCTGCAAGCACTGCTCCAGCTCCGATATGACAATTGTCTCCAACCGTCGCACGGCCACCAAGGATTGCTCCCATGTCGATCATTGTTCCTTTACCTATTACAGCTCCGATATTAATCACTGCACCAAGCATGATAATCGCATTATCCCCAATGCTCACTTGATCACGGATAACAGCACCTGGTTCAATTCTTGCATTTATCCCTTTTAAATCTAATAGTGGAATAGCAGAATTTCTGCTCTCATTTTCTACTACTACATCTTCGATTTGATCCTTATGCTGTTCTAAAGTAGGTTGAATTTCCGACCATTCTCCAAATAGAATAAGAGAATTTCCTTGTCCAAAAACTTTTGTATTTTCCCCAAAAGAAAGTTGGTCAATACCATTTCCCTTTATGTATACCTTCACTTGTGTGGATTTCTTTGCGTGTTGAATGTAAGAAATAATCTCATGTGCATCTAACTGTTTCATGTTCTCATTACCTCCTCAAATATGTGCTTATTGTACAGTAATTTTTATTAAAAATCACGAATTTAAATACATTTTGAAATAATTAATTAACTCCTTCTATAAATACAAACAAACATCCGTACCCAGAATGATTACAGAGAGATTGCAGGTGCCAGGCACCTGCAATCTCTCTGTAATCAAACCTTAAATATCTGAAAATACTGATATTTAGTTGTAAAATTTTAGATTAAAAGTATAATATTAATAATCATCTACTTAAAATGACAATTATATTGTTGTTTTTAATTTTGAAAACGCTGTCATTGAGATGATAATAATCCTTTGGGGGGAGAGAAAATGAAGAAGAAAAGTTTTAGCATTATTTTGTTTATCACAGTTTTAGCATTGTTTATGGCTGGATGTAGTGGGGGTAAGCCAAATATTGCAATTGGGCCACCTGCTAGTGAAACTAACTCTGTTTCTAAGCTAATTTTAGATGCATATGGAATTACAGACGATGATTACAAGGCTTATCAGGAAGGATTCGGAGATGCTGCTGATGGTGTTCAGGATGGAAATATTGATATTTCTATTGGTATTCTTGGCCTCCCTGCTGCTAGTATTGAGAGCTTGCAGAATTCTGCCGGAGATGTAGTAATGATGAGCTTATCTGATGATGCAATTTCTTATATCGAAGAGAATAGTGGCTATAGACGTCACACTATACCTAAGGACACATACGACTTTTTGGATTCCGATGTAGAAACGGTTACAGCGTACGCCATTTTAATGGGAAGTACGGATACGATTGATGAAGAACTTGGGTATGAGCTAACTAAGATCATGATTGAAAATGCCAATGAAAATACACATGCTCAGGCAAAACAAATGATTTTAGAAAATGCGCTAAATGGAGCTGAGGGGCTTCCAATTCATCCTGGAGCTAAACGTTACTATGAGGAACAGGGTCTTACTGTAGACAATCCGGTTGCTGAGCTGACTGCTGATAAAAGCAATCGAAAAAATGATTTTATACTAGGCACCGGAAGCCAAGGCGGCACTTATTATCCACTAGGTGGAGAGATGGCAAGCATTTGGAACAAACATATAGAAGGATTTAACTTAACGAATACAGAAACTGGAGCATCCGTAGAAAATCTATCCAGTATTCGAGATGGAAACATGGATTTAGGTATGTCTGTACATGTGCCAGCATTACAAGCAGTAAATGGTGAGGCTGCATTTGAAGGACATGAGGTTCCGAACGCCGCTTTTATTGGTCATATTTATCCAGAGGTTATTCAAATTGTTACACGTGAAAGCTCCGATATTAAAAGCTTAGACGATGTAAAATAAAATCGATGTATAAATAAATCCAGTTAAAGATGAGGTGAGGCAATGAAAGATCAGCAACCTGTAAATGCGCAAGAAATATTGGAAAAATACGATAAAGAAAATCAATTCCGAACAAATATTGGAAAGTGGGCATGGGTCGTTACCTTTTTAGGTGTAGCCTTAACCGTATTCCATCTATATACTGCCTACTATGGAACTTTACCCACTCAAAAACAAGGAGCCGTCCATGTAGGAACTGCTCTCGGAGTTATTTTTCTGTTGTACCCATTTAAAAGAGATTTGCTAAAAACACAAAAAAATATCCCCTGGTATGACATTGTACTTGCCTTTACTGCGATGTATGTGACCTATCATAAAATATTCTTTTTTGATTCAATTTTACAGAGCAGAATTTCCGGATATAGCATACCTGATGTAATTATCTCCATCCTTGGGATTTTTCTCGTCCTGGAAGCGACCAGAAGAACGGTTGGTTTGCCAATCGTCATAGTGGCTTTAGTAGCCATACTTTATGCTATCTTCGGAAATTTTGTCCCTACTCAAATCCTTTCACATCCTGGATTTTCGATTGAGCGAACCGCTACTGCACTTTGGTACAAGGAAAGTGGAATCTTCGGCACCCCAGTTCAAATTTCAGCAAAGTTCATATTCCTCTTTCTATTTTTTGGCGTAATGCTCGTACAAACAAATGTAGGGAAATTCTTCAATGATTTAGCCTTTTCCTTAACAGGAAGATATACAGGCGGTACAGCAAAAACAGCAGTTGTAGCGAGTGCACTGCAAGGAACTATTTCAGGGAGCTCCGTTGGTAATACGGTGGCAACAGGGTCCTTCACCATTCCTATGATGAAGAAAGCAGGATTCAAGCCAGAATTTGCTGGTGCAACTGAAGCTGCTTCATCTACCGGCGGTCAAATTATGCCTCCTATGATGGGTGCAGCAGCATTTATTATGATGGAGATTTTAGGTGTATCCTACGGGGCTATTATGTTGGCGGCTATTATTCCAGCTATTCTTTATTTTACAGGTATTTTTATCGGCACTCATTTTGAGGCAAAAAAACTGAAGATACATGGATTACCTAAGTCACAATTACCCTCTTTTACAAAGACAATGAAACGGAATTGGTATATGCTTTTACCACTTTTCGTAATTACAGGAACCATTATTTACGGTTTTACTCCGCAACGTGCTGCACTGTTTGGAATAATCGCTGCCTTTCTAGTGAGCTTAATACGAAAAGAAACAAGAATGTCCTTTAAAAAGACAATACACGTTTTAGAGCAAGGTACAAGAGTTGCTCTTCCAGTTATAGCAGCGGTTGCTACAGCTGGAATTATAGCTGGCATTGTAAGTATGACAGGCCTTGGCTCCAAATTTGCTGCAGGAGTGGTGGCCCTATCCAATGGTTATCTAATTCTTGCTCTCATATTCACTATGATAGCTTGTATTATCTTAGGAATGGGATTACCTACTACAGCAAACTACGTAGTTACAGCTACTATTGCGGCTCCAGTTTTAATAAATGAATTCGGGGTAGCTCCAATTGCTGCTCATATGTTTGTATTCTATTTCGGAATAGTTGCGGATATCACTCCTCCTGTCTGTCTTGCAGCTTATGCGGGGGCAGGTATTGCAGGGGCAAACCCCTTTAAAACAGGTTTAAATGCAGTCAAACTAGCCATAGCAGCCTTTATCGTTCCATATATCTTTATCTATAATCCCATTTTAGTTATGGTGGATGTGGAACTGGTCAGTCTGATACTATCCTTGGCTGGTGCTTTAATTGGGATGGTTGCGGTAAGCAGCTCTATGATTGGCTATTTCATCAGATATTCAAGGTTTTGGGAGCGATCTGTCTTATTTGTAGCCGGGTTAATGCTTATTGTTCCTGAGGTTTTAAGTAGTGGGATTGGACTCGTGCTTATCATAGGAATTTGGTTCATACAAAAAAGAAGAACAGACGATGAACTTGAAATGGAAAGTCCAAGGTCTAGTCAAGCACTGTATTAATTAAACCTTTAATTTTCAGAAGAATATGTTATATTAATTAGTAACTAATATCGAAGGGACGATGGGTGGACTATGATTTTATAATCTTATTTCTCGCTTAATATTGCTGCTTAACGCAGAAAAATATTTTTAGCTAAAACGGAAATAGGATGAGTCTGCCCATTTTTCAAATCAGATCAGTGAATTACTGCAAACATTTTGTAGTTATTTTTTTGTCGTACATTTAAATGGCAGCAGAATCCTTCCGTCTATACTCGGAGGGATTTTTTAGTCTCTCCGGCAGGGAGGAAATGTTATGACAATACAAGGAAGAATAGTAAATCTAAGCATTACACATGGTCATAAAGAAATTATTAAAAATATAAAAACGGATATACCTTTAGGTGCTGTAATAGGTATTGTAGGAAGAAATGGTGAAGGCAAATCTTCGCTTCTATCCGTCCTTTCAGGCGAAGCTCCCTCCTCTTCTGGACAAATCGAATGGATAGGAGCTCCTCCGACCATTAGCTACTGCAAGCAAGAGGACGAGAATTTCTTTTCAACTGAAGTGGAGAAGGATGAATGGACTTATATGAGCAAGTGGTCTGTTCCCCGTACCCTTTCTTATAATAGTTTAAGCGGCGGAGAAAAAATGAAAAAAAGACTAGCTAAAGTTTTTGCAGAAAAGTCTCACTTACTATTACTTGATGAGCCTACTAATCATTTAGACCAAAGCAGTCTATCCTTTTTAAAGGAGCAAATAGCTACCTATCCAGGAACCATTATTTTAGTCTCTCATGACCGTTACTTTTTAGACCAAGTATCAAATTATATATGGGAAATTGAATATCAAAAACTAACTCCTTACAAAGGAAACTATTCTACCTACCGCAAAAGAAAAGAAGAAATAATCCATACTCAACAGAGAGAATATAACGCGCAACAATCGAAAGTACAACTCGTAGAAAAACAAATTGCAGAGTTAAAAAAATGGACTAATAAGGCTCATGCTGATTCGACAAAGAAGGATGGCTACAAAGAATATTTCCGAATGAAGGCAAAGAAAAAGGATGTTCAAATCCGCTCTAAACAAAAACGACTAGAGCTAGAGCTTTCTAAGCATCGGGTAGATCGTCCAGTAGAGGAAAAGGAAGTCAATTTCACTATTGATGGGAATAAGAAAAAGGGAAAACGCATCTTAGAAGTCAGAAATTTAAGCAAATCCTTTAATGCCAAAACTCTTTTCCAAGATACCTCCTTTACTATTCAATCAAATGAACGCGTTGGTATTATAGGTGCTAATGGAAGTGGTAAAACAACCTTCTTCCGGATGCTTATAGGAGAGGAACCCTTTGACGGTGAGCTTTGGAAAACGGATTCGATGAATATCGGCTATTTACGACAAACTGTATTCGACCTTCCGAATGAGCAGACCCCCTCTGACTTTTTCGCAACTACAGATTTCGAAACAAGAGGAATCATTCAAACTCTGATGACCAACTTGGGATTTTCAAAGGACCATTGGCTACGTCCCATTTCTACTATGAGTATGGGTGAAAGGGTAAAACTCAAGTTAATGGAGTTCATGTTAGATCAAAAAGATGTACTTATTTTAGATGAACCTACAAATCATCTCGATTTACCCTCTCGAGAGCAGCTAGAAAAAACTCTTTCCACTTATCCAGGTACTATTTTACTTGTAACTCATGATCGTTATTTTTTAGAAAAGCTAACCAACAAGCTACTTATATTTGAAAATAAGAAAGTCCAGAAAGTTGAGATGACTTACAATGAGTGGCTCCATAGAGAAGAGGAAAATGAAGTCGAAAAAATTCTCCTCACTTTAGAAACAGAGCGTCTCGCCATTTTAGGTCAGTTAAGCTACCTTCTTCCTAAGGATTCCAAATATGCCGAGTTAGATGAGCAATTTAATTTACTGACCCAAAAGATTAATCAGTTAAAAACCAAATAACACAAAAGAGGATGTGACGTAACACTCCTCAAAATAAAATGTATGTTTTCTGTTACGACAGAAGCTTTTCGAGGGCACGGCTTCAATCTCCTCGTCGCCGTTTCCCTACCAAACAATAAGAGAGATGATTTAAAAAGAAATAAGGACGTGAAAATCAAGTTGTTGTTGATTTCACGTCTTTTAATTTATTGACTAGTTATTTCTCAGACACTTTTCAAAAAATATGTCGATTTCCCGGGAAATAGGTCATTTAGTTCTTAATTAATTTACATTAACTGAAAATCAACATATAATGATATAAATCCAATCAGAAAAGTAGGTTTTAAGATGAAGACAATTCCAAAACCCCTTGTTATGGTCAATCAGTGGTCAATAGTAACCTCCGTAGTCATAGCGCTTCTTACTCAATCAGCATGGATTCTACTTATACCATTAATCGCTAATCTATCCAGTTTATTAATTGGATTCCACCCTATCTTAGTTATAGCAAAAAGATTTTTAAAGAAACCTGGTAGTGAATATATCCAAGAGGATTATGATCAGCTAAGATTTAACCAATGGCTTGCAGTTGGCTTTTTAGTTGTAGCTAGCATTAGCTTTTTCCTAAAGTGGAGCAATTTATTTAATATTGCAACCGTCATGGTTGGCTTAGCAGCATTTGTGGCTATCTTAGGATTTTGTATAGGTTGCTTCTTTCGTTTCCAATATCAGCAATGGAAATATCGGAGAAATAACTCTGCTACCCATTAATAATAAAAAAGAGAAGAACTATTTCATGGTCACAGTTCTACTCTTTTTTTATTTTGACATTAACGATTACCCAAAGCACAAAGAGTTTCTTCACTCTTCACCATCTGGATCATGAGTTACGGTGATAAGAACTGGTTTATCCACGATTGGTTTTCCCTTTCATTCCAAGGCCATACGTTATTGCAATGACTATGAAGAGAACAAGGAGTACCCCTCCTCCAACGAAAACGTATGTTGTATTCCAATTGTTCTTCTTACTTCCCGCATACTCTCCGTCACTATTTGCTTTCACGTATATCCCTACTTCTGATTCAACAGCAATAGCTTCCTCTGGATCTACTTCCACTATTTCATAATACTTAGTCCCTTTAGGAAATGTATTAGAAAAATTACCTGAATACGTTCCTTCTCTATCTGAGTATTTTGTTACATGTCCAATCTCCTTGCCTATTTTCTCTACGTTTTCTTCCGTAATTATATACACGTCACCATCCCAAACTACAAACTGATAAGCCCAGCTTGCCATAGCTGGGCTTAGGATAAAGAAGCTGCCTAACAGCAGGATTAATGCATAATAAAAAATAAAGGATTTCCTCATTTCCACTTCCTCCTTTTACCAATTAGACGCTCCATAATTCCAACAGTTTCTCCCTTTAAAAAATTTAATAGGATTCTTCTTGCCTTGATAAACGCTTAGCCCAGGTGTCACTTATATCCATTCAGCTAAATGATTTGTCTTTGGGTTTCATATACTTTGTAGAAAGTCCATATCACAAAAAATCCTCACTCCAGTTTCCTGAAGTGAAGATTTCCTCTGTATATCATTAAGCTAATTCTACATTGTGATAAACTTGCTGAACGTCCTCTAAGTCTTCAATAGCATCAATCATTTTTTCAAATTGTGCTTGTGCATCTGCATCCAATGCAATGTCGTTTTGTGCAAGCATTGTAAGCTCAGAAATTGTAAATTCCTCAACTCCTGCTGCTCTTAAAGCTTCTTGCACCACATGGAATTGATCTGGCTCAGCGTATACGATGACCGCGTCGTCTTCTTCCAAGATGTCACGAGCATCCACATCAGCCTCCATTAGGATTTCTAATACTTCGTCAGCTGTTTTTCCTTCTAACCCAATAACTGCTGTTGCATCAAACATGTAAGATACGGAACCACTAACTCCCATGTTGCCGCCATTTTTACCAAATGCAGCACGCACATCAGAAGCAGTACGGTTTACGTTATTAGTTAATGCATCTACGATAACCATAGATCCCCCGGGACCAAAGCCTTCATAGCGCAGCTCATCATAGCTTTCCTCAGACCCGCCTTTTGCTTTTTCAATTGCTTTATCAATAATATGCTTTGGCACACTATACGTTTTTGCACGCTCTAATACAACCTTTAATGCTTGATTGGAGACAGGATCTGGTTCACCTTGTCTTGCTGCAACATATATTTCACGACCAAATTTGGCATAAATACGGCTAGTATTAGCGTCTTTGGAAGCTTTCTTTTCCTTAATATTATTCCACTTACGACCCATAAAGTCCCACTCTCTTTCACATTTTGTTTTCGTACTCTAGAATTCTACTGTGTTATTATACATTAGATTCCTTGTAAGTAGCAAAAATAAATACATTAACTTCCATTCACTTCACACTAAGATACCTTTAAGTATATGTGAATATCCTAGTTAGACCGAACTATTAACAATAACAATTCCATAAGCTAAAAAAGAGCCTTTCCTTCTCGGACAAGACTCTACACGAATTATTTTATTTACCTTCTGCTATAACATTCCGAACTGAGTCTCTTAATTTAGCTGTAACAGTTTGCATGCTTTCTAGATTGCGTACGAGTGGCTCATCTTGATAAAATTCTGCGAATTGTTGCCCCTGATACCTCGGGACAACATGCATATGGTAATGAGTCAATTCACTAAAGACTCCTCCATTTTGACAGATTGTAATCCCATCTGGGGCATATAATCTTTTGATAGCCTTAGAGATTAGCCTTGATGCATCCATGATCGAATAGGCTACCTCAACATCTAGGTCATCCACATCCTCATAATGCCTTTTTGGAAGTATAAGCACATGCCCATTATTAAAGGGTTCTTGGTCTAAAAAGCAGGTAATATGATCATTCTCAAATATAACAAATATCTCTTGTTTTTTATTCGCTAACATACAGCCTAAGCAATCCGTCATTTAGTTTCCTCCCTATAGCATTTTTTCTAGCACAATTTTATGCGTACCTTTATTACTTATAAATGTTTCTTTAATATCAAACCCAAACTTTATATTTAAAATTAGCATTTCTCTTTTTTCATTTCTTGAGATGGTACGGGCTTTTGTGTACCCCATTGACTTAACAAGTTCATGCTGTCTGCGCATCAGTTCTTTGGCTATTCCTTTTCCACGATAGTCCTTGTGAACACCGCCAAGCCAGCTATAAAAGGTGCGATTTCCGTAGTCGTAGCCAATTTTAAATCCTACTACACGGTCTCCATCCTTTGCTACAAACAGGATTAAATTGTTTTTTTCTTTTAACTTTTCTGTTGCCAAGTCTGAGCCGTCAAATACATGCTTATGTAGCTCCAAAACACCAGAAAGCGTCTGTTTGTCCGGTACCCCATGAAAATATTCATACTCCACTTTTATTCCCCCTCTTGCTACAGTTGCTCTTTATAATCGAGTTTAACTTTGCCTAGAAGTGCATCACAGCCCTCTAAAACCAAATCATAGGTTTCCTGAAAATCACCAGTGAAATAAGGATCAGGTACATCTTTCTTGTGCTCAGTCCAATCTAAAAAACGAATAATTTTGGGATGATCAGGTTGACCAAGCATTTGTCGTATATCTTTAATATTATTTTCATCCATACCAACAATATAGTCAAATTCTTCAAAATCTTCTTTTTGTAGCTGACGTCCGGATATACCCTCTGTGGAAATGTCATATTCTTTTAGCTTGGCTATTGTCCCTGGATGTGGCGGGGCTCCAATATGCCACCCACTTGTAGCAGCTGAGTCTACTCGAATACTCGCTTCTAATTTTTCCTTTGCTACTAGATGCTTAAATACAGCCTCCGCCATGGGAGAACGACAAATATTACCTAGACAGACAAATAAAACATGAACCATTTCTTAACATCCCTTCTTAGTCTATTTATACTGCATACGCTTTATAGACCTTATAAACTACCTTTATAATACCCTTTCTATGTCCCTCAAATCTTCTTGATTATAAAAGTACCAATACCAATTAACATAAATAGGATCATCATATAAATAATGAGTATTCCTATTTCTATTGTTTCAACACCAAGCGCAAATAATATTAATAATATGGCCCCTGTACCGAAGAGGACAAAATAAAGTACAGAAGAAAAATAATTCTTCATCATCACAGTTGTGCGTTCATCCATATCCGGTACATTTCCTATCCGTTTTTGACGCCACCATGCATAAAGCAAAAAGACAGAAAAGCCCCCTAATGCTCCAGCTAACATTGGCAAGAAAAGCCCCCAATCGAAGATGCCCTCCTCTTTACCCGAGATATACACCCCTAAAAACGAGCCACCAATGATACATCCACTAATTATTCCGTACAATAGGATCTCATAGCCCTTCTTCACCCTTATTCCTCCTCTAGATAAAATAATTCTTCAATAGGTACATCAAAATAACGTACTAGTTTAAGTGCAAGCTCTAAGCTGGGATTGTATTTATTGTTTTCAATCGCTGTAATGGTTTGTCTGGTAATTTGTAAATCACCCGCCATTTGAATCTGTGTTATCCCCTTTTTTAATCGGATTTCTCTTATATGATTAATGACCTTTGCCATTTACTTCCTCCTTGCTTACAATGTAAATATATCTTTACATACAGAATAATCAAAAATTTATCTAATGTAAAGAACTCTTTACATATTTCCATTAATTTATTGTTATAATTTTCTTAAAAATAGGTGAAGGGGGAATAAGATGAGAAATCGAGGAGCCACTATTATTCTAGAACAAGGTCGAGTTGCACTGATCAAAAGGACTAAGCCTTATACCACCTACTATGTATTTCCGGGTGGAGGTATCGAGAATGGAGAAACCCCTGAGGAAGCAGCTATTCGTGAGACATATGAGGAGCTAGGGGTACATGTTCGCATCCAAAGACTTTTTAAAGTACTACCATATAGCGGAACTCAATATTATTACTTAGCTGATATTGTAAGCGGTACGTTTGGATCCGGAGATGGAGATGAATATGTAAGCACTTCTAAAGAAAAAGGAAAATATGAACCGATTTGGATCGATCTCATGGATTTATCTACTCTTGATGTTCGTCCTAAAGAAATAGTAGAAGCAATCTTGGCAGATTAAACAGTCCAAGGAACCCACAAAAATTCGGTTCGAACAGACCGAAATTTACACAAACTGTGCAAGTTTCTTAGAAATCCAAAAGAGTAGTTAAAAGTTTGTGGATGAATCCATATATTAAAAAACTGCTACCTTCTTTTGATGGAAAGAAGATAGCAGTTTTTAAGTTGTTGACTAATTCTATGAGTAAAAATTATTTGTTAAGTTTAATCAAATATTATTTCTTTATATAGAAGCTTCTCGATTTTAAACTAATAATCCGCCAGTTTTTAAGTATTTTTCAATACCTTCTGCTGCACGATACGCTAGTGCTCCAACTGTGCCAGTAGGGTTGTAACCTGAGTTTTGAGCAAAAGCACTTGCACCTGGTACAAATACATTTTCACAATCCCACATTTGTAGATAGCTGTTTAAAGCACTTGTTTCTGGATCAGAGCCCATGATTACTCCACCAGTATTATGAGTAGACTGGTAGTTACGAATATCGTAATCTCCGACTTCGAGACCATTAATTTTGATATCTTTTGCACCCATTTTTTTCATGATCTCAGCTGATTTTTCTCCCATAAACTTCATTAGTTGACGATCTTGGTCTTTCCAATTAAACGTCATACGAAGTAATGGATCACCGAATGCATCTTTATAAGTTGGATCTAAATCGATGTAATTATCTTGCCAAGGTAGAGAAGCACCTTGTGCTTTAACAATAAGAGCACGGTTTGCATTTGTAACAGATGCGTCTTTAAATTCTTTCCCCCAAGTTGGAACGCCTGCTGGAATCTGATTGTTTGCAATAGGACGATCCCCTAATTGGGTAATTTGAATAGTCGCACCATGTAAGAAATCTAGGTCAGTGTGATCAAAGAAGTCTCCGTTGAAGTCATCAATTTGAGCACCTAGAGATCCCGCACCACCGTATAAATTGAACTCTTTATCAAAGAAACCTACAGCAGTCCCCAGAATTGTTTGGTATGCATAGTTTCTACCAATGACTCCTGTACCAGTAACTGGATCATATGGACGGCCAAGTTGAGAGTTTAATAAAAGTTTAATATTATTCATTTGATATGCTGATACTACAACTACATCTGCCTCTTGGATAAACTCTTCACCAGTACGTATATCTACGTATAATACGCCAGTAGCTTTTCCATTTGTGTGTAGAACTTTACGTACAACAGAATGAGTACGTACTTCGAAGTTACCAGTTTCTTTAGCCACAGGTAATACTGTAACTACTGGTGATGCTTTTGCTCCATATTCGCAACCAAAACGCTCACAAAAACCACAATATTGACAAGCGCCACGAGAAACGCCATCTGGATTAGTATAAGATTGCGATAGATTGTTAGAAGGCATATGGTATGGATGATATCCAAGCTCTTTCGCTGCATTTTTAAATAATTTTATAGCTGGTGTTTCCAGCATCGGCGGGTTAGGGTATTTAATTTGTGGAGAATCAGGTAGTGGATTCGCCTCACCACTAATACCTGTCATAGCGTCAAATTTATCAAAATATGGTTCTAACTCTTCGTATGTTATACCCCAGTCTTGAAGCATCATCCCTTTAGGGATTTTACCTTTTCCATAACGTTTAACAGTTTCTGAATAGATTTCGAAATCGTATGGTAGGAAGCGGTAAGTTTGACCGTTCCAATGCTCTCCTGAACCACCTGTTCCTTCTCCAATTAGGAAGCTACCCCATTCACGGTAAGGTAATGCTCGTTTTGTCATATCGTGACGGAATGTAATTGTTTCTTTAGAAAGATCCTGCATCATTTCTTTACGCTCTGCGTAACGTAGTTCATCGTGAGCCATAAAGTAATCCTCAGTTGAACGTTCTTTACCACGTTCGATACCTACTACTTTGTATCCTTTTTTTGTAAGTTCTGCTGCAATAATACCGCCTACCCAGCCTACCCCTACTAAAACTATATCTGTTTTTGGTAATTTAGTTGCCAAAGTTGTTCACCCTTTCTATTTGTGCTGATTAGTGTTGATGCTGAGAGTTTAAGCTCATAGGATCTATTTTCACGAATTCATCTTTTTCTAATACATTAGTATAACTTGATTGATGTCCAGGGAAATTCTTCATTTTCCAACCAGCCATATCTTTGTTACCGCCGTACATAGGGTCAGCATATACTCCTTCAATTGTTACTTTTCTAAGTAAAGAGAAGAAAAAGGAGGAACTAACGGCTCCATTTAATTTAACTTTATCAGCTTCAAAATCTTTTAAGATTTCGATTTGTTGTTCTTCTGTTAAATTAGCAAATTTAGGTTTATCATCGGATTTCTTTGCAGCCTCTGTATTTAAAGCTGCAATTCCAAGATTAAACACTTGCTGACGGTTCAAATGTGTTTGGTACCCTTGTTGTGGAACTGCTTCTGCAGGGAAGAAAGGACCGGTCATATATTCTTTTGAGTTTAGGCCAAAGCTTCCTGCGAGTTGGTGATCAATATAATATGCAACAAGTAATTCTTTCGCCCCGGGTCCTACCTCAGTTTTAGGAAAAATTTGCTCTGCTGCAGCTTCTATCGTGTCAAATTGTGCTTTGTCAAAATACATAAGTGCTTGGTTGAAGTTAACACTAGTAGTTGCTGAATGAACCCCAGTTTCATTAGTTTTAGATGTTGAGTCTTTCCCTAGTAAAGAACCGAGTGCTCCACCTAATACAACTCCACCAACTGTTAATCCAGAGTTTTTGATAAAAGTACGTCTAGATGAACGTTTATCTAAGTAAGTAGTCTTGTTTTCCTGTTCTGACATAATATGACCTCCAATGTAAATTAGTATAAATAGCTTATTGTTTATTTAGGTAAACAATGGCTTAAAAGATATTCTGATTAATGAAAAACTGCATTCCAGTTATAAACTAATGAGAATAGGATCGTATAAACCAATAAAAATGAGACAAAGTATATATATTTTTTTCCAGTCCAGCAAAGAACAATTATAGCTAGTCCGATACTTGAACCTATTAACGCGAACCAAGGAAACTCATTATTAAAGTAAAAGAGGCCAAGAGCTAAATCTGCTACTATAAATAAAGCAAAAATTACTTGATTCAACAGTTTTAATTCTTCTAAGTTATATTGCGTCACTTTTATTCTCCTTTAACATAGTACACACAACTATGAAAACGTAATTTTTATAAATACAAAACAACCGTTTTACAGTCTACTCCTTTTATTTCTTAAAAACTAGATATTTATTTCGATTATAAAAATATAATTTTATTCTGAAAAAACATTAAATTTTTATAATTAATGCAGAATAATAGAAAAACCTTTGTATTATGGGCATAAATTAATTAGTATTTCCTGGATAAATAAACGATAAGATTATATTTATATAATTAAATTTTTGCAGAAGGGATTAAGGTACTTTTATAACGAAGAGACTTTTCCAGTTCAAAACGCTTAGATTATTTTTAACACTAAATTATTTACAAATTTAAACGTAGGAGTATAATGTGTTATTGATACAAAACAACCAATTTTATGTATGATTAACTACTATTGAAAAAACACATGAGAATATACAGAAACAGTATAGGAGAGATTATAATGCCAAATATCGGAATACCAGGTTTAATCATTATATTAATTATTGCTTTAATCGTGTTCGGTCCGAAAAAATTACCTCAATTGGGTAGAGCAATTGGAGAGACGTTAAAAGAATTTAAAAGCTCAACTAAAGATATAGTAGACGATGTTGCAGAAGAATTTAAAATAGAAGACAAAGAAACAGTAACTAAAAAAAATATCTAATGCAAAAAGCCGCCAAATTCTAATAGGCGGCTTTTTGCATGTGTTAATATACATTCCTAGATATCAGTCTATAAGAATCTATACAAAAGCTTGTTGCTCTTTATTTCTTTAAATAACGAAGAAATAAAAGGGCCTCTTGGAGTTTGTGTGATGGGATAGGGGTTAGTGATATAGGCAACACACCAGAGATGAAAGTTTATACAGACGGGGATTTATCAGATTCAAACTGTAAAATTTGGATTCCCAATGAACCAGTTAAAACTTGTCAATGAAGTCATGCTACAAAGGGTAACTAGCCTTTGTAGCATTTTATATATATGCACTTTCATATGCCACTTCTGTTACGATCATTTCCTCTTCGGAGTAAGCCTTAAGTAGTTCCCTTGCTATATACGATGGTGCTCCTAATGATTCTATTATTGCTTGCTCGGATTTCCCCTCTCTTAACAAGTCACAAAAATATTTTTGGAAATCTCGAACAACCGCTTGGCGCTCCTTAGCATTTAAAATATATAGCTGTTTTTCTAATGTCTCAATATAAACGTTTGCTGTCACTTCTAACTCCTCCTCGGTACTATTCATTAAATAGTACTATACCATAACACTATTATCCATTGAAAGGTACCTGTTTTAAAATAAAAGAAGATGGCCTCCTCAAAACGAGACCATCCTTTACTTTATTTAAATAATTCTGGATAAACGGTTTTGGCTACTAGTTCCACAGCTTCACCAATTCGTGGACCAGGGCGAGACATTATGTCCGAATCTAATTGGAAGATGGCGTTGTTTTGTACAGCCTCTAGCTGGTTCCAGCCTGGACGAGCCTTAATCTCACCAATTGGATCTTCTACATAATTTACGGTAGTTAAGATAATCGGAGGATTTTTCTTAATGACATCTTCCTCAGATAATTTAATCCATCCCTCTTGGTCTCCAAAAATGTTCACAACAGAAGCATTATTCAAAACTTCTTGTTGAAACGTATTTTTACCAGTTGTAAAAATTTCAGGAGAGGGGCTTATCTCAAAATAAACTTGTTTCTGATTAGCTACACCCGATACTTTGTCCTCAACACTTTGAATAGTAGTTTTAATAGAGTTAACAAGGTTTATTCCTTTATCCTCAACTCCCATTACTGCGGCCAACTGTTCAATATCACCATAGACGTCTTCAAATGACAGTGCCGATTGAATGACAAAAACGTCTAAACCCGCATCTTCCAACACTTTAAGCTCTTCCTCAGAACCGGTGGTATACGCTATCACTACATCTGGGCTTATCTCTAAAATCCGTTCTGCATTAAAGCTCATAGAATCGGAAATTCTTTCAATTTCCAGTGCTTCTTCTGGATAGGTATCATACTCTGTAGCTCCCACTATTTTATCTCCCACGCCAAGGGCAAATAGAATTTCTGTGTTGCTTGGTTGTAGAGACACAACCGAGTCGGGAACTTCTTCAAATGTAATTTCGTTCCCCATATCGTCCGTTACAGTGTATTCCTTTACTTCTTGTACAGAATCTGTTTCAACAGCTGTATTCTTTTCAGCCTCTTGGCAGCCTACAAGTAAGATAGAAAGTATTAGTACCGCTAACCAATTTCTTAATTGTTTATTCATATGTTAATCCCCCAATTCTTTCTTTTTTCTCATGGGATATGATTTACTGACAAATTGAATCTCGTCAACTCCATGATACTTATTTACATATACCGCCATTGCAAACAATACATTTGCTAATAGCTGCGTGTAGTCAAATAAAATCTCAGGTACTTCTCTTTCTAAAGAGACTTTATGTAAAGCTCTGACCGACTTTTTTGCTTCACTTCGACATACGTGCAACTCACAAGCAGCCGTTGAACCTTGTGGAAGTACGAATATATCTACTCTTCCTTCTACTTCGCTTACGTAGGAATCGTACATATCGCTGAGGATTTGTAAATCTTCTTCATGGATCGCGAGCTTCCCTCTGACAGACCCATTTAAGTGGTATGCCATCGGGGCCAAATACATAAGGTCCTCATATACTCTTGGAATAACTTTTGTTAAAGAAGCAGCCAAGCCGATACGTGTCGTCAGTGAGTCCGTTCGAATCTCAAAGTCTACTGTAGAAGGCTTCTCTCTCATAAACGGATAACAAATATAACGCATGTCCTTTTTCACCTTTTCCCCTCCCTTCCTAGTAAATGTGAACATATGCAATACAATACTCGACCTCTTACAGCACAAAAAACGCCACCCCAAAAAGGGCGGCGCAATACTATTTATCGTTTTATAAATTCAATCGAAAAAATAGACACGTGCCGTACAACCCCTTAACTTCCGAAGAGTATTTATACGTTCAAGAAAAGGCTGGTCTCCTGGCTCATGCATCATTTTACTCTAAGAACCTTCCCATCGACGTTTGTCAACAGTGGTATTTTTCTTATTTCATCTGCATTTACAGTTGCGGAAACAGCTTCGGTTTTTCACCGAATTCCCAATTAAGCTGACAAGTCAGCACCTTTTCCCTGCAATAAATTATTCACTTATCGTAAGTGTACCATAGCGTATCATTTTGGGGTAGAAATGGTTATCTAGTGTTAAAACTTGTAATTAGTTTGTTTCTTGTTCAGTTTATGCTACTGTTTTTATATGAAAAAATATATCCCACTATTACTTTTAATTCTCTTTGTATTTATTGCTTCGGGTCAAACTTCCGAGCAGCAGTCTTTAGAGACTGTGCTTAAAAACTGGCTTCCCAACAAGCCATTGGAATCCTTTTTGTCTTTATTTCATATTCCATATTGGGGATTTTATGTCTCTGTCGAGGAACGTGGCTACTATGCATTTGTTGAATTTTTAATCAGAAAAGGAACGCACTTTTTTTATTTTGGTTTGATTGGATTAGCCATTTATATTGCTTTACCGAAAAAAAAGTACAGAAAGCTGTTGGCCATACTGATTACCTTTTTTCTAGGAGCAGCAGATGAATTCCATCAATCCTTTACGAGTGGACGATCTGCACTCTTTCAGGATGTTCTATTAGATACAAGTGGCGCAATTTTTGCCATGCTATTGCTAACGCTTGTTCAATGGTTAAAGAATAGAAAAAACGCTACCCACTAAATTTAAAAGGTAGCGTTTTTCTATTAAGCTATTTAAAGAACTTATTTTCGACTTTTCTTTAATAGGAAGGCAAGACCTAAGGTGATAATGGAGAACACAGTAAGTAATTGATTAATCGGAAGTATAGGCTTGAATTTTACATTTTCCTCGGTGATTTCATAAACTCCAACTGGTTTAATCGAAAATACACCACCTGCTCCTTCTCCTTGACCACTAGCATTTTGCTCGTCTGTAAATCCACCGCCTCCTCCTCCACCTACGAAGTAGTTCACTTTGGCTACTGGCAGAATCCGTTTATTGTCCATAATAATTGGGTCCCCGTATATTAAAGAAGCATCCTTTTCTCTAGAAAACTTTTCAAAAATAGAACGTATTGGTGTTTGTATCATAGGCAGCTTGGTATTATCCTTTTGTTTACTTGTCTTTTCCTCCATACTATCTCTCCTTTATTTTAATATAAGGGTCATATGATGTTCCTCGTAATAAACATCTCTTTCCTTTAAAGCCATTTCTTCTGTTCCAAATACTTTAAATCCTAGCTGCAGGTATAAATTTTTTGCAGACTCATTACTAGATACTACGGAGAGATTAATCTTTTCAATTTCATTAGTTTCTCTTGCCTGTTTAATCGCCTGCTCCATTAAGGACTTACCGGCACCTTTTCTTCTCCCGTGCGGACTAACATACATCGCAAATATATTTGCTCTATGCTTCATTTTTGAGCCACTCTCCTGTAAAAGAGTAACCATACCGATTAATTTATCTCCCTCAAATGCACCGAACGTATAATTCCCATTTACTTGAAAATTGCTTCTTACTCGTTCAATTGGATTTTCTCTTTGAATAGCTTCTTCATAACTAGTACCAAATGCTTCGGAGTTATTTTGCAGTGCCTCAAGCCTTAGCTGCCAATATGCCTCTGCATCATCACCTATTAATCTTCTAATTTCCATTTCTATACCTCCTGAAAATAGCGTGCATTGCAAAGTTCATGTGCGTACAATATTAAATCTCGACAAGCTTCTGCACGTGAGCTTTCTGTTGCAAATAGCGAAGGAGATTGCTCTAATGTACGAATTCTCATCCCTTCTTTTATTAAAGGATGCCAAACATTTGGCAGCATACTTAACCCTTTTCTCAGTGCTTCTTTTTTTGAAATGATCTGCTGATATTCGAGTGAATAAAGAATTCTGCAAATAGTAGCTGTAACAGCCTCCACCACTTCATCAGGCACTGAATCTGGTATTTCTTTTGTTTTCTCATACCAATATTGATTAATATTGTATTTTAACGTCTCTAAGACGTCCTCCCATTCAGTAGAGACTTTTAACTCTTGAATATCTGTTCCCTGCAATGTAATTCCATGCTCCTTTAACACCCACCAAGTCACATGATTAATGTCCCAATGCCCAACTCTAACAACGCCATCCGCACAAAAAGGATAAGGTTGCATTGTTTCGTTCCCCTTACTAAGGTCAGTTGCTTGGATATACATACCGTCCATCCGAGAACCTAATTCCTCTTTAGACAATTGAAAATGAAGATCCTTTATCATTTCTATCTCTTTCTCATTTACCTGTCGATTTAATAAAACGATAAAGTCTATATCACTCTTTTTCTCATCAAAAGCGTCTAAAGCAACGGAGCCATACAAATAGACTCCTTCTATTAAATTCATAGGCAAATGTGTATTTAATTGCTGTAGATATAGTTGCATTAAATTATGTAGAGAATACGGTAATAAATACTTCAACCTTTCACCTCCTCTAAATATGTTCAAAATATGTTCCAGTTCCCGAAATTTCGACAAAACATGACAAGTAACACTATTGATATGTATTCATCTGCGTTACATTATCGCTAACAAATTATTTTTATTAAGGAGATTATCAACTGTGAATAAAAAAGTTGCTTGGATCACTGATACTGCCGCTTTATTGGAACAATCATTTATTGAAAAACATAATATACATGTCTTACCGTTAAATATTGTTTTTGAAGAGGGTGCATTCAAAGAAACGATTGATATGACACATGATGAATTCTATGACAAATTAAGAACGGCTAAAGTTCATCCAAAGACCTCTCAGCCTCCAATTGGTGAAATGGTACAACTATATGAAGACCTAAAAGCAGAAGGATATGATTGTGCAGTTGCCGTCCATACATCAAGCGGTTTGTCTGGCACCTACCACAGCTCACAAACCGCTTCTAAAATGGCCAATTTCAAAGTATATTCCATTGACTCCAAAATAGGCTCTTATCCAATGGTCAAAATGCTAGAGGTTGGGAAAAGCTTGTTAGAAGAAGGCCGGGGCGTAGAGGAAGTTGTAGCTCATATAGAAAATATGACAAACAACTCTGAGTTATCCTTCATTCCATCTAGCTTGACTCAGCTTCATAAAAGTGGTCGTGTTTCCGGCACAGCAGCCTTTCTTAGCAATCTATTAAATATAAAAGTGGTTATTTCCTTTGATAATGGAAAAACCGTCCCGACAGAAAAAGTACGTGCTACTAAAAGAGCTAAAAACTATGTAATGGGACGCCTTCGAAAAGATATGAAAATAGCAGAAGTTCCAGAAGTTGCAGTAATCAACTGCAACAACAAAAAGGATGCTCAAACGTGGAGAGAAGAAATCCTGCAGGAATTCCCTAACCTTAAGGTTATTGTCATCCCATTAAGTGCCTGTGTAGGAGTTCATGCTGGAGAAGGGACCATTGGACTTAGCTGGGTTCGGTATTAATATAATTTATAAAGGGGTTTGCTATTTAGCAAACTCCTTTTTTAACAAAGAGCAAATGGAAGCATCACAAAACTGCCCTTTTTCAAACGCAGATTCTCTTAATGTACCCTCATATATAAATCCTGCCTTCTCCAAAGTTCTTTTCGATGCACTATTTTCTGGATCATAGAGGGCTTCTATTCTGTGAAGCTCCATCTTTTCAAAGCCATAGGACAGGATAGGCTGCAAAACCTCCGGCATTACTCCACTTCTCCAAAATTCTGGAGTAAGCTCAAACCCGATTTCAGCCTTATTGTGTTCCTTTTCCCAATTATGGTAGCCACAGCTCCCTATAATCTTATTGTCCCCCTTAGTAGCTATCCCCCAACGAAATCCTTCGTTTTTATGGTACTTTATTTGCCACTTTCTGATTATCTTTTTCGCTTCGCCAATATCCTTGAAGACGTCTAAATCATAATATTTCATAACCTCATCCTGAGAAAAATAATAGAATACCTCTTCTGCATCGGTCAGCTCTATCTGGCGTAGTACAAACCGTTTCGTTTCCATTCTAGGAAAATTTTTATTACGTTGATCATAGGCAAATAATACAAAGAATTGAGATATGGCAATTATCCCTGACAGGGTACTAATAAAAATGCTTATCCAAAAGTACATAGATATTCTTCCACTTCCTATAGGACCAACTTTCGGCTGGTACACGTCATAGACAGCATAAAAGTTAATCCCTAATAAAACTATTCCACCAAACAAGATAAACCATTTAACCATAGCGACACTCCCTATCGAGAGTTTATTCGAGATGGTGGCCATAAAATCCTTTTTTAATGGTGGTGAAGGATGTCTATTACAATTCGATGGCTCGGTTGACCGCATGGCACTCCATACCCTCACAAGTTCCAGCAAGTTTACGACAATCCGTCATCCTATCCACTTACCACAACAACTTTACTCTCTCAGGTGGTGTCCAATAAATGCTTCTATCCCCATATCACCAAGGCTTCCTACTCGATGCTTCCTAACGGAAACAACTTGACTCTCCATTTCCTGGTCACCGATGATCAGCATATACGGATGTTTTTGCATGGCTGCCTCTCGTATCTTTAATCCAATTTTTTCTACGCGGTCATCTACTTCTACCCGGTAGCCTTCTTGTTGTAGCCGCGACTTTACTTCCTCCGCATAAGCTAGATGAGCGTCTGTGATAGGCAATACCTTCACTTGAACCGGGGCTAGCCAAAGTGGAAAATTACCTTGAAAGTGTTCTAATAGAATCGCGATAAACCGTTCTATGGAGCCATAGATTGCTCGATGAATCATGATAGGACGACGAAGCTGGTTGTTTTCATCGACGTACTGGCAATTAAATTTTTCCGGCATTTGAAAATCAAGCTGAACTGTTCCACACTGCCAGCTACGTCCAAGTGAATCGAGTATATGAAAGTCAATTTTAGGACCATAAAAAGCTCCGTCTCCCTCGTTTATTTGATATTCAACCTGTTTACTCTTCAAAACCGATTCTAGCGCTTCTTCTGCTTGGTCCCATACTTCCACAGAGCCCATAAAATCCTCTGGACGAGTGGATAGCTCCACTTTATAGCTAAATCCAAATTTCCGATAGAATTCATCTACTAGATCTAACACCTTCGCAAGCTCACCTTCAATTTGCTCTTCTAGAACAAACAGATGGGCATCGTCTTGAGTAAATGCTCGAACACGCAATAGACCATTCAAAGATCCCGAAAGCTCATGACGGTGTACTAACCCTAGCTCTGCATATCGTATAGGAAGTTCTCGATAGCCTCTTCTTTTACTATTAAAGATTAAAACTGCTCCCGGACAGTTCATTGGCTTAATCGCATACTTTTGTTCATCCACATCAGCAAAATACATGTTTTCATGGTAATGATCCCAGTGTCCCGATTTCTCCCACAGCTCCTGCTTCATCATGATAGGAGTTTTTATCTCCTGATAGCCCGCTCGCTGATGTTTTTCTCTCCATAAATTTTCGAGTTCATTTCGTAAAACCATTCCTTTTGGCAAATAAAATGGCATACCTGGAGCTTCCTCCATGGACATAAATAATTCGAGTTGCTGACCTAATTTTTGATGACTTAATCTTTCCTCGGCTTTTACTGACATAATTAATTCCTCCTCGTTTTGTTTTACATAATAAAAAAAGACCACACCCATCCCGGTAAAGGGACGAGTGTGGTCGTGGTTCCACCCTAATTTTGCCGACATTAACAAATACGGCTCTCATAAAATATAACGGTTTCCCGATTATGGATACTAGTTGTTCCCCATAATAGCTCTAAGGTGGTAAACTATTCGACATTCTAACAGGGCTTTCAGCCAATGACCCTGCTCTCTAATTAGAAGTTGAGGAATAATTCATGTCCTTTTCATAGCTTAAATATTAAATTGTGCATACAAAAAACCACACCCATCCCGGTAAAAGGGACGAGTGTGGTCGTGGTTCCACCCTAATTTTGCCGTCAAATAAAAAATACGGCTTTCTAAAAGATAACGGTTTCCCGATTATGGATACTAGTTGTTCCCCATAATAGCTCCAAGGCGGTAAATCATTCGTTTTTCTTACAGGGCTTTCAGCCGATGACCCTGCTCTCTAATAAGAAATTACCTAAATGACTCATGTCCTTTTCTTTGCCTAAATAACATAAGTTGATTTTTAATAGTATATTCAATGAGTTTAGAATAGTCAACTAAATTTTATTTTAAATGAAAGAACGTCCCATCACAACGGTGTGATAGTATTGCTCATCCTTTAAAACTTTATCGTTTTTTAATATACCCTCTACCTCGAAGCCATACTTTTTATATAAGGCAATCGCTTTTTCGTTAGTATGTAATACATTTAATGAGATCTTTTTGATACTACCGGCATCCGCCCAAGCGATAGACTCCTTCAATAGGTTGGTACCGATACTCAGCCCCCAATATTCTTTTAAGACACACACACCAAATTCCACTTTATGCGCAAACCGCTTTAAGCCATTCCCTTCACATCTAGAAAAACCAACAATCCTTCCCTCAATCTCTGCGACTAAAAAGAGATTGTTCACGGAAAGGGTGTCATCTTCAATTAGCTTTTCAAAGCCTGTGACATCAATGAATGCTTCCCCTTGTTCTCTATCTAGATTCTCCGTTTCCCCGTCGATTTGAACCCTTACCTCGGACAGCTGCTTTGCATCCAGCTGACTAGCCGATCTAATCTTATATGAGATATCTCTAACCTTATATTCCTTTGTCTCTATTTCCATCTCTCAATTCCCCCACTTTTCTTTATTTATTCTTATCAAAGTTTCTTTTAGCAAGCTGCTGCAAAGGATCCCATACACCGTTAAATGGAGGAGCATACGATAAGTCCAGGTCTAATAAATCCGGGAGCGTCATACCATGGTACAGGGCAGTAGCCAATACATCAGTGCGCTTGTCTACTCCATGCCCCCCAACGATCTGCCCACCTAGAAGCAATTGATCCTCTTTGCGATAAAGAAGTTTTATCTGCATTAACTCTTTACCAGGATAATACCCTGCAATATCACTTGCCTCAATCGTACTTGTGTCGAAAGGAATGTCTAGTCCCTTTACTTCCTCCTCTGACAGTCCGGTTCTACCAATCGACAATTCAAAGAATTTCATAATAGAGGTACCGACAATACCTTTAAACGGTATTTTTTCTCCAATCATATTGAATCCTGCAAGCCTACCTTGTTTATTGGCAGTAGTACCTAGAGGGATATAATCGTTTTTTTGTTTCAAACGATTAAAATGAGTGGCGCAATCTCCTGCCGCATAAATATCTGGAATACTTGTTTCCAAATATTCATTTACGATTATGGCTCCATTCTCTAGAGTTTCTATTCCTGTCTCCTTAAGGAAATTAGTTGCTGGTTTTATGCCAATAGCTATCAACACTAAGTCTGTTGAGTAGGTCCCTTTGTCAGTTACCACTTCTTGGACTCGTGTGTTTCCCGTAAAGGATTTAACCTCCTCATTTAGTTTGACCTCCACATGTTTTTCCTTTGCCTTTTGTAGTAATATGTCTGACATCTCTGGATCAAGAATTGGCATTAGTCGATCTCCACGTTGAATTACTCGGACCTTTTTACCAATTTCTCTTATGTTTTCTGCCATTTCTAAACCAATATATCCTCCACCGATAATAGTTACGTGGTTCACATCTTTCAGTTCAGCTATTAATGCCTCCGTTTGCGGAATGGTTTTAAATGTATGTATTCCATCTAGTTGTGTCCCCCCCCAATCAGGTACGATGGAGCTAGCACCTGTTGCTACTAATAGGCGGTCATACTTAACTTCAAATCTTTCTCCAGTTACTAATACATTACCTGCAACTGTTTTGTTCAGAGGGTTTACATCCGTTACTTCATGCCCAATCTTTGCATCAATCTTGTATTTCGTTCGAAACATCTCCACGCTTCGTGCGATTACATCTGTCGTAGAAAATATTTTTTGGCCAACTACATATGGTAGGCCACATTGTCCGTATGAGTAAATATTTCCTTTTTCTAAAGTCGTAATTTCTGCTGTAGAATCATTGCGAAAAATCTCCATTGCAGCACTCATACCAGCTGCATCACCGCCTATAATCACGTAATGCATATAGCTCTCCTCCTCATACCTCTTTCTATTACTTCTCGTTTGGGTGATAATGTTCCTTCTATTGTTAACAATGCCCTTAATTTCATTAAGTTAATCTCAATCAAAAGAGGTATGCCCTGTATTAAAGGACATACCTCTTTAACTGTAACCTTATTAAACTGCACGATCCCAAAAGCGATGTGCTGCCACTGCATTGATGAAGTCATCTACAAAATGTACTTTGTCATTAGCTAACACACCAATTTGACCTACAAGTCCCATTTCTTCTAGTAGCTCGTCGCCACTAAAGGTAGATCCGATAGGCTTATAGTGAGTAAATGCTTCTTGGACAAATAACATCGCATTCTTCTTAAATGCCGGTGTTGTTCCATTATTGCTAGCCACGTAGACTGCATCAAATAAAACAGAATCCGCTGTTAAGAAGGTGTGATCTACTGGTAGGCTTGCACCGTTTGCTCCATTTACACTTCCATGATGATCACTCACGACCATAGGAAGAGTTCCTTTTGCTTTTAAAGCCTCCATAAAGCTCAATAGCTCTTCATCAAAGCCATCTCCTACGAGAATTGCTATTTTTCTAGTATCAGGCTTCATTACTGTATTTAGCTGACTTAAGGCTGGTGAAGATTTGGTTACTTTATTCTCAGCAGTTCCTTGAATAACCATACCTAGATTTTCCGCTACCTTGCTAGCCATGTCTAAATCTATATTTGCAATCATTTCTAATGCTTGAGTACGTACTGACTTCTCTACACATTTACCAAGCTCAAAGCTAAACGCTTCAATAATGTGCTCTTTCTCGGGTTGACTCATGCTATTCCAGAACATAGTAGCTTGTGTGAAATGATCCTTAAAGCTTTCACTACGCGCTCTTACTTTACGTGCATCTATTTTTTCTTGGTAATGTGCATACCCCCCCTCTGCTTCACTAACTGGAGCTGGAGTGTTGTTAGCTAGGGAGTTTTTGTGATAGCTTACTTGTCCAACGTTAATTGTTTGTCTACCATAACCATCTCTTTGGTTATTATGGAATGGACATACTGGACGGTTAATCGGTAGCTCATGGAAGTTTGGACCGCCAAGTCTTATCAGCTGTGTATCCGTATAAGAGAATAATCGTCCTTGTAAAAGGGGATCGTTTGTAAAATCTATTCCAGGAACGACATTACCAGGGTGGAAAGCAACCTGTTCTGTCTCAGCAAATACATTATCAACATTTCTGTTTAACGTCATTTTCCCTATTCGTTTAACTGGAACATCTTCCTCTGGCCATATTTTAGTAGGATCTAATATATCAAAGTCAAAAGCAAACTCATCCTCTTCTGAAATAATTTGAACGCCAAACTCGTATTCTGGATAGTCGCCTTTTTCTAATGCTTCATATAGGTCACGGCGATGGAAATCAGGATCCTTACCATTAATTTTTTGTGCTTCATCCCAAACTACCGAGTGAGTTCCAAGCAAAGGCTTCCAATGGAATTTAACAAAGTGAGCCTTTCCTTCTTCATTGATAAATCGGAAGGTATGTACACCAAAGCCTTCCATCATACGATAGCTTCTAGGGATTGCTCGATCCGACATAGCCCACATAATCATATGCGCCGATTCCTGGTTGTTCGCTATAAAGTCCCAAAATGTATCATGTGCCGTAGCCGCTTGAGGCATTTCGTTATGAGGCTCCGGCTTCATCGCATGGATTAAATCAGGAAACTTAATAGCATCTTGAATGAAAAAGACAGGTATATTGTTCGCCACTAAATCGTAGTTTCCTTCTTCTGTATAGAATTTAGTCGAGAACCCTCGAGCATCACGCGCTAGCTCTCCTGAACCGCGGGAACCAGCTACTGTCGAAAACCTTACAAAGACAGGGGTCTTAGAACCAGGTGTTTGTAAGAACTTCGCTTTTGTATAAGGCTTCATGGATTCGTACACTTCAAATACTCCATGGGCACCATATCCTCTAGCATGAACAATTCGCTCTGGAATTCGCTCATGATCAAAATGTGTCATCTTTTCTCTAAAATGAAAATCCTCCATAAGTGTTGGACCACGATCTCCGGCCTTTAAAGAAAATTCATCCTCTGAAACTTTTAAACCATGATTAGTTGTCATAGCTTTATCTTTATCTACCGCACGAAATTGTTCTAATTGTTGATGTTTGCTATTTTCATTTACTTTTTTATCCAATCGTAGTCCTCCTCTAATATAAATTGCTTCTATAGGATAATTACCCATAATTTTAGTAAAAAAACTTTTTAATTATAATCTTTATAAATTAATAACTAGTTTAGAGCTTTAAAACACATAGTTTCTATTAAACTATGAATGAGCGAAGTATGATTGATTCCCCTTTTCTGTGTGGGAAAGATTGGGTTAGAAAAACTTGGATAAGTTCATCTTATTTACGTGCTAAAAGAAAAAAATACCTCAAGAGATTATATATCTCTCGAGGTATATCGCTCACACTCTGAAGCTAGAGCTGAGAATATCAACCTTAGCTCTTATTTAACCCATTATATTGTATCCACCATCTACGTATACTATTTCTCCAGTGACACCTCGTGATAAGTTACCAAGAAGAGCAACCGTCATTTCTCCTACTTCTTGTTGTGTAACATTTCGTTTAAGAGGAGCAGTTTCTTCTATTTTATGCAAAATCGTGTTAAAAGAAGAGATACCCTTAGCAGCTAAAGTTCGAACGGCTCCAGCAGATATCGCGTTGACACGAACGTTTTGTTTACCCAAATCTACAGCCAAATATTTTACAGACGCTTCTAAGGATGCTTTAGCAATACCCATTACATTATATCCTTCCAAAACACGCTCTGCTCCTAGATAGGACATGGTGACAATAGCTCCACCCTCTGTCATAAATGGAGCGGCTTCTCTTGCTGCAGCGATTAAAGAGTACGCGCTAGTATCTTGAGCAAACGCATAACCCTCTCTCGAAGTTTTGATAAAGTCATCTTTTAGATCTTCCGCATGAGCAAATGCTACAGAGTGTACTACTCCATGAATGACGCCCACTTCCTTGCCTATTGTTTCGAATGCGGATTTGATACTATCATCACTATTAACATCACATTCTACTACTAGCTTAGCTTCCAAGTCATTAGAACTTAATAATTTTTGGATTTTACCTAATGATCTTTCCTTACGGTAAGTAAAAATAACATTAGCACCTACGTCATATAAAGATTTTGCAACTCCCCAAGCAAGACTTCTCTCATTGGCTACACCCATCACTACAATGTTTTTATCTTTTAACTGTATTAAGTCCTTCATAAGAACCTCCCGTTTTAACCTGTTATTAGTACCTGTTACTAATTTAAATCATATCACATTCAATGGATGTTACGCCATTCATTTTGAACTACCAAGCTAATATCTTCCTCTTGAAAATAAACGACTACACAGTTTTTCTAAAAATATTATTTAACAGAATTAGTCCACAACATAAAAAGCTACTTGCTTTCTTCAATGAGGAAAGCAAGTAGCTTTTTTAATCTAATACTTCATTTATAGAATTTGCTAAACTTATATTTTTTAAATTCTTGCAGGCAAAGTATTGCATAGCTCCTGCTCCACCTATATAAAATTTAGTTTCTTTATGATTTTCAGCAAACTGGTCCAACCCAGCTAGCAATTTAGGATTGCGTTCAAAAGGTATGCTTGTCGAGGCAGACAAGAGAACCTTTTGTGGTTTAAGTTTTTCTACCATTGATTCTATTGCTCCCGGTGCAGGAGAAGCTCCTACTAAAAAGGATTTCCACCCCTTCATCATAAACTGTAATAATAAAATATGAACCGGGATTTCATGGGTTTCATGAGGAAGACAACACCCAATCACTAGCGGCGCATCATCCCTATAATGAAAATTACGACGAATTTGCACGAGGAAATCACGCACAATCATACTAGAAACAGCCTCCTGATACTCATCCCATTCTTCCTTTTCCCATCGGTTTCCCACCTCGAGTAAAAAGGGTAATACGACCTTATCTAAAAAATTCTCTAAGCCGTAGTGAAAGTATGCTTGCTGCAAAGTATACGTTAGCTCTATTTCATCGAGATCTGTCCCATGCTCCAAAAGCTTAAAAACAAAATCATTAAACTCTGGAAAAGAGGATTCCTTTTCTATAGGTAGCTCCACTTGGGCATGATCTAATTGTTTTTCCTCCAAAACCTGCGCAACTGCTTGTTTTAGAGAGTATCCCTTTTCAGATAATACCTTCACTTTTAAAAGCTTCTTTATATCCTCTTCACTATAAACCCGATAGCCGTTATCTAAACGTTCAGGTTGAATCAAGTCATAGCGCTCTTCCCATTTCCGAATAACCTGCTTTGACAAACCTGTTACATTAGACACCTGCTGAATATTATAACTACTATTTGGGCGAGCTTGCATCATCCGTATTCATCCTTTCAGCCTCTATGTAAAAGCTGTTGTTGCTTTTGTTAATTAACCTATAGTATAACATCATTCCCTCAACATTATACAGTAGTTCTACCAAAAATAAAATTCCAGCTTTAAATCCTCATTCTAATATCTCTAAACTGAGGGATTAATAGCGTATATTTGCATTATCCATTCTGAATGCACTTGTATAATGTATTGTAAATAATATTATACAAACATTTGACAAACGTAATACGTCCTGTTAATAATAAGAGTATAAGGAAATCCAATTGCACGTATTCATCAAGTTTATTCAATAAGGAGAGATTAGATTGGTAATACCTTTTGCTAAAAAATGGTTTAAAGAAACGGACGTAAATACAACCGTAAAAGAACCAGTTATACAGTTGGAGCTTTATCCAGAATTAAAGAAACAAATGAAGTTAATTGGTCTAAGCAAGGATGATATAAGAATGATACATACGTTTCAGCCCTACGTGGAAAAGGGTATAAACGATATTGTCTCAGTTTTTTATGAGCAAGTTCTTTCTGTCCCCTCCTTACGAGAAATTATTGAAGAAAGAACTCAAATCGAGCGATTAAAGAAAACCGTCGGCAGTTATATTATTGAAATGTTTAGCGGTGAGTTCACGGAAACTACCATTGAGAGAAAACGAAGACTAGCCCAAATGCACTTTCGGATTGGATTAGAGCCTAAGTGGTATATGGGTACCTTTCATCAAATACAGACAATTATTATCTCATTAGTTAACGAGGAAATAAAAGACTATGCCAGGAAAGAAAAGATCTCACTTACAATCTCTAAGCTTATTAATTTAGAAATGCAAATCGTGCTAGAAGAATATGAAAAAGAAAACGTGAAGCTTCGACAACAGCAATACGACACTGTTAAAACAGAGCTTAAAAGTAAAATTTCATCGATCAGTGAGGACTTAGCAGGCTTAACCGAAGAGACGACTACTTCCATGGAGCATGTCGAATTGAATACAGCCAGAATCCGCAATAGTGTTCAAGCTAATATGGACAGCGTTAAACAAATACAATCAGAAGCTAACGACGGTAACAAATTAATAGAGCTTCTTCAAAGACAAATGGAGCTTGTCACTGGGAATACAGAAGAAATGGCAAAAATTATTAATGATTTAAAACAATCCTCCGAAGAAATTTTTCACATCGTTGGGTTAGTGAAGCAAATAGCAGAACAAACCAATTTACTAGCATTAAACGCCTCCATAGAAGCAGCTCGAGCAGGAGAGCATGGAAAAGGCTTTGCAGTAGTGGCACAGGAAGTAAGAAAACTAGCCGAGCAGTCTAAACGCTCTGTAGAAGAAATTACATACTTGGTACACACCTCTACCAAGCTTACAAACAAAGCCGTTAACACTATTGCAAATATGGAAAAGAGTGTTGAGTTAGGATTAGAAAGCTCCCAGGATACTAATCGGAAATTCAATAAAATCCTTTTTTCAATAGATGAAAACACCGACTATATAAACCAAGTAGAGTTTCAAGTGTCAAACCTTGTAGAGGTAATTAGAGATATTTCAAACGACACTAAAACAGTTGCTGTAACAGCCGATAGCCTCTATCAAACAGCAGTACAGCTTTAATAAAAGAGATAGGAAGTGAATGGAATGTTTTTAGCATGGAATGAAATTAAAAAAAATAAATTACGCTTTTTTCTAATCATAGGAGTCTTAATGTTAGTGGCATACCTTGTATTTTTCCTTTCTGGCCTTGCTACCGGTTTAGCAAACCTAAATCGCGAAGCAGTAGATAAGTGGAATGCAACTGCTATTGTACTTGCCGAGGAATCGGATAAAAGTCTACCGCAATCATTTATTAGCACCGAAGAATTAGATAACATCGATGCACAGGATAAGGCAATACTTGGACAAATCAGTGCTATTGCGACAAACGGAGATTCTAAGCAGAATGTGTCTATCTTTGGCATAAACAAAGATGAATTTTTGATGCCAAAAGTCAGTGAAGGTGAAGAATTCTCCGACGAAAATGAAGTAGTAGCAAGTGATAACTTAAAAGAAGAAGGATTTGAAATTGGAGATGAACTAGAACTTTCATCTACTGATGAAACATTAACGATCGTCGGCTTTACAGAAAGCTCAAGGTTCAACGGTGCACCCGTGCTCTATGGGGAACTAGCAACCTTTCATAAAGTAAAGTTCGGTGAAGCAGCTGAAGCAAATGAGGACCAAATAAATGGTATTGTTGTTTCGGATGACAGCCTAGATGCTATAAACACTAGCAATGATGAGCTTCAAATTACAGAAATCGAGAACTTCATAGAGAGCCTTCCTGGATATACGGAGCAATCTCTTACCTTAAACTTTATGATTTACTTTCTATTTGGAATCTCTTCTGTCATCGTTGCAATTTTCCTGTATGTTTTAACCGTTCAAAAAATTAGTATGTTTGGTGTCATGAAGGCCCAAGGAATTTCTAACGGTTATCTTTCTGTTTCAGTAATCGTCCAAACCTTCCTGCTTGCCTTCATAGGGGTTGTTGTCGGATTCGGCTTAACGATTTTAACAGGAAAATTTTTACCAAGTGCAGTTCCTGTGGCCTTTGATTTGACGACAATGTTAATCTATGGCGCAGTATTAGTTGTTGTTGCAATTCTAGGAGCAGTTTTCTCTGTATTTACCATTGTAAAAATAGACCCGTTAAAGGCGATTGGAGGATAAGTAAATGGCGATTTTAAAATTAGATAAAGTAAAAAAAACATTCGGTTCTGGTCATAAACAGGTTGATGCTTTAAAAGAAACTAATTTTGTTGCAGATAAGGGTGAACTGATTGCAGTGATCGGTCCTTCTGGTTCAGGAAAAAGTACCTTCCTGACAATTGCCGGAGGTCTGCAATCCCCTTCTAGCGGGGAGATTATTGTAAACAATCAAAACCTAACCAACCTAAACGAGAAGAAACGGTCTAAAGTTCGTCTTAAAGAAATTGGCTTTATATTGCAAGCCTCAAATTTGGTACCTTTTCTAACAGTAGATAAACAGATGAAATTGCTTGATAATGTAAAAAAAGACAATATGACAAAAGAAGAGCTAGAGACATTATATGAAAACCTCGGAATTACTGAATTACGAAAAAAATATCCTTCCGACTTGTCAGGAGGCGAAAGACAGCGTGTAGCAATTGCTAAGGCTCTATATAGTAAGCCTTCTATATTGTTAGCTGACGAACCAACTGCTTCTTTAGACAGTGACCGTGCATATGAAGTGATGAAGCTCTTAAAGAAAGAGACAGAAAATAATGAGACGACTACGATCGTGGTAACTCATGACACTCGTTTAATTGAATACTGCGATAAAGTTTATGTCATGACGGATGGAATATTAGAAGAAAAAAGCAAAAAGGAAGTGGAGCAAAATGATCCACTTTCTCACTAAATACTATTTTAAGGGGGCTGGCAACAGCCTTCTTTTTTTATAGAAAGTTCTACTTAAAAACATTTGATGATTTAATAAATAAAGCTCTAATTACGACTTTTACTCGTCATTACATAACAATATCTCATATTTTTCTCAATATTAATATAATTTGTGTTATGATGATACATAAAATTTATTAATTGTTTGCAAGGGAGTGCTTTCATTGATCATTCAACCTTCTACTAAAATGTCCTTATTTGAGCCAGCAATATTTGGTGACTTAAAAGCAGCAGCAGCCAGAAAAAAAGAATCCGGATTCGAGCTATATGACCTTAGCCTAGGAAGTCCCGACATCCCGCCAAGTGAGGTGGCTAGAAAAGTACTATCTGATTTGAGCTTTTCTGCAGACTCTTACGGATATACATTAAGTGGAACGAAACGTTTTTATGAGGCAGTGGCTAATTATTATCAACGCCGCTATCATGTCCCATTAAATCCCGAGACTGAAATTGTCCAAACGATGGGCTCTCAAGAGGGACTAGTCCATTTACCCCTAGCCTTTTGTGATGAGGGGGATATTATTCTAACGACCAACCCTGGGTATGTTGCGTATGATGCCGGTATTAAATTAGCAGGAGCAGAGCCTTACTATATGGATCTTCTAGAAGAGAATGACTACCTACCTGATTTAGGTGCGATTCCATCAGAAATAGCTCAAAAAGCCAAGCTAATGATATTAAATTTACCTGGAAACCCTGTACCTGCCATGCCAAGCGAGGAGTTTTTCCAACAGGTAGTTGCTTTTGCTAATACATATAATGTCATTATTCTACACGATGCAGCATACTCTGAATTTTACTTTACTGGAGACTCTCCTTGTAGCTTTCTTTCAACACCTGGTGCTCTTGAAGTAGGAATGGAGATTAACTCCTTATCTAAGAGCTTTAGTTTGGCGGGAACCCGGATAGCTTATATCGCTGGAAATTCGGAAATGATCGGTATTATGAAACAATTAAAATCTAATTTAGACTTTGGCATTTACGGTCCAATTCAAGAAGCAGGAATTGTTGCTCTTAATCACGCTGAGGAAATTACAGAATCACTACGTAAAACCTTCTCTGAAAGACACAGAGTAGTCATGGATGGATTAAGAGACCTTGGATGGAATGTGGCACCCTCTAATGGTGGCATGTTTGTTTGGGCTAAGTATCCTTATGAAATTCCTGATAAGGAATTTGTCTTCGAGGCAATCGATCAAACTGGTGTAGTGATGGTCCCAGGTACTGTCTTTGGTTCAGCAGGAGCTGGCTATGTACGAATTGCATTGGTACAAAATGTAGAAATACTAAAAAAAGCGATTGAACAATTAAAGAAACTAAAAATTAATTCGTTAGTTCTATAATTATCTTCTAAGTAACAGAAAAACCATCGACATTTAACTGTCGATGGTTTTTACTCTGACAGCTAAACATTAGACTGTCTGACTGTCCAAATCAGAGTTCTCTTCTTTTTCATGAACCAGCGCATACTTTTCCCATTTTTTACTCTTCCATCTAAAGAACATGATAATTCCACGTAGCCACTCATCTGCTGCTATTGCTAACCATATTCCTGGAAGTCCCATATCGAGTACAAAAACAAATAAATATCCTAATGGTACGCTCATCATCACCATTGACAAAGCCCCCATTATTACCGGGAAGGTTGCATCGCCTGCTGCACGTAACGAGTTGATAATCACAATATTCAACGTACGACCAGTCTCAAGTATGATACTTAAGACAAGTACAGAAGCTCCAATTTTAATAATTTCCTCGTTATCTGTGAATAAACCCATCAAAGGGTGACGGAACGTGATTACAATAGCAACCATTGCTAATGTAAATATGAACGCCCTTTTTACACTATACCAAACAGATTTATAGGCCTCCTCTTTTTCATTGGCCCCTACAAACCTTCCGACAATTATTGCAGTTCCCATACCTATTGCGACTGCAAACAAATACGTAAACATCGATATATTGACAGCATACTGCCTAGCGGCCAATGCTTCTGCTCCTAAATAAGTAGCATAATATAAAAATACGATTTGACAGCCTTGATATAAAATTTGTTCAAAAGCTGAAGGCAAACCTATTTTAAGTATTTTTCCCACATACTCTTTAGAGATGGTGAAATAGTAACTTACTTGTACACGGTATTCCATTACTTGATATAGAAGCCAAAAGAACACAAGAAGCGCTATAAAACGACTCACTACAGATGATATGGCAGCACCTTGTACGCCTAGCTCAGGAAAGCCAAATTTACCGAAAATTAATGCGTAGTTACCCACGACATGAATTATATTCATCCCTAACGAAACAAACATTGTTTGCTTTGTATAACCATGTACACGAATAATGGCAGCCAAAGCATTAATCAATGCTTGAAGAAAAATACCACCACCAACAATCATTAAATATTGATTGGCAAACTCAAGGACCTCTCCCTCTAAGTTCATACCCGCCATAATACTTTTAGAAAATATGACAAACCCAATACTAAGAATAATTCCTACCCCAAGATTTAAAGTTACGGCAAGACCTGAAATTTTAGAGGCCTCTATATATCTTCTAGAACCTAAATATTGTGAAACCACGATAGCTGCACCATTACCAACTACCTCTAAGATTAATATTGCAATGTGGATATATTGGTTGGCTGCCCCAACTCCTGAAACAGCATTATCAGATACTGCACTTAACATAAAAGTATCTGCTATTCCCATTAACATAAACAAAAATACTTCTAAAAAGATTGGCCAAGTTAAATGAAATAAGCTTAGCTTTTCTCCTAAATCCTTCTTTTGTCTAATTGCCAAGTTTATTCCTTCTTTATTTTCATTTTTTCACAGGAAAAATCTTACCATAGAATCCTTCAATCTACTATTAATATTTTATACTTTTCATTTAATTTAAAGTTAAGCTTCAAGTTAAAAGGGACCAGTTTACTATTACATTTTTATTATATTTTATTTAAATTATGCTAAAAATTATTAGATTTATAAAGGGAAAATAAGGGTAAAAATAGAATATATTAGTACGTACATTCTTTTATAGGAGGTCTAACGCAGATGTCTCACTTTATCTCTCGTATCGCCACTGTAGAAATACCCGTCAGTAATTTAGAGAGCTCAATGGATTTTTATATGACTGTTCTCGGGGTTCATGTTGAATCTAAAGGAGACAAGACTGCCATGCTTTCCTTTCATACGAAAGGAGTTCCTACTATTTTTTTAGTAGAAACAAAAGAAGTTCGACCTTTATTTTTTACTAATACTCACTCTAGTGTGATCCATAGCATCATCGACTTTTATACGCCTTTGTTAAAAGACTTTTATCAATGGTTGAAAAAAAATAAAGTTGAGGTTGGGCCACTGAATGTAAATGAGGAGGGTCTAGGAGGTTTTGGCTTTAAAGATCCTGATGGGAATAATTTAAGTGCAAGTAATATTGAGCATTTTGGACAATAGTTAACATAAAATAAGTCTGACTCTAAAGAGTCAGACTTATTTTATGGTTAATGAATAGATGGTTGTTCAATCCCAATATTTTGATGAATGTAATGCTTTAACGCGGGCTCCGAAAGCTCGATTTCATTTATTTGTAAGCTATCTTTGACGTATGCAAGTTTATTTCCTTCTGTTGCATATGATTGGATGTGTAAAGTATTATCCATGTATAAAATTCCTTCATTTGTTATCATTTTATCCTCTTTACTCAACAAACCTTTTTTTGTAAGTTCCTCCTGAATGGTAGAAAGTCGGTCACCTAATCCTTCCTTCAAAGCTTTTGATAAACTACCTTCTGCTCCCTTTTCCAGAAAATTACACACGTAATAGGCAAGTAGTGTTTGTTCTTTTACAGTTAGTCTCTCCATGCTATTTCCCCATTTCGTCTCTTTTTCTCTTTATTCCTTTTTTTCCTAAATCTTAAACATAAAGGACCTAGATCTTTGGCAATCCAGGTCCTTTACTTTATTCATTTATTATATTTTTTATGTCTTCTTCAAATTCCTTTGGATTGTCAGTTGGAGCATACCTTTTCACAATATTACCGTTTTTATCGATTAAAAACTTTGTGAAATTCCACTTAATCTTGCTGGAAAGTAAGCCTTTGGTGTTGGTAGTTAGATATTTAAATAACGGATGTGCTTCGTTGCCATTAAGCTTTACCATTTCATGCATGGGAAAGGTAACTCCATAGCTCATTCGACAAGCCTGTTCCGCTTCCGCTCCATTTCCTGGCTCTTGGAAGAACTGGTTGGAAGGGAAGCCTAGAACTACTAAACCTTCATCCTTGTATTTTTTATAAAGGATTTCTAGACTATCAAACTGATTACTTAGTCCACACTTAGTTGCCGTGTTAACGATAAGCATCGGCTTTCCTCTGTATTCACTTAAGTCATATTCTGTTCCGTCCGATTTTTGTACTTTAATGTCATAAATACTCATTTTCATCACTCCTCCATTTTCGATAAAAAAGCATTTAGTTCTTTTAATTGGGACATGAGTGTACTTGCATTCATGTCTAGGAAGTTACAGCTTGTAATTTTTTTTATAATGGATTGTTCAATTTCATCTTCTGCTTTTTTAGCCTTCTCAGTTAGAGATATAATATAGGCTCGTTTATCCTCGTTAGATTGTTTCTTTTCAAGCCAGTCCCGCTCAATCATTCGGTTAATAATAGGGTTTAACGTACCAATTCCTAGCTCCAAACGCTTTCCAATATCTCTCGTCAGCAAATGATCCTCTTCCCATAATGCCAACAATACTAAATATTGAGGAAACGTTAATTGAAATGGCTCCAAGGTTTTAGCATATTGCTTAGTAAAGTTACTGGAAGCCTTATATACCTCGAAGCATAGCTGCTGCTCTAATTTAGAGGGTTTCTTGTTACTCATTTCTTACTCTCCTCACATAAATACATCGCACACGATGTATTTAAATCATATCGTACCCTTTCAAAAAAGTAAAAGAATCTGACTTTATAAAAAAAAGGCTTCACAGCTGTCAAAAGCAACAGTGAGCCTTACATTTATTAACTTCCTATATATAACGCACATTGGCTGATAGCGATAAAAAAAGCAGGATTTTGTATTGGAGAGTCTTCATAAATTTCTAGCTCCATTAAGAACTCATCTTCTACCTTTGCTTTCCACCTAGCAATTTCTTTTCCTTCCCAAACATAGCTAGACCATTCTTCTAGTTCCTTTTCAATTACTATATTGAAATCCTTACCAAGAATTAATAGGTCAGCCACTAGTTCCTTCCATTTATCATAGGTTATTGTGTAATGTTCCTTTGTTTCATAATCAAAGGCTTGAAAAAATACTCTGCCCTTCTTTGAAACCTTTTTACATGTGAAAATAATTTGATCATTTAAGTCATATATATCGTAACGAAGGAAGTAACGGTATTCCATGGCTCTATCCAGAAATCGCTTCAAACGATTAGAGTAATACCTTTGAAAAGTACAAATTCCTTTTCCCTCTTCGTTATATACAGTGGTTTTAGGGGTTATTTCTATCTCTAAGGGTTGCGTATAGTGATATGTTGGCATTTTTATTTTCTCCTTTAAACGGTTGCTATAATAATATCATTTTTGGACCTATATCTATATGATTTAGGCTATCCAAAAACAAAACGCTAATGTAAAATATTGTATAAACAAATTTAGACATCTATTAGGAAGAGTGGGGGTCGTCATGGTATGGCAGAAAAAAATACTTCTCAAACATGGGCAATAGCATTATTTTCTATTGGTGTTTTTATGGCTGCTCTTGATAACGGGATTATCAGTGCTGCTCTTACAACCATCAATAGTTCTTTTGAGGTTAATGCGAACTGGGGGGCGTGGGGAATAACACTCTACACTCTCGGTCTTGCAATCAGCGTGCCAATAGTAGGAAAGCTCTCTGATCGTTATGGTCGCAAGCGACTTTTCATTGTGGAGATTGCCATTTTTGGGATTGGCTCCTTGCTAGTTGCCTTAAGTCCTAACTTCACTTTTTATTTAATCGCCCGTTTCATACAAGCTCTAGGTGGAGGCGGTATATTCATCATCGGAAGCTCTCATATTTTAAGCACTCTGCCGGTAGAAAAACAAGGCAAGGCTTTAGGTATGCTGGGGGGGATGAATGGTATTGCAGCAGTATTAGGACCCAATCTCGGTAGTGTGTTGTTAGATCTTACAGGAAGTTGGCATTTCTTATTTCTCATTAATATACCTATTGCAATCGCTCTTGTTATACTTGGTTTTTTAAAACTAGAAGAAACAAAGGATGCAGCAGTTGGAAAACTGGATTTACTAGGAATTGTTTTACTTTCCTTGTCTATTCTAGGAATTATGTATGGGTTGACTAATATTGAAGGAGTCAACTTCTTTAAGAGCCTACTGGAGTTAGAGGTATATGGATATATCTTAGCAGGGATTGTTCTTTTACTCCTTTTATTATTCCATGAAAGTCGCTTAGAAAAACGTGGTGGTGATCCCATCCTTCCATTTCGTTTGCTATCCAAATCGTCATACTTATTAACCTTGTTAATAGGTATGTTTTCAGGAGCTCTATTAGCAGGTATGATTTTTATCCCTGCCTTTTCTGAGCAAGTGCTTGGGATAGCCCAAGAAAACGCTGGGTATTGGATGACACCTCTTGCATTAGCAGCTGGGCTAGGAGCTGCGATGGGTGGTGTGTTCGTTGATAAAAAAGGACCAATTTTAGCCGTACTTCTATCTGGTATTGTGTCTGCCATTGGTTTTCTTTTGTTCCCTACTTGGATTGAAGCTAAATGGCATTTCATTCTCGCTTCTTCAGTAGCTGGATTCGGAATGGGTATAATTCTTGGGGCGCCTTTAAATATATTAGCAACCGAAAAACTCAACGCCGACAAGGGTACTGCATTGGCAACTCTCTCTTTAAGTAGACAAATCGGTATGACCATCGCTCCAACTATTTATGCCGGATTTATTACTAGAGGGTTTAACGAAATACCAACCATTTTCCAAAATGATTTCCCAAAAATATTACAGCAAAACATCGAGGAAGCAAACATCAGTGAGGCAGGCCTCCAGGAGTTTCAAAACCTTTCCCAACAGGTGTCCTCCTCTGGGGAAATTATTTCCCAGGAAACTATGTCACGATTATTAGACCAAATACAAGATCCAACATTACTTCAGACTGTATTAAAAAGTATCGACCAAGTAACTACAATAGCTGCACAAAATGGCTACGGAGGGCTCTTCTATTCCGCAGTAGTTATAGCAGCTTTAATCATCGTTACTACCCTTATCCTGGCGCCTATTCGTAAACGAAGTCTCAAAAGCTAAATAAAAAAGGTAGTATTGACTTAGCATAGTCAGTACTACCTTTTTGGTTTACACTTCCGTGGATTCAATAGGCTCTCTCTTATTAGATTTAATAAGTGTATAAATAATTCCTCCAAAAACCATTAAAATCCCTAAAACTTGCATAGGTGTTGGACGGAAATCTAATATCCATGTATCTAGTAATATAGCGACGACTGGATCAACAAAAACTAATGCGGAAATTACCACAGCAGTTAACTTTCTAAGACTATCAAAAAATAAATAATAGACAAAACCTGTATGTATCAAGCCCGTACCAATTATGTATAGCCAGTTTTCCATAGTTAATCCTTGAAATACATTAAGTTGAAGAAACGGAAGTAGTATTACAATTCCAACTGTGGTCTGGACAAAGGTCATTGCATAGGCACTTAAATGGTTAACACCTTTTCCAAGAAGCATAGTCATCGCATAGCAAAATGCAGCTAGAAGTGCCCATAAAAAGCCAGAGCCTAGAAACGCTGATAGGGATTGAGTGGTATTAATACCTACAATCAGAACACTTCCAAGAAAGCATACTAATATAGCAATCAGAGATGTCCATGTCATCCTCTCCTTCAAAAATAAGGTTCCAAGTAACAAAACAATGATTGGCGCCAAATTATATATAGTAATCGCAATCGTAATCGATGTGACTTCAAAAGCCTTGAAAAGGAACACCCAATTTAGAACTAAGAATACACCGCATAGAAGAGTTTGAAGCAGTTCTCTTTTTTTCCAAGTTTCTTTCTTATGTTGACCAGTAATCAACCATAATGAACCAAGGAAAAGGGTGGCAAAAATACAGCGAACAAACACTAACTCTATAGCAGGAATACCAGTTTTTCCTGTAAAAAAACCAATCGATCCAAAAATGGCCATGGACAATGTCATTTTTAGCATTGCCGCTCTATTCATCTAAACTCACCCTACCTTTGCTTTGCTTATTTTCTTATATCCGCTGATTTGTTGCATAAGGAAAAAGAATACCCCGATTAAAACTATAAGACCACCAATAATTTGCCAAGCAACTATACGTTCACCCAGAATAATGACAGCTAAAATGGTAGCTCCAACAGGCTCTCCAAGAATACTCATAGAAATGGTCGTAGCATTTACGTAATTAAGAAGCCAGTTATTTATGAGATGTGAAATGGTAGGAACGACAGCCAATAAAACAAAAATCCCCCATTCCTTGGCATCATAGCCTGTCAACTGAACCGAAGTGACAACATTATAAAGAATCAAAGCGACTGCAGCAAAACCAAATACACAGAAACTATAAATCCAATGAGACACTTTCTTTACCGCACTTTGACCAATTAGTAAATACCCCACTACTGCAATGACACTTAAAAATGAAAGAATGTCTCCTAATATCGCACTTTTACTAAGGCCAAAATCTCCCCAGCCCACCATAACAGCACCTACAACAGCAATTCCCATAGTAAGCAGGGCACTAGCAGTAGTTCTTTCTTTAAACAAAATCATTCCACCGATTAAAGCAATAATCGGTTGGAGCGCTAGTATTATTGTTGAGCTTGCTACAGTAGTTAGCTTCAACGAGCCAAACCAGAGAGCAAAATGCAAAGCTAAGAACATGCCAGAGAAGAACAAAAGGTACCATTCTCTTTTTGAAATTCTTTTAAATTCGTCCCTTTTTATCCAGACAACTGGCAAAAGCAATAAGCTAGCTAGGATCATTCGATACATACTTAAAATAGTTGCTGGTGCATTGGACCATTTCACAAAAATAGCTGCAAACGAAATCGCCACAATAGAAACTATTAACGGTAATACAATTGATTTAGATGTTTTTTCAGAATTCACAACGTTACCCCATTTTTTCTTTTTTCTAGTAACTATTATTATCCTATAATCTAGCACTTTATCAATATAAAGTAGACAATATAAAATTATCTTCTTTTCCACAAGAAAAGCGCAACCGCCTATCCCTGCCCCGACAGGCAAATGGAGAAAAGCCAGGAGGCAGTTCCTCAGCCACCGGAGCTTTTATCCATTTGACCCCGAGGGGCAAGGCGGTGGAGCTAGACATCAATTTATCCACAGATTTAGAACTTTATAGTTTCCTAAACAACAAAAAAATCCCCTATCTTGGGGATCAATCTGTACGTTCTCTTTTCCACTTTCTATATCTGTTCGCCAACCCTTTGCCGCCTGTACTTACAAGTAGCGCAATAGCCAATCCGATTCCACTTAGTGCTGTCACAAGAGAGATCCATTCAAAGAATGAGTATCCAGGTACCTTAGACCAGTCGGTGAACCCCTTCCAATCCTCTATTACCAAGTTCATGCCATAAATACCTGAAATTGTCGTATAGACTGTCAGCATAAACAAAAGCATGTTATGACGAGTGCTTGTTTGGTTATCTTGAGCACGATACAAATCATCCAATGTCTTTTTTACTTCAATAAAGAGATGGTTTAGATTAAATGCCTCTCGAAGTAAATGGGTAAGCTCCTTCCCTTCTTGCCTTGGAGAAACCTGACCAAAGTAGTATCTTGAATAAAATTTAGAAATAAGCTCCATAAGCTCTCTCACGTACTCTTTGTCCTTGGACCAGCTTACCTCACTATGCTCAAATGAGAGTTTTAATAGCATTATCTTATAGTAGTAATGCAACAATAAGTTATAATACATCGTTCCCATAAAATCAGAGATGCTATTTGGTGAAGCTTTCTCGTCTATTTTTGTAACAGTTGCCTGAACATTCTCAGAGGTAATAGTATATGTAAATGGAGCCCATCGATTATGTAATCGTTTCTCTACAAATTGCTCGATGTACTCAGGGTTAGTGCTAGATATATATGGATTTCCGTCCATTTTACCATCAACCTGTGCAACCCGATACAGATGTTCCGATAAAATTTCTTGATCTTCCTTTACTACGAGAAAAACGGAAGAAAGCATTCTTGCATCTTCAAAAAAAGGAAGACTACCATAATATCCTTCTAAATGTTCATTCCTTATAATAAATGGCTTAACTGACGGGCATAAGTAATCTAAGACTAGTTGGTTTGTTGTTTCAAACTTATAGGAATCATTATATATACTAACTCCCTGTTCCTCTTCCAGCTTAGGTTCTAATACTCTAAAGTGAGAAATAAAGTGCAGGAACTCTGACAAATTTTCTTGCCCTTCCTTTAACGTACGGATTGTTATAACCCCAATTCCAAAGGGGCATAGCGTGATGTCTACGCTATTAATAAGAAAATTACTTTTTTGTTCTTTAAGTTCCCATGTGAATTCCTCATTTATTTCTTTTGAATATCTTAAAAACCCCCTATTTTTGGTGGTTTGGGGGAATAGTTTATCTTCTATATAAGGTAAAAAAAATTGACTTAGTTGTTCATGTCGAACTTTTACTCCTTTTCCATAATAACCAGCTTGAAGTGCTTTGTTTTTTAAATTAAAAAATTTAAAATGATGCCTTTCTAGCGTTTCCATCATTTTTTGTCTCTGATTTTCATGAAAGGCGAATGGGAACATAAAAGTAACATATGCTTTTTCTACTTCTAACTCCTTTAACTTGTTTACCACATTCCATTCCCCCGTTTCTTAACCTATAGGTACCACTTATTTTGTTTTTTAAACAAAAGGCAACTTTACCAGGAAGGTAAAGTTTCCTTTTTAACCTAAAAACTACAGGTTAATTGTTATTATCGTTGTTGTTGTTGTTATTGTTATTGTTGTTATTATTGTTATTGCGGTTGTTGTTACGGTTATTTCTGTCATTGTTGTTGTTATTGTTGTTGTTTAGGTTTTCAAAGTTGAACTCTTCACCGAATTCGTTGTTGTTATTATTGTTGTTGTTGTTGCGGTTGATGTTATTACGGTTGTTGTTGTTTGACATTTTGTTTTACCCCCCTTCTACCGTATTAGAATGGGCTATAAACGATAAAATATACATTTTTTATTTTTTCTTAAAATCCTCTTTACTAAATGCTTTTGCAAATTCCAATTGTGTATCCGTTCTTTGATAATAACCTGCTTTATCGCTTGGATTTGTTACTCTTGGTTCGAAAATATGCAATTTTATATATTGATGCAAGTACATTTCTCCGATTATCAATATAAGAGAAATAATAAATGCTGCTCTTCCTGCAGGAACGGAAGGGTCGAATAAGTAAATACCTATTAGCCAAACTACTGCAAGTGCCAGTATGAAATCACCAAAGGTTGCAAGCATATTACCGATCTTTGGCATTAAAAAGATATCACCTACAAAGCCTAAAACAGTTAAAGCAATACTTGTAATAAAAATATTTAATAATTCTACCCCATAATAACCTAGTACGATCCAAATGACGGCTGTTGTCATAATAAACTTAATGAGAAATGCTTTGAAATACATTTCAAAACCACAGTCCTTTCTTTTAAGTTGATTTTTGACTATTTATTTCCTCATCCTTTAACTGTTTAGCTATCAATTCGTTTAACTCATTATAAGTTAACCCAGAATTAGCATTTTGCCTTTTAACTTCCTCAATATTAGTGCCTGCAACCGTATATTTTGCATTATTCTCCTTCATATAAGCTCCTCTTTTCTATTGATAGGTGTAGGATTAATAATCTCAGCTTTAGGACCGGTTTGTTTGAACCATTGGTAAAAAAGAATAATAATTAATCCTATCTCAATAGCGTCCCCACCGTAATACATAATCATCCCTCCCATTTCTGCTTCTGTTTTCGAAATACCAATTGGAGGGTTTGCATAAATATATTTGGAAAGGATGGCATGACCCGCTAGAGCAAATAAAAAAACCACTGATCTATATATATAACTCTTTCTATGAGGTGTTGGGTCAATATATATAATGGAGATTGTAAAAAGGTAGCCGGCTAGAAAAATGTGTATATGAATGAAGATATAAAGCAAACTATTCTCATGCATCATTTCAAATAAAGGTGTGGTATATAACAACCAAAGTCCACCGACATTTAATATAGATGCAACGATTGGGTTTTGAAAAAAGTGAATAAATCTAGTTCGAAGTATTCTAGTAATACTTCGCGAAGTTTTGACCGGCAAAGCCCTAAGAAATAGTGTCATTGGTGCCGCTAAAGCTAAAAGCAACGGTGCTAGCATCCCTAAAAACAAATGACCAACCATGTGAGCTACAAAGTCTGTATGTGCTTGCTGTGCGAGGGGACCCGATACAGATATAATTGCTAAAACAATTCCTACTCCCCATAATAGCGTTCTATATTTTGGCCACTTTCGTTTACTTTTATTAGACATATATACGGCTAGTAAATATAAAAAAAGCATGATTATAAATGGAGCACCTAGTAGTATTTGAGCAATATCGATATTTAAACCACTTTCTTGTTGGTGATGATGCAATCCTAATCACCTCCACTCTTAGTACTCGTTTGTTTTAATAGAACTAAACCAACGATAATCATTAAAATTGCAGTTATGTTCCAAACTAAGTCATACGGGAGAATATCGACATTATAACGAATTTGATGTAAACCCATTAGCTTATGCTGGATCGTACCATCATATAGCTGAAAAACTCCGGCTCCTAAAAAGATGCCTCCTAGCCATCTTTTTGGCCAAAAAGCCTGGCGTCGATGAAGATCTGCCATTAAAAAAGCCGAGCCCACAGTAGCAAAGAAGCTAAATGCATGGAATAATCCATCGGAAACTAAGCCAATATCTGTTGTGGATTTATCATAGAAATGATGCCAATGTAAGATTTGATGGAAAACCACTTCATCTATAAAGGCAACGACTCCTAATCCAAACAGTATTCCAGTCCACATATTCTTTTTGGAATAACGTTTTTGATTTTCTTTGGTAGGTGCATTACTTTTTAAAGTAGTCATGGCGTCCTCCTTTCCCTTGAACAAATATATTTTTTTATTTGTAGTTTTTCCCTGAATTCCTGTTCTTAAACAAATAAGCTAACGCTTGGTTTAGACCGACGATTAACCACCCAAATAAAAAAAGATGCAAATGACTATATCATTTACATCTCTCACCTATTTTTATTTAGCTCAAGCACCCAATAAACTTTAACTTCTCTACACTTTCCTGATCTTGTTTTCCTTCTAAAATTGCTTCCACATCATTCAACGTTTGTTCTATAGAAACAACTTCTCCTGGACCAGTGAATTTTTCCGCAACATAGAATGGCTGCGTCAAATATGCCTCTAACCTCTCTCCACGATCATAGGTTGTTTGCTCCCCTTCCGGAAGCTTTTGAATCCCATGTACCATTACAATAGAACGTAATTCTCTATAACGTCGTAGTAGCTTTTGGGCGCGTTGTCTTAAACCAAAATGACGTTGGTCCACATCCGTTCCCTCCATTATCGATGACGTCGAATAAATGGGATGAATAGCTGGATACATATGACGAGTTGCAAGGTCTGCATCTAACTGCCAAACCGTTTCTAATGGTCCAAATGGCATTTCTTCATCCACTACATCTCCTGATAAGTCGACTAAAATAGTTGTAATACCCTCTATATTGTCCGAAAGAATTTTTTCCTGCAAATCTAATAGTTCCCCCGAAATAATATAGCTTCTATCAGTAATAAAAACTGCTTCCCCAGATATGTGTGCGAGCTTTTGATAGGCTTCCTCTATAGAAGTAGTTACAATATCAGCTAACTCCGTGGTCCCCTCTAATTCACTATGCTCTTCTTTTGGCAATAAAAACACGGAAGTAAAACCACTTTCTTTAAAACGATGCATGAGCTCGGCTAGTATTACTAGCTGTCCCATTCCAGGTCTAGCAACCAAGCCCGTTGTGCCTCCTTTTACTAATGGCGCAAAAAAGTCCAATGCTTTAATTTGAGTTTCAATCATGTCTTTTTTCTCCCCCCTAATGATTAATTCATCTACCGTGCAATTTGCCAAGGAAGCTAAACCAACAAGAGTCTTTACCTCTGCTTTTCCTAAATCGATTTTCCCAGTGCATAAGTTAGAAACTGTAGCAGGACGTATTCCAATAGATTTAGCTGCAGTCGTTAGGTTTGGCACCTTTCTTCGAAGTAAAGCAACATTTAATCTTATTTCTTCCACATTATCCCCCCTCAATTACTTTTAATAGTAATTTAAATTACTTTAAAAAGCAATATTATATTTTTATAGGGTAAATTAATTTACGCTATAAAGAAACGAGTGCCAGGTTAATCAACAATTCTAATTGCTGATTAACCTAGCACTCGTAATTTTTTTATTATATTTTTATTTGAACAAGCGATTTGTTAAGCATATATAAAATGGTTTCGTTAAACAAAGCAGGGCATATTCGAGACATTTCATCTATTGACTTATATTGGATTTCAGCGAATTGTGGGTGCTTTTCAATTCCCCGAAGTATACTTCTCATAGAATCCGCAGCTTGAGGATTCATTAATATATCGGAAAATGAATTATTAATTGAAAATACGCCATTTGGGATTTCAATCTCTTCAACTAGAATACCTTGTATATTAGGTGGGTTAAACCAATCTGTAATGGAATAGATATCAACTACCTTTGGTTGATCAGCTCCTACTATCGGATCCACTGTATTATCCTTATCATCTATAGGGGTTGTTTTCTTTTCTCCTTCCTGATCTGTATTATTAGGATGCTCTTCTTGTTCCCCTTTTCCTTGCTCTTCTTCATTCTCTAATGGAACGTTAGGAGCTTCTTTCTCTTTTTCCTCCGTTACAGGAGGAATCGGAAGTAATGTTAGTTCATTAGCTTGTCCATCCATTTGAGCCTTTGCGTGTGCAATAATAGCATCCAGGTTATTCCGAATAACTTTCTCCTGTTCAGAGTTGTCTATTTTCATCTGAGACTTCAAGGACTCAGCATACTCGTTTAGAGATACTATTCTATTTTGTTTTTCAAGATTAGCAAACGATATTAATTGGTCTGCCGCTTTCTGCATTTCGCTAGATAAAGAAACTTCAAGGTCATTTAAAAGAATTTGTTTTTCCTTTGTAATCGCTTGTTCTATATCTGCTACGGAAGCTTCTTTCTTCTTGTTAAACCAATTACTCATCATAAGCGCAATGTCTTGATCAGCAAAAGCGGTTCTAATACCCCCTCCTATCGCCATAGCAAACAGGATAAGAAAGACAAGGAGAACCACCTTATATTTTTGAACATATTTAGAATATCTCTTCATTTCACATCCTCCATCTTAAGGTGTAATCTTCCCTAACCTGGTAACCTTACCGAGTTCCTATTCATTTATCCCATTTACTAAATCCTGCATAGAAGTTAACGCTGCTGTCTCTAAATCTTTGGCAGCTGCTTCTATTGCATCTGTTTGGGTCTGAATCATGAAGTTAGTCATCATTTGTGTCCAAAGCGTAAAGTCTGCTAATTCTTTATCTATTTTTCCTTTCAAATCATCCGTTTTAGTATCCACATGATTGTCAATGGTAGCCTGAAGACCTGACTTGGAAGCTTCTATTGCTGCTTCTAGCTCAGAAAGTGCTGCTGTTGTTGCAGCTTCTAATTCAGCATTTAATGTATCTAAAGCAGCAGATCCTTCGGCTATCGTATGTGCCTCCATATCTCTTTCTGCTTTTCGATTTGCCTCTAACCAGAGAAGACGTATATTCTCTTTTTCTGCCTCATAAATTTTAGTGAACTCAGCATTAGTGTAATTAGTAAGCTCTACTTTTTTCGCCTCTAAAGCTGCCTTATGCTCTTGCAAGTCTTTATCAATCTTAGAAGCAGCACCTGCAGTAGAGTCTTCTTGAGATTCACCAATCTTATTGGTAGCTTTCGCCTCTAAAGCCCCGTACTGAGTTGATGCTACTAATGTTTTATCGTCTTGATATCCACCTACCGTCTCATCAAACTCCTCGGTAGCTGCACCAAACTGCGTATTAAACCAATTTTGTAGCATTTCTCCAGCATTAGATGCCCCAAATGCAGATCACGCTCCAACAAGTAATGTAACAGCCACTGTTCCTGTTATTATTTTCCCTTTAACTGTTTTCATCATCCTAAATATCCCCTTTTAGTTAGTAGTAGTTAATAGTTTATTTAAATTCCTTCTAGTACTTTTTTAAACGTATTTTCGATATCTAGTTCCAGTTGTTCTTCCAGTTCCTTCTCAATAGTTGGTTCATCCAAATTCATGTTTTCAAGATCGCTTACAACTTCACTTAACTCACTCTTAAATTCTCCTTGTGTTTTTGTAATCTCTTTTTTAGAAAGATAGATTTGTTTTTCTAAAAGGTTTTCTTGAATAGAGTCAGTTAGATACTGTAAAGAGTCTTTAAGAATCACTTCATATCCTACTAACGAATTACTAATAGACTCGTCAACCTCTTTTTGTTCCTTCACTTCCTGAACTTTGACAAACCAATTTCCTAGAGAAAAATAGTTAATACTACTTGCCGAGATGTAGCTAGAACCAACAAAAACCAGTAGTATAAATGTAATAACCACTACTATTTTCCGAATTTCACTTCCCCCCAGTCACTTTCTTCTTTTAAGACAAAAGTACCGTAGACAATGAACCTAATTACTTAATTACCCTCCTTTTCTATAGGTATATAGACTATTTCACCTCTACTTCTGTTAAATTTCTTTGCTTTTTAACAGAAGATTAAGATTATTATACTTTTGATTCAATTCATTTCAATCTATTCGATAAAACTTCTTAGAATAATACAAAAATAGTCAAAATATTCTTATTTTCGACTTAAATAGACAGGCTAATGGAACCTTATATCTCCCTAAAAGGTATTTTTTCATCTAATTTTGATAATTGCTGAAAAATGTATATATGTTAACACAAAAAAACTTCAAAAATTTTACATACAGTAAAATTTCCGAAGCTTTTTTGAAGTATAATATTAGAGATAATCTATCTCATTGGTATTAAATAGATTCCTCTATTCTTTTGTAATAAAAAATCGTTGCACTCATTTCCCCATTAGCAGATTTGGCATAACCAGGAATCTTGCCAGCCTGTATGTATCCTAAAGAATTATATAAATTGTTTGAATCATCCCCTTCTCTTGTGTCCAAAACTATTAAGGTTCTACCCTCTCTTGCAGCTCTATTTTCTGCTTTCTCCATTAGCTGACGTCCTATTCCATTTCTACGGTAATGGGGATGAGTCATGAGTTTAGCGATCTCTGCACGGTGCATACCATTTTGTTTACTGCAGAGGTGGAGCTGGATACTACCAATAATACGATTATTCCTTTTTGCAACAAACAAGATAACCTCAGGGGTTAAGACGTCTTCCCAATAATCCATGGCATCCGCTAGCTCCATTGGAGGCAAAAAGCCAATAGAGGCACCGTCTTCTACCACTTGTATTAGTAGCTCAGAAAGCTCCTCCATATGTTCTACGGTAGATGTTAACTGTTCGATTTTAACCTCGTTAAACACTTTCATCCCCCTCGTAAAATTAAATTTTAAATATTATTCTACAAGACTAGCTTTGTATCCTTCTATTTAGCGTTAACGTATATACGCAACACGTTATTATTGCTGCACATTTTTTATGATAGAAGCATTTTCTACATCTAAAACTAGATCTGCTTGTTCCAATGGCTTTTCTTCCCTTAAGTAAAACTCTTCACCCTTCCAATATCTCCGCTCATACTTATTTAGTCGTGCTTCCATATCTCCTATATAAGAATCTCGCTTCAACACCCGTACGTTTCGAATCTCTCTCGGACAATCCAAATAGATTAAATAATCAACAAAACTACGCCATTCCTTGCGTTGAAGGAATACCCCCTCAATTAATAGAACTGTACAGTCCTTCAGGGGGATATCCTTTGATAAGCACTGATCTTCTAGGGCATTATAAAATTTAAGCTGAAGAACCTTTGCCTTCTCATGAATTGACTTAAACAAGCTTTCCTGAATGTATAAAGCATCCCATTGCATGCTATAGTATTCATACCATTCTGGTTGCCCGGTGTTATAACGCTTTTCTCGAACTTCTATTAAATCATCAAGGTGGATAATAACAATCTTATGACCCGCCTCCTCCAGTTCTTGAGCTAGTTGATCCGTAAAAGTAGTCTTTCCTGCCCCACTTAACCCGTCTACCCCTAAAACAAAAGGACGGTTTAAGCTTTTTATTTTTGTTAAAATCTGTTGTACGTTAAACATTTTTGGATTCTCCTGTGTTTAATAACTTGATAATAGCATTGGTAACTACGTAAGGATCCTCTAAATGAATAGAGTGACCTTTATCTGTTTGGATATGCTCTGTCCTGGCTGTTAACTTGGATAACAAAAGCTGCTGTTGAACCCATCTTTTCTCGGGATTATTAGAACTTAATACAGTGACAGGCAAGTCATTTAAAAGGGGCTTTGCATTCTTTAATTGATCTGCTGAAATGGCAATATCCCTATACTCTTGATAAATCGTTTGATACGCGCCCATTGTATATCCAGTATAATTTAAATAATGATTTTTCTCTCCAGCCAAAAACTTTCTTCCTGCCTTTTTCTTTAATATTCTAGGCAGACCAATAAGAGAAGTCACATACCCAAAAGTCGCCAACCGTTTAAATCCTCTGTTTTGGTTACCAGGAGCATACTGGTTCTCATGCACAGCATCGACTAGGAGTAGACCCTTCACCTGTTCTGGATACAAACTTGCGTATAGCCTCATGATAAGCCCTCCAAAGGAATGCCCTACTAAAACATAAGGTGGTTGAAGATCTAACTTTTCCAGCAGCTCCTTTAACTCCTCTACATAATCTAGTGCAGTTAGAGTTTGTCGTCTTGTTTTACTCCACCCGTAATTCCCTCGATCATAGGACAATACTTTAGCACTCTTAGAAACTTTGGGCTGAATTTCGGACCAGTCAATAGAGATAGAGCCTAATCCCGCTTCTAATATGACTACATCTGGCCCCTCTCCTTCCAATATAACGTGTATATTAGAGTTCTTAGTTTTAATAATATTGCCTGGAGGATTTATTTTATTTTTGTGATTCATGGTTATATTCCATATGGTTAATGGAAATAAGGCAATTCCTAAACCCATTCTTAGAAAAGCAGCTAGCATTTTAGTCATAATTTTTCTCTACCGTTGATATTATTCTTTCATCTTTTACTTCTATTAAAAAATTTTCTTGAACATACTCCTTGCCACCATATTGTTCATACCATCCTTTAACGCTTGCAACATGTGGCTGATCACTTCTTACTGCAGCCTCTATTTGCAAATATTCCTCGTAGCTGTTATATTCCCAAATGGCAAAAATCTCGACTAAATCGTCTTTTGTTGCCGTCATCCATCTTCCTACTAAGCGAGAGCCATGCTTTAACTGATTCGGCAAATTAATTTCGTTGAATAGCTTGTTGAAGCTCTCCACAAATTCTTCCTTTACACGATAATACTTTCTTCGATAAAACATGCCCATCACTCCCTTAGCGCTTTGTCCATATAGCTTTCGTATAGGCTAACTTCATCCCTTGACGTTCCATGTTTCGATGACTACTACTTCCGAAAACAGCCTCACTAGTAATATACTTTGCACCCTGCTCCACCGCTTTCTCTATCCTCTTATTTAGCAGTGCACGTTGCACTCCCATTCCCCGATAAGCTGGTAGAGTTGCGGCAGCTGCCAAGGTGGCAAGTTCCCCTTCCACATATAAAACTCCAATGCCTACTGGGACATTTTGTCGAAGTGCTAAGTAAAAACTCCAGCCCGGCACGTCATATAATATTTGGTTGTTTTGCTGTATCCCGTCTTGTATAAAAGTTGGCAGACCGAAAGCATTTACATAGATAGATGAAAACAAGTCAAATTCATCCTTTTTTAGAGGACGAACTTCGATAGTTGTCGACAAACTTCCACTTTTACTACTAGAGACAGACCTTATAAAGGAGGAATGAAAACCAGATTGATAATATTCCATATCTGATAGCTTGCGAAACAGTTGATCAGAACTATTCAGTGGAGTAACCTCTATTCGAAAAGAAACAGATAGCTCCTTATAAAAGAAAAGGATTTCATCTAAGTATTTTAAATCGTAACTATTTAATCCTCTCACCGTATTAAAAGCAGGTCCCGGTATTTCCTTCACAGCAAAAGCATGGGTATTGCCTTTTACTATTCGCTCTGCTCCCATAGGATTATCTGGTAATGATTGAATTGTATTTATTCTAGATGTTAGTGTTTGTATTTCTGCTAATTCCGGTATGCTATATTTCATTTTCCATCTCCTATTATTTTATTTATACCTTGCCAAGTGCTGGCATCTGACTATATTTCTAAAGCTAGAGAATAATAACGAAATATGTCTAATTATAAACCTTTAACAATAATCATATACTTTAGAATATTTTACACTATTATTCTTTCATGCTAGAATATAATTCATATAATAACAATTAAAACCAATACAAAGGGGCGTATGTCATGAATACAAAGAGGTATAGACGAAGAAATACGATGGCTTTTACGGTGCTAGCTTATTTCACTTTTTTTGCAGGGGTCGTCATGTTTAGTATCGGGCTATACAATGCAGATAATTTGCAGCTAAACGAAAAAGGATATTATATTGCAGTAATGATTTTAGTAGCAGTAGGGGCAATCCTTACCCAAAAGGTTACGCGTGATAATGCTGAGGACAACGATATAATCGCTGAGCAAGAACAAGAACGTCAAATGAGCAATATTCGTATACCTTCAAGCTCCTCAAGCAGTAAAGAATCTTAAAAGCATATTATATTATGACAAAAATCCTGCCTTTAATTAGACAGGATTTTTTCTATTTCTACACGACTAATATTTGAGCCTTCTAGCAAGAAAATGTCTGGATTTTTCATGCGACTCCATTCGTCAAAGTCAAATGTACTATCAAAATGATTGAATAATAGAGACATGATATTCCCATGAGACACTATTCCCACATTTTTAACACCCTTTATACCTGACACCTCATTTACTACATTCAAAATACGGCCTAGCGCCTCTCGGCTAGATTCTCCACCGGGAAAGGTAAGATCTTTATCTTCAAAAGTCTTCTTTAGTTGCACTAGCCAATCATCCATAGGCTCTTTACTTAAAATACGCTCGCCTAACCCTTCATGGGTATGTATCTGCAAACCTGCATGAAAAGAAAACGGATGGATTGTTTGTATTGCTCGCTGGAATGGACTAGAGATCAAATAGTCAATCTGTAATTTTTCTAATACAGATACAAGATCATTAGCACTTGCTTCACCTTCCAATGTTAAAACAGCATTTTCTTCTTGTCCTTCCGCCTTACAATGTCTTATAAAATATAATCTTTTGTTATGCATATACATTTCTCCTTTTAATATTTTCTTTTAATAATCTTATTTCCTTTTTACCTATGCATTTCATATAAAATTCCCTACAATGAAAGATGGAAAAGGAGGATGAATGATGAAAAAAGGTTATTTAGCAAATGGATTATTTGGATTAGGAGATCGTTTAGTAAATGAACTAGTAGCAAAGGAGATTCGAGCTTCACTCCCAGGCGTTGACTTATATGTACCACAGGAAAATGCAGCAATTAATGATAAAATGGCCTATGCAGATAGCCTGCTTATCGCTAGTGCAGACATCGATGCCCTGAAGAAGAGTGACTTCCTTGTTGCCGTAATTGATGGAGTTGAAATAGATTCTGGTGTTGCAGCAGAAATTGGTGCATTCTCTATGTTAAATCGTCCAATTTATGCACTCTATACCGATACGCGCCAACAAGGTCGAGAAAATAAGAAAAAAATAAACGCATTAATTGAAGATGGAACCGAAAATCAATTTATGTACCGCAACTTGTTTGTTATTGGACTGATCAAGCAAAACGGCGTCATTGTTAGCTCGATTGAGGAGCTAGGAAAAGCCTTGAGAAATTAATACATATATTTATAAAAAATCCTGTGTTTTTATCACAGGATTTTTTGTTTTATTTCACCAATTTCCAATTGACCATTTGCTCAGAAGTTCCTACTCTTTGCATATTTAGCTTTTCTAATACACGCATGGAGCCAAGATTATCGGAAAGTGTTTCAGCAATAATTGCATCCACCTTACCGGTTGCAAAAGCCCATTGAATGATGGCGCCTACTGCCTCTGTTGCATAGCCCTTACTCCAATACTCCTTTAATAAACCATAGCCAACCTCTACTTGTTTATCTACATTAGGATTTCCCTTAAAACCAATATCCCCAATGACCTGACCATCACTTTTCTTTATCACCAGCCACGCTCCCCAACCCAATGAGGTAGGATCAGCTTTAAGCATCTCTAAAGACATAGAAATCTGTGGTCCATTATCATAGCTCTGCTTTTCAGCTATTTGAGCAGTTTCTTCCGTACAAGGGATAATTTCTAATCTCTCAGTTTCTAATTTCATTTTGACTCTCCTTTTTATTTAGCTACATTTCACCTCTATAAAAGCTAATGTACAAAACATAGAACTATCCCCTTTCATTATTCAGTTAGTAAAATTATACCACGATACATTTTTTATTTTTTCATTTTTCTAAAATTATTATATAATTAGTTTACTAGTATCGAAGGGACTGATAGAGAATGAAAAACAAACTAATGGTGATTGAAAAGTAGACTTCTAACATTTCTCTTTTCAATACAAACAGAAAAAATAGACCTAAAATGAAAAGAGGAATACAACTTGTATCAAGATCAAGAATTAATCATACGACCAATTCAGTACAAAGATTTACCTAGATTATGGGAATTAATGTGTAAAGATGAGGAGCCGGAGTGGAAAAAATGGGATGCACCCTATTACGACTATAAGCCAACTCCATATGATGTTTTTATGGAAAAAGCAGAATCCTACGTGGACAGTAAAAGCTTTTGGGGGATTGAAGTAGATGGTATATTGCGTGGGATTGTGTCATATTATTGGGAGCATGAACCTTCTAAATGGCTTGAGATGGGTATAGGCTTTCATGAAGCTCCAAGCTGGGGTAAAGGGCTAGGAACCCGCGCTATGAGACTTTGGATGAACCACCTTTTTACTACAATGCCACTTGTCCGGGTAGGCTATACGACCTGGTCAGGTAATAAACGGATGATTCGGGTCGGAGAAAATCTTGGAATGTCTATGGAGGCAAGAATTCGTAAAGTCCGCTTATATAATGGTGTTTACTATGATTCCATTCGAATGGGTATTTTAAGAGAGGAATGGGAAAAGGCACAGGAAGAAAGTATAAAGGAACTTTAAAAAACGCTTGACAGTTATCAGAATTAATTGTAAATTCACTATAATAAGTTAATGCGATGAAGAGAAAAAGTAAGATGAGTGGTTTTCTTCAAAGAGAGCTTCGGTAGCTGAAAAGAAGCAGAAAACACCATTTGAACAATGGCCTCTGAGCACTACATTGAACGTGCAGTTACCTGCGCCTGAGATGCTAGCGGGATTGGTACCCGTTATCCACACCACAGTCTAGAATTTCATATTAACGGAATTTCTGTACTTGCTGAGGCTGCTTATGTGAATAAGTAGTGAATAAAGGTGGTAACACGAGTATCTCGTCCTTTTCAATCCAATGATTGAGGAGGGCGAGTTTTTTAATTCGCTCTCCTCCAAAAATAATGAGGAGAGTGTTTTAACATGACAGAAGGTTTATTAGTATTTCAATCAGATTTTGGTATCAACGACGGTGCAGTAAGCGCTATGCACGGGGTAGCCAATAGTGTGAAGCGTGGACTTCCGCTATTTGATCTGACACACCAGATTCCTCAGTACAATATTTGGGAGGCGTCCTATCGTCTCTTACAAACCATCAGCTATTGGCCAAGTGATACAGTATTTGTTTCCATAGTAGATCCTGGTGTTGGTTCGGACCGGAGAAGTGTAGTTGCTAAGACCGTAAACGATCAATATATTGTCACCCCAGACAATGGCACATTAACCCACATTAATCGATTTATTGGTATTAAAGAAGTGAGAGAAATTGACGAGTCAAAAAACCGCCTACCGAATTCTGGAGAATCTCACACGTTTCATGGACGTGACATTTTTGCCTATACAGGGGCACGACTTGCTTCTGGTGACATTCATATGGAGGACGTCGGACCTTCTATCCCTACATCCTTTATCGTGGAACTGCCATTAAAGGAGGCAGTTATTGAAAATAATTCGATTACAGGTGTCATTGATGTCATCGATCGGCCATTCGGCAATCTTTGGACTAATATTCATCGTCTACAGTTTAAGCAGCTGAATGTAGAATATGGAGATAAATTTGACGTTTCGCTTTCTATTAACGGAGAGGTAGCCTATGAGGGAGAAGTTACGTATGGTCGTTCTTTCGCTGCCGCAGAGTTAGGGGATGCACTCATGTATGTGAATTCTCTTGATAATATAGGAATTGCCTTAAATCAAGGCTCCTTCGCTGATACCTATAAGATTTCAACAGGTGCTAATACAGAAATAACGATTCGGAAAGCTGTTATTACAATCACTTAATTGGATGACTGGCAATAAAATATATAGGGGGAGAAATGAAATGAAAAAATCTATCTTTTCAACTAGGACGGTTGTTGCAATAGGTATCGGAACAGCTGTGTTCCTAATTCTAGCTAAATTTGCTGCAGTCCCTACCGGTATACCTAATACGACAATTCAAACATCCTATGCTTTTTTAGCACTCATTTCAGCTATTTTTGGACCGATAGCGGGTTTATTTGTTGGATTATTTGGTCATGCTTTAAACGACCTTACTTCTTATGGTTCTATATGGTGGAGCTGGGTCATTTCATCCGCATTTGTTGGATTAGGTATCGGATTATATTTTAAGAAGTTTTCTTTTGAGGATGGAGAGTTTGGTAAAAAACACATTATATTATTTAACATTGTTCAAATCGTTGTTCAAGTAATTGCATGGGCTTTAATAGCTCCATTATTGGACATTCTTATTTATGCAGAGCCTGCAAATAAAGTATTTACACAAGGGATCGTCGCTGCTGCTTCTAATATTATTACAGTTGCAATTCTAGGTACACTATTGCTTACTGCGTATGCAAAGACAAGAACTAAAAAAGGAAGCCTGAGCTACGAGGAATAAGTAGATAAGGAGATTTACATGAAAAAGCCAGTCATCGAATTTAAACACTTTAGCTTTCAATATAATAGTCAATCCGAACCTACTTTGCACGATATCAACTTAGTGATTTACGAAGGGGAAAAAGTAGCTATTGTCGGACCATCCGGCTCTGGGAAAAGCACGCTCGTTCATTGCCTGAACGGGCTTGCCCCTTTTGCTTATAAAGGCAGTATGACAGGAAACCTTACCATTCATGGGAGAGAGACCAGAGAGCTTGATCTCTTTACCATTTCACAGGAGGTTGGTACGGTACTCCAGGATACGGATGGTCAGTTTATTGGCCTTACTGTCGGCGAGGATATAGCCTTTTCCCTAGAAAATAATGCTGTACCCACACAAAAAATGCATGAACGCGTTCAAAAAGCAGCCTCTTTAGTAAAAATGTCCAATCATTTAGATGCTCGGATTCATGAGCTCTCGGGCGGTCAAAAACAACGAGTCGCTCTTGCTGGCGTTTTAGTAAACGATGTGAATATTCTATTGTTTGATGAACCTCTTGCTAACCTTGATCCTGCTTCTGGGAAGGGAGCAATGAGACTGATTGATCAGCTTCATGCAGATAGCAACAAAACGATTATCATTGTAGAACACAGATTAGAGGATGTTTTGTCAGAACCTATCGATCGCATAATATTAATGAATCACGGTCAGATAGTTGCAGACGGCAGCCCCAATGAGCTATTGGCAGGATCGTTATTAACGGATAATTGGATACGAGAACCACTTTACATTAAAGCTTTAAAATATGCTGGATGTGAATTGAATGATCACCCCAATCTAACTAAGGTTGACAGCATTGTAAATGACTCCTTCCGGCAGAAGCTAAAAACATTTAGCGATGCAAGATGCTCTCCAATTCAGCTTGGGTATAAAAATGAGCCTGTCCTGACACTTGATGACATCAGCTTCCACTACGGGAATCATTTAGACATTATTAAAAATGTGTCTTTCCAATTACATAAAGGAGAAATGATTAGCCTTATCGGAGCCAATGGAGCCGGTAAATCTACCCTTTCATCTCTTATCTGTGGTTTTGAACGACCTACTGAAGGCACTATATATTTCGAGGGTTTTAATGCGATTAACGACTCTATCAAGGAACGAGCTCATCGTGTAGGCTTTGTCCTCCAAAATCCAAACCATATGTTTTCTAAGCAAACAGTTTTCGATGAAGTTGCTTTTGGACTTATTCAATTTGGAATATCAGATAGGGAAGTTAACAGACGAGTGGAGGAAACATTAAAGACTTGTGGATTATACCCTTTCAGAAACTGGCCGATTGCAGCCTTGAGCTATGGGCAGAAAAAACGTTTATCAATTGCTTCTATCCTCATCATGGAGCCCCCAATTATATTATTGGACGAGCCTACAGCGGGGCAGGATTACAAGCATACTACAGAACTAATGACGTTCTTAGAAGATTTAACGAAGAAGGGTACATCCATTATATTAATTACCCATGATATGCACCTAATGACGGAATATACAGACCGCGCAATCGTGTTAACAGAGGGGAAGATATTAGTGGATGACTCACCAGCCCATATCCTATCGAATCCCTCTTTAATTCTAGAGGCTAACTTAAAGGAATCTTCCTTATATGAGATTGCTAAGCAGCTTAAAATTGAGCATCCCTCTGATTTTGTAGAGCAATTTATACAATATGATCGGGAGGTGCGATTTAATGGGCAACGAACTGCTAAGCTATCTTGATCGTGACTCTATTATCCATCGCCTAACAGGTTCAACCAAGCTAATCTGTTTCCTACTTTGGTCCACTGCAGCCATGTTAACGTATGACACAAGAGTTTTAATGGTGCTGTTGCTCGGTAGCTTTATTTTATTTTATATATCGGATATTAAATTAAAGGATATCAGCTTAGTGCTTGGTTTTATCCTCGTGTTTTTATTATTAAACAATATAGCCATATTTTTGTTCGCCCCTCAGCATGGGACAACTATTTATGGTACCTCCCACCCTATTACTGGGTCCATGGGGCGCTATACACTTACGCAGGAGCAATTGTTTTACCAGTTAAATATTACATTGAAATATTTTGCAGTAATCCCTCCTGCTCTTTTGTTCTTAGTCACCACACATCCAAGTGAGTTTGCAGCTTCTCTAAACCGCATCGGTGTAAGCTATCGACTTGCCTACTCGGTTTCTATTGCTCTACGCTATATCCCTGATATACAAAGGGATTTTAAAACCATTTCTCGTTCTAAGCAGGCTCGCGGGGTGGACATGTCTAATAATGAAAAACTATTTACCCGAATAAAAAATGCTGGCTCTATTATAATGCCACTTATTTTTTCTAGTCTGGAACGTATTGAAACAGTCAGCAATACAATGGATCTTCGAGGTTTCGGTAAATTTAAAACTCGCTCCTGGTTTAGCTTAAAGGAGTTCAGAAAAAGAGATTTGATCGCTATTCTAATATCATCTTCATTATTTTTATTAATGGTTTTATTTATTTTTATTAACAATGGAAGGTTTTTTAATCCATTCACCTGAATCATTCTTGACGTTATACTAGAAAATGTTCTTATGTAGTAGGTGTCATGAAATTGGAACAATCTAAAAGTTAATCTCAAAAGGGCTCTCTGTAGGAGAAGCCCTTTTATCTATTGGCTATGTTAAAGGGTAGGGTTGATTTATGATGCAAAGAAATCTTAGATCAGAGAGTAGAATTGATTTCCGCACCAGCCGGACGCTTTCCTCGGGGTGAGCGATAAGCCATCACCCATCGCTTACGCGCGTGGTTGTGATGTCTTATCTGTCTCCCTCATCCCGTAGGAGTCGCCGTCTGGCGCTCCAATCAATAAATGAGAACAGCTTTAGCATCGATAAAGCGCTAACAAATTTATTCACATAAACATAGCGAAAGACTGTCACCAACCCCAATTTCATCATCTATTTATGTTCTTAATAGCCATTTGAACGTCCTTTTTTTATGTTTACAGTCACTATAAAAAGAATGGTTAGTCAAAAACAACCAATAACTTTAACAAAGCTTATCTATTTAAAAATAAGTATTGACTGTCATTATAAATTATATTAATATTATAACAATTTAAAAGGTTAGAATAATATTTTTTTGTTATTCACATATAATGTATTGCGTTAGTCCAAATAAGGACTATTTATTTTTAATACGTTCGGTATATTTTATGCGATATATTATATAACTAGGAGGAATCACCATGAAGCAAGCAACTAAGACATACCTAATCGACCGAATGTACAGAGGTTCTCAAGGACTAGCAAACGCAGTTCTTGTCACTTTAGGAATTGGACTACTTATTGAAACTATTGGTACGTTTACAGGCTGGGAAGGGTTTATCGCTATTGGAAAAACTGCTCAATTGATGCTTGCTCCAGCAATTGGTGCAGGTATCGCTTATCAGCTCGGAGGGAATACATTAGTTATTTTTAGTGCGATGGCCTGTAGTACCATTGGAGCGAATGCTCTCATACTACAAGATGGATTATGGGTTTTGACAACAGGACAACCAATTAGTGCAGTACTTGCAGCCGTGGTTGCTATCTGGGTAGGAAAACGTATTGCAGGAAAAACAAAGCTTGATATGCTTGCGATTCCTTTTTGCGCCATCCTTATAGGTGGTGTCGCGGGGGTTGGGTTAGCAGCTGTCACTACCCCTTTGTTACAGCAATTAAGTGAGTTTATTGCTGGTTCTGTTTCTGGATCTCCTTTACTTGGATCGATTGTTATTGCACTGGTGTGGAGTATTTTCCTCATGTCTCCTGCTTCCTCAGCAGCAATCGCCATTGCGTTACAACTAGACCCAGTATCTAGTGCCGCAGCATTAATCGGGTGTACAGCACAATTTGCAGGATGGACAGCTATGTCCTTTAAAGAAAATGACTTAGGTGCGAACATTGCACAATCGTTCTTGACACCTAAAGTTCAAGTACCTAATTTGGTGAAAAATCCACGGTTAGTAATTGGGCCATTCCTATCCTCAATTATTTGTGCTCCGATTGCTATATTAATCTTTAATTTTGAGGTACCATTTACATTAGCGGGGCTTGGACTAAATTCATTCATCGCTCCATTAAATGTTCTAGCAAACCAAGGTATTGGAGTGCTTCTTATGTATATCGTGTTAGGCATTATAGCACCGGCAGTTATCTCTATGACAGCTTATCACCTGCTTAAAAAGCGAGGATGGGCTAAAACTGGAGACTTACATATGGAAGTCCAGTAAATACGGTCATATTAAAAGCTCCTTACATTTACAGATAGTAGATGTAAGGAGCTTCATTTATGTAATGAGGCAGGTCTATCCTAGCCTCTAATTTTATAAAACGTTACTTATAATGCCCTTGTCTGTGTAGATTGTCACTGGCGAGGCTATTGCTCTTTTATCCGAAAACAACCATCTCCTACCTACAGGCCCAAGCAATATATATACCCCATCCTCCTGATGCCCCATAAAGTTTAAATGTTCTGGTTCATCCACTATTATTTCATCTTGTGAAGGGATCGCTAGTTCCATTATTTTGTCTGCGAACTCAATGATATTGTGGGTAGTTAATCCAATTTCACTAATTTCAATAACATTGTTTGAAGTGAAGTGCATGGCATTCGACTTTGGTGTAATTGCTTCTCTTGCAATAAACTCCACAATGTTTCCTGCCGGATCCTGAAAATAGCAGGACCTTGCTATAAAATGACCACTATATTCTACCTCATCCTTCCCTTCCTCTATAGATAACGTTACACGTTCTTGTAGCCATAATTTAGCCTTCGAAAACATATTTGAGTGTATATTAAAAGCAAAGTGATAGAAAGTATCCCTGCCTTCACTGTCCTTAATAAATCTAAGCAAACTATTTCCAATTTGAAATGTGGCCTCGGTAGCTTTCCATAACTTTAAAGGAAACTCTAATGTATCCCGGTAGAAGATGACCACTTCCTCTAAGTTAGATACCCACAAGTCAATTTGCTGGATCTTCATTTTTATCCTCCTCTTTAGCTTCTACTCTCAATATATACAAGTAGTTTTGGAGTCAACTCGGCCAATAGCAGGAAGAATAAATATAATGATAGCTTTTTTTAACTTTTCCCAATGGATATGGTAAAATTAAGTCATTAAAATATGTAAAATAAAGGGGTACTTCATGAAAATTTCCGTTAATTACTCAGAGGATTACCAAAGCCTCCTTACAGAAGAATTACATAACAAACTAGAGGCTACTCATGATTTTATCCAGTCAAAAACAGGATTGGGATCTGACTTTTTAGGATGGGTTAATTGGCCAAGCTCCACTCAGCAAGCTTTTTTACAAGATATAAAACAAACCGCAGAGCATATTCGCTCTAATTCAGATGTATTAGTTGTCATTGGGATTGGGGGGTCTTACCTTGGCTCCAAAGCAGTTCTAGAATCACTCGCTACTCCATTCCAAAAGGACAACCAATTAGAAGTCATCTTCGCGGGACAGCTAGTTAGTGGTGCTTATTTAAAGCAATTGATTACTTACTTAGACTCTAAGGAAGTAACTTTAAATGTTATTTCTAAGTCGGGTACGACAACCGAACCTGCTATTGCTTTCCGATTCCTACGCCAGTACATGGAAGCACGCTACGGTGAAGAGGCTGCAGCTCGCATTATCGTCACTACAGACGAGGAAAAAGGTGCTTTATTGTCTCTTGCGAAGGAAAAGGGCTACAAACGCTATGTAGTACCAGAAGATATCGGTGGCCGCTATTCTGTCTTTACAGCAGTTGGCCTATTACCAATCGCAGCAGCTGGGCATAATATCGATCAATTAATAGCAGGAGCTAAACAAGCAGAAGAGGAATTTCAAGTCATGGATGTTCATTCGAATGCGGCTATTAAATACGCTGTCATCCGAAATCATTTATACGGCAAGGGATATCCTGTGGAAATAATGGCTACCTTTGACGAGAAGCTGAAGTATGTCCAAGAATGGTGGAAACAGTTATTTGGGGAGAGTGAAGGAAAAGAAGGAAAAGGTATTTTCCCTGCTTCCGTACTGTACTCAACGGACCTCCATTCATTAGGACAATACATCCAAGATGGTAAGCGAATGCTATTCGAAACATTCCTCATGGTCGAACAAGTTTCAGATGATCTAACGGTCTTTGAAGCGGAGGATAATCGTGATGAGCTAAATTACTTAAGTGGCCTGACGTTACATGATTTCAATAAAGCATGTCATGAAGCTACTGCCTCTGCCCATTTAGATGGTGGTGTTCCTCAAATCACATTAACGATGGAACAGCTAGATGAAGAGCATATTGGCCACTTATTATATTTCTACATGATGACTTGTGCGTATAGTGCTTACTTGCTGGACATTAATCCTTTTGATCAGCCAGGAGTAGAAGACTATAAACGAAACATCTTTAAGATCCTTAAAAAGCCTGGATATTAAAACTGTAGCCTCCCTGTTGGGGGCTACAGTTTTTCATTTTTCAGTAGAGATTTCCTATTTAATGCGGGACCGACCGATTTTTCGGTGTGACCGACCGATTATTTGACTTAACCGACCGATTCTTCATTTTTTCTTAAAAAAATGCTTTGTCCCAGAAGAGACAAAGCATTTTATTTACACAACAAGCATTGCGGCACCAAGCATACCTGCTTCATTACCAAATTGTGCTCGTTTAATTTCAACTGGTTTAAGCATTAATGGTTTTACTTTTTCGATTAGCAAGTCCCACCATTCATCGGCAGATTCCGAAACGCCACCGCCAATAACTATACAATCCATATCAATTACTGCTTGAAGGGTAGAAAGAACAATTGCAAAGTCTGCTATAAAACGATCTCTTGCACGTTTTGCACTTTCAATCTCCCGAGAAGCTAGCTTAAATAAAGTATGGGGCTTAGCTAATTCCCCTGTAGTCGGATCAATCACATGCTCTTCTTTAATCAATCTCTTTAATGCGGTTCCTGATACGTATTGTTCACTACAGCCTGGTCGTCCACAACCACAAACTAACCCGTTAGGATATAAAATAAGATGTCCGATTTCTCCAGCTCCACCATTCGCACCATTCATAACCTGACCATCAAATATAAAGCCACCGCCAAGACCGGTACCAACCGTTACACAAACTACTTTTGAAAAGTTACTTCCTGCTCCAATACGTGCCTCGGCAAGTGCCGCACAGTTCGCGTCATTATTTAACTCGACTCGAAGTCCCGTAGCTGTCTCTAATAACGGTTTTACTGGCGTGCCCTCCCAGCCAGGCAGCTCCTTTTCAAAGGTGACTGTTCCAGTTTCAGCATCTACCATTCCTCTTGTCCCAATGCCAACCCCTGAGATGTCAGGGAACTGATCTTTTATCTTTAAGACCTGCTCCTCTAAATATGGGTATAAGGGAAGCTCTGTAGGTACTGTTATATCCGCCAAGACTTCTCCAGTCTCATTCACAACGCCCATCCGTATTTTGGTTCCACCAATATCTATGCCAAGTACCTTCTTCACTTTATAATCTCCTTTCAAAAGCTAATACTACTGCTTCATAGGGACGTACACTTATCCCTTGTTCGTCTATTTCTAGAGAGTCATAATTAGCTATTATTACTTTTCCACTAAGACCATCTACCTCACAGCTAGTCCATTGCAATTTCTCTGTACTATTTGAGAAATTCGAGATGACAAGCCATTCTTCCTTCTCGGTTTGGCGCTTATATACAAAAAGCTTTGGATCGTTTGGAAATAGCAAATGAAAGCTTCCATAAGTTATAATGTCGTGCTGTTTTCTCAACTCAATAAGCTTTTGATACGTATAAAAGATGGAAGAAGAATCGTTTAATGCCTGTTCCACATTAATCTCAGTAGTATTCGGGTTCATCTGTATCCATGGGGTACCAGTTGTAAATCCCCCATCGCTTGTCCACTGCATAGGTGTACGTGCATTGTCTCTACCCTTAGCATAAATACCACGCATAATAGTGTCTTCTGGTATACCTTGTTCTATTTTACTATTATACATATTAATTGTTTCAATATCCTTGTAGTCTTCAATACTATCAAATCTAACGTTAGTCATACCTAGTTCTTCTCCTTGATAAATATAAGGAGTTCCTTGTAGCATATGAAGACAAATAGCTAGCATTTTAGCAGAAGTAACTCGATATTCTTGGTCATTTCCAAAACGAGAAACCACACGAGGCTGGTCATGATTGTTCCAATATAAGCTATTCCATCCTACCCCATGAAGTGCATGCTGCCATTTCTCAAGATTGTGTTTTAACGCAACTAAATCCAGTGGCTTTGCATCCCATTTTTCAAAAGGACCACTGTCTAAATCCATATGTTCAAAGGTGAATACCATGTTCACTTCTTTATTGGCAGGATTCGTATATAACTGAGCATCCTTAGGAGAAGCTCCTGGCATTTCACCTACTGTGAGTACATCATAGTTTTGAAGAACACGCTCATTCATTTCTTTTAAATATGTATGGATTTTAGGACCATTCATAAAATAGGGACTTCCATCGCCATATAGCTGTCCTTGTCCAACCTTTCCATCCGGTAGTCCCTCCACCTTGGAGATAAAATTAATAACGTCCATTCGAAATCCGCCTATGCCCTTATCTAGCCAATAGGTCATCATCTCATATATATCGTTACGAAGCATTTCGTTTTCCCAATTCAAGTCTGGTTGCTTCTTAGAAAACAAATGTAAGTAGTAGGAATCTGTCGCCTCATCCTTCTCCCATGCAGATCCGGAAAAAACAGAGCCCCAGTTATTCGGCGGCAAATTGTCTTTCCCCTCCCTCCAGATATAGTAGTCTCTATACTTAGAGTCCTTTGAGGATTTGGACTCGACAAACCACTTATGTTCGTCTGAGGTATGGTTAACAACAAGGTCCATTACGATACGTAAGTCTCTCGCTTCTGCTCCCCTTATCAATTGATCCAAATCTTCCATTGTTCCAAACTCATCTAAAATAGTACGGTAGTTTCTTATGTCATAGCCATTGTCATCGTTCGGAGAGTCGAAAACAGGACTCAACCAAATAACGTTGACACCTAGCTTCTGTATATAATCTAATTTAGAAATAATCCCCTGTATATCCCCAATTCCATCTCCGTTTGAATCCATAAAGCTACGTGGATAAATTTGATAAACTACACTTCGTTTCCACCAAGGCTCCTTATTTGTCTTCATGTTCTCCGACCCCCATCAGAAGTATTTGATATATTCATTATAATGCAAACGCTTGCATAAAGTGATATTTTTTTTAAAAGTAGATACATTAGTCACATTCTTAATTTCTAACTTTAATGAAGAACACACACGAGATAAATAAGGCACAAGGCACAATGAGATTATATTCTTTTTAAGAATAAAGAAAAATTAATTTCAGCTCTCTTGAGGATAAACCAATAAATATAGACATATTGTTCGATTTTAATTATGAAACTGGACTACCTCTATCATTTGTCAAACTTGATTTAAATAAAAAGCCCACTTTTCAAGTGAGCTTTTCTTTTAATCCTCTAATGTGTTCTTGGCTTGTTTTATCACTTTATCTATTAGTTCCTCGGCTCTTTCAAGGTCTTTTTCTTTTATTGCAATTTGCACCTCTAACAACCAATCAATGTGACTTCTTAAAAATGCTCTAAATATTTGATCTTCCTCTTTCATCTTGCACACTTCCTTTAGATATATTAGCTCTTTTTCACAAACTCAGACTTTAACTTCATGGCCCCAAAGCCATCAATCTTACAATCAATGTTATGATCTCCATCTACTAGGCGGATACTCTTTACTTTCGTCCCGATTTTTAGCGTGGAAGAGCTCCCTTTTACTTTTAAATCTTTAATAACTGTAACAGAGTCTCCATCCTCGAGGATATTCCCGTTAGAGTCCTTCACCACCAACTCTTCTGCTGTATCTCCTACTTCTTCTGTTAAGGACCATTCATGAGCACATTCAGGACAAACTAAAAGAGAGCCATCTTCATATGTATATTCGGAATTGCATTTTGGGCATTTCGGCAATGCTGTCGTCATTTTATTACCTCCAATTTACCTCATTTTAATACAGGACTCTATGCCCTTCAACTCATTTCTATCCCCGATAGGTTTATTCAAATTTCTTTGTGGGTAATCATTTATTAACCTTCCTAATTAAAATATATTCAAAAATACCGTGAGAGGAGGAATAAACATGGCTGAAGAAGAAAAACGCGTAGAAGTACATCGTGAAGAACGAACTGATTCTGGGATGGTAGGAGCAACCTTCATCAAGTATGCTGCTTACCTAATAATATTCTTTGGTATCCTTTGGTTCCTAATCTCTTACGTATTCCCAATGTTTTAATTGGTGACTAAATCCACGTCTGACCACATGCAGACGTGGATTTTCCCTTTTTAAAAAGAAGCCCTATTCTGGGGCTTCTTTTTTTGTTATTCTGTTTCTGGGAAAAATGCTTGCTCGGTCCATACGTCGACTAATACTGGTCCTTTAGTTTGGAGCGCTTTGCTTAATATTTCTTCTAAGTGTTCATCCGTTTCCACACGGAACCCTTTCCAACCACAGGCCTCGGCCACTTGAACGAAATTTGGGTTAGTCAGTTGTGTCCCTAACTCTTCATTGCCAGCAGCTTGAATCTTATCGCTTTCCATTTGAAGTGCTCCATTATTAAAAATTACTACCGTGATATCCAGACCATAACGAGTAGCAGTCAATAAATCAGCTAACGTCATTTCTATACCACCGTCTCCCACCACGGCTACCACTTGTTTTTCTGGTTGCTCTAACTTTGCTGCAATTGCTGCAGGAAGCCCAAATCCCATGGAACGCCAATACCCTGAAAAGAGAACCTTTTGGTTTGTTTGACGGAAGTTCCTATTCATCCACACTGTTACGTCTCCTGTGTCTAAAGCAATGATTGCATCGTCTGCTATCGTATTTTCTAGTCCTCTTGCTATTCGTGATGGATGAACGGGAGATCCTTGTATTTGACCTTCCTGTTCGTTTTGATATGCCCATTTCTCTTTTACTGCCTCTATACGATTAAGCCACTCTTCATTCTTCTGTTTACCCTTCATGCTTTCCAGTAGAAGAGGAATAATCTGCTCAGTTTTACCCTTAATCCCATAATCAGCTGCCACTCGTTTCTTGGCATGCTCTAAATGAAGGTCAATATGGATAATAGTCGCACCCTCTGGTACATATCCCTCCGGCCACCATGTTGCTCCTGCTATTAGAACTACATCCGCATCTTTAAATACATTTGGGGCATGGGGATTCCCTCCCTCACCAATCCCTTGGATGAGATGAGGTGTAGCATCCTCAAAAATCCCTTTGCCGCCTAGACTTAATAAAATTCCTGCTCCCCAAATAGTAGCCAGCTCTGCTATATCTTCTGCTGCCCCTCTTGCTCCTGCACCAGCCAAAATCATTGGTTGACGTGCCTGCTTCATCACTCCCGCAACCTCTTCTAAATCATTTAGTTCAAAGGTGCCTGTTCCCTCTAATACTTTCGGTAGTTGTCTAGCCTTTACAGTAGTCTCTTTTTCAAATAAATTTTTAGGCACCGATATGTGAGTCACTGTTCTCTGCTGTAGAGAAATTTCGGCTGCCTTCTGAAGCAAATCAACAATGGCATTCTCACTATTTAAGTTTGCAGAGTATGCTGCAAATGGCTTAAAAAGCTCCTGCTGATCGACATATTGCTGAAAGTCTGTCCCCATTTCTTTTTGTTCGGCTTGACCCGTTAACGCTAATACAGGGGCCTTGTCTGAATATGCATCACCTAGACCATTTAAAAGATTGGCTGCACCTGGGCCCATTGTAGAAGTACATACTGCTAGTCTACCTGTCAGCTTTGCTTCCGCCGAAGCCATGAATGCTGCTACAGACTCATGCTTTACAGCAATAAATTGGATTTTATCCTGTTTGGCCATTGCGTCTAAAAGCCCAATAATAGTATCACCAGTCACCCCGTAAATTCGCTTAACCCCTAAAAGGGATAGCTGGTCTAATATAACCTCTGCGACATTTTTATTCATATTAATCCTCTCCTTTAAACAGAGTGTGTTACCTGTTAAATTCCCTTATACAAATGGATTAAACAAATAACCTCAAGAAGAGGTTGCTAGGCAAACAAGGACCCCTCTTTATATGAAATATGCTATATTAACTCTATCAATAGGAAGGTAGGGAACAGTCATGAAAATTGAAGTATGGTCGGATTTTGTTTGTCCATTTTGTTATATTGGAAAGCGTCGTTTAGAGCAGGCTTTAGAGGAGTTTGATCAAAAAGACAAGGTAGAAGTTAGCTTTAAAAGTTTTGAGCTACAGCCTCATCTACCAAGCGATAAAAGTGTAACTGTTCATGAAATGCTTGCTAAAAAGATGAATATGTCCCCTGAGCAGGCAAAGGCAATGAATGAGCAGGTCATTGCTAATGCAGCAACAGTAGGATTGGCATACCAATTTGACGAAATGAAACAAACAAATACATTAGACGCACATCGCTTAGTGAAATATGCAGAGTCGGTAGGAAAAGGTGGCGAATTAACAGAACGTCTTTTAAGCGCTCACTTCTTAGAATCTCAATTCCTAGGTGAGCACGAAACTCTTTTAGACTTAGCTACCGAAGTAGGATTAAATCGTGAGGAAGCAAGCAAAGTTTTATCAAGCTCCGATTATTTAGAAGAAGTCCGAATGGATCAGCAAGAAGGTCAGCAGCTCGGTGTTCAAGGAGTGCCTTTCTTTGTTTTCAACAGAAAATATGCCATTTCTGGAGCGCAGCCACACGAAGCCTTCGTCCAAACATTGAAGAAAGTTTGGGAGGAAGAAAATCAAACCGCTCCTCTTCAACATATTCAAACTGATTCAGATGCAACTTGTACAGATGATGGTTGTGAAATTACGGAGAAAAACCAAGAAGTTTAAAAATAGAGGCTATCGTGATATGTCGCGATAATCTCTATCCATATATATAACAAAAGGCCATTACTGACTAGCTCTCAGCAATGGCCTTTTGTTATTTCATTTCTAATAATGCCTTATAGATTTCATTTATAGTCGGTAGCCTTAAGGTTTTACGATTACTGTAAATGCTAACAAGCTCCTTTTGAATTATCTCTCTCGCAAACTGTTCACGATCATTAGACTTGAACATTTGGCGTAATAATTTAGGGATTTTGTATTTCGATTTAAATATATCCAAAAGATTTTGAAGTTCTTTTTCGTTCAATAAATGGTTGTATACATGTTGCTCGAGCTGCACCTCGAATAAATCTAGCATCTCTTTTGCATCGTCTTCAATAAAACGATTTAAAATCTTACTTGCAATTTTAGATGTGACGATACTACCAATGATTAAACCAACTATACCGCCTATTAGGGCCCCAGTGCTTGTACTCCCCCATGGAATTAGAGCACCTATGGCTGCACCGATTGCCATACCTCCTATACTACCTGCCACATTTGCAGCTGTTTTCGTGATGTTTTTAAACAGCTGCGTTTTAGACATCTCACCTTTTATAGCTCGGGAAATGTCTAAGGTAGAAAGCATACCAGTTACTAATGCGCCGGTAACCACGTTAGCATTTAGTAATAGAATAGTTTTTTTAGCTGCTAATGAGCCAATCATAGCCTTATGAGTAAACTTTCCAGCAGCTTTCTTTGCTACAACCTTGGCTCCATTTTTTCGAATAGCCCCCCTGACGCCACTCCCTAACTCAAAAGCGTCATCTAGTTCAATATCCTGCATGTCATTTGACAGCACCTCATCTACTACTGCTTCTCCCACTATATTTAACCCAGTGAACACCGCATTTTCTACCGCTTCCTCACGAGTGGCTCCGTTCCATGTACTTTGCGCAAAAGCAACAGCTGCACTCATTCCTAATGACTCATTTAGAAGCTGAACTCGACCTGACTCCTCTAAGATTAGTCCGTCTACAAGACCAGCCTGGGCTATATAGCGAACTTGTTTATATGTAAAAGCACCTTGCTTCACTGTTTCTCTTGCAAGCTCTTCATTTTGTAAACGGTCTGTTAGTTGTGAAACCACATCATCATACTGGTCAGATGCGACTTCTAGTTTGATAGGACCTAATTGGTTCATGTACAATAGCTGATTGTCTAACAAACTTGCCTCTACTGTTTCTTCTACGGAAGAGCAATAAATATTTTGTAAAAAGTGCTCATTCTTAATGTATTCCATGTTTTTCACGTTCATCTTGCCTCCACTGGTTTCTTCTAATAAATAAGGAAACCATATAACTCATAAGTTGTATAGTAAAAAAGATATAACAACATTAATTTGTCACACGTTTGGTGAAATCCTTAATATGGGGATAACTTTCAGAAGTATTTTATAATAGGGATAACTATGTGTATAAGTGCATAACTTTTTAGAAATTATCTACATTCTCTCAAAAAAGATGTTATAAATTTTTGAATATGTGTGTAACTTTGTGGAGAAAGTCTAATTTTTACTATAATGAGCTGCTACATATTTTCTTTTGGGGAGAAGCTGTTTATAAGTTTGTTTTTCTTTTTAAAGATAGAACACCTTTTAGATAAGACAAAAGCTTTCCATTTTAAAGTTTTCTTTAGTATCTTTAATTTACTAGTTATCTTTTTTAAACTGTAAACTTGGAGAGGTGACGATAATTGCAAAACTATAGAATAGACCAAAGCAAAGGCTTAGAGTTTGGCCTTTATACACTAGGGGACCATATTCCTAATCCCCATACTGGTGAACGTATTTCTTCCGCTCAGCGACTTAACGAAATAATAGAGCTAGCCAAATTAGCCGAGCAGGCAGGGCTAGATTTTTTTAGCGTAGGGGAAAGTCATCAGGAGTACTTTACTACACAAGCTCATTCCGTTGTTTTGGCTGCTATAGCACAAGCCACGGACACACTTAAAATTGCGAGCTCTTCTACGATCATAAGTACCTCTGACCCAGTACGGGTTTATGAGGATTTTGCTACAATTGATTTAATCTCCAAAGGTCGCACAGAGATCATTGCTGGCAGGGCTTCCCGAGTTGGTCTTTTCGATTTATTGGGCTATAACGTAAGAGATTATGAAGAGCTCTTTGAAGAAAAATTTGAGCTGCTCCTTCAAATTAATAAAGAAGAGATCATAAACTGGAGCGGTGAATTTCGTGCTCCATTAAGGGATGCACAGGTTATCCCTCGCCCACAAAACGGTTCTTTACCAATTTGGCGAGCTGTTGGTGGACGTCCAGAAAGCGCGATCAAAGCAGGACATGCAGGCGTTCCAATGTTTATAGCAACATTAGGTGGTCCTGCTACTAGCTTTAAAGTTTCCATAGATGCTTATCGAAATGCAGCTAAAGAAAGTGGTTTTAATCCTGAAGCGCTTCCTGTTGCAACTGCAGGATTTTTCTACGCTGCAGAAACAACCCAACTAGCCCAACAAGAAATTTATCCTTATCTCAACCACGGTCTCCAGCTAATCAACGGGCATGGTTATCCTAAGCATCAATTTATGCAAGGCGCCGATCCCCATGATGTGATGAATATCGGAAGTCCTCAACAAATTATTGAAAAGATCCTCTATCAGCATGAGGTTTTTGGCCATCAACGATATATTGCACAAATGGACTTTGGTGGGGTGCCTTTTGAGAGTTTAGTGAAAAACCTCGAACTAATAGGCAATGAAATTCTTCCGGCTATTAAGAAATACACAAGGAAATAACATACATTAAAAAGGAGATCCCAAACTTGGAGATCTCCTTTTTTATCTATTTTAACTTTGGCATTCTAACCTCTAGTTGGTTATTTTTATAGTTTACAATCATGTCTTCCTTAGAAACCAAGCTCGGAAGTGATACAGAACGGTGAAATCGACTTACGTAATGTGAATTTCTATTGTTTGCCTCTTCGGAGTGGTTAATCATGCCATTTATCATTAGCATGTTGTTTACCACTTCAATTTCTAGATTACTATTTTTAACCAATCCAGGAATATTACATAATGCAACAATTTCATTATCCGTTTCCTTCATATCCATATGCAAGCTTCCGAGTTGCATCTCCTTAAAAAGGGGAAGCTCTCCAAAAAAGCGTTCTATTTCTTTAAATATATTATTGGTTAGCTGATTAAATGGATCAGACGGCAGTAATGACATAGACTTGCCTCCTCATTTTATTTGAAGGCGGTACAAATAGTTTGTACATCACCTTGCATCTCCTAACCTTTATATATGCAATTTAGCTGCACCCATCTAGGCGACCTATTTAATTCATAAAAAAAAGAAAGAGAGGTAAGAACCCTCTTCCTAGTTGTACTTTTAAAAGAATATTAACAACAGAGTACCAACGGCGAAGCAATAATAAGTAAAATAATGCAGCTTCCCATTCTTCATGATTCCCATAAACCATCTCATAGCAAAATAGGACATGATAAATGTACTTATAAATGCAGCCAAATAAGGAATTACCAAGTCTGCCTTGTTTGGTTCATCGATAAAATCAGACAAACCAAGTACAACTCCTCCCAAACTTATCGGGATATAAAGCATAAAGGAGAACCTTAGCGCCGTTTCCTGTTTCATCCCTACTGCTATCGAGGAAATAATGGTAGCTCCTGATCTACTGATACCAGGTGTTAAAGCAACTGCTTGTCCTAAACCAACGATCCAAGCATCCTTGGCTGTCAGGTCTTTTTCTCCTTTTGTCCCCTTCATATTTCGGATGGTCCATAAGGCTAACCCGGTGATGAAAAGCATTATTGCAATTACCGTCAGACTGATGCTTTCAGCTATCCAGTCACTCAACAGAACCCCTAATATGCCCGCTGGAATCGTCCCAATAATTATAAAAAGCACAAATCGAAAATCACTTTTGTAACGCGTGTCTTTCTTCTGCACATAGGAAATAGAATTTGTTGCTAGTCTAATAATATCCTGTCTATAAATGAGCAAGATAGCCAGCAAAGAGGCTGTGTTTGTTAGTATCGCAAAGGTGAAGCCTTGTTCTCCTACTCCTAGTAGCTCACTAGCAATCATAACATGCCCACTCGATGAAACCGGAATTGGCTCTGTAAAGCCTTGAACAAGTCCAATAATAATCATTTTTAAAGTAAATATGAAGTCTTCCATTATTCCTCCTACCAAAACATTTATAATTTATACTGACGTAAAAGTAGAGATTTTGTTTCACTTGCCCATTATATGCTACAAAGTATACTGAAAGTAATATTTCCTTTAAAAATAAAAAACTCCCTAGAAAATATCTAGAGAGTTAATATAAACTAGTAAGCACTCCATCCACCATCAGCTGTTACTATAATGCCATTGATAAGTGAAGATTCGTCAGAGGCTAGGAATAGAGCGATATTTGAAATGTCCGATACTTGACCTGCTCTTGTCATCATTCCAACCCCTCGTGTAGCTTGCTTCATACCGAATGGATCTACATTATCCATAGCTGCTGCGAATCCTGTTTCTACGTGTCCAGGTGCAATGGCATTGGAACGAATACCAAGTGGTCCATAATGCGAAGCAACATTTTTAGTCATACCAACAACAGCATGCTTAGCTGCAGTATAAGTAAGTCCACCACGACCACCCATTACACCTGATAATGATGCCATGTTGATAATTGTGCCACTTCCGTTCTTTTCAAAATGAGGGAGCACTTGACGTATACAGCGCATAACACCTGTTACATTAATATTCATAACACGGTTCCATATATCATCCTCGACATTAGCGGCTGCTTGCATATTATCACCTACACCTGCATTGTTCACTAATATATCGATGCGCCCAAAATGCTCAATTGTGGAGGAGATCATCTTTTGCACATCCTCCTCATTTGCAACATTCACTTTAACACCAAAAGCAGAAAATCCTGATTCCGTTAATTCATTTACAGTAGCTTGCAGAGCTTCTTCGTTAAAGTCCGCAATTACTACATTAGCGCCTTCTTTTGCATATGCAATTGCAATTTCCTTACCAATTCCAGCTCCACTTCCGGTGATTATAGCAGTTTTGTTTTCTAAACGTTTCATTTTCAAGCTCCTCTTAAAAGTATTAGATTCATTGTTATCTTAGTACAAAAAGATTCAACTATACAAAAAATAAGTCTACCTCTAGCTACAACATGAAAAAACAACAATATTAAAGAGATAATAACTAATTTTAATTCCTTTATATAATTTTTTTAGGAAAGCCTACATAAAATATTTTTTTTCTAATAAAGTACTATATACGTTATAATTTGTCATCCAATAGTGTATGTTATACAGTATAGAAAATGAGGTGAGAATAATTGGTTAATTTGTTGGATTCATACATGACTGAACTTAGAAGAGGAACGCTTCCTTTAGCAGTATTAAGTCAATTACGAAAACCACAGTACGGTTATTCGTTAGTTCAAGGATTAGAAAGTGCTGGAGTTTCTATTGAACAAAGTACACTATATCCTTTACTTCGTCGTTTAGAGAAACAAGATCTATTAACTAGTAGCTGGGATACAACAGAAAGCAGACCAAGAAAGTATTATGTACTAAATGATTATGGCATAGAGGTATTTGAACAATTAAAAGGAGAGTGGGAGAAAATGACGTTAGAATTGAAGTCACTTTTAGAGGGAGATGATTTGAATGAATTTGATTGATGCTTATGTGTATGAGGTAACAAGAAGACTTCCTAAAAAATCACGAGATGATATTGCAATGGAGTTAAGATTTTCAATTGAAGACATGCTTCCAGACAGCTATACAGAGAAGGAAGTAAAAGAGGCGCTAGCTAAAATGGACGATCCAGCTGTTTTGGCAGCAAGCTACCGCGATAAGCCTATGTATTTAATCGGTCCTAAGGTTTACGATGCCTATATAGAAACGCTGAAGCTAATTTTCCCTTGGGTCATCCTTATCTGCGTTATCTTAAATATTGTTGCTAGCATTGGAATGTTTAATGGAGAGGAATCAATACTAACAGTTATTATTAATACAATTACTGACACTATTGTCAACGTCATCTATGCCGCCTCTCAGGTGTTTATATGGACCACTATAGTATTTGTCATTGTTGAACGAGTCGGATTATCTAAAAATGACCTACCTTTAACGAAAAGAGGTACTCCATGGTCACCAGACGATTTAAAGGATGTCCAAATCATTCCCGCTAAAAAAATCATATCTACAGGAGAAATTATTTTTAGTATTTTTTGGATTACTGTCTGGGCAATCATTTACTGGAATGCTGACCATCTGTTAGGTATTTATAGTTCTTCAGATGGTAACGGCTTACAACTAGTCATGCCTATATTTGAACAAAATGTATTACTATCTTATTGGCCAATAGTAGTTACGTTTATTGTCCTAGAGGTAGGACTCGTACTTTATAAGTGGGTGGTAGGTCAATGGACTAAAAAAGTAGCTTTAGTAAATGGCATTATCCATATACTTAGCACGTTTGCTTTTCTCATAATTTCAAGGAACGCTAATTTATATAACGAGGCTGCCCTTCCTTATATAGAAAAAACAATCATAATAAACAACGTTGTTTTGAGTAATGCAATGGATGTATTATGGATAATCATCGCTGCCTCTATCGTTATTTCCCTTATTATAGAAATAGTAGAAAGCTATAAAAAGGCTAAAATTTAATCTAGTCACTTAACCCTCCATGCTAAACCGCTGGAGGGTTAAAACTTTTCGAAAATTATACTAGCAACAAGAAGTTACACTATCCTTCCTCATCTCCTTATTACTAAGAACTCTTTACCCCCTTATTTTTGTCTAAAATGTGAATGAGATAAAATTTAGTATAAAAAAAACACTTACATCGTATGAAATTATTTTGTTATAGTAACAACTAGACCGGTCTGAACAAAAGAAAAATGTTATAAAGGAATATCTAAATCGCTTATAGTCGACATACAGTGATTACTATTTTGATTAAAAATAAAAGAAAGAAAGAATAGATTACCCATTAATAATTATTTGAACATATCAACATTTAGACATGAACGTTTACAATACTAAACAAAGAAGTATTCCCCTTAAGACAAAGTCTAGGGGAATATCTATTTTATAGAGGGAGTTTCAAATATAAATGAATAAACAGATCAAGACAGGACCGATAATGGCTGCTCTTTTAGTAGCAGGATTTGTCGGACTTTTTAGTGAAACCGCATTGAATATTGCTTTAGGAGACTTAAGTTTAATATTTGATGTTAAACCTACAACCATTCAATGGTTAGCCACGGGTTACTTTTTAACTTTAGGTATTTTAGTACCTGTAACGGGAATTCTGATGCAAAAATTTACAACACGTCAAATGTTCCTTACTTCTATTTCTTTATCCATTATCGGAACTATTTTAGCTGCAGTTTCACCGACTTTTAGCCTTTTGCTAGTTGGACGTATTATTCAAGCAGCAGGATTAGCGATCAATTTGCCATTAACGCAAAATGTCATCTTTACTATTTTCCCTCCTAACAAACGTGGTGCTGCAATGGGAGTAATGGGACTAGTTATGTTAGCAGGACCAGCATTAGGTCCAACGATTGCTGGACTAATTTTAGATACACTATCATGGGAATGGATCTTTTGGGTAACCATTCCGTTCTTACTACTCTCTGCTATCATCGGCTTAGTGTTCTTGCCTAATGTTAACGAAATTCGAAAAGTTTCTATAGACATTTTATCTGTTATTCTTTCAACGCTTGGCTTTGGGGGCATTGTATACGGAGTAAGTGTTGCCGGAGAACATGGCTGGACGAGTACAATCGTTATAACATCCATTATTGTTGGTGTGATTGCATTAATTCTGTTCTCTCTTCGTCAAACGAAAATGGAGAATCCAATGCTGAATTTGAAGGCCTTTAAATATCCTTTATTCGTCTTGGGAGTTGTAATGAGCTTTATCACATTCTTTAATATGCTATCATTGCTTGTTGTTTTACCTATGTACATGCAAATGGCATTATTAATGCTTGCCTTTACTACTGGCCTGGTATTACTACCAGGAAGCTTGTTGAATTGTATTTTAGCACCTACCATCGGACGGATGTTTGATAAGTTTGGTCCAAAAGCTGTAATAACTCCAGGTACTATCTTTGTTGTTATTGGGTATATCCTTTATGCTTCATTTGGTACCGACACAGCTACATGGTTATTAGTTGTTACACATATTATCATGATGCTTGGTATCGGTATGGTACTTGCTTCTACGCAAACAAATACACTAAATTCATTGCCTAGAGAATACTATCCAGATGGAATAGCATTAACTCAAACAGTTCAACAAGTAGCTGGGGCAATGGGTATTGCCATCATGGTTTCAGTGTTGTCTGCAAAACAAAGTAGCTATTTAACAACGGTTAATGATAATTTAGCAGAGGCAACTGCTTCTGGCTCATCATTCGTATTTACCCTAGGTTTAATATTGGCAATCGTAAATCTTGTGCTATCTCTATTTATGAAAAAGCCAGGAGAAGTAAGACTTAAAGAATAATACAAGCCCTCTCTACAAATAAAAAGCTCCGAAGATTTACGTAAAGTAAATATCGGAGCTTTCTTTTTGGTTACAAGCAACTTTGGAATGCAAGTAGAAGCCTAGCCAAAAGATTAAGTTAATGCTTGGCATGGCTCACAGCCTGATGCAATAAGTTCATCACGTGATCATCATCGCTTGAATAGTACATGGTAGTTCCTTCACGGCGAAACTTTACTAAGCGCAAGTTCTTTAAAAAGCGAAGCTGATGAGAAACCGTTGTTTGCCCTAAATTTAATGATTCAGCTATTTCATTGACAGAGTGCTCTTCACAGCATAAATAATTTAATATTCGTATACGAGTAGGATCACTTAGTGCTTTGAACGTCTGGGATACAACGAAAAGTGTTTCTTCATCTAAATCATGCTGTAACTTTTCCTCCATTTTATACCCTCCTTATTTTTTTAGTTAGCTTTGTTAAAGATATGAGTTTATTTTGACTAACAATTCTTTTTTATAGTGACTGTAAACATAAACAAAGGTACTTTCAAATGTCTGTTAAATATAAATAGATGATGAAATTGGGGTTGGTGACCATTTTGAAGCTTTGTTTATTCGAGTAAATTATTAGCGATTTATCGATGATAAAGATGTTCCATTTATTGATTGGAGCGCCAGACGGCGACTCCAGTGGGATGAGTGAGACAGATAAGACATCACAACCGCGCGCGTTAGCGACGGGTGATGGCTTATCGCTCACCCCACGGAAAGCGTCCGGCTGGGGCGGAAATCAATTCTACTCTCTGATTTAATATTTCTTTGCATCCTAAATCAACCATAACCTTTAACATAGCCATTTAGTTAGTGGTGATGATGGTGGTGAGCTCCTGTGTCTTCTGCCTTTGTTGTACATAAAATAGATGAATCATGTTTATGTGATTCTGTTTCCAGTTGAATAGTCACATGCTGTATACTTTGATGAGCTAAATCGTGCTCTACTTTTTGCAGGAGTTTTTCACCCTCACCAATTGTCATTTCCTTTTTCACAACCACATGGCAGGATAGTGCATTCAAGCCACTGGTTATAGACCAGATGTGCAAATCATGGACACTTTGGATTTCAGGGTTTTGTTCGATTGTTTGTACAATGTTATTTATGTCTACATTTTGTGGGGTACCTTCCATTAGAACATGGAGAGATGCCTTTGTTACAAAGTATCCACTTCTTAATACAAGCGCAGCGACAATCACACTAGCCAATGGATCCGCCCATCCCCATCCAAAGAACATGATGAGTAATGCAGCAATGATTGCTCCGACTGAGCCTAGCATATCACTAATAACATGCAAGTAAGCTCCTCGCATATTTAGGTTGTCTTCTGTGTCACTACCTCTCATCATGAACCATGCTACAAAAATATTAACCGCTAAACCAATAGAACTAATGATTAACATCCCAGTTGTAGCAACCTCTGGTGGATTAGCGAATCGCATAAATGCTTCATAAAAGATAAAGAATGCAATCCCCATAAGCGTTAGGCCATTGAGCACAGCTGCTAAAATTTCAAAGCGCTTATATCCATATGTTTTGTTACTATTTGCAGCTTTTTCTCCAAGGCTAAACGCCAATAATGCAATGGCCAAAGATACAGCATCGCTTAGCATATGTCCTGCATCTGAAAGAAGCGCCAAGCTGTTGGTCAAATAGCCGCCGATTGCCTCTACAATCATATAGGTAAAAATGATAAAAAAAGAAACGAGCAATACTATTTTATTGGCACTGTGTGTGTGATTATGATGATCCGACATAATAACTCCCTGCCCTCCATTAAAGTAAAACTAAAACTTATATATGATTATATATTCATATATACATAATATACTCTCTTTATTATTTTGTAAACGGGATGGATTCACTAAAGGCATATTAAATTATGAATGAAAAAAAGCCCACACTAGTGAAGTATCGGCTTCTGGTTTAGCTCTTATAATATTTAACTATTTATGGAACAGGGCATTTAAGTTGTTATCCCCTTATTTTTGTTGGTAACAAGTAAGATAATTGCTACACCAATCGCTAAAATTCCTATTAAAAGAGAACTGTAAAAAAATATGGTTAGACCTATCGTCGGGGAACCTGATACTAAATTACATAGAACCAAGAATACAATTCCGACAGAAGTTAGAAAATAAGAAAATAGCTTTGTTTTACCTCTAAATAATATGTAGCCGATCAGTATAATTAAATACGTTCCACTTAATAGCATGGTTAAAGGATAGGCAGGTGAGAATTTAGCTGCATATATAAAATAATCTATTGTTAAAATATCATTTGCTTGGTTTACAGACCCATTGATCCACTTTGAAAAAACCGCTGTATGCTTCCACTCCCATATAGCCGTTGTCAATGTACTTCCCTCATACCAAGAAGCAATTGTAGAAAATATTAACAACATCAAACCAATGACCACTTGAATAAACAGTTTCAAATACTTCACCTCCAATTATACCCATTATACAATTTCCCACGATATTTACTCAATTTTATAACCAATCTATAAAATGGAATTCTACTCTAAAAATACAAAAGGGTCATTCAGCTATCGAATTAGCTGAATAACCCTCTTATATTTCATTGCTTTTAATACGTCTAATTAACTCCTCGATCCAATGCGAGGTATGATCGTTCTTATCTGAAAAATATTCTCCAAGATAATTGACTAAATGCTCTTTCTTCTCTGTTAACTGCACTTGGTTTTCTAAGTTTTTTATGTTATCCCATCGTTCCTTGAGAAGCGTTATTTTCTTTTCAAGTATCTCAATTACTTTTTCGCGATCAACATATTCTATATTTGCTAGAGCGATGACCATCCCGCTAATTGTATCTGTATTCTCAAATAATTGATAAATTTTTTGTGGTAAAGCAGCTTTACCTTTCTTAGTTATCGCAAATACTTGTTTATCGGGTCGGTGCTCTTCCTTAATAATTTCTACCGGTTCAATCAGTCCTTGTTTTACCAAAGATTCAAAATGATAATATAGCTTACTTTCTGTCACTCCCCCTAATTGATCTAAGGGAATTGGCTCTGAAAGCTCTTTTTTTAACTTATATGGATAGTTATTATCCTGCATTAATTTGCCCAATATATATATTTGAATTGCCATTATAGTACCGCTCCTTTGGCAGAATTATATTCATTGTAGCAAAATCATGCAGTAATTTCAGTATTATTCACAACTTCCTTTGTTTCGCTTATTGAAGTTTTTTCTATTGGAACTGGTTTATGGACAAAGGCTACAAGCAGCATATTTATTAACATTGCTCCTAAACCGACCGCAATCATGCCCCATACATAAGGTGTTGGGCTAATACCTCCATACATATTAGCAAAGTATGCTTGTACAGAGTAATACATTGGGGAAATATAGCTTACCCACTCGTACGGTCCATACATCATGTCTCTTGTAATGGTTGCTCCATTTGCAATGGTCTGTACTAGTAGGACTGGTATGTTCAGAATCATACCACCCTCCCCAACAAGGAATATAAACATTGCCGTAAAGTTAAATGCTACCATATAGTTTAAAACTTGCTGACCAAAAAGACCTAAAAATAAATCTCCACTAGGTTCATTTACTAGATAGGTAATCCCCATTGCTGCAAGAGCCGCAAGTACGGCAATCATTAATGCAGTCAATTGCACGTAAACGAATAAACGAGTTTTGCTCGCTTTTCCGCGGCTCTCCTTGAAGGAAGCTACTAATTGCATTGCTGCAATCATTGCCCCTACATAACCTGCCATTGTTAAGAACATCGGAAGCATGTTGTTATGCATACCATCCGGGATGTCATTGATCGTTACTACGTTTCCAACATAAGATGTTTCAATCGTTTCTGCCATTGCAGCAGCTTGGTCTTCAGGAACATTAAAGTTCATTAACACTCCCTTTGCGGTCTGCTGAGAAAACTGAGCGCTTAACTGATTGTTTATCTCCGTGACAATAGACGTCATGGAGGAAGAAACAACTGTTGCACCCGCTTCGTTAACAGTGAAGTCAATACTGGATGATACTTCTCCGTTCTGCATGTTTGCCGAGAAATTTTCAGGAATGTGAATTACTAGAGTTACTTCATTTTTCTCTAGCTGTTCTAACGCATTCTTATTGGACAAATCTGTTTTAATCTCTTCAAATGGTAAACTTTCTTTTAATTGGTCGGCAATCACCGAGCCATATTCACCGGCATCCTCATTGACTAGGGCTATTGGAAGTTGATCGATGTTACCTGGGATCGCTGTATACCCTGGAAGAAAAATCCCCAGCATAGCAACTGCATAAAATATCCCCATAAAAATGGAAGCAATAGCTCCCTTTGTTTTCAAAAATTGTGTAAACTTCATGTGTTTTAATTTCCTTCTTTCAAATAATATTTACTTTTAATTAAACTTCAAACAAAGTACTTTAATTAGAGTACTTTAATTTGAATTCTTTGTTAGTATAAGCCCATCTTTTTAGATAATCAAACAATAAAATCTGAATGAGGATATATCTTCCATAACTTTGTCCATTTTAAGAATAGCTTTTTTCTTCCCGACAAATATAAAAAAGAGCTTATTCTGAAAAAAATGTTCAGGATAAGCTCTCTTTTAATTAGTTATACACTTGCTACTTTATTTGCTTTAAGTGGATCTATTTCATTTATTCATCAGGGACGCTCTAGCTGTTCTTCGTAAATGCTTATTACATAATCCATTTGATAATCCGGCTCTTCCACCCAGTGCCCTGACTGACTAGCGCTACGTTCATTTCTTTTTAAATTTGCATCAAGCCCCTGCTCATCTAGTGTCTGTCTTCCAAAGTAATACGTTGACTGTGGATTTGACATAAAATCAAATACAGTATCTTCTTGGATAGAAGAAATAGCAGTTATAATTTTATACCATTCCTCTGGGAGAGGCATTACTCCATATGTTTTATTCATTAAGCTTACATTTTTGTGAAGCTGAATACTTGGCGTATAAATACTAATATCTCCAGATACTCTATACGAACGGTTCTGTAATAAATGTATATTCATCTGAGTTACTTCGTCTTGCGCTTCAAAATGCCAGACAAAGTAATAACTAGAGGGATCATTCGGTCGTAGCTTCCATACCCTTACATCATCATCCCACTCGTAGGCGACTAACTTCCATTCGAAATGATTAAAAGCCCAATAACTAATTCCTCTCTGACCACTCTCCGTTATAAAAGGAACAAAACGGTACGATTTTTCCAAATCTATTATATCTAATACCTGCACAGGACTATTAATATCCTGTCTATTTAGTATTTCTGTTACCTTCTCCATGGTTAAAAAGGGTGTTGGCTCTCGATTAATAAAGAAAAGAATACCCATTCCAATGACTACAGCAAAGGAAACTATAACTATCCATTTCTTATTCATCATTGCTGCCCCCCTTTATAATGGAGTGATCAGAACGAAAATAGTATTGGTTTTTACTAGTAGACACTAGCACCCCTTTACCATTCTTTTCTAGATAGATAGTTGACTCTATCCCACTTCCCCACTTAGATTTGTGATCTACAAGTAGGTATGGAAAACGTTCTTTTGCTTTTGTCGAATCACTATTAAAATAGGTTTCGTTATACCATTCCACTGTAAAAAATTCATCACGCTTAAATTCAGGTAACTCTTTCTTAAGTGCTCCCGTTTTCTTACTTTGTTCTTTAGCAGTTGGGTGGATAGCAATAACCCTTACTTCTTCCGGATTACTAAGATAGGTTGCTAAATCTTCTGATGGATATAGCAAGTAATAAATTGGCCAAGAAAAAAGATACGTCATTAAAAACAAATAATTACTCCAAAAACCCAACCAAGCAAAGGTTCTGTACTTTAACCAGGCGCCTTCTTTTTTGTGTAAAAAGATATATAAAATCCAAATGCCTAGCGGAAAAATGGCTATAGAAATTTTTCGTTCTAAAAAAGAAAAGGTATAATCTATAGAAAATAAGCCAAGCAGTAAAACTACATACAGTCGCCAATTTTTCCATGAGATTTCCTTCTTCTTAGCTATTTTAAGTATAAATACAAAAATGATTAACCAACTTAATAGAATAGTGATGTAATGTAAAATGTCCATAAACCAATTCCTTATATAGTTATATGAGTTAATTATATACAAATTATTACACGTAAGATATAAAAAAATAAATATGAATCATGTTCATTTTAGATGGGACTTAAGAAAATAACTCATTTATCATTCTAATAAAAGTCTAAGTTCATATTACTTTTTGTCATATATTATAAATAGGTTTACTCTGTAAGGAGGTGAGTACATGCCACTTTTTTCACCAGTTCCAAGAAGATCCTTTCCTCCAGGTTATAGACAAGGGTTTGGCCCTCCTTATCAAGGGCAACAGTTCGGTCCTCCTTACCAAGGGCAACCTTTTGGACCTCCTTACCAAGGACAACCATTTGGGCAACCTTTTGGACCTCCTAATCAGGGGCAACAGTTTGGCCCCCCGAATCAGGGACAACCATTTGGGCAACCTTTTGATAATAGATGGAACCAGCCTTCTTCCAATAATTCTTCCCCAGGCTTTTTAGGAAGACTGCCCAATCATATCAACACACTTGCGGGTCACGCCACTACCTTACAAAATGGATATAACATGATGAGACAATTAGGATCTGCTATAGGCTTGTTTAGGTAGTTAAAAGCCGATGTTCCTCGCTATTTAAGGACATCGGCTTTTTGTTTATTATTTTCTTGTAATATTTTTGATTTCATCTAAAAAAAACAACTAACTCAATGAAGAGAAAGTCGATTTTTTTTAGAGAAGGTTAAGAATGGGATTTACTTTTTAAACTTAGTTAGTATTAACTAACTAATAAATGAATGATGCTCCCACAATAATAAGTAGGATAAATAACACTACAAGCAGTACGAAACCTGATCCGCTATTGCCGTAACCCGATCCTCCGCCTTGATTTTCATATCCAGACATTTACTATTCCTCCTCTCCTCCTGATACTTATAGATTATGTAAGAAAAAAATTATGGATAAGGTAATTTATTACATAATCAAAAAATAATTATTGGAGAAAAGAGAGAATCTGGGTAAAAGAGGTTTGTGTAGGACTTGCACCCATTAACCTGTTATTATAGTTGTTTTTTATTGAAAATAGCTATGGAACTTAAAAGGATTATGAAAATACTTGCAACGGTTAGCCAAATAACCATTGTAAAATCTTCTTTTCCCATAGCACCAGTTAATATTTCTACATTACTCGTTGCTAGTCGGATCGGGTTGTATGCTTCTGTTTTCTCAAACATATTTAGTAGTAATAATGCTACAAATACAATTCCTGAAAAAAGCATCGGCATATATGTTGATGCTGCTAAGACATTTCCAAACAAAAATACAGCAATCATTAAAATGCCAAATAACCATAGACAAAAAGCAGCAAAATAGTAATGCGAAACAGTACTCATGTCCCAATAATAAGATGTATATGCGAATGTCGTCCAAAAAGCAAGAGCATAGCTTAGTGTCCATATAAGTGATATAGCTGTGGCTTTTGACCAGATAACTGTTTTTCTTGAAAGTCCCTTTGTTAACATAAGGATAAGGGTACCTTTTGATAACTCTGAGGATAATGTGGTGCTAAATAAAATGATGAACAAAATAATACCCATTTGTGAAATATTTTTATAAAACTGTATCCAAGAGTCGAGAGCAGTTGGCTCTGGAATATCCATTACTACTCCTGCTGGCATAAACTGTTCAAATAATACAGGCATTAATTTTGCAGTTAGCGGGCTCATAATGCCAAGACCTAAAAAAATAGTGACTATAATCCACAATTTATAAGTACGATGTGATTCCATTAATTCTTTTTTTATAAATGCTTGAAATGATTTCATTTAACCACATCCATAAATATATTTTCTAATGATTGCTCCATTTTTTCTAACTTTTGCGGAAAAACATGCGCTTCCTGGAATGCTTGCAAAACTAATTGCTCTGTAAAATGGGTATGTTTAAATTGCAGACTCATTTTCTCCTCTTTAAAATTACTATCATTCAACAAATTTTGAATACTTGATAATCCGCAAAATTTGTTTTTATCATCCTCTGTTCCAAATTGAATATACAATTGATCAGATTGATATTGCCTTTTTATAGCTTGTAGATCTCCCTCCATCACAATTTTACCTTCATGTAACACAGCAATATCGTCACAAATACGTTCCACATCAGATAATACATGTGTTGAAAAAATAACCGTTGTTTTCTGCTTTACTTCATGTAAGATGTCTAGTATCTGTTTTCGACCAATTGGATCCAATGCTGAGGTCGGTTCATCACAAATTAATAATTTAGGCTCATTTAAAAGTGCTTGCGCAATTCCTAGACGTTGCTTCATCCCTCTTGAATAAGTACTAATCCTACCAGATTCGTTAGCCAATCCAATAAGATCTAACAATTCATCGCTTTTCTGCTTCGTATATGGTTGCTTCAAACCAGTAATTTGACCACATAATAGAAGGTATTCTCTTGCAGTCATAAAGGGATAAAACATTGGAACATCAGGTAAAAATCCAATGTATTTATTGGTTTTCGTCTCACCGAAACGAACCAATTCTCCACAAATATTTAAACTACCTTCATCTGGTTGTAGTAAACCTAATAACATTTTCATTGTAGTCGTTTTTCCTGAACCATTTCTGCCAAGAAAGCCAAAGACTCGATTCTCTTCAACTGTAAATGAAATATCATCAATTACCTTTTTTTCTCCGAATTGCTTCTTCAGTCCTTTCACTTCAACAATGGACATTTATTTATCACCCCGTCCAAATACGAAATAAATAACAGGACCAATAAATTGAAAGAAGAGTACTACGATAATCCACATCACCTGGTTTCCAAACCTATATGTCGGGTGCTTTATTACATGAACTACTGCAAAGATGGCCAATCCAAACTGAATAATAATCAGTGGTAATAAAAATGGTAAATATTCTATTAATGTTGACATGTTGCTCTCCATTTACTTTTTTCCTCCTAATGAAAATTTTAAATTTTCGACAAGCAATTTATATAAAGGATCCTCTTGAATAAAACCGAAGGCCGGTTGTGCGCATACGCTTTGCAGCATACTTTCTTTAATCACTTCATCATCCCGCACTGCATTAATACCTAAATCTAAATTTTCAAGCCAGTCATCAATTAACGTAAAAAAATTATCTCCATGTAATGTAAATGGAAAAATGTCAGATGTGCAAACCCCTACATATCTTTCCAACCAGTACAACGTTTTCTCTCGATTCCCTTGCATTGCGTATCCTTGAGCAGCTGCATAATAAAACTGCAACACGATATTCGGATGCAATTCCTTTAATCCAAAAATAGAAGTAATCCCTTCCATGCGCAGAATGGTTTCTTCGAATTTCTCTTGATCGTCAATATTTAATAACATATATGAATGAGCAGTTCCTGCTAGACTTGATAAGCTTTGATACATATTCACTTGTAAGGTGCGTTTTGCTTGCTCTACATCACCCATGATTTGAAAGGCATTAGATAGTACAATTTCATCGCCAACAGCAGGGCGTAACGTATCCCCTAACAAAGACAATACTTCTTCAGGTTTCTTTAATAATAAATAAATGACTGCTTGTAACGAATTTGCCTGTTTATTAAGCCAAACATCATCACTTTCTTGCTTAATCCTTACAAACAGTTGAGCTGTCTCTTCTAAAATAGCTTGTTGTTTTTCCTCCGTTGGTGCGAGCATATAATGATTCAAATAAAGAACACCCATTTGCAGTAAGAAGGGAAAGCATGCATAATACTTTTGAATTATACTTTGGCTTTCCTCGTATACTAAATCAAAATCCTGTTTACTAAATTTTGTAGCAAGCTCGTGATATTGTTTCTTTATCTCATCCTTCGTTAACTGCGGTGCATAACCAATCAGTTCGTCAATCGTTATATTATAAAATGATGCAAGCTTCGGCAGAAGTGTTATATCTGGATAAGTTTTACCTGTTTCCCATTTGGATATAGAGGCTTTGGAAACACCTATAAATTTTGCTAGGACATCTTGTGTAATTGCTTTTTCTTCTCTTTTTTTTATAAGTATTTGACTAATCGTAAGTCTCATCATACTCATCTCCTTCATCCTTACCTACATTGTACTAATCACATGAATAACCCTCAAACGGTTTATTGTTAACTTAAGTTAAAAAAATTAACCTGCAGGCAACATGTCAATAATTAGAGGTTTAGCAAACGAGGACGATACATGCATTTATACTAACAGGTTGTGATGAAAGTAATCCCGACTGTACTTTTTAGAGCACTCAAAAAAAGGGAGCCGGTATAAAAATTCTTATTAACCCCCTAGTAAAACGAATTTTTGTCTATTTATAAAATAGTGTTTTCTTTACCATGTATATAACTATCTATTAAATCTTGAGCCTATTTTTGTTTCTCGTTCCTAGATAGCCTTGTTTTATAAATTGGTTCTCCTTAAAAATATTACTACTCCTCCTATTGTTACAAGAAGAGCATTTTAATTGAGTAACCCACCTTTTATAATCCATAAGTAAAAGCCGATGATCCAGTTAATGGGTCATCGGCTTACGTTTATCTTATCTCACCTATCTTTACAATCACTTTGTCTAAAGTATTAGATAAATACAATATAAAATTTAAAACTGAAGGACTGATGAAATAACGGATACTTAAAGAATCCGTATTAGAGCTACTTAGAAGCAATTTATACAGCCGTTACATACTCGGTATATTGAAAATTATTTAACTATCTAATTTTTTTACTGTTAGAGAAGCGTTTATGGCATCTGCTGCACCTGTTCCTTGAGGTGTGACTAAGGTTATACTTTGTGCAGAACTATTTCGTAGTGTTATAACATCGCCAGCTGCGAGGTTTACTATTGCAGATCCATTATTTTGTATGGAACCAGATCCAGATGCATAGCGTGTTCCTGGTATCGAACTGTTATTTACAAATAACTCAATTTGGCTAGGTTCATTGGATGTCGTTGAGAAATTAATCTCGTAATCACCCGCTGTCGTAATTGTAACGCCAGCGCTACCTGCTGTATGATCAATTCCATCTGTCAGCAATCCATTAGTATTAAAATTTACATCTGCCCCCGCTGGCACGGTTTGAGTAGCTGTATTGTAAACGTATCCGTATTCTGCCAGACCTGCGCCGGTGGCACCTGTTACTCCGGTTACTCCGGTGGCTCCGGTTACTCCTGTGGCACCTGTTGCCCCCGTTGCTCCGGTTACGCCGGTGGCTCCGGTGGCTCCCGTTGCTCCGGTTACTCCGGTTACTCCAGTGGCACCTGTTGCTCCAGTTATTCCGGTGGCTCCCGTTGCTCCAGTTACTCCGGTAGCTCCCGTTGCTCCAGTTACTCCGGTGGCTCCCGTTGCTCCAGTTACTCCGGTGGCTCCCGTTGCTCCGGTTACTCCGGTGGCTCCCGTTGCTCCGGTTACTCCTGTGGCTCCAGTGGCTCCAGTGGCTCCGGTTACCCCAGTGGCTCCGGTTACTCCCGTTACTCCAGTTACCCCAGTGGCTCCCGTGGCTCCCGTAGCTCCGGTTGCTCCGGTTGCTCCGGTTGCTCCTGTTGCTCCCGTGGCTCCGGTTACCCCAGTGGCTCCCGTTACTCCGGTTACCCCAGTGACTCCGGTTGTACCTGTTGCTCCCGTTACTCCAGTGGCTCCGGTTACCCCAGTGGCTCCTGTTGCTCCTGTTGCTCCTGTGGCTCCTGTGGCTCCCGTGGCTCCCGTGGCTCCTGTTGCTCCCGTTGCTCCCGTTGCTCCGGTTACCCCAGTGGCTCCCGTTACTCCTGTGGCTCCCGTTGCTCCGGTTACCCCAGTGGCTCCCGTTACTCCTGTTGCTCCCGTTGCTCCGGTTACCCCAGTGGCTCCCGTTACTCCGGTTACCCCAGTGACTCCGGTTGTACCTGTGGCTCCCGTTGCTCCGGTGGCTCCTGTTGCTCCCGTTGCTCCCGTTGCTCCGGTTGATCCGGTGGCTCCGGTAGCCCCTGTGGCTCCGGTTACTCCAGTTGCTCCAGCTCCACCACCAGTTAATAATGTGTAATCTGGGGATTCTCCTGGTATTCCAGTAGGAGAATTAACATTTACTCGATATAAATTACCATTAAAAAAAATTAACTGTCCCACTTGATAGCTAGGAGCAGCTGCCGGATCGAATTCAGTTCCTATCGCTCCTCCTGTAGCTCCGGTTGGACCAGTTGGGCCAGTCGGACCTGTTGTTCCAACTCCTGCCGCACCTGTTGGACCCCTTAATCCTCTTGGTCCTGCTGGTCCAGTAGGGCCTGTTGGACCTGGGGGACCGGCTATGACTCTCCCACCTCTTCTTCGACCTCTGCATCCACAGGAGTCCTTTTTAGAGTTATAATAATCTCCATGTCTATGACCTTGTTGAATAGACTCACTTCCTTTGTGGGCCATAGAACTAGAGTCTCTGTTTATTGAAGCGTCACTAGAATTGTTCTCCAGATGACTTTCAGAATTATGTTTTTTACTCATCCCATTCATTTGTGAGTTAAGTTTATGATTGGGTTTTTGTTTTCGACGTCTTCCATTATTGTTACTTATTTTAATTGCCTCCTTCCAGTTCAGATAGTTTATAATATGACCTCTGTAACGTTGAAGGTAGGCATACTGTGCGTTAATTCATATGCTTCCTTGGTATTTTAAATCATAATCTATTTAGGTAGTCCTTATAATGAACATCTTTTTTGGCCAAGTATAATGCAGAAACCTTGTACATACGTTTACATAACAAAAAAACCGAGACAGCGTACAAAAAAAGTACGTATCTCGGTTTTCAACATTTATATCGGTTTCCACTGAGTTCAACAGCTTTTAACCACTTAAATACATATGAGCAGCTTACTCAACCGTAACAGATTTAGCTAGATTTCTAGGTTTATCAACGTCACAGTCTCTGTGAAGTGCTGCATAGTAGCTAATCAGCTGTAATGGAATTACTGCTACTAGTGGTGCGAATAATTCATGTACTTTTGGAAGTACATAACGATCATCCTCTTCCTCGAAGCCTTCCATTGCAATGATACAAGGATTTGCGCCACGAGCAACTACCTCTTTCACGTTTCCACGAACATTTAAGCTTACCGCCTGTTGGGTTGCTAATGCAATGACAGGTGTGCCGTCTTCAATAAGTGCGATTGTTCCGTGCTTAAGTTCTCCTCCTGCAAATCCTTCTGCTTGGATATAAGAGATTTCTTTTAGCTTTAGAGCACCCTCTAAGCTAATATAATAGTCCACGTTTCTTCCGATGAAGAAAGCGTTTCTAGTAGTAGAAAGGTATTCTATTGCAATCTCTTCCAGTTCTTCTTTAGTATCTACGATTGCTTGAACCGCATTTGCTACAATTCCAAGCTCTTGTACGACATCAAAGTCTAGCTCTTTCCCTTGAGATTTTGCGAATACAGATGCAGTAACCATTAGTACTGCTACTTGAGCAACATAAGCTTTTGTAGAAGCTACAGCAATTTCTGGGCCAGCATGCAGTAATAATGTATGATCCGCTTCACGAGAAAGTGTAGATCCAGGTACGTTAGTTACAGTCAGTGTTGGATACCCTTTTTCTTTAATTTTCACTAATACTTGGCGACTATCTGCCGTTTCACCAGATTGTGTGATGAAGATGAATAAAGGCTTTTCCGATAGAAGTGGCATATTATAACCAAATTCACTTGAGATATGAACCTCTACTGGGATACCAGCAATTTTCTCGAAATATTCTTTACCGATCAAACCAGCGTGGTAGCTAGTTCCCGCTGCAATGATATATAGACGATCCGCATCTTTTAGTGCCTCCAAAATAGCAGAGTCGATTGTAAGCTCGCCTTGCTCGTTTTGATAGGCTTGGATAATTTTGCGAAGAACAGTCGGCTGTTCATCGATTTCTTTTAACATATAGTGAGGATATGTTCCTTTTTCAATGTCACTCATATCTAGCTCTGCTTTATAAGGAGCACGCTCTACTTTTTTGCCATCAAGCGTTTGGATTTCTACTGATTCCTTGCGCACGATTACGATTTCTTGGTCATGAAGCTCCACGTACTGCTCTGTTACTTGTAGCATTGCCATTGCATCCGATGCTACCACGTTAAATCCTTCACCCACTCCTACTAATAGCGGTGATTTGTTTTTCGCTACATAGATCGTGTTTTCATCTTCGTTATCGATCAATGCGATTGCATAAGAACCATGGATCAAGTGCAATGTTTTTCTTAGTGCATCAACAGTTGATAGACCGTCTTTTGAGAAGCGTTCGATTAACTGTACGATTACCTCTGTATCTGTATCAGAAGCCATTGGAACATCAGCCAAATAAGCCTTTTTTAATAAATGATAGTTTTCGATTACGCCATTGTGCACAAGCGTAAAACGTTTCGTTGTACTTTGATGAGGATGAGCATTTTCTTGGTTTGGAACTCCGTGAGTCGCCCAGCGCGTATGGCCAATTCCTAGGCTAGCACTTACATCACCGTCTACAGCTCCGCGCAAATCTGCGATACGTCCTTTTTCCTTAAAAACCATAACTCCATCTTCATTTAGTACTGCAATTCCCGCTGAATCATAACCGCGGTACTCTAATTTTTCTAAGCCTTTTAATAAAATTTCTTTAGCATCGTTTTCACCGATATATCCTACAATTCCACACATAATATATATTCCTCCGTCATCATTCATGTCAAAATAAGCATGCTAAAAAGAATGCCTTAGCATACGTCGTTAGTTGGAAAACACATAATTTATGTGATACCACTTTAACGCCTATCCTAAACATCTTCACATACACATACCTATTAAGCTAAGAATGCCTTCTTTTTCATTTGTCATTCAATCACTTGAATGGTTTGAGAAAAAGAATTACAACCGGGCAAATACGGTCGGGAGGTATCCGCCGAAATTTCGATAACCTCCACCTCGTCTGCTGAAGATTCGTTTCGTCCAATTTCTTCAGCTCAGGCGCTATAATTGTTTTCCTTCTTTTACGCGTTACCTATCCTACCTTTCTACGCGGCTACGAATAATTTCATATAATGTAACTTCATCATTATATCTTTTCATTATATGCGAGTCAATTGTAACGATAAGGCCAAAAGGACTAGGCTTACTATAAATAGAGAAAGAGACCTAAACTTCATGGTCTCTTTTACTCATATTAAAACAGCACCGTAAATAAGCGCTAGTATAATTACAAAAGCAGGGTGGAGCTTTACCTTCTCTAATAGTAGATAGCTTCCAACTATTAAAATAAGTGTTGATGGTATACCTAATCCACCTACAGATTCCTCTACGAATTGAATCGTCATCACACCTAATAGTACAGCAATTACTGGTCTTATTAGCTTTGTAAGGTTCTTTACTTCCGTTGCCTCTTTATATTTTAATAGAATAGCCATCATACTAATCATAAGGATCAAGGAAGGTGCAACTGTCGCAAAGAGAGCAATCACTGCTCCTAATATTCCTCCCTCTGCATATCCAATATAGCCAGCCATCTTTGTTGCAATAGGTCCAGGCAAGGAGTTACCGAGGGCTACTACCTCACTAAATTCCTGAGTCGTCATCCACTCGTAGTTTTCTACTACCTCATGCTCTACCAACGGAATAGAGGCAGGTCCTCCACCATACCCTAATATGCCAGGTATAAAAAACGCTAGAAACAATTGCCAGTAAATCATTTACCCCCCCTCCTTTTCAATAGAGGAAAAAAGGCAATTGCCATACAGGTCAATATGATGAATGCTGGATGTATATATAAGAGCTCCATAAGCAATGCAGCTACTGCTATCAGCAAACAGGCCTTCCACCATCCAAAGGTTTCTCCAGACTTTTTAATAAAATCCCAGGTCATTAATGCAAGCATAACTGCCACTACAGGTATAACTGCAGCAGTCATACCCTGCACTCTTGGGGAATCCTTAAAAGACTGGAGAAAGCCTAGAAGAAGGACCATCAGCACAACTGTTGGAATGACGGAAGCAAGGAGAGCATTAACACACCCCCAAATACCGGCTATTCGATAACCAATGTACCCAGCCATCTTAGTTGCTATCGGCCCAGGCATCGTATTTGCCAATGCTAATGTATCACCGAATTCCTCCTCATCCATCCATTCATACTTCTTAACGACTTCCCGGTGAAATAGAGGTATCGAGGAAGGTCCCCCGCCAAACCCTAGCATCCCGATTCGGAAAAATGCTAGGCTTATATCTCTTTGAAGTACTGGCTTAGGACGTACAGGGCCACCCTTCAAAGACTGTTTTTCTACCACGCCGCAATTGCCCCATCTGTTCTTGATTCAGTGCCTCCTTGAAGGACCCCCGTATCTGGGTTTCTCCAAATGATTTGCCCACGTCCAAAGCTGCCGCCATCCGTAGCGACTTGAATATCATGTCCTTTTCTTACTAAGCTTTGTACCAAATAATTAGGGAGCTCAGGCTCGACATGCACTGTTTTCCCCTTAATCCACTGCCAACGAGGCATATCAAGTGTTGCTTGAGGATTTAACAAATAATCTACAGTGTTTGTTACAACCTGGAAATGCCCCTGTGGTTGCATATAACCTCCCATTACACCGAAAGGCCCGACAGCTTCTCCGTCTTTCGTTAAGAAGCCTGGAATAATCGTATGATAAGTTCTTTTGCCTGGCTTTAATACATTAGGATGTGATTCATCTAAAGAGAAATCATGTCCTCTGTTTTGCAATGCAATACCTGTGCCTGGAATGACAACACCAGAACCGAAGCCCATATAGTTACTTTGTATAAAAGAAACCATATTTCCTTCCTCATCAGCAGTTGCCAAATAGACAGTTCCCCCTTTTGGTAATTCATAAGGTTCGGGATCTGTAGCTTCGTCTTGGATTACCGCTTTACGCTTTTCTGCATATTCCTCGGACAATAAATGCTCGACACTTACTGGCATTTCATCAGGCTCCGTTATAAATGCCTGGCCATCCGTAAAGGCTAGCTTCATCGATTCAATTTGTTGATGTAGCGTATGAACACTTTGCCACTCGGGCTTATCTAGCTTATTAAATACATTAAGGGCCATCAAAGCGACCATACCCTGACCGTTTGGAGGAATCTCCCAAACATCATAGCCACGGTAGTTCACAGAAATTGGGTCTACCCACTGAGGCTGATAGGATTGTAGGTCACTTTTAGACAGATATCCCCCATGCTTTCTCATAAATCCATCTATTTGTTCAGCAAGATCTCCTTCATAAAAAGCTTTTGCATTTGTTTCTCCTATAGCACGAAGCGTGCTTGCATGGCCTGGAGACTTCCACACCTCTCCTATTTCTGGAGGGCGACCATCTGGAGCAAATGTTTCAAACCATGCGTTGAATTCCTCTGTCGTAAAGCTCGCTTTAAACTTTTTGTATGCTATCTTCCAATACTTCCCTAAAATTGGGGACAGAGGATAACCCTCCTCCGCATATTGAATTGCAGGCTCTAGTACTTCTTTTAACGGTAATTTGCCAAACCTTTCTGATAAGGCTGCCCATGCAGCAGGGACTCCTGGCACTGTTATTGGCACTACTCCATGCACAGGCATCTTCTCTAAGCCCTGTGCTCGTAGCTTCTCAGCCGAAATAGATTGTGGTGCAGGACCTGATGCATTCAACCCATGAAGTTTTCCTTTTGTCCAGACTAAAGCAAAAGCATCTCCACCAATTCCGTTGGAGGTTGGCTCCACCACAGTTAGTGCAGCAGCAGTGGCAATAGCCGCATCAATGGCATTCCCACCCTTTTTTAATATATCTAAGCCTGCCTGTGCTGCTAAAGGTTGTGATGTTGCAACCATACCTTTTTTAGCAAAAACGGTATTTCTCTTACCTGGAAATGGGTGATATAAGTAATCCATGATGTAATTCCCCTTTATATAATTTTTGTCCCTGCAAAGTGACAAGCAGCAAAGTGTCCTTCTTCTATTTGTTCCCATGCTGGCTTATCCTTTTTACAAATATCTTGGGCTATCGGGCAGCGCGTATGGAATGGACAACCTGTTGGAGGATTCGCCGGGTTAGGTAGATCTCCTTGAAGTCGAATACGCTTCATATTCCGATTTACCGAAGGGCGTGGAATCGCAGACAACAATGCCTGAGTATAAGGATGAGTCGGATTTTTAAATAAATCCTCCACTGTACCAAGCTCTACCGTATTTCCTAAATACATGACTAGCACTCGATCACAAAAATAACGAACTACCCCCAGGTCATGTGAGATGAACAAATACGAAAGACCGTATTTTTCCTGTAATGTTTTTAATAGCTTAAGAACTTGAGCTTGAACGGAAACGTCTAGAGCAGAAACTGCTTCATCACAGATGACAAAGGAAGGATTTAAAGCTATAGCTCTAGCTATTCCAATCCTTTGGCGTTGTCCCCCACTAAATTCATGAGGGTAACGCTCGTAATGCTCTTCCTTTAGCCCAACTTCATTTAAGAGTTCCACCACAGCGTTTCGTCGCTCTACTTTGGATAAGTTCGTATGCATCACAAAGACTTCCTCTAATGCATGCCCAATTCTCTGTCTAGGGTTTAGGGAAGCAAAAGGATCTTGGAAAATCATCTGCATTTCCTTAACGAACTTTAACTTCTCTTTTCTCTTAAGGTTTTGAATTTCCTGCTCCTTAAATATTACTTTTCCATCCGTTAGTTCCTCTAGTCCTAAGATAGCTCTTCCTAAGGTGGACTTCCCACAACCAGATTCTCCAACTACCCCTAGACTTTCCCCTTCATAAAGCTTAAGATTTACTTCTTGAACTGCCTGGACATGCCCTTGAACTCTCTTTAAAATTCCACCTTTTATAGGGAAGTACTTTTTAACTCCATTTAATTCAAGGAGGACCTTCTGATCAGTTTTGGGTGACGAGATGACCATTTTTTACTTCCTCCTCTTCCTCTTCATATAACCAGCAACTTACCATGTGTCCCCGCTCATCTTTAATCTCTTCTGGAGGCAGTACGCTACACTTTGCGGTTGCAAATTTACAGCGAGGATGAAATCTACATCCTTGAATGTCCTCATGCAAGCTTGGAAGGGAGCCGGGAATGGGCTCTAATTCAAATTCAGGATCGTCTACATTTGGTACGGAGTTCAAAAGACCTTGGGTGTACGGGTGTTTTGGATTGTTGAAAATATCTTCAACCATACCTTCCTCAACCTTTTTACCTGCATACATCACCATCACCTTATCTGCTACCTCAGCTACTACTCCCATATCATGCGTGATAAGCATAATACCCATATTTAGCTTTGTCTTTAACTCGTTGATTAGGTCCAAAATTTGAGCCTGGATAGTAACATCTAATGCTGTTGTTGGCTCATCTGCAATGAGTAAACCTGGGTGGCATGATAGAGCAATGGCAATCATAACCCGTTGTCTCATCCCACCACTCAGCTCATGAGGGTACTGACTCATCCGTTTTTCTGGGTAAGGGATTCCTACTTGGTTTAACAAATCAATTCCTTGTTTGTGTGCCACTGATTTAGATAGTCCGTGATGAAGCATCAAAGGCTCCCTTAATTGGTATCCCACCGTCAATACTGGATTAAGTGCAGTCATTGGCTCTTGAAAAATCATTGATATCTTATTACCACGCATCTTTCTCAATTCTTCATATGAAAGACCTTGGATTTCTTTTCCTTCATACTTGACTTGGCCTGCAGCTATTTTACCATTGCTTGGCAAAAGACCAATGACTGACAAGGATGTAATACTCTTACCACAGCCAGACTCTCCTACGATACACAGTGTTTCTCCTTTTGAAACAGAAAAGGAGACATCTCGCACAGCTTGAACGTTACCGTCTGCTGTGCGAAATTCAGTTACTAAATTATTCACTTCTAATAATGTCTCCCTCATTAAGCTATACCTACTTTCCAGTTACATTTTGTAATGACCATTTACCAGTAGAATCAAGTTCTAAACCTGTGTATTTGTTATCCAAAGCAGATGTAACCACTCCGTGGTACATCACTACTACTGCATTATCGTCTAGCATTAATTGGTTTGCTTGATTTAATAACTTCGCACGTTCTTCTTGGTCAACAGTAGTACGTGATTGCATGACTAGATCATCAAATGCCGGATTGCTATATTGTGCACGGTTAGACGCACCTACATTGTCACTATGGAAGTTAGGATAAAATAATTCAGAGCCGTCTCCTGTGACATTTGCCCAGCTTAAGAATGTTAAGTCATACTCACCGGAACGAGCTGAGTCTAAATAAGTAGCCCATTCTAAAGACTCGATTTCAACTTTGAATCCTGCTTCTGTTAATTGGGCTTGCACAATTTCAGCCATTAGAGTTGTATTAGCACGGTTAGCTGTTAACAATTTAAAGGTTTGTTCACCGTATCCATTTTTCTCTACTAATTCCTTTGCATGCTCCAAATTATAAGGAGTTCCTGCATTATCTGCGGACTCATCATATCCAAATACTTTAGGTCCAATTACACTATCACTTCTTACACCTAGTCCGTTCAATTTAGAAACAAATGCATCACGATCAATTGCAGAAGCTACTGCTTCGCGGAATTCAGGATCTTGGTTTCTTTCTCTTTGATGATTAAATGCAAAATAATTGATTGGAGAACCATCCATTTTTTGAATATCAATGTTGTCCATCGATTCTAAACGTTTGATTTGCTCGGTTGGTAGGTTGTCGATGAATTGAACCTCGCCTGTTTGTAGCATAGAAATGGCAGTAGAAATCTCAGGAACTACTTTGAATACTACTTTCTTTAAATCAGGTGCCCCTTCTCGATATTCTTCGTTCGCTTCTAGCACTAACTGATCTCCAGGAGTCCAACTAACAAATTTAAATGGACCGGTACCTACTGGCTCTTTCATCAAATCTTGTTTTTGGTCAGCGGTTGGACTTACAATCGCAGAGTTGGAATGAGAAAGTGCCGCTAAGAATGCACCGTAAGGATATTTCGTTGTAATTTTAACCGTATATTCATCTTCGACTGTAATTTCTTCCACGGATTCTAAAAGAGATGCACGTGGTGCACCAGTTGCTGGGTCACGTAATTTATCAAACGTATACTTGACCGCTTCTGCGTTAAATGGAGTCCCATCGTGGAATTGTACACCTTCCCTTAGTTTAAAAATCCATGTATTTTCATCTGGAGTTTCATAGGACTCTGCTAATAAAGGCTCAATCTCTAATGTTTCTGAGTTACGTTTGAAAAGTGTCTCATATACTTGATCAATCACATTTGCTGAAGGAGTGTCATTTGTCATGATTGGGGACAAACCGACCGCATCTGTTGTTGTTGCATAGGTAAAGGTATTTCCACTAATATCGCTTCCTGATCCACCGTTTTCTTTCGGTGCTGATGAGGATTTTTCTCCAGAACAAGCCGCTAGCACTATTGATACAACGAATAATAAAGTAAATAACCATTTTTTCTTCATCTTCATTTCCCCCTACTTCTAATTTTATTGGATGTCCATATTTGGATCTAATGCATCTCGTAACCCGTCTCCTAGTACGTTAAAGGCAAAAACGGTTAACATAATTGCTATCCCAGGAATAATGGTTAAATGTGGTGATGTCCACATATAGCTTTGCCCTTGTGAAATCATTGCTCCCCATTCTGGTGTAGGAGGCTGTGCTCCTAACCCTAAGTAACTGAGAGATGCTGTCGAGAGGATAGCTGTTCCCATTCTCATTGTGGCAAACACGATGATTGGTGCCATAGCGTTAGGAAGAATATGACGAATCATAATCCTTAAATCAGAAGCACCTAATGATTTTAAAGCCATAATATATTCTTTTTGTTTTATAGAAAGTACTGATCCTCTCACTATGCGAGCACAGCTTGGTATGGACCAGATACTAATCGCTATTGCTACGTTAACCAGGCTGGTACCTAATATAGCAATGATTAGCATAGCTAGTAGAATACCCGGGAAGGAAAACAGCAAATCTACTATTCTCATAATGATTCCATCGAGTTTTTTATAATAGCCTCCGAGCAAACCAAGTGTTATTCCACCAAGCAACCCTAGGCTAACAGCTGCAATGCCCACCAACAGAGAAATTCTCGACCCATAAACAATACGAGACCAAACGTCTCTACCATAATTATCTGTCCCCAACCAATGGCCTTCTGAAAAGATAGGGAGTTCACTGGCTACTAGATTTTGTTTTGATGGATCATGTGTGGCTAAGGAGGGAGCAAATACCGCTATGAAGATTAGCCCCAAAATAATAGCAAGACCAATTACTGCTAGTTTATTTTTTAAGAGGCGTTTTATCGTCGTAACGTAAACCTTATCTTTCTTTTTGGTTGCAGTTGGAAGATTATTGTTAATTGAAATAGTGTTCGACATATGATCCCTCCTTCTTAGTCATAGCTTATCCTTGGATCGATGAATGTGTAGACAATATCCACGATGAGATTCACGACTACAAATAACGTGGCTACTAATAAAACGGAAGCTTGCACCATCGGGAAGTCCCTTTGTGCGATAGCGTCTACCATCAACCTTCCAACACCGTTAATCGCAAATACTTTTTCCGTGATAATTGTTCCTCCGAGTAAACCACCAAAGTTAACGCCAATCACAGTAACTACTGGAATCATTGCATTTTTTAGAGTATGTACCCAAATGACTGATCGTTCTTTCACACCTTTTGCTCTGGCCGTTCTTACATAGTCGGCCTTAGCAACCTCGAGCACTGACGATCTCGTCATTCTCGCAATCATTGCTGCTGCACTAGTGCCTAACGTAATTGCAGGAAGGATCATTTGTTTAAAACCCTCTGCTGTGTAAAATGGTGCTGATAATCCACCTACTGGTAGCCATTGTAGATTTACAGCAAATACTAATATTAACAATGCACCTAACCAAAAGTTTGGTATGGATATCCCGGCAAGTGCAAACGTAGTTGAAGTTACATCAAGCCATGAATTTTGTTTTAATGCTGATATCAATCCCGCCACTACACCTATTATGATGGCGACTATCATACTCGCAATTGCCAGCTTAAAAGTGTTCGGTAGCCGAACAGCTATCGCCTCTGAAACGGATTGTTTAGATTGATAGGAATAGCCAAAGTCTCCTTGTACCGCATTTTTAACATATCGGCCATACTGAACTAAGAAAGGATCATTTAATCCTAAGTTCTCTCTTATTGATTCCAAATCAGACTCGGTCGCTGTCGGTCCACCTACCATTGTGGCAGGATCCCCAGGTGCAATGTACATGGAGGAAAACACTAGAAATGATATACCAAAAAGCAAGAAAAGAAGCTGCATCCCACGCCTTACAATTAAAGAAACCAAAATCCCACCAACCTTTTCTACATTTGTTAATCTTTTTATGACTTTTGATTAACAAATGTTTGAATTTTAATAATTTTGATTATAATACAACAATTAATAAAAATCTATACGAATTTTCAAATAAATTTATTTATTTGATATTTTCTTTACATTTAGACTAAAAAAAGAATTTTATATTACTTTTTGAATAAAAAATCTCCTATATTATTACTTTATGTTTTATATTTTTTTCCATTCAAAGTAAACGCTTTCATTCTTTTTGTCCATGCAAAAAGGCATCCTCATAGGGATGCCTTTTATAACTTTAAGCCACTACGACTTTTAAATCTTCTTAATAAAATATGGCTTTCAACTCTAGTAATACCTTCTAATGCATATAACTCTTCGTTGATGAATTTTTCTAAGCTAAGGAAGTCGTCAACTAACACATGCATATGTAATGTGGAAGGTCCTGTCATTTGGTAGCAACTCGCAACACTTGGATTGTTTGCTAGTTTCTCTGCGACTTCCACCAACGATGAAGGTTCACAATCCACTTCAAAAAAGCCCGATACCCCTTTGCCTACTTTTTCAGAGTTAATTACTACAGTAAATCTTTCAATAACTCCTTCTTTCTGTAGTTGATGTACCCGCTCTCTCACAGCAACCCTAGATAAATTTAACTCTTTCCCAATATCTACATATGATAATCGGCCATTAGCTGTTAAGAGTTCTAGGATTCGTTTGTCTATCGCATCTATTCCCATTTGGTCACACCCCTCCCTTTAATAATAAATCATTAACTTTACTTTAGAAAGCAAAAATAACATTATACAGACATAATGTAAAGAATTAAACAATATATTACTATTATCGAAATAAAAAGCAATATATATGTTAACATAAACACAAAAAAAGACACCCTTGCAGGGTGCCCTCATTCATTTTACTTTTAAGCCAACAGTTTAACGATTTCACGGTTGAACGCTGGAATGTCGTCTGGTGTACGACTAGTAACTAATTGTTTTTGACAAACGAAAACTTCTTCGTCATGGAACTTAACGCCTGCATTTTCTAAATCTACTTGAATAGATTTATATCCAGTTGCATCTCGACCATTGAGTGTTTTTGCAGTAATTAAAAGCTGAGGTCCATGACAGATTGCAAATACGGGTTTTTTAGCATCCATAAAGTATTTAGCAAATTGTACGAAACGATCATCTGCTCTTAAAATATCGGGAGAAAATCCACCAGGAATGAATAATGCATCAAATTCTTCTGGCTTCACATCGTCAATACCATAGTCAATCGTTACATTTACTTCACCATTTTTACCGGTTACTTGTTTCCCAGCTTCTTGTTCAATAGCGAATACCTCGTGTCCAGCTTCGTTTAATGCTTGTGCCGGTTTCGCATATTCCGAGTCCTCAAACATGTTTGTGATTAATGTTGCTACTTTAGCCATTTCCTCACTCCTCAATTGTTTGTTCTCTCTTATAATTCCACTATAATAGCTAGATTAAACATTTTTCATGAAAAATAGAAAGAAGAGCTTTTTAAGGCCCCCTTTTTACTATAAAAAACCCCAACCGTATTTCTACGGTCAGGGTTACATTATATCTTTAGTCTGCTAATCCCATTTCTGCTTTTACTACTTCAACTATACGATTCACATATTTCTCACAGTCTTCTACGGTAGAAGCCTCTACCATTACGCGAACTAATGGTTCTGTTCCTGAAGGACGAACTAACACACGTCCGTTACCAGCCATTTCTGTCTCCACTTCACTAATGATTGCAGCTACTTTATCATTCTCAGTAACAGCATGCTTATCAGTCACGCGTACATTTACTAGCTTTTGAGGAAAGACTTTCATTTCAGCTGCTAGCTCAGAAAGTTTCTTCCCTGATACCTTCATAATGTTTACAAGCTGTAAGCCGGTTAATAAACCATCACCTGTAGTATTGTAATCTAGGAAGATAATATGACCAGATTGTTCTCCACCTAGGTTGTAGCCATTCTTCTTCATTTCTTCTACAACATAACGATCTCCAACAGAAGTTTTTACACTTGTCATATCATTCGCCTCAAGTGCTTTATAGAAGCCCATGTTACTCATAACAGTAGAAACAACTGTCTTGTTGTTTAATCGTCCTTGGGAATTAAGATACTTTGCACAGATATACATGATTTGGTCGCCATCAACGATGTTCCCTTTTTCATCTACTGCGATAATTCTATCTCCATCACCATCAAATGCTAATCCAACATTTGCTCCCTTTTCAAGAACAAATTTAGCTAAGCCTTCTGGATGTGTAGACCCTACACCATCGTTTATATTCAAGCCGTTAGGCGAAACTCCCATTGTCGAAAGGTCGGCATCTAAGTCAGCAAATACATGAGTACCTAAGGAAGATGTTGCACCATTCGCACAGTCTAAGGCTACATGAATGCCTACGAAGTCTTCATCAATTGATTGCTTAAGATATTGAATGTATTTTTGACCGCCTTCGAAGTAATCGGATACGGATCCGACACCACCACCTGTTGGTCTTGGCAATTCATCCTTCTCTGCATCAAGCAACTGCTCGATTTGTTCTTCTTGCTCATCGGTAAGCTTAAACCCATCTGAACCAAAGAATTTGATACCGTTATCTTCCACGGGGTTATGGGAAGCAGAAATCATTACACCAGCATCTGCGCTCATTACACGTGTAAGATAAGCTACTCCCGGTGTACTAATAACACCTAATCGCATTACTTCCACTCCGACAGATAAAAGACCTGCAACAAGCGCGCCCTCTAGCATATGTCCAGAAATACGTGTATCCCGTCCAATGAGTACCTTTGCTCGCTCTTTAGTATCTTTTGTTAAAATATATCCACCAAAGCGACCTAATTTAAATGCTAATTCCGGTGTTAATTCCTCGTTTGCTACACCTCTTACTCCGTCTGTACCAAAATATTTTCCCATTAATCTTCTCTCCTTAATTACCTGTTATCCTGCTTTTATGCGTCTTTTATCATTAATTTTGCTTCGGATTCAGATGTTTGCCATTCTACGTTAGAAGGACCATCAATTTGAATAGGAAGAATTCTTTCACCAACTTCTATATTTTGTGCATCTACGTAGATAGAAATGTCCCCTGACTGAATATCTTTCAGGGCATCTGGAGTTCCTTTGGCAACAACAGAAATTATTCCATCAGTAGGTGTTTCAAAGCTACTAGCTAGCTGTTCTGGTAATCCTTTTACAGCTATCTTCATTTCTGCAAAGGATTTCTCTGTTATCTCATCAGCTGCAGCTGTGTCCTCATCTTCCTTCTCTGCTTCATCCGTACCAGTGGAAGGGGGTGCTGCGCTAGTAACATCTGCTTTTATATCAATTTTATCTTGAGATAATTTTGTGACTCCCTCAGGCACAACCATTTTAACGCTGATTGTCCCAGTGTCTTCAATTTTACTCACATCCACATCGACATTCAACCTATCAATTTTATCAAGAACTGACCTAGGACCATATACCCGCACCTTTTGAGTCGCTGTTGATAGCGCATTAATAGTTAAACCTTCCTTTGGAGTTCCTTTTTTCGAAATCGAGATAGGTACTTCTTTACTGTATTCTTCAACCGTCACTTTAACATTTACAGTTCTCGGCTCGACAGAGACATCAAGCTTATTAAGATCCAAATCAAGCACTCTAACGCTAGCTTCTTGCTCAAAGGACTTATCTATGCCTTTTTCGCTCGAAATGGTTGCTTTTACATAGCCTATAGATTGTATAACACTTTTTGCTCCTGTTACGTTTACTGTTCGAGGTTCTACAGAAGAAGTCATGACATAATTCTCTGCTAACAGGCTTTCATTCATATCAAGATCTACCCGGAATTCCTGGGTGATTTTTTCTTCAATTACTACATTCACATATACGGGGTCTGTTCGGACTTTTAATTTTTCTGAGAAATTTTCCTGTGATATAGCAACTCTATGTTCGCCCATGGGAAGTTCTCTTAAGTCTACAAACAGCTTGTAGTCCTTCATAATCTTTGCCGAAGTCACAAAGTTTGCAGGGCCTTGTATATTTACATCTACCGTATCTGGGACTCCAGTGACGACTAAATTTTCATCATCATAATAGACTTCTACTGGAACATCCCTTAATACGTCAATTGCGTTGTTGCTAGAGTTCTGATGATCAGATTCCAAATCCGATTTAACGGAAACAAACAGCAATATGGCAAAGGTAAGTGTAACAATTCGCAAAAGCCACGGATTATTCATCATTTTATCCATTTTGTTTCCCCCTCCATCGCCACTTAGAAGGTGTCACTTGCTCCTCAGTTGGACCAAACCAAAGTCTTGTTAAATGATTTTTAAATTCATCCATTGAAAGATTTCGATGTAGGTCTCCGTTAGAAGTAAGGCTTACTGCTCCTGTTTCCTCTGAAACTACAATTGTAATAGCATCTGTGACCTCACTAAGCCCTATTGCAGCTCTATGCCTTGTTCCAAGCTCTTTCGAGATAAAAGGACTTTCAGAAAGCGGTAAGTAACAGCCAGCAGAAACAATCTTATTTTTTTGAACAATAACCGCCCCATCATGTAGTGGCGTATTTGGAATAAAAATATTAATCATTAACTCAGAAGTTAAGTGGGCATTTAAAGGTATTCCCGTCTCAATATATTCCGTCAATCCAGTCTCTCGTTCGATGGAAATTAAAGCACCAATTCGACGCTTTGCCATATAGCTAACAGACTTGGTCATTGCTTCGATTAGACGAGTCTGCTCTTCTTCCTCTTGTAGAGAACTTCTGGAAAACAATTTCCCCCTACCTATTTGTTCAAGTGCTCTTCTGATCTCAGGTTGGAAAATGATAATAATTGCTAAGAAACCATATGTGATAACTTGATTTAACATCCAGCCAAGTGTATCTAAACCTAGAAAATCAGTTACTACTTTTGCAATGACGATGACAAAGATACCTTTTAATAATTGAACTGCTTTTGTACCTTTAATAAGAGTAATTAATTTATATATAACGAACCATACGAACAAAACGTCTAATATATTGACGATTACGTTCACTGGCATCAAGTCTGTAAATTGTTCCATAAACGACATTGGGCATCCCCCACTTTTTCTCGCGAATCCATATAAAGTAAGTATAACATATTTGAAGTATAGATTTCTCGTTCTAATACTAACGCAAAAAGTCTATCCAGGTTCCTGGATAGACTCCTTTTTTAAAAAGATAGGATAATATATGTGTTTCTCGGGGTATTTATTTTTATTCTTCAGTCTTATCGCTTTTAAAGAAAGAGGTAATTTCCTTAGCAGTGTCCTTTATGGTATACCATAGCCAATCGAATGCTTTGTTAATTTCCTCTGTTTTACCTGTAACATTAGCTGTGGAAGCCATATATTTAGAACCGTCAATAACGGACCCATTAATTACTGTTAAATTTCCATCCAACTCTCCATCAACGCGTACATCGCCATTCTTAACTATTAAATCTCCCTTAACGACTTGTCCCTCAGGGATTATAACTGTTTCTCCCTCGACAATAACGTTCTCTTGCTTTGTAAATGAGAATTGTTGATCGTTATTATAATTAGAGAAAAGTGCACTACTCATTAACAACATAAACATAGCTGCTGCCGTAAGAACAGGATGCTGTCTAAACCATCTGCTTACACCAGTATGTGATTTTTCTTTTGGAAGTCTAGACATAACTGATAGAGTAAAATCATTTGGTGCCTCTACATGAGCTGCTCCTTTTACAAAGGCTACTACATCGCTTAACTCATGCATATGATTGCGACACTCTTGGCACGATTGCAAGTGTGACTTGAGCTCCAGCTCGTGTTCACGACTAATTTCACCATCTAGATATTCATGCATATAGTGAACAATTCGTTCTGGACACGCACTCATCATGATTCCTCCTATTAAAGATTCGGTTGTTTACTTAATTGTTTTCTAAGCGCTTCCCGACCTCGATGTATTCTTGTTTTTACTGTGCCTAATGGGAGGTCTAAAATTTCACTTATTTCTTGCAAGGATAGTTCCTCCATGTATTTAAGCACTATAGCAGATCGATACTTATCTGGAAGACGGCTGATCTCATATTGAATTCTATCTTGTAGCTCTAGTTTCATCAACTCTTCCTCTGGAAGTTCATCAGAGGCAGCTATTTGAGAATACATGTCAAGACCTTCCGTACCCTTCACTTCTGCATCTAAATAATAGTCAGGCTTTTTTTTACGTATACGATCAATACATAAATTCGTAGCTATACGATATAGCCATGTAGAAAATTTTCTTTTCTGATCGAACGTATGAATATTTATATAGGCCCGGACAAATGCCTCTTGAGCTATATCTTCAGCTTCGTGACGATTGCCAAGCATTCTATAGCAAACTTGGAAAAGCCTATTTTGGTAAAGGTCGACAATCTCCGCGAATGCGTCTTTATCTCCTTTTAGTACTTGTTTTATTCTTTTGTTAACTATCGCATCCATCGTCTGATTTCCCCTCCGCTCTATGCGGCTGTCTCTACCTATACGTAAGAAGGATTCAACAGGTTTCATTTTTTTATATTATTTTAATTTTATCAAATATTTCCTGTGTTGTGTTGTTAAAAAAAAAGAAAAAGCTGACAATTAGCCTGCTTTTCCTAAAATACTAATAAAACTATTATATTAAGCTTTCTCCAAATAATGACCCCATAAGTGCGACTGCAGTATCAGCTGTTTTATTTTTCTCATCGAGAATAGGATTTACCTCTACAAATTCAGCAGATGAAATTAAATGAGAGGAATAAAGCATTTCCATGGCTAAATGACTTTCACGATAGCTTATACCTCCTGGTACAGGCGTTCCAACTCCAGGTGTATATAGCGGATCTAATCCATCTAAGTCAAGAGACAAATGCACACCATCCACTTTACGTTCCAGGAAGTAAGTTATCGTTTGATTCATAACCTCGGTCATCCCTAGCTTATCTATTTCATGCATGGAGAAAACTTTAATGCCTTTTTCTCTAATCAGTTCTCTCTCTCCCGGGTCAACAGAACGGGCGCCAATTATAACTATATTCTCAGGTTTAATCTTCGGTGCAAATTCACGTATGTTCACTAAATCCTTGTGACCTAAGCCTATGCTTACGGCTAATGGCATACCGTGAATATTCCCCGATGGAGAAGTTTCAGCAGTGTTTAAGTCTGCATGAGCATCGTACCAGATAACCCCTAGATTTTCATATTGATCAGAAAGACCTGCTAATGTACCGATCGCTATACTATGATCTCCACCTAGGACAAGAGGGAAATCCCCTGCCTCTACAACTGAATGCACTTTATTGGCGAGAGCTGTATTAGCTTCAATCACCTGCTCTAAATTTCTTAAGGTTGTAGACGACTCTTCTTTTCTAATCTGACTGATTAAAATATCCCCTTCATCCTTCACCGTATGACCAAGGTCAGTTAAGCGTTCCACTACTCCTGCATAACGAATTGCACTTGGTCCCATATCTACCCCACGTCTATTTTGACCAAGATCCATAGGAACCCCTATAATTGTTAGATTTAATTTATTCATTTTTTTATACCCCCTTTAGTTCATACACTTATTGTAATTCCTTAAAGGCAGTTGGCTCAACTCAGCATTTTCATGTATATTTATTCATTAATAACTGAAGATATTTTTTTGTTTCTGCCCATTCTTCATTTACAATCGAATATAAAACCGCGTTTCTGACGGTCCCGTTGGATCTCACACGTTCGTTCCTTAATACGCCTTCCTTGATGCCCCCAATTCTTTCAATAGCTCGCTGTGACGGTAAGTTTAACTCGTCAGTTTTAAACTGTACACGAATCATCCCCAGCGTCTCAAAGCAATGCTGGAGCATCAAGAACTTACAGGTCGTATTTACATGAGTTCTCTGATAAGCTTTCCCGTAAAAAGTAGAGCCAATTTCACAAGCACCGTTAACTTGATCTATCCCGTAAATCCTAGTCGTACCCATTATTTTTTTTGTATCTGTATGTTCCACTACATAAACAATTGCGGTTTGTTGACCTTGCATTTGATCAATGCCTGCCTGCAGCCAATCTCCTAGCTGTTCTTCACTTTCTACCGTATGTAACATATATTCAAATACACTAGGCTCATACAGCTCCCACAGTAACGGTATATCGCTTTTCGTTAATAATCTTAATGTAACGTCCCCAAGGATTAAGCTTTCCATTTCCTCTCACAACCTCTTCTCTTTTTCTATTTATATCGGAATGTCGAAGTTATTTTGTTATATATTTTAAACACAAAAAAACTCTTTTCAATTGAATGAAAAGAGTTAAGTATACACACATTAGAATTAAAATGGAGCCTAGCGGGATCGAACCGCTGACCTCCTGCGTGCAAGGCAGGCGCTCTCCCAGCTGAGCTAAGGCCCCATAATAGATAATAGAAAATGGCTGGGGTACCTGGATTCGAACCAGGGCATGACGGAATCAAAATCCGTTGCCTTACCGCTTGGCTATACCCCAAAAACTGGTGGAGGGGGACGGATTCGAACCGCCGAACCCTAAGGAGCGGATTTACAGTCCGCCGCGTTTAGCCACTTCGCTACCCCTCCAGGCTATTATAAAAACTTTTTGGTGGAGGATGACGGGCTCGAACCGCCGACCCTCTGCTTGTAAGGCAGATGCTCTCCCAGCTGAGCTAATCCTCCAAAACAGTAATCCTCTTTAAAAACCGGACAATTAATAGTTTAGCATAAGTATTACTTCAAAACAAGCACTTTTTTATGTACATTCCCTACTTTTATGTAAAATAGAAAAGCTTCCAACCGGATTTGAACCGGTGACCTCTTCCTTACCATGGAAGCACTCTACCTACTGAGCTATGGAAGCATAAAAATGGCTCCGAAGGTAGGACTCGAACCTACGACCAATCGGTTAACAGCCGATTGCTCTACCACTGAGCTACTTCGGAACGTTCTTATTATTTAAAGTACAAATATAATTATAACAAGTATACTTTAAATTTCAAGCTTAATTTAGGTATTTTTCCAATGAAATATTCAAGGTTCCAATATATAGAATTTGTCATCTTTTTGAATGATATTCTCTATATTTTAATTTCTTAGGAGATGCCTCACCCTATTATATTGTCCATTTATATTTAGAAATATACGTAAAATATTTAAGCTATTAATAGAGAACCGTAAAATATTTATTAATTTTTTATGTTTAAAGTAGAGTTGATTTCCGCTCTAGACGTACGCTTTCCGCGGGGGGAGCGATAAGCCATCACCCATCGCTAACGCGCGTGGTTGTGATGTCTTATCTGTCTCCCTCCTCCCGCTGGAGTCGCCGTCTGCCGCTCCAATCAATAGAGTAATTAATGTTAGTATTTTATAGGTAGTGCACTCTATATAAAATTCGACTCTCATTAAAAGAAGTATTAATTACTTTAATTATTGCTAGGAGAGCGCTTTTAAACTAGAAGAATGGTAAGAGCAGGAATCATAGCTATCACAGAGTTTAAACTCCTGTTTGATCAGGCTCACATAATTATTACTCGTAACTCTTTCCTTGCCCTATTCATAACATGCTCAAGTATTTTTGTAATTTCTGTGGAGAGATTGCCTTCTGAACAAAAAAATACCAGTCGCGGTCGTTCGGTTCTCGCGTATGCCATACGCTCCGAGCCTCTCTTCCTTGCTTCCTCGAACTCGTTGCCCCTCCGGCTTCTCGCTCACTTCCTTAGGGAGATAGCGCCTTCGGCTTTTTCCTGTAAAAGATAAAACAAAAAAGCCACCACCGATTACTCGGTGATGACTTCCTTTAGTTGCCCAGCGACGTCCTACTCTTGCAGGGGCGACCCTCCAACTACCATCGGCGGCTGCGAAACCAGATGGGCGGCAGATTTCTTTGTCAGCCGCAGTCGTTCGGTTCTCGCGTATGCCATACGCTCCGAGCCTCTCTTCCTTGCTTCCTCGAACTCTTTGCCCCTCCGGCTTCTCGCCCACTTGCTTAGGGAGAGAGTGCCTTCGGCTTTTTTTTCATTTTAAACAAAACAAAAAAGCCGTCACCGATTACTCGGTGACGACTTCCTTTAGTGCCCAGCGACGTCCTACTCTTGCAGGGGGAGACCCCCAACTACCATCGGCGCTGAAGAGCTTAACTTCCGTGTTCGGTATGGGAACGGGTGTGACCTCTTCGCCATCATCACTAGACTTTTTCAGCTTTCAATACACTTCGCATTGCGTTGTCAACTTCGTTCGTTCAATCAGTCACGTACGTAAGTACGCTCCTTCCTTCACTCACTCGTTTCCTAGCACTGCTTGCGCCTTGAAACCCTCAGAGTTGTTCACTCAAAACTGGATAAAAGACATCATCTTAGAAACAAACAATTTGGTTAAGTCCTCGATCGATTAGTATTCGTCAGCTGCACGTGTCGCCACGCTTCCACCCCGAACCTATCTACCTCATCGTCTTTGAGGGATCTTACTTACTTGCGTAATGGGAAATCTCATCTTGAGGGGGGCTTCGTGCTTAGATGCTTTCAGCACTTATCCCGTCCACACATAGCTACCCAGCGATGCCCTTGGCAGAACAACTGGTACACCAGCGGTGTGTCCATCCCGGTCCTCTCGTACTAAGGACAGCTCCTCTCAAATTTCCTACGCCCACGACGGATAGGGACCGAACTGTCTCACGACGTTCTGAACCCAGCTCGCGTACCGCTTTAATGGGCGAACAGCCCAACCCTTGGGACCGACTACAGCCCCAGGATGCGATGAGCCGACATCGAGGTGCCAAACCTCCCCGTCGATGTGGACTCTTGGGGGAGATAAGCCTGTTATCCCCGGGGTAGCTTTTATCCGTTGAGCGATGGCCCTTCCATGCGGAACCACCGGATCACTAAGCCCGTCTTTCGACCCTGCTCGACTTGTAGGTCTCGCAGTCAAGCTCCCTTCTGCCTTTACACTCTTCGAATGATTTCCAACCATTCTGAGGGAACCTTTGGGCGCCTCCGTTACACTTTAGGAGGCGACCGCCCCAGTCAAACTGCCCGCCTGACACTGTCTCCTACCCGGGTTACGGGTATGGGTTAGAATTTCAATACAACCAGGGTAGTATCCCACCGACGCCTCCTCCGAAGCTGGCGCTCCGGGCTCTAAGGCTCCTACCTATCCTGTACAAGTTGCACCAAAATTCAATATCAAGCTACAGTAAAGCTCCACGGGGTCTTTCCGTCCTGTCGCGGGTAACCTGCATCTTCACAGGTACTATAATTTCACCGAGTCTCTCGTTGAGACAGTGCCCAGATCGTTACGCCTTTCGTGCGGGTCGGAACTTACCCGACAAGGAATTTCGCTACCTTAGGACCGTTATAGTTACGGCCGCCGTTTACTGGGGCTTCAATTCGCACCTTCGCTTGCGCTAAGCACTCCTCTTAACCTTCCAGCACCGGGCAGGCGTCAGCCCCTATACTTCACCTTACGGTTTTGCAGAGACCTGTGTTTTTGCTAAACAGTCGCCTGGGCCTATTCACTGCGGCTCTTCTAGGCTATTCACCCAAAAGAGCACCCCTTCTCCCGAAGTTACGGGGTCATTTTGCCGAGTTCCTTAACGAGAGTTCTCTCGCTCACCTTAGGATTCTCTCCTCGACTACCTGTGTCGGTTTGCGGTACGGGCACCTCCCACCTCGTTAGAGGCTTTTCTTGGCAGTGTGAAATCAGGAACTCCGGACATACGTCCTTGCCATCACAGCTCAATGTTACAGAGTGCGGATTTGCCTACACTCACACCTCACTGCTTGGACGTGCATAACCAACAGCACGCTTACCCTATCCTACTGCGTCCCCCCATCACTCAAACGGTGGGGTGGTGGTACAGGAATATCAACCTGTTGTCCATCGTCTACGCCTATCGGCCTCGACTTAGGTCCCGACTAACCCTGAGCGGACGAGCCTTCCTCAGGAAACCTTAGTCATACGGTGGATGGGATTCTCACCCATCTTTCGCTACTCATACCGGCATTCTCACTTCTAAGCGCTCCACCAGTCCTTCCGGTCTGACTTCAACGCCCTTAGAACGCTCTCCTACCACTGATACCAAAGGTATCAATCCACAGCTTCGGTGATTTGTTTAGCCCCGATACATTTTCGGCGCAGCGTCACTCGACCAGTGAGCTATTACGCACTCTTTAAATGATGGCTGCTTCTAAGCCAACATCCTGGTTGTCTAAGCAACGCCACATCCTTTTCCACTTAACAAATACTTTGGGACCTTAGCTGGTGGTCTGGGCTGTTTCCCTCTTGACTACGGATCTTATCACTCGCAGTCTGACTCCCAAACATAAATCATTGGCATTCGGAGTTTGTCTGAATTCGGTAACCCGGGATGGGCCCCTAGTCCAAACAGTGCTCTACCTCCAAGATTCTAACGTTTGAGGCTAGCCCTAAAGCTATTTCGGAGAGAACCAGCTATCTCCAGGTTCGATTGGAATTTCTCCGCTACCCACACCTCATCCCCGCACTTTTCAACGTGCGTGGGTTCGGACCTCCAGTAAGTGTTACCTCACCTTCATCCTGGACATGGGTAGATCACCTGGTTTCGGGTCTACGACCACATACTCATTCGCCCTATTCAGACTCGCTTTCGCTGCGGCTCCGTCTTCTCAACTTAACCTCGCATGTAATCGTAACTCGCCGGTTCATTCTACAAAAGGCACGCCATCACCCGTTAACGGGCTTTGACTATTTGTAGGCACACGGTTTCAGGGTCTATTTCACTCCCCTTCCGGGGTGCTTTTCACCTTTCCCTCACGGTACTGGTTCACTATCGGTCACTAGGTAGTATTTAGCCTTGGGAGATGGTCCTCCCGGATTCCGACGGAATTTCACGTGTTCCGCCGTACTCAGGATACACTCTGGAGGGAATGAACTTTTGACTACGGGGCTTTTACCCTATCCTGCGGACCTTTCCAGATCGCTTCGTCTAGCTCATTCTTTTGTAACTCCGTATAGAGTGTCCTACAACCCCAAGAGGCAAGCCTCTTGGTTTGGGCTCTTCCCGTTTCGCTCGCCGCTACTCAGGGAATCGAATTTTCTTTCTCTTCCTCCAGGTACTTAGATGTTTCAGTTCCCTGGGTGTGTCTCAGATGCGCTATGTATTCACGCAAATGTACTGCCCCATTACGGGCAGTGGGTTTCCCCATTCGGAAATCTTCGGATCGAAGCTCACTTACAGCTCCCCGAAGCATATCGGTGTTAGTGCCGTCCTTCATCGACTCCTAGTGCCAAGGCATCCACCGTGCGCCCTTATTAACTTAACCTAAAAGTTAAAAGTACTACACTTGCAATCACGTAAGTGATCACAATTTGAATATCTTGCGTTTGTTTCTTTTTTTGATGTCGTTTTATCCAGTTTTCAAAGAACAAGTTAAAAAGCTTTAAATGCTCATATAGAATGAACATTCAAAACTGAACTGCAAAACGTTAAGATACAGATAAAAATCTGTATTCCGAATATATCCTTAGAAAGGAGGTGATCCAGCCGCACCTTCCGATACGGCTACCTTGTTACGACTTCACCCCAATCATCTGTCCCACCTTCGGCGGCTGGCTCCCAAAAGGGTTACCCCACCGACTTCGGGTGTTACAAACTCTCGTGGTGTGACGGGCGGTGTGTACAAGGCCCGGGAACGTATTCACCGTGGCATGCTGATCCACGATTACTAGCGATTCCGGCTTCATGTAGGCGAGTTGCAGCCTACAATCCGAACTGAGAACGGTTTTATGGGATTTGCTCACCCTCGCGGGGTTGCGACCCTCTGTACCGTCCATTGTAGCACGTGTGTAGCCCAGGTCATAAGGGGCATGATGATTTGACGTCATCCCCACCTTCCTCCGGTTTATCACCGGCAGTCACCTTAGAGTGCCCAACTGAATGCTGGCAACTAAGATCAAGGGTTGCGCTCGTTGCGGGACTTAACCCAACATCTCACGACACGAGCTGACGACAACCATGCACCACCTGTCACCGCTGTCCCCGAAGGGAAAAGCCTATCTCTAGGCCGGTCAGCGGGATGTCAAGACCTGGTAAGGTTCTTCGCGTTGCTTCGAATTAAACCACATGCTCCACCGCTTGTGCGGGCCCCCGTCAATTCCTTTGAGTTTCAGTCTTGCGACCGTACTCCCCAGGCGGAGTGCTTAATGCGTTAGCTGCAGCACTAAGGGGCGGAAACCCCCTAACACTTAGCACTCATCGTTTACGGCGTGGACTACCAGGGTATCTAATCCTGTTTGCTCCCCACGCTTTCGCGCCTCAGCGTCAGTTACAGACCAGAAAGCCGCCTTCGCCACTGGTGTTCCTCCAAATCTCTACGCATTTCACCGCTACACTTGGAATTCCGCTTTCCTCTTCTGTACTCAAGTCCCCCAGTTTCCAATGACCCTCCACGGTTGAGCCGTGGGCTTTCACATCAGACTTAAAGGACCGCCTGCGCGCGCTTTACGCCCAATAATTCCGGACAACGCTTGCCACCTACGTATTACCGCGGCTGCTGGCACGTAGTTAGCCGTGGCTTTCTAATGAGGTACCGTCAAGGTACGAGCAGTTACTCTCGTACTTGTTCTTCCCTCACAACAGAGTTTTACGATCCGAAAACCTTCTTCACTCACGCGGCGTTGCTCCATCAGACTTTCGTCCATTGTGGAAGATTCCCTACTGCTGCCTCCCGTAGGAGTCTGGGCCGTGTCTCAGTCCCAGTGTGGCCGATCACCCTCTCAGGTCGGCTACGCATCGTCGCCTTGGTGAGCCGTTACCTCACCAACTAGCTAATGCGCCGCGGGCCCATCCTGTAGTGACAGCCGAAACCGTCTTTTAACATTTCCTCATGTGAGGGAATGGATTATTCGGTATTAGCCCCGGTTTCCCGGAGTTATCCCAATCTACAGGGCAGGTTGCCCACGTGTTACTCACCCGTCCGCCGCTAAATCAGAAGAAGCAAGCTTCTTCATCATCCGCTCGACTTGCATGTATTAGGCACGCCGCCAGCGTTCGTCCTGAGCCAGGATCAAACTCTCCATAATAGAGAACTTAAAAAGCTCATTTTGTTTTGCTGGCATCATCATTAAATGATGTCAAAAATTGTTTTGCGTCAATCAAGCCGAAGCTTGTTGATGCTGTATGTCTTAACGTTTTGCATGTTCAGTTTTCAATGTTCATATAATGTATTTTGTCGTTTTGTTTTAGCGACCTTTGTATCTTAACATCGTTTTAACATGAATGTCAACACTTAATCATAAAATTTATTAAAACAAATTGAAAAGGTGTGTGTTTCCTTGAAAACAAAGCTCTTAATAACCATCACTTCTGTATTGTTATTCTTGCTGTTACTCTTCGCGCCCAATACTTACTCTACACTTCTTCCCGTGTTCCAAGTAACCGAAAAACCAAGTGTTATATCGAAGGGAGCCTATGGGAATACGGTAACTATCGACCTATCATTTGGTAGAGAGGATGTAGAAACCCTAGTAGAAGGTTTAAAAGCTCCTTATCCTCATTTTTTCATTAGCATTGAATGGATTGAGCGATCTGAGCCCATTATTAAAATTATGCAGGATAAAAAAATCCCTATTAGTCTGTTGGGTAAAGAGGGCTTGCTGTATATAGAGGACCGGAGTCTATTTAAAAAAGAAATAGATAGATTTGAAGAGGCTATTGGTGTGAAACCAGATTGGTTTCGGACTTCTGATTACGAGTTCCCTGTTGAACTTCAAAAAGATGCCTGGAAGGAGGAAGTAAATCTTTTAGGCTCTACTATAGTTTTAGGAAATACTGTGCCTAAGCTTACGAAGGGAGATATACTTACCGTTCCTCTCCACCAGGAAGAAAGAATCGATACAATCCAGCTTGCAAAATATTTAAGATCACAACCTTTTGTTAGTATTGAACAAAATATATTTAACATGAAAATGAAAACCAAAAGTTATCCCGAATAGCGTAGAGAATTCAACTATTCTTCTATAATAAAAAACTGCTCCGACTAATAGTCAGAGCAGTTTTCTTATTTAACCTTTGCCTCAGCTTCTCTTCTCGCTTTTCTCCGCGCTTCTAGTTTCAATCGGTCTTCATCAGATTTAGCGTTGTATTTTGGTAAAGCCAATAACTGATATGCATTAACCGCTAGAATTGGGAACAATAATAAAGTAACCCAACTATCGACGTTATCCGCATTAACCATTAAGACAGGCAGCCACTCTAATGTTGAAATTACAATCATAAAGAACAATGCAGAGATTAACACGTGTTTTTTCGTTTTATTTGCTTTAATAAGCGCCACCACTACTCCTGTTCCGATTAGAACGACTAACAAGAAAGCATATAGCCATACTTGCGAAGTAGTCTCCGCGTTTGGACGGAAACGGAACATTATTAAATCAAATATGACAAATGCAATGATTAATAACTGTACCCAATTCCATAAAGTTAGGGTTCTAAATATATTTACACCCATTTGGTGAATCGTTAAATATGCGAAAAATCCCATTTGAGTAATAACACTTACGGTAAAGCCCATTACTACCATAAAAGCAAAGGCAGCAAGAAACTCACTCCATTGGCCTGCTTCAAAGTATTTAGCAAAGGCATCATCCCAACGGATAAATAGACCTAAAACTCCTGTTATTAAACCACCGATGAGCATGGAATTGATAAAAAATTTAAACCAATTTCGTATTGTCACAGCTAGGTTGCCTCCATCTACTCTATTTCATCCTTCAATTGTAACAACGATTTGCCAAAAAATCTATTTCTTCATAATATCAATACATATTTCCGTACTAAATGTGAACAATAATTGAAAAGGATGGTGAGGAATCAATGAAGTATTTCGCCCTGATTTTATTAAGTATTGGTTTACTAGCTGGTTGTAATGACTCTTCTAGTACTCCTTCATATGAAGAAAACAAAAAAATGTTAATCGATGCTTTACAGACAGAGGATGGTAAAAAAGCGATTCGAACTCTTTTAGAGGATCCAAAGTTTCAAGAAATGCTTGTAATAGACAGTGAGCAAGTAAAAAAATCAGTAGAACAAACCATGCTTTCTAAGGAAGCCGAGGAGTTCTGGAAAGAAATTTACCAAGATCCTAAATTTTCTGAGACCATGGCTAAGAGTATGAAGAAGCAACAAGAAGACTTAATGAAAAGCATGATGAAGGATCCAGAGTATCTGAAAGACTTAGAAACATTCTTTAGCTCAGACGAAATGAAAAAAGAATTAGAGAAAACATTGAAATCGAGTGATATGAGAAAAGAAATTCAAAAGGTTGTGGAAGAAACTATTCAAAGTCCGTCTCTCCAAGCAAAATGGCAGAAGCTAGTGGAAGAAGCCGGTGCTTCTAAAGAAGAAGGTGGCTCTAAAGAAGAGGGAGGTAAAAAAGAAGAAGAAAAATAGGCCGCTCCTCTATGGAAACGGCCTTTTCTTTATGCTTTTTCTATTACTTTTTCAGCTATTTCTAAATATAGCTTCCCAGTATCATGCGTTTCGCCGTATACAGAAGGAGCAAAGTCAATGTCGTTCCAGTCAGGCTGACCTAATGGAATTTGGCCAAGAAGCTCGGTACGAAGTTCATCCGCAAGTTTTGGTCCTCCACCTTTTCCAAAAACAAATTCCTTTTCGCCTGTAGATTTAGATTCATACCAGGACATATTTTCAATAACACCTAGAATTTCATGGTCCGTCTGTAATGCCATTGCACCTGCACGCGCTGCTACAAACGCAGCTGTAGGGTGAGGAGTGGTTACAACGATCTCTTTAGAAGCCGGTAGCATTTGGTGTATGTCTAACGCGACGTCACCAGTTCCGGGCGGTAAATCTAGTAGCAAGAAATCTAACTCTCCCCACTCTACGTCTTTAAAGAATTGGTCTAACACTTTCCCTAACATTGGTCCACGCCAAACTACTGGAGTATTGTTCTCTACGAAAAATCCCATGGATATTACTTTTACGCCTTTGCGTTCCACTGGAATAATTCGATCCTCTTTAATCTGTGGCACGTCTTTAACACCCATCATATCAGGCACACTGAAGCCGTAAATATCTGCATCTACTAATGCAACTTTTTTACCTAATCTTGCTAGAGCAACAGCAAGGTTTACGGAGACTGTAGATTTACCTACTCCACCTTTACCCGATGCAATCGAGATGATTTTTACTTTACTGTTTGGAGAAAGAATATCTTCGCTATCGCTTTCTTTCCCTTTTCCTCTGAACTGCTCCAATACTTCTTTAGGAAGCTCCTCAAAACGAATACCTACAGTATTTGCACCAGCGTTTTTTAACACTTCAACCACTTTTGTTTGTAATTGCATCTGCTCCGCAGAGTTGATCTTAGCGATTGCAAGCTTAACGCTAACATGATTCTTTTCTTCTTTTATTGAAACTTGAGAGATACCATTCGTTTCTTCAAGCGTTCTATGTAAAAACGGATCGTTTAATTCCCCAAGTAATGTACGAACTTGATTCTCATTAATCATTGTGTAGACACTCCCCTTTAGTTAACTATTCGCAATATAGTATACCATATACGAGTGTCTACCATCCCATCAACGGCTCAATAAATGCTTTCTTCTACAAATACACCTATCCCTTTAGCTATAGCATTTACCATCTCATTTTGATATTTGTCTGATGTAAGTAACTCTCTTTCCTCTGTATTACTTATAAACCCTGTTTCTACTAATACCGCTGGGGCTTTTGCTTTCTTTAAAATGTATACTTGTTTAATAGCTAGAGCTTCTCGTTCTGTATTCCCTATATTTGTTCTAATGGAAGATTGAATAGACTTAGCCAACAGCTGACCACCTTCATGTCCTTCTGCGTGGTAGAAAACTTGAGCACCTCTCCATCTTTCCTCTGGCACAGCATTCACGTGCATACTAATAACCATATCCGGCTCAGAGTTATTCATTATCTCCTCACGAAGCAGAAGGTCAGCTCGTTTTCTAGCTCTTGTAGTTGGAAAGTCCTCATCTGGTGAATGTTCAGCTACAGCGTCTCCTTCTTTAGTTCTTGTCATAACTACGGTTGCACCTTGAGACTTCAATAACTTCTCTAGTTTAAGAGACATAGCTAATGTAATATCTCTTTCCACTATTTCTCCATAACTAGCGCCGCCATCCATACCACCATGGCCTGGATCAATCACAATCTTTACCCCACTCAAAGGCTCTGGTAGGAAGAAACCAATATCACTTGCTCTCGTACTGTACGTTACAGCTAATAGAGTGACAAAAAATAAAACCCCAATTGTTAACCATTTCTTCAGATTAATCGCCCCTTTTTCACTCATTATACGTACGAGGGACAAAGAGTATGATTAGATTCTAGGCTTCATTTTAGAACTTATCCAAAACGAGGGAACTGATAAAACTGTAATAATAGATATGATAAAGAACACGACTGCTCCAGCTCCTATGTTGTCTAAAAGTATGCCTCCCAAACTAGGAGCAATTATTCTTCCTATAGACTTAACTCCGGTTAGAGCGAAGTAAGTTCCTTTCTCATGATCCTCGCACATACTGTCTATATGTATATCTACCATTGTAAATACGAGCACCTCTCCAGCAGTGAAGATTATCATTGCTCCAATCAAAACAATAATATTAGGACTTTGGCCAAATATTAATAACCCTAAGGATAACATCCCACTTCCTATCATGAGAGAAGTAGTCGTACTAATCCGCTCTCCAAGCTTATAAACAAAATATTGAATGATAAGAACCGTAATAGCATTCGTAGTGATCAACCATGCAAAATATTGTACAGCAAGCTCAGCGTCAAACGTCCTTCCGAGATATTGGCTGAAGGTCGAATCAAACTGACTGTATCCAAAGGTTACAAAAATAAGAGCTAGTACAAAAATGCTAAACGCATAATCTTTTTTAAATACATAAAAAGATTGAAAAATAGATGATTTACTTGCACTAGCCACTTGCCTCACCATTGGATACTTCTTAAACAACACTAAAAATGTAATAATGTTAATTAAAAAGATAAAACCTACTCCAAAGAATATATTCTCTAGCCCAAAACGCTGAAAATAGACAGAAGTAAGGGGAGCTACAGCAGCAGAAATATTAATCAAGAAATATCGGATATTAAAAATTAGTCTTCTATTCTCTGGCTCCGTATACAGACTCAATAGAACACGATAGGTCGGTTCTACAATCGATTGACTCATCCCAAGAACAATAGCAAAAATGATAAATCCTGCGTATTGATCTATAAATGGAAAATATATATAACACGCAAGATACCCAGCTAAGCCCGTAATGATTACTTTATTTTTAGGAAATTTATCAATATAAGGACCAATAAAAAAACTCATAATAAGTCCTGAAAATGCAAGAGTGGAAAGTATAGCTCCAATTTGCATGCCCGTATAGTCAAACTCATTCAATAAAAATAAAGTTAGGTATGGAATAACTAAAAATGTTCCAAATCTCGCTAAGAAAATGCTCACCAAAATGGTGGAGGTAACAACATTAAATTTTTTTCTCATTTCAACCCTGCTTCTCTCTATTTTTCGTATTCATATAAGCAAACTTGCTTGTCACCCAAGATTATTTCTTTTGCTAGTCTCATTCCTGTCTTCTCTGCTACCTTCCTAGATGCTAGGTTCCCCTTCTGAACAAGCGATATATACCTATCTTCTCCTAGCTGGCTCAACCCTCTTTCTAACAAAGATTTTGCAGCTTCACTTGCATAACCATTTCCCCAATGCTCTCTAGCAATCCAATAACCAACTTCTAGTTCTTCTCTTCCCTCTATCACCTGTGGGACAAGTAGCTTTAATCCATACTCCTTGTTTAGCTCATAATGTTGGAATATCCATTGTAAGAAATTTACGGATTCCTCCCGGTTTCTTGGCTTTCCACTCCCTATAAACCTCATCATTTTCTCATCCGACAGCATCGAATATAGAAATTTAAAGTCATCCTCTGTATAAGAACGGAACATTAATCGTTCAGATGAAAACAATTCCCCCACCTCCAATATGTATAATTGCTAACTTAATATACACCTTCGCAATTTATGCTACAATCACTATTTCGGCAGAAGATAAATTTTTCTTAATAATTTGTTATTAAATAATAATTTCCCAGGTAATAAATATTTCCATTATGATAAAAAGGTAGATTAAGGTGCTGAAGACCCAATCTACCTTTCTCGTTAACCTATTTTTTTTACTAAGTAATATTGTTTACCATCCTTCGTAGGAAAATCATCCACAATCCCAATTTCTTCGTAACCAAATTTTTTATAAAAATTCGGGGCTTGAAAGCTAAAGGTATCTAATTGTATAAGCTTACAGCCATGTTCTATCGCAAATTCTTCTATCCTAGTTAGCAGCTCTTTACCGTGACCCTGCCCTCTCAATGAGTCATCCACCCATAGGAAGTCTATATGAAGGTGGTACCAAAAAATTGTCCCTGTAATTCCTCCGAGAATTTTTTGATGTTCATCACGCAGTATGTAACTGATCTGTTGTTTCGGGTGCTTCACTTCTTCAGGAACATTAACCATATTATGCTCGATAACCTTTTGTCGTATATAATCACTATCCGCCTGATTCCATTGCTTTATAATTTCCATGCCAACATTCCCCTCTCCACGTTCTTTGTTTTGTTTCATTTTATTTATATAATTACCTTTTTATATAAAACAATATAACAAGATTCCACTGGTGCTACTTCACGAGCATCTGTCTCTGCTGTGTTGCGGTCAGTATATCAACAATTATTTTATTTGTCTCTAATTTATATTCTCCATCTTTAAACTCTTAGCATTCGTCCATACCTGTCGAATACGCCAATGTTTATTTTTCCACGAAAAAACCCTCTCCCAAATTGGGAAAGGGTTGTAAATTCGATATTAACGTTTTGAGAACTGAGGTGCACGACGAGCGCCTTTAAGTCCTGGTTTTTTACGTTCTTTCATACGTGGGTCACGTGTTAAGAATCCTGCTGATTTTAAAGCTGGACGGAAATCAGGATCTACTGTAAGTAGTGCACGTGCAATACCGTGACGGATTGCCCCTGCTTGACCTGTGAATCCACCACCATTAACGTTTACATGAACATCGTAGCTACCTAAAGTTTGAGTAGTTACTAATGGTTGTTTAATGATTTCACGTAAAGTTTCGTATGGTACGTAATCTTCTACGTCACGTTTGTTGATAACGATTTTTCCTTCGCCTGGTACTAAACGTACGCGTGCTACTGAGCTTTTACGGCGACCAGTGCCGATATATTGAACTTGTGCCAAGTGTATGTCCTCCTCTTAATTATTATCCGCGAAGCTCAAATGCTTCTGGTTGTTGTGCTGCATGTGGATGTTCTGCTCCAGCGTAAACGTGAAGTTTTCCGAACATTTGACGACCTAAAGTGTTTTTAGGAAGCATTCCTTTGATCGCTAATTCGATCATTTTTGTTGGGTACTTAGTACGCATTTCTAAAGCAGTACGTTGTTTAAGTCCACCAGCAAATTGAGTGTGACGGTAGTAAATTTTGTCGTTTAACTTGTTCCCAGTTAAATGAATTTTTTCTGCATTGATAATGATCACATGATCACCAGTGTCAACATTCGGTGTGAATGTTGGTTTGTTTTTTCCACGTAAAATAGCTGCTACTTCAGAAGCAAGACGACCAAGAGTTTGGCCTTCAGCGTCGATAACTAACCATTTACGTTCTACTTCGTGACCTTTAGCCATGAATGTTGTACGCATGTATTTTGTCCTCCTAATTCAATCATAATCGATCTATAATTTTCTATATCCTCATAACAATAAGTTTCGGGGCTTATATTGTGGGGCTAATGAAAATACCATACATCATCATAACCCGCCGTCGCTTAATAGTCAAGTATTTTTCCATAAACACCTGGAAAAGTTGCTATATCATGAATACTCTACTTTTTCTAGGTATAAACCGTGTGCTGGAGCGGTTTTCCCAGCTTTTTTTCTATCGCAAGATTGAAGAATTCCCGGTAGCTCGTCTACATTTTTTTTTCCTATTGCCACTTCCCATAAAGTGCCTGCAATAATTCGGACCATATTATATAAAAAACCACTGCCGTTAATCACCATATGCAGCTGATTAGATTCTTCTTTCCATTCAAAGTCTATCGATCGTACCGTTCGAATAAAATCTTTCACACTAGTTTTAGATGCACAGAAGCTTGAAAAATCATGCGTTCCTAAAAGGTGAACAGAAGCTTCCTTCATCAATTCTACGTTAGGCTTATATCTATCTACATGGACCGTATAGTTACGCTCAAAGGGACTTTGAATCTCTTCAAGCGACCATTTATAACGATACGTTTTACCCGCTGCATGGTATCTAGCATGAAAGTCGGCAGCCACTTCTTCTACGAAAAGTATTCGGATATCCTTTGGGAGTTGAACATTCAAAGCAGTTCTCCAGCTGTCCATAGATAAAGTAAAGGGACTATCAAAATGGATTACCTGCCCTGTAGCATGAACCCCAGCATCCGTTCGTCCACTTGCTACTACCTTTACTAGCTCTCCTTTATGGATTGTTTGTAGAACTCGTTCAAGCTCTAACTGTACGGTTCTTTTTCCCGGTTGGATTTGATAACCCGAAAATTGACTCCCGTCATAGCTTATTACAGCTCTTAAACGCATACGGTTACCTCCATTTACTGTCTAAAATAAACAAGGATAGCAGCCAGTAGGACAAGAACGACTAAAATTGACGTATCCTTCTTCCTCCACTCAAGCTTGCGATATCTTGTCCTTCCTTCTCCACCTTTATAGCCGCGAACCTCCATAGCTGTTGCTAAATCTTCTGCTCGCTTAAATGCACTCACAAATAGTGGAATGAGCAGCGGTACAATAGCATTCATGCGCTGCTTCATACTTCCTGACGTCATATCCGACCCTCTTGCCATCTGTGCTTTCATAATCTTGTCGGTTTCATCCATAAGAGTTGGGATGAACCTTAAAGAGATTGACATCATAAGCGCTAATTCATGCACTGGGAGCTTCCATTTCTTTAGGGGATTCAGAAGTATCTCTAAAGCATCTGTAATCGATATAGGGGTTGTAGTGAGCGTTAGAATGGACGTTAGTATAACAAGGACGAAGAAACGAATAGATATAAATATCCCTTGCTTCAAGCCTTCTTCATAAATCTTTATAAACTTCCATTCAAAAATAATAGCGCCCTCTCGGGTAAATATCATGTGCAGCAGGAACGTAAAGATAATTAGAAAAACGACTGGCTTTAATCCGTTGATTAAAAAGTATAATCTAATTTTGGACATACGAATGATTAAAAAAGTAAATAACACTAATATCCCATATGTAATCCAGTTATTTGCGATGAAAACTACGGCAATAAAAAGAAAAACAAAGATTAGTTTAGCTCGAGCATCTAAACGATGGATAAACGAATCTCCCGGAATATATCTTCCAAAAATCATTTTTTCTAACATTCATCCTCACACCCTTCCTTTAACAGGTGTGCCAATTCTTTCGCTAACACTTCCTCCGTTAAGCAGAGGTTCGGTAGCCTTCTACCCATCATTTGTTCTAGCTTCCGCTGAAACTTTACTGTTTGAGGTAGCTCTAAACGGTAGTCCTTTAATTGAGTTTCATTTTGAAATATTTCTTCTGGAGTTCCTTGAACTACACATTTCCCTTTATGCATAATTGCTATTTGATCTGCATATCTAGCTGCATCCTCCATGCTGTGCGTCACGAGGATGGTCGTGAGCCCCGTCTCTTGATGGATTTGATAGAAGAGGTCCATAATCTCTTTCCGGCCTCTAGGATCAAGTCCTGCAGTAGGCTCGTCTAACACAAGGACATCTGGGTTCATCGCCAGAACCCCCGCTATAGCAACTCGTCTCATTTGGCCTCCTGATAGATCAAATGGAGACTTATCCATGACTTCATCTGGTAGACCTAATAGTCGAATTAATTCGATGGCCCGAGCTTTGGCTTCTGCCTCTGATACTCCGTAATTCATAGGCCCAAACATAATATCTTTCAGAACAGTCTCATCGAATAATTGATGCTCTGGAAATTGAAAAACAATGCCTACCTTTTGTCTGACTGAGCGTAGCTGCTTATTTTTCTTATCTGCCTTCACTTCTACGTTTCCTATTTTAACTGTGCCATCCGTAGGCTTTAACAATGCATTCAAGTGCTGTAATACAGTTGATTTGCCCGACCCTGTATGCCCTATAATTGCTTGATAAGAGCCAGATGAAATATGCATGTTTACACTAAACAGGGCTCTCTTTTCAAAGGGCGTATCTTTAGCATAAGCGTAGCTTACTTGTTGAAGTATGATGTCCATAAATCATTCACCAACTCTTCTTCTGTCATATGTTCTGCAGTTAGGGATATCCCTTCAGCTTTTAGGAGCTTGGACATTTTCATGGCGAAAGGTAAATCTAAGCCTAAATCCACCAATTCTTGACCGCGTTCAAAAATCCCTTTAGGAGTATCCTCCACATACTTTTCTCCTTGATTCATCATTATTACTCTATCCGCAAGCAATGTTTCCTCTAAATCATGGGTGATGGAGATAACAGTTAAATCTGTTTCTTCTCTTAACTGTCTGACAGTCGCTAGCACCTCTTCCTTTCCTTGCGGGTCTAACATAGAGGTTGCTTCGTCTAACAGTAAGATTCGAGGTTGCATCGCAATAGCGCCTGCTATCGCCACTCTTTGCTTCTGACCGCCGGATAGATGATGAGGTTCGCTATTCATAAAATCTTGCATATTGACCTTTGCTAGCGAATATCTAACTCGTTCTACCATTTCCTCAAAGGGGATTCCGTTATTCTCAAGGGCAAATGCTACATCATCCTGAACAGTAGCCCCGACGAATTGGTTATCAGGATTTTGAAAAACCATCCCCATTTTCGATCTTGTTTCCCAAAGATTGTCTTGTGACAAGGAGTCACCAAAAACACGTACTGTTCCCTCCTGAGGAAATAGAAGACCATTCATTAGTCGGGCTAACGTCGATTTACCAGAACCATTATGACCTACAATGGCGACCCATTCACCTTCCTTAATAGAAAATGACACATTATGTATAGCTGGCCGTATAATAGACTCCTCTTCAGCATATGTAAAGGTTACATTCTGTAAGGATATAATTTCTTTTTTCAACCACTTAACCTCCCTTAACTAAACTCTGCTCGGCTTAACTCTATCCTAACAAATTTTATGGACAAATTAAAAAAGCGCGCACCTCATTTGGAGAAATGCGCTCTTCTATAACTTATTTCTTGACTGGTTGCTCAAGACCAGTCAGAAAATGAGGTGCGTAGAGCTAGACGAGACGCCACTAATGAAAGTCCGCTCATCATAACACTCTGCTTTTATAATGTCGTATAAATCTGTTTGAAAAAAGAAGAGGGTGGTAGCAACACCAACATCCCTCTTCAGCTTTGGATTTTAATTTAGCAATCGATCAAACGACTGATCCATTAAATTAAACTAACTCAATTACTACAACTGGTGCTCCGTCTCCGCGACGAGGTCCAACTTTCATAATACGAGTGTAACCGCCTTGGCGATCTGCATAACGTGGTGCAACATCATCAAACAATTTTTGCAAAGCAAAAGTTGTTGATTCTTCGCCTTCTTCGTTTGTAGTAGTAACTACTTCACGACGAATGTAAGCAGCTGCTTGACGACGAGCATGCAAGTCTCCGCGTTTACCTAAAGTGATCATTTTTTCAACAACAGAACGTAATTCTTTTGCACGTGCTTCAGTTGTTTGAAGACGCTCATGAATAATTAGGTCAGTCGTTAAGTCACGTAACATCGCTTTACGTTGAGAACTTGTACGTCCAAGTTTTCTGTAACCCATGGATGTTTCCCTCCTTTGGTGAATATTCATATCTAGCTATATCAAAATTCGCTTAGTCTTCTTTACGTAATCCTAAGCCAAGCTCATCTAACTTAGCTCTTACTTCTTCTAAAGATTTACGTCCAAGGTTTCTTACTTTCATCATGTCGTCTTCTGACTTGCTAGCTAGCTCAAGTACTGTATTAATACCTGCGCGCTTCAAGCAGTTATAAGAACGAACAGAAAGATCAAGTTCTTCAATAGTCATCTCTAAAACTTTTTCTTTTTGATCTTCTTCTTTTTCGACCATGATTTCAGCAGTTTGTGCCTCATCTGTCATCCCTACAAAAATGTTCAAGTGCTCTGTTAGTATTTTTGCTCCAAGAGAAATCGCCTCTTTTGGACCGGTGCTGCCATCTGTCCACACATCAAGAGTTAATTTATCGTAGTTAGACATTTGTCCAACACGAGTGTTTTCCACTTGAAAATTAACGCGTGAAACTGGAGTATAAATAGAGTCGATCGGGATTACGCCGATAGGAAGATCCTCACGTTTGTTTTGATCAGCAGGAGTGTAGCCACGGCCTCTCCCTGCGTACATACGCATACGGAAATGACCATTTTTGCCGATTGTAGCAATATAAAGCTCAGGATTTAAAATCTCCACATCGCTGTCATGAGTAATGTCAGCTGCTGTAATCGTTCCTTCTCCTTTAACATCTATCTCTATGACTTTTTCTTCATCAGAGTAGATTTTAAGAGCTAGCTTTTTCACATTCATAATAATAGATGCTACATCTTCCACTACGCCTTCAATAGTTGAAAACTCGTGTAAAACGCCATCGATTTGAATAGAAGTAACTGCAGCTCCTGGTAAAGAAGACAGAAGGATACGACGTAAAGAATTACCCAAAGTATTTCCATAGCCACGTTCAAGCGGTTCTACAACAAATTTACCAAATTTGGCACTTTCGCTGATTTCTACACTTTCAATCTTTGGTTTTTCAATTTCGATCATTCCAATTTACCCTCCCTCAAAACATCGAATGTATAGGTTCTTTCCATCATGAATTCGATCGTTTAACTGATTGCTGTGTTGCACAACCTCAGTCTGTACAATAAATGATGTTCTCAAACATATTGAGGATCACCTATTAAACGCGACGACGTTTTGGTGGACGGCAACCATTATGTGGTACTGGTGTTACGTCTTTAATTGCTGTAACTTCTAGACCTGCAGCTTGTAGTGCGCGGATTGCCGCTTCACGACCAGCACCAGGACCTTTAACAGTTACTTCTAAAGTTTTTAAACCATGTTCCATTGAAGTTTTAGCAGCAGTTTCAGCAGCCATTTGTGCAGCGAATGGAGTAGATTTACGAGAACCTCTGAATCCAAGAGCTCCAGCACTTGACCAAGAAATTGCATTACCTTGCATGTCTGTTATAGTCACAATAGTGTTGTTAAATGTTGAGCGAATGTGAGCAATACCGGATTCGATATTCTTTTTCACACGACGCTTACGTGTTTGTTGTTTACGTGCCATGTTAAGAAGAAACCTCCTTTACCGATTATTTTTTCTTGTTAGCTACTGTTTTACGTGGACCTTTACGAGTACGAGCATTGTTCTTCGTGTTTTGTCCGCGTACTGGTAAGCCGCGACGATGACGGATTCCTCGGAATGAACCGATTTCCATCAGACGTTTAATGTTTAGTGATACTTCACGACGAAGGTCACCTTCTACTTTGTATACACCGATTTGTTCACGGATTTTGTTAAGCTCGTCTTCAGTTAAATCACGAACGCGAGTCTCTTCAGAGATCCCAGCTTCCGCTAATACTTTTTGTGACGTAGTTTTACCAATTCCGAAAATATATGTTAATGCAATAACAACGCGTTTATCGCGTGGAATGTCAACACCAGCAATACGTGCCATATGTGTCGTGCACCTCCTTCTTATTATCCTTGTCTTTGTTTGTGTTTAGGATTTTCACAGATTACCATTACTTTACCGCGTCGGCGAATTACTTTACATTTTTCGCAGATCGGCTTCACAGATGGTCTCACTTTCATCTAACCCAACCTCCTTAGTAGTCCGGAGTGCAAAAGATTTATTTAAAACGGTACGTGATACGACCGCGAGTTAAATCGTAAGGAGAAAGTTCAATTGTGACTTTATCTCCAGGTAAAATGCGGATAAAGTGCATACGAATTTTACCCGATACATGCGCAAGTATCGTATGACCGTTTTCTAATTCTACCTTAAACATCGCGTTTGGCAAAGTCTCAACAACTGTTCCTTCGACTTCAATTACATCATCTTTCGCCATCAACCCTGTCTCCCTTCTATATACAAATCAGGTTCTCAACAATAATCAAACGTAATTTGCTGTAGTATAGCCTCAAAATAAACGAAACTATTCGTTTTAAGCATATGTTTGGAAATCATGAGAGATGTTCGAAAGACACTCGTAAGGTTTCGTTTAACGCAATCCACCGAGTAGACTGACTGGTAGAAACCTGTCTCCCTCATGTCAACATGTTCGTACGAATGTGTTGGATGAGTTCCATAGTACCCGTTCGATTAATGCTTTCCACGAAACCCATTATACCCTTTCAGAAATCAAAATGCACGTGGACTAGGGGGTCCTCGCTGTTAACACATTTTAAAATCATCCAGTTCGTATACCGGGCGCAATATGCTTTTGCAGCTCTCGAAAAAAACGTTTACGTTCTTTGCATACTACCCGGATATTCAGTCGTCTGCGACGGGCACCGGGCTTTAGATGCGGTTGCCCTGTAACAGAGCATCGATGTCAGCAAATACTACTTTAATATCCTGCTGGCCATCTAAATTACTTAAAACACCTTTGTTCTCATAAAAATCAAGCAAAGGTTGTGTTTGCTTCATATTTACTTCCAGACGGTTCGTCACCGTTTCGGGATTATCGTCCGCACGTTGATAAAGCTCTCCTCCATCTTTGTCACAAACACCCTCCTTAGCAGGTGGGTTGAACAGTAGATGATAAGCAGTGCCGCATTCTTTACAAATACGACGACCTGTTAGACGTTTAATCAATTCTTCTTGTTCTACTTGAATATTAAGCACATGCTCAATAGATTTCCCTAGATCCGAAAGTAAAGCATCTAATGCTTCAGCTTGAGGAACCGTACGCGGGAAGCCATCTAATAGGAATCCTTGATCGCAATCTGGTTTACTTAATCTTTCACGAACAATACCAATCGTAACTTCATCGGGTACTAATGCACCTTGATCCATAAACGATTTTGCTTTTAAACCAAGCTCCGTGCCTTCTTTAATAGCTGCACGAAACATGTCGCCTGTAGAAATATGAGGGATTGCGTACTTCTCAACAATTTTATCTGCTTGAGTGCCTTTACCAGCACCAGGCAGACCCATTAAAACGATATTCATACGAAAATGCCCCCCAGGACTATTTGTTGATTTTTAGGAACTCTTATCGTTCCTAAAAACCTACATTATTTCATAAAGCCTTTATAGTGACGTTTAACTAATTGGGATTCTAGTTGTTTCATTGTTTCAAGGGCTACCCCAACAATGATAAGCAGACTTGTTCCGCCAATTTGTATCGATTGTGGTAAACCAGCAAACTTTACAAATAATAGAGGCATAATAGAGATTACTGCTAAGAAAATAGCTCCAACAAAAGTTAAACGGTATAAAACGCTTGTTAAGTAATCTTGTGTGTTTATTCCTGGACGAATCCCTGGAATATATGCACCTTGCTTTTTCAAGTTATCTGCTACATTTTCCGGATTCACCTGAATGAATGCGTAGAAATAAGTAAAGGCAGCTATCAAAGCAACATAGATGATCATACCAACTGGCTGTGTGTAATCTAGCGTGTTTCTAATAAATTCTGTTGTTTTGTTTTCACCAAAGAACAAAATGATAGACTGCGGAGCCATAAGGAACGCAGATGCAAAGATTACTGGGATAACTCCCGCAGCGTTAACTTTTAAAGGTAAATGTGTTTGTTGGCCTCCAGTTTGTGAAGAACCAGCAACACGTTTTGCATATTGAATAGGAATTTTACGCAACGCTTGTTGAATATAAATAACTCCTACTGTAACTGCAATGATTGCCAATAAAAGCAAGATGATAATCACGATGTTGATGAATAATGCATCACCAGCATCTTGGATTTGTTGAGCATACAATTGGTTAACTCCGTTAGGGATAGCAGCAACAATACCTGCAAAGATAATGACAGAAATACCATTACCAACGCCTGAAGCAGTGATTTGTTCACCTAACCACATTAAAAATGCAGTACCGGCAGTTAATACAACCGCAATAGTTAGATACGTTAGAATACCATCGTCTTTTATCAAAGAACCACTATACATTTGGTTGAAACCGTATGACATGGCGATCGCTTGGATAAAAGCTAACACAATTGTGAAGTATCGAGTGAATTGAGCAAGTTTCCGTCTTCCGACTTCCCCTTGTTTTGCCCACTCAGTAAACTTCGGAACAACGTCCATTTGTAACAACTGAACGATAATTGATGCTGTAATGTATGGCATGATACCCATTGCTAAAATAGAAAAGTTAGCAAGAGCTCCACCACCGAATGTATTTAAGAAACCGATTAAACCTAGTTCATCTGTTTGCTTTAATACATCTGCATTAACGTGAGGTACTGGAACAAATGTCCCAATACGAAACACGATTAGCATTAATAATGTAAAAATGATTTTATTTCGAATATCTCTCACACGCATAAAGTTGGAGATTGTCTGAAACATTAAACCACCTCTGTTTGTCCGCCAGCATTCTCGATTGCTTCTTTTGCTGTTGCAGAGAATTTGTGAGCTTTTACTGATAGTTTCTTCTCAAGAGTTCCATTACCTAAGATCTTAATACCAGACTTTTCGTTACTCACAACACCTGTTTCTATTAATAGAGCAGGTGTAACTTCTGTGCCTTCTTCGAAACGATTTAATGTGTCAAGGTTTACAATTGCATATTCTTTACGGTTGATGTTAGTAAATCCACGTTTTGGTAAACGACGGAATAAAGGGTTTTGACCCCCTTCAAATCCTGGACGTACTCCTCCGCCTGAACGAGAATTTTGACCTTTATGACCTCTACCTGCAGTTTTACCGTTACCAGAACCGATACCACGACCTACGCGGTTACGTGTAGAACGAGATCCTTCTGCTGGTTTTAACTCATGAAGTTTCATATGGTGGCACCTCCTTATTCTTAAAATAAACCTTAAATTTCTTTCAAAGTTACTAAGTGAGCTACTTTGCCAACCATTCCGCGGATAGCGGCGTTGTCTTGGTGCTCAACTGTTTGATGAAGTTTACGTAATCCAAGAGCTTCTGCTGTTTTGCGTTGATTTGGTTTAGTACCAATCAAGCTTTTAGTAAGGGTGATTTCTAATTTAGTTGCCATTGTAATTTCCCCCCTTATCCTAACAGTTCTTCTACTGATTTACCACGTAATTTAGCAACGTCCTCAGCACGTTTTAGTTGATTTAAACCTTGTACTGTAGCACGAACCATGTTAATTGGTGTGTTAGATCCAAGTGATTTCGATAGAATATCAGTAATACCAGCTAACTCAAGAACCGCACGAACTGGTCCTCCAGCGATAACTCCAGTACCTGGTGCTGCTGGTTTAACTAGAATAGATCCAGCTCCAAAGCGACCAATTACTTGGTGAGGAGTTGTTCCGCCAACTCTTGGTACTTCGATTAGATTTTTCTTCGCATCTTCAACTGCTTTACGGATAGCATCAGGAACCTCTTGAGCTTTCCCAGTACCAAATCCTACATGTCCGTTTTTGTCTCCAACTACTACTAATGCAGTAAAGCGGAAACGACGTCCACCTTTTACAACTTTAGCAACACGATTAATTGTTACTACGCGTTCTTCAAGTTCAAGTTTGTTTGGGTCAATACCACGCATGAAATATGTCCCTCCTTCTTCTTAAAATTCTAAGCCGTTTTCACGTGCAGCTTCAGCTAACGCTTTAACACGTCCATGATATAAGTAACCGCCACGGTCGAATACAACAGATTTAATGTTCTTTTCAGTAGCGCGTTTAGCGATTGTTTCACCGATCAATTTAGCAGCTTCAACGTTTCCAGCTGTTCCATTGAAATCTTTGTCCATAGTTGACGCACTTACGATTGTTACACCTTGTGTATCATCGATAAGTTGAGCGTATAAGTGTTTATTAGAACGGAATACATTTAAACGAGGACGTTCAGTAGTACCCGTGATTTTTGTACGAACACGTGCATGACGTTTCTTACGAACTTGATTTTTGTCTTGTTTCGTAATCACAGTAGTCACTCCTTTCTAATGCGCAATGCATTATTTACCTGTTTTACCTTCTTTGCGGCGTACAACTTCACCTTCATAGCGAATACCTTTACCTTTGTAAGGCTCAGGTGGGCGAACTTGACGGATGTTAGATGCTAATGCACCAACGCGTTCTTTGTTAATACCGCGAACGATAATTTTTGTATTAGAAGGAACTTCAACTTCAAGTCCATCTTCAGGAGTGAATTCAACTGGATGAGAGTACCCTACGTTAAGTACAAGTTTCTTACCTTGTAATTGTGCACGGTAACCAACCCCAACTAATTCAAGTCCACGTGCAAATCCTTCAGAAACACCAGTAATCATGTTTGCTAATAAAGCACGAGTTGTGCCATGGATTGTACGGTGTTCTTTAGAATCTGAAGGACGAACTAAAGTAATAACATTACCTTCTTGTTCAATCTTGATATCTTGGTTAAAAGAATTTGTTAATTCACCTTTTGGTCCTTTAACGATCACAGAGTTATCAGCGTTAACTGTAACTGTAACGTTAGCAGGAACCTCTATTGGTTTTTTACCTACTCGAGACATTTTGTTGCACCTCCATTCGTTTGTTGATTATTACCAAACGTAAGCTACGATTTCTCCGCCAACTTGTTTAGCGCGAGCTTCTTTATCTGTTAATAAACCATTTGAAGTAGAAACTAAAGCAATTCCTAAACCGTTCAATACTCTAGGTACTTCGTTTGTTTTAGCGTAAACGCGTAGACCAGGTTTTGAAATACGTTTCAAACCAGTAATAACGCGCTCGTCATTTTGACCATATTTTAAGAAGATGCGGATGATTCCTTGTTTGCTATCTTCTACATATTCAACATCACGTACGAAACCTTCGCGTTTTAAAATTTCAGCGATTTCCTTTTTCATGTTTGAAGCAGGAACTTCTAATTTCTCGTGACGAACCATGTTAGCATTACGAATGCGTGTTAGCATATCTGCAATTGGATCTGACATTGTCATTACATTTACCTCCTTCCCAGTTATAGGGGATTACCAGCTTGCTTTTTTAACGCCAGGAATTTGTCCCTTGTATGCAAGTTCACGGAAACAAATACGGCAAAGCTTAAATTTACGATATACAGAGTGCGGACGACCACAACGCTCGCAGCGTGTGTACTCTTGCACTTTGAACTTTGACGTACGTTGTTGTTTAACGATCATTGATTTTTTAGCCACGTTTTCGCCTCCCTTATTTTACTTTTGGAATGGCATACCGAACTGTGTTAATAACTCACGAGCTTCTTCGTCAGAGTTCGCAGTTGTTACAATTACGATGTCCATACCGCGTACTTTCGAAACTTTATCATAATCGATTTCAGGGAAGATTAATTGCTCTTTTACTCCTAGAGTGTAGTTACCGCGACCGTCGAATGCTTTTTTAGAAACACCGCGGAAGTCACGTACACGAGGAAGTGAGATAGAGATTAATTTATCCAAAAAGTCGTACATACGCTCACCACGTAGAGTAACTTTTGCACCGATTGGCATACCTTCACGTAGACGGAATCCAGCGATCGATTTTTTAGCTTTCGTAACTACAGGTTTTTGACCTGAAATAATTTGTAATTCTTCAACAGCAGCATCAAGTGCTTTTGTATTAGATACAGCATCACCCACACCCATGTTGATAACAATTTTATCAACTTGAGGAACTTGCATTACTGAACTATATTCAAACTTGCTCATTAGAGCAGGAGAAACTTCCTTAAGATACTTTTCTTTTAGGCGGTTCATGTGTGTACCTCCTTTCTCTTTACTTATTTAATAATTTCACCAGATTTTTTCGCAACACGAACTTTTTTGCCATCTTCTACTTTATAACCTACGCGAGTCGGCTCGCCAGTTTTAGGGTCGATTAACATTACATTCGATACGTGAATTGCAGCCTCTTGGCTTACAATTCCTCCTTGCGGATTAGCTTGGTTGGGCTTAATGTGTTTTTTGATGATGTTTACACCTTCAACTAAAACACGGTCTTTCTTCGGGTAAGCAGTTAGGATAACACCTGTTTTCCCTTTGTCTTTACCTGAGATCACCATTACTTTGTCGCCTTTTTTAACATGCATTCTGTCGCACCTCCTTGATTGGCACTTTCATGATAATTAAAGAACTTCTGGAGCTAAAGATACGATTTTCATGAAGTTGCTGTCACGTAGTTCACGCGCAACAGGTCCGAAAATACGAGTTCCACGCGGTCCTTTATCGTCTTTGATAATAACGCACGCGTTTTCATCAAATTTGATATAAGTTCCGTCTTTACGGCGTACGCCGCTTTTAGTGCGAACGATAACAGCTTTAACTACGTCACCCTTCTTGACAACGCCACCTGGTGTTGCTTTCTTAACTGTACATACGACGATATCGCCGATATTAGCAGTTTTACGTCCAGTACCACCAAGTACTTTTATTGTTAAAACTTCACGTGCACCTGAGTTGTCTGCAACTTTCATACGAGTTTCTTGTTGGATCACTTAGGTTACCTCCCTCCGGAAATTAGTAGTTCCGAATTTATTATTAGATAATAACCGCTTTTTCTACAACTTCCAATAAACGGAAACGTTTTGTAGCTGATAGCGGACGAGTTTCCATAATACGGACGATATCGCCGATTTGGGCTACGTTTTGCTCATCATGAGCCTTAAATTTCTTAGAATATTTAACACGTTTACCGTATAATTTATGTTTTTTATGTGTTTCAACTAAAACAGTGATTGTTTTATCCATTTTGTCAGAAACTACACGGCCAGTGTATACTTTGCGTTGATTACGCTCAGTCATGCCTGAAAACCTCCTTTATCAGTTGTTTGCACTGATTTCTCTTTCGCGAATTACAGTTTTCATACGTGCAATCGCTTTACGAACTTCACGAATGCGAGCTGTGTTTTCTAATTGACCAGTCGCCAATTGGAAGCGAAGGTTGAAAAGCTCTTCTTTCAGTGATTTTACCTTTTGTTCTATTTCTGCAGTAGTAAGTTCACGGATGTCATTAGCTTTCATTAGATTCACCACCAATTTCTTGACGTTTAACTATTTTACACTTAATAGGAAGCTTATGAGACGCTAAGCGCAATGCTTCGCGAGCTACCTCTTCAGATACGCCAGCAATTTCAAACATAATTTTCCCTGGTTTAACGACTGCTACCCAACCTTCAGGAGCACCTTTACCGGATCCCATACGAACCTCAAGAGGCTTTTTCGTATAAGGTTTATGCGGGAATATTTTAATCCATACTTTACCGCCACGTTTCATGTAACGTGTCATAGCAATACGAGCTGATTCAATTTGACGACTTGTAATCCAGCTAGCTTCAGTTGCTTGTAAACCAAATTCACCGAAAGCTATTTCTTTACCGCCTTTTGCTTCACCACGCATTTTCCCACGGTGTTCGCGACGATATTTAACGCGTTTAGGCATTAACATATTATTTGCCTCCTTCCTCAGAGTTCTTCTTAACTGGAAGGACTTCACCACGATAGATCCATACTTTAACGCCTAACTTACCATAAGTTGTGTCAGCTTCAGCATGTGCATAATCAATATCTGCACGTAGTGTATGAAGTGGTACAGTTCCTTCGCTGTAATGTTCAGCACGCGCGATGTCTGCTCCGCCTAAGCGTCCAGATACTTGAGTTTTAATACCTTTAGCGCCAGAACGCATTGTGCGTTGAATTGCTTGTTTTTGAGCACGACGGAAAGATACGCGGCCTTCTAATTGACGTGCGATACTTTCTGCTACTAATTTAGCATCAAGGTCAGCTCTTTTAATTTCTACGATGTTGATGTGTACACGCTTGCCAGTGATATCGTTTAAGTGTTTACGAAGTGCTTCGACTTCAGTACCACCTTTACCGATTACCATTCCTGGTTTCGCAGTGTGAATTGTAATGTTTACACGTTTAGCAGCACGCTCGATTTCTACTGTAGAAACAGAAGCATCTTTTAAACGAGTTTCAATGTACTTACGAATTTTTAAATCTTCATGAAGTAAGTTTGCATAGTCTTTGCCAGCGTACCATCTTGACTCCCAGTCACGAATGATCCCAACTCGCAATCCTATTGGATGAACTTTTTGACCCACGAATTATCCCTCCTTCTTCTCAGATACCACTACCGTGATGTGGCTTGTACGTTTGTTGATAGCACTTGCACGACCCATCGCACGTGGACGGAAACGTTTTAGTGTTGGACCTTCATCAACAAATACTTCAGAAACAACTAGGTTGTTAATATCTAAATCATAATTGTGCTCTGCGTTCGCAATAGCAGATTTTAAAACTTTCTCAACAACAGGTGATGCTGCTTTTGGTGTAAGTTGTAAAATTGCAACTGCCTCGCCAACTTGCTTACCTCTGATTAAATCAACGACTAATCTTACCTTACGAGGAGCAATGCGCACTGTTTTAGCAATAGCTTTTGCTTGTGACATTTGAATGACCTCCTCTCAAATTAGCGTCTTGTTTTCTTATCATCTGCACCATGACTTTTATAAGCGCGTGTTGGTGCAAACTCGCCTAGTTTATGACCTACCATATCCTCAGTCACGTATACAGGAACATGTTTACGTCCGTCATATACAGCGATAGTTAACCCGATAAAAGTTGGGAAAATTGTTGAACGGCGAGACCAAGTCTTAATCACTTGTTTTTTCTCAGAATCCTTTTGTGCATCGACCTTTTTCAATAAATGATCGTCTGCGAAAGGTCCTTTTTTCAAGCTACGACCCATGCTGAAACCTCCCTCCGTGATTGCACCACGGCTCGTTCTTTGAACCGTAGTAAAACCACTTTATTTTTTACGACGACGAATGATAAGTTTGTCGGATTTGTTTTTCTTGCTACGAGTTTTGTATCCAAGAGTTGGTTTACCCCATGGAGACATTGGAGACTTACGTCCGATTGGAGTACGTCCTTCACCACCACCATGTGGATGGTCGTTCGGGTTCATTACAGATCCACGTACAGTTGGGCGTTTACCTAACCAACGATTACGACCTGCTTTACCGATGTTTACAAGTTCGTGTTGTTCGTTTCCTACTTCACCGATAGTAGCGCGGCAAACTCCTAGGATTAAACGTACTTCACCAGACTGTAAACGTACGATAACGTACTTACCTTCTTTACCTAGTAATTGAGCAGATGTACCAGCAGAACGAACTAACTGACCACCTTTACCAGGTTTCATTTCGATATTATGGATAGTAGTACCCATTGGGATGTTTTGCAATGGAAGTGCATTACCTGCTTTAATATCAGCTTCTGGTCCTGACACGATTGTCATTCCCACTTCTAAGCCTTTAGGAGCTAGGATATAGCGTTTTTCCCCATCAGCATAATTTACTAATGCGATGTTTGCAGAACGGTTTGGATCATATTCAATAGTAGCAACACGTGCTGGAATACCGTCTTTGTTTCGTTTGAAATCAATTACGCGGTATTGGCGTTTGTGTCCACCACCATGATGACGAACAGTAATTTTACCTTGATTGTTACGGCCGCCTTTACGCTTTACAGGAGCAAGTAGTGATTTCTCAGGCTTGTTCGTTGTGATTTCAGCGTAATCAAGTGAAGTCATGTTACGACGTCCGTTTGTCGTTGGTTTATACTTTCTAATCGCCATTTTATTCCCTCCTTCTTGATTATTAATTCCTTATATAAGGATTAAATTTCGAATAACTCGATTTCTTTGCTGTCTTGAGTTAATGTAACAATCGCTTTACGACGTTTGTTAGTATAACCACCAAATTTACCTACGCGTTTGAATTTACCTTTGTAGTTCATGATGTTAACTTTCTCAACATCTACTCCAAAGATTTCTTCTACTGCATATTTAACTTGAGTTTTGTTAGCGCGAGTGTCCACTTCGAAAGTGTACTTTTTATCTGCCATTACTTCAGAAGAACGCTCGGTAATGACCGGACGTTTAATAATATCACGTGCTTCCATTATCCAAGCACCTCCTCTACTTTTTCTACTGCAGCTTTAGTCATCACTAATTTATCGTGACCAACTAAATCTAAAACGTTAATGCCTGTTGCAGACACAACTGTGATTCCAGGGATGTTACGAGCAGCTAATGCTACGTTTTCATCTAAATCAGCAGTTACTACTAACGCTTTTTTATTGATTGAAAGGTTAGTTAACACTTTCACGAATTCTTTTGTTTTTGGAGCATCAAATGCTAAACCTTCAAGTACTACGATGCTTTCTTCACGCACTTTAGATGAAAGAGCTGAAAGAAGAGCTAGACGACGTACTTTCTTAGGTAATTTATAGCTATAGCTACGTGGAACTGGACCGAATACAGTACCACCACCACGCCATTGTGGAGAGCGGATCGAACCTTGACGAGCACGACCTGTTCCTTTTTGCTTCCATGGTTTACGACCACCACCAGCTACTTCAGAACGATTTTTCACTTTATGATTACCTTGACGTAGTGAAGCACGTTGAGAAATGATAGCTTCAAATAGCACAGATTCGTTTGGTTCAATTCCGAAAACTTTATCGTTTAACTCGATTTCACCAACAGAAGATCCTGCTTGATTGAATAAAGACACCTTTGTCATTCCTGTTTCCTCCTTTCTTCAGAGAATTATTTCGATTTAATAGCAGCCTTAACAACTACTAGTGATTTACGAGAACCAGGAACATTACCTTTTACTAATAGTAGGTTACGTTCAGTATCCACTCTTACGATTTGTAAGTTTTGGATTGTTACTGTGTGCCCACCCATTTGACCAGGTAATTTCTTTTGTTTGAATACACGGTTCGGAGCAACTGGCCCCATTGAACCTGGACGACGGTGGTAACGAGATCCATGGGCCATTGGTCCACGAGATTGTCCGTGGCGTTTAATAACACCTTGGAAACCTTTACCTTTAGTAATACCTGTTACATCAATTACATCGCCTTCTGCAAAACTTTCTACGTTGACTTCTTGACCAACCTCGTAATTAGCTGTATCCAAGCCGCGGAATTCGCGGATGAAGCGCTTAGGAGCGGTGCTAGCTTTGGCTACGTGTCCTTTAGCTGGTTTGTTAGAAAGCTTTTCGCGCTTATCTTCAAAACCTAACTGAATTGCTTCGTATCCGTCTGTCTCAGCAGTTTTCTTTTGAAGTACTACGTTTGGAGTAGCTTCAATAACTGTTACAGGGATTAAGTCACCGTTCTCAGCAAATACTTGCGTCATACCGATTTTTCTACCTAAGATTCCTTTGGTCATCCGTCACACCTCCTATAATAATTTGTTGTTTTTTATCTTTTACCATTAAAGTTTGATTTCTATATCAACGCCAGATGGTAAGTCAAGCTTCATTAACGCATCAACAGTTTGTGGTGTTGGGTTAACGATATCGATAAGACGTTTATGCGTACGCATTTCGAATTGCTCACGAGAATCTTTATACTTATGAACAGCACGAAGAATCGTATACACAGATCTTTCAGTCGGAAGTGGAATCGGACCCGATACACTTGCACCTGAACGTTTAGCAGTTTCTACAATTTTCTCAGCAGATTGATCCAGGATTCTGTGATCATACGCTTTTAAACGAATACGAATTTTTTGTTTTGCCATTATTTTCCCTCCTTTTCGCCTATTTTCTAGACATTCTCCACGAAAATTTTCCGTACACTCGCCATGGCAAAGCGGCCGGGTGTGTCGGTAACCTCTCGTTTCATCGCAGTCAAAGACCAACATTCAACATTATATCCAATAAAAATAGAATATGCAAGTCTTTTTCTCAAATTCTTTTTATATGCTTCAACTTTATATATATTCATTTAAACAATACATTTTTTAGCCGTTTTCTAGTATATAAAATTATTACTAAAAATACAAATGAAATGAATGGTAGAAATTCCTTTATCCCTTGTTCCACAAGTGTCATCCATGCAAGAGACAGATTACCTTCTTCTATCCAAAAGAAAAAGAGCTCACTTAGGAGCTCTCTCTTCTATAGTATATATACAATTCCAAACCAACCAAAAATGATTAGCGGGATATTGTAGCAAATGAACGTAGGCACACAAGTATCCCAAATATGATTGTGCTGACCGTCTACACTTAATCCCGCGGTCGGACCCAGTGTTGAATCAGATGCTGGAGAACCTGCATCTCCTAATGCGCCAGCTGTTCCTATCAGGGCTATAATTGCCATAGTACTTAATCCTAACTCTAATCCTAGAGGAACAAAAATAGCTGCAATGATAGGAATAGTTGCAAATGAAGATCCTATGCCCATTGTTACGATTAACCCAATGACTAACATAATGAGTACGGCTAAGCTGACGTTACCTGCAAGCAACTTCGCTGAAGCTTCTACTAAATTTTCTACATCACCAGTTGCATTGATCACAGAAGCAAACCCATTTGCTGTAATCATAACAAAACCTACAAAAGCCATCATTCTCATACCTTCAGTTAATAGTAGGTCCGCTTCCTTCCATTTTAAAGCTCCTGTGATATACAGTACAGTAATACCCGCTAAAGCCCCAGCTATCATTGAGTCTGTTTCAATCTGAACATACAAGGCAGCAATCAATGAAATAATAGTGAAAAATACACTACTCTTCTTAACGTTCAATTGTAATTTCTCTACTTCAACTTCCTGTTGTTTGTATTGTCTTGGCTTTCTATATAATACAAACGCTATAACTAGTCCTGCCACCATTCCTAGCGCTGGTATTACCATTGCCCCAGGAATATCATCTAAATTGATTGCCAGACCAGATAACCCCATCTGAGTAGCTACGATCTCTTGGTAGATTGCACCGAAACCATATGGCAACAACATGTATGGTGTAATCAATCCAAACGCTAAAATAGTTGCAATCAATCTACGGTCAATCTGAAGCATATTTAATACTTTCAAAATTGGCGGAACTAATAATGGGATAAACGCGATATGGATTGGTATTAAATTTTGCGAGAATATAGCCATCATCAGTAATAACAAGAATATTAATGTCTTAGCTAGACCAGTCTTCTGGGAATCCCCTTCTCTTCTTACAAGCTTAAGAATAGCCGCTACTAATAGCTCTGGTATTCCTGTCTTGGAGATAGCCACCGCAAAGCCTCCTAAAAGCCCGTAGCTAAGCGCTATTGTAGCTCCAGCACCTAATCCACCCGTAAACGCTTTTATCGTTTCTGCGACCGATAAGCCTGCTGTGAGGCCTCCTACCAATGCACCTATAATCAATGAGAATACTACATTTATACGAAGTAGACTCAGAACTAACATAACTGCAACTGCAATTAGTACTGCATTCATTTTACACACTCACTTTCACACACTAGATTGCTAATATGATAGAAGTTTATATTCTTTTTTCCATATTGTCAATAGAATAAACTATGCCAATAGTTAACATCCAAGCATTTTACAGTGGCCCACTAGCTTCTATATAAAAAAAAGCCTGACTTCCAATTGGAAATCAAGCTTTTTTTTTATAAAGCAGCTTTGACTACTTTTCGATAGTACCCTGCAGAAAGAATTGCAAAGATGGAGTATAGAACAATATATATACCCATCGTGATCAATAGTGGAGCTACCAACTCGGTGCCAAATAAAATCCACCCCGATTTTACTGCAAAATAACTGTGTGCTAACCCTATGATTAATGGAAAGCCGAAGTTGAACAGCTGCTTACGTCGGATCCCACTCATAATTTCATTAGTAGTGAAGCCCATTTTTCGTAAAACTTTATAGGTACCTTTCTCTTCATCCGCCTCAGACATTTGCTTGAAGTACAGAATACTACCCGTAGCTATTAAAAACGCTAAGCCTAAAAATCCACTTATAAAAATAGTCATTCCAAGTGAGTCTAACATCTTTATACGATAATCTTCCTGAGATTCTACACTGACTGTGTTTGTTGCTCGGTCATTACCTGGAATAGGTATTTCCACTGACACTTTATTTGCTTCAAATACTTCTTGCGCCTTTATTAATTGATTTTCTTCCTTCAAATCCATACCAACTATTTTTTGATTCACAGTAAGAGGGTCATTAAGTAGCTTTTGAAAAAAAGAATCGGACACTACAACTGTAAATAAACCATAATTATGATAATCCGGTACTAACCGATCTTCTATCGCTTCTTTAATAAATATTTCCTCTTTACCTGTAGAAGTATTGAACTGGATAGGTTTTTGTGATTCTATTCTTATGTTTTCTGCACTCAAACTATCGTAACCCAGTATATAGCCTTCCCCTTCTTGTAATTGAATATTAGGAAGCTTATTTTGAATCGCCTTAAGGCTTACAACTTGTATGCCTAGCTCGGTGGATAAATTTTTATTTAATGCAGACTCCTTGACTAATAATGGGCGAACATCTGCTGGAACCTCTAGTAAATCTATATCATACCTGGTATATTGAATACCTTCTTTATCAAATTCCTCGACCAATTCGAAGCCAGTATCCTCATACATTATATAATCATAAGGTACTGCCTCTTTTGCTACTGAATCCGTGGAATAGTAAGAGATATAGGTTAATGTTAATATTGCTAGCGTAGTCGCTGACAATACTGTAATAGTAGTCAGAGACATGGCATTAGCCTTCATTCGGTGCATGATTGTGGATAAAGACAATACATCTTGAATAGACAGTAAACCTTTTTTACTTTTTCTTACAAAATTTAAGATTAATGCTACCGAGAATCGAAATACAAAATAGGTTCCGCCAATCGTTAAAGCAAGGATAGAAACCATTTTGAATAACAGTACATTAGCAGATGGTAAGTTATCCAAATCTAATAGTGTCGTCGATAAATAATAGCCATATCCTATAGAAATCAACCCTATAAATCCTAAAAACATCTGAAAGGCATTAAACTTTTTGACTCGCTCGTCTGCGACTGCAGTAGTTGTAATGAGAGCTAGCAGAGTTACTCTTTTGATTCTTATTGCAGTTTGTAGAATAACTATCAATAATAGTATGGAGAAAACAACTACAGTAGTCATTAGTGCTTCTATAGAAAATGTGAGCTCGACAAATGCATCCTTTTCTACTATTTTTAAGAGAATCATGACAAATATTCTAGAGGAAAGTAAACCTACTAATACACCAATGACAATCGCACTGAACCAGAGAATAATGTTCTCTATTGCTATTAGTCTAGCCACTAGGCTCTTGGACATTCCGACTAGCTGGTACAAACCTATTTCCTTGCTCCGTCTGTTCATAAAAAGCTTATTAGCATAGAGTACAAAGAAAGTTACAATAAATAATAATAAATAGGAAGCTGTTTCTAATGCAGCTGCTGATCTTCCAGTCCCGATTTCATTAACGATTGCGGGATTATACTGTAATGTGACAAAGGAATAATATAATGAAACACTGAAGACTAAAGCAAAGACATAAAGATAATAACTCTTTATATTTTTCCTCATACTTCTTAGAACCAATTGATTAAGCGTCATAGCCATCACCACTTAATACACCTTGGGTATTCATGATCTCTTGGAAAAATTGCTTGCGATCCTTATCACCTTTATACAACTCCGAGTATATTTGACCGTCCTTTAGAAATAGAACACGTGAACAAAAGCTCGCAGCTACAGAGTCATGCGTTACCATCATAATCGTAACTTTCTTTTCTTTGTTTATTTTTTCTAGATTACTTAACAACGCCGTAGCCGATTTAGAATCTAAAGCTCCAGTGGGCTCGTCTGCAAATACAATTGAAGGATTACCAACTAGTGCTCTTGCCGCCGATGTTCGTTGCTTTTGTCCACCAGATATCTCATTAGGATATTTGTTTAGAATATCTTCAATTCCTAACAGAGTTGTAATCTCCTTTATCTTTTCCTCCCCCTCGCTCTTAGAGGATTTTCCTACAGATAATGGTAGATAAATATTTTCTTTAACTGTTAGTGTATCCAACAAATTATAATCCTGAAAGATAAAACCTAACTGTTCTCTTCTAAATTTGGAAAGCTTCTGTTCTTTCATTTTTTGAAGATTATTATTGTTAATCTCGATTAATCCAGATGTAACTTTATCAATGGAAGCTAAGACATTTAATAGCGTTGTTTTCCCTGAACCCGAAGGTCCCATAATTCCAACAAACTCTCCTTCTCGAACTTCTATGTCAATATCCTTTAATACTTCCTGAGTATTAGATTTTTTACCAAATACTTTTTTAATCTTGCGACCTCTTAAAATTACCATGGTCTACCTCCTACCTTTTATTAACTTCATTTTACCCATTAATTTAAGTAAAATCGTTCGTTTTAGGTGACAATCAAAGAAAGTAGATGACATTTTCGTCACCTACCTAGTATTTGTTGCATCTCATTTTGTAGTGGAAAGTGTAAGGAGAAGGTAGAACCCTGACCAATATCAGAAACAACGTTGATCCTGATCCCTAGCTTTTCAGCGGAATTCTTTGCTAAGTATAGACCCATTCCAGTTGAAGCAGCACTCTCTCGGCCAACCCTACCAGTAAAAGACTTTTCAAAAATTCTTGGCAAATCCGATTGCGCGATTCCTACTCCTTCATCTTGAATAGAAAGGATTAGGTGGCCTAAATCATCTGTAGAAGTAAAAATTCGAATTTCACTATTTTCATTACTATATTTCACTGCATTCGATATTAGCTGCCTTAGAATAAACGCTAGCCATTTCTGATCTGTTAGTATGACGTTTTCCAAGTCGCTAACCTCAAACCCTATATTTCGTTGTATACACCATGGCATCAACTCTTTAATTTCCTGAAATACTACTCTTTGTATAGTTACTTCCTCGATTACATTATCCTTTTCAATTGAAGGAAGTCGTGTTTTATGAAGCTGTTGATCTAAGAGCATATGCAGTCGAAGCCATTCTACTTCTAATTGCTTCTTAAGTGTTGGATCTTCTACATTGTCTATCATTAGTTTCATACTGGTTAGCGGTGTCTTCATCTCATGTATCCAGGAAAGAGTTTGATCCTTCTCTTCAAGAGAACTGGTATTGGAATCATTCAGTTCTTGTTTTCCGGTTAAAATTAGTACTTCTACCTCTTCTATAATCATTTTATCAAAAAGTGATTGTCCTTCTGGTAGTCTTGCTATAAGCTCATCGAAAGTCGGGTCACCCTGATTAATCTTTAAAATACTTTTTATAAACTTTGTTTCCCTAAAGTATCGCCATAAAAAGAATACTAAAAATAAAAGTAGGTTGGTACCATTCAAGTACACAATCGAAGTATTGGTAAAGGCAACGTCAACCGTCAGGAGAATATTGAGCCAAAGCTGGAAAAAGCCAAAAAATAAAATCCAGGCAATTCGCTCTCTAATATAATATAACAGTAACCTCATAGCTCCTCCTTAGTAACAGCTAGATAGCCTAATCCCTTCTTCGTTACAATAACCTCATCTAATCCAATTTGTTCTAACTTTAACCGCAATCTATTAACATTTACAGAAAGAGTATTATCATTTACAAACTTTTCATCGTCCCATAGCTTTCTCATGAGTTCATCTCTCGATACTATTTTATCTACAGATTGGACTAATACTCTAAGGATAAATAACTCATTTTTTGTAAGTTCAGCCTCTTGTTCCTCTTTGGAAATTGTACTTCTAGAGTAATCAATAATTGCACCATTCCAATGAACGATATCTGACTGTTCCTCTCCATAATCATACGTTCTTCTTAAAATAGCTTGAACCTTTGCTAATAAAACCTCCATATTGAAAGGCTTTTGAACAAAGTCATCCGCCCCCATCTGCATGGCCATGACCATATCCATTGGGTGATCTCGTGAGGAAAGAAATATAATAGGTACTTTAGAATGTCTTCGAATTTCTCGGCACCAATGGAAACCATCATATGCTGGCAGTTGTATATCTATCATAACTAACTCGGGTTTCTGTTCTAAAAAACTAGGAAGTACTTGTTGAAAATCAGTAGGGCCTATAACTTCAAATGACCATAGATGAAATTTTTCCTTTAATAAATTAAATATAGAAACATCATCTTCTATTAGCATAATTTTTCGCATATAATTACCTCCTAATCCCAGTGTACACAATTATACACATAAAAAAAACCATCTCGTCGTCACGAGATGGTTTTAACAGTTTAAATAAGATTACTTAGTGATAGTAGCAACTACACCAGCGCCTACAGTACGTCCACCCTCACGGATAGAGAATTTAGTACCTTCTTCGATAGCGATTGGAGAGATTAGAGAAACAGTCATTTCGATGTTATCTCCAGGCATAACCATTTCTACGCCTTCTGGTAAGTTACAAACACCTGTTACGTCAGTTGTACGGAAGTAGAACTGAGGACGGTAGTTTGAGAAGAATGGAGTATGACGTCCACCCTCTTCTTTAGAAAGAACATAAACTTCAGCTTTGAAGTCTGTGTGTGGTGTAATTGAACCTGGTTTAGCTAATACTTGACCACGTTGGATCTCTTCACGAGAAACCCCACGAAGAAGAGCACCAATGTTGTCTCCAGCTTCAGCATAGTCAAGAAGTTTACGGAACATTTCAACACCTGTTACAGTAGTTGATTTTGCTTCTTCAGTAATACCGATAATGTCTACAACGTCACCGATTTTAACTTGTCCACGCTCAACACGTCCTGTAGCAACTGTACCACGACCAGTGATTGAGAATACATCCTCAACTGGCATCATGAATGGTTTGTCAGTTTGACGTTCTGGAGTTGGGATGTAGTTATCTACAGCGTCCATTAATTCAACGATTTTTTCTTCCCATTCTGGCTCTCCTTCAAGAGCTTTAAGAGCAGAACCTTTGATTACTGGAATGTCGTCGCCTGGGAAATCGTATTCAGAAAGAAGGTCACGAACTTCCATTTCAACTAATTCAAGTAATTCTTCGTCATCAACCATGTCACATTTGTTCATGAATACAACTAGGTATGGAACACCTACTTGTTTAGATAAAAGAATGTGTTCACGAGTTTGTGGCATTGGGCCATCAGCAGCAGATACTACTAAGATCCCGCCGTCCATTTGAGCTGCACCTGTGATCATGTTTTTAACATAGTCAGCATGTCCTGGGCAGTCTACGTGAGCGTAGTGACGAGTTTCAGTTTCATACTCAACGTGAGAAGTGTTGATTGTAATTCCGCGCTCTTTTTCTTCAGGAGCGTTATCGATGTCAGCGTAAGATTTCGCTACTCCACCCATTTTTTTAGAAAGAACTGTAGCGATTGCAGCAGTTAAAGTTGTTTTACCATGGTCAACGTGTCCGATTGTACCAACGTTAGCATGTGTTTTGGAACGGTCAAATTTTTCTTTAGCCATTAGAGAAATCCTCCTCAGTAATTGTTTGTTTTTTTTATGATAAAAGATAGGGACAAGTAGTCCCTATAATTCATACACTACAAGAAAGTTATGCTTGAATCAAGATGAAAAATTAATTATTCACCTTTATGTTTTTTGATAATTTCTTCAGCGATTGATTTTGGAACATCTTCATAGTGGTCAAATACCATCGAGAATACTCCACGACCTTGTGTATTTGAACGTAATGACGTTGCATATCCAAACATTTCAGCAAGTGGAACCATTGCACGTACTACCTGTGCATTACCACGAGCATCCATACCTTCAACGCGTCCACGACGAGATGTGATATCACCCATGATGTCTCCTAAGTATTCTTCAGGAATAACAACTTCTACCTTCATGATTGGCTCAAGAAGTGCTGGGTTTACTTTAGATACAGCATTTTTCAATGCCATAGATGCTGCAATTTTAAATGCCATCTCATTCGAGTCAACATCATGGTATGATCCGTCGAATAATTTAGCTTTAATATCGATTAATGGGAAACCAGCGATTACACCATTGTTAAGTGAGTCACGAAGACCTGCTTCAACAGCTGGAATATATTCACGTGGTACTACACCACCAACGACAGCATTTTCAAATTCAAAGCCTTTTCCTTCTTCGTTTGGTGAGAATTCAATCCAAACGTGTCCGAATTGACCACGTCCACCAGATTGGCGAACGAATTTACCTTCAACTTTTGCCGATGAACGGAAAGTTTCACGGTAAGATACTTGAGGTGCACCTACGTTAGCTTCTACTTTGAATTCACGACGCATACGGTCTACTAGAATATCAAGGTGAAGTTCACCCATACCAGCGATGATTACTTGACCAGTTTCTTGGTCAGTATGTACGCGGAATGTTGGATCTTCTTCAGCTAATTTTTGTAGTGCTTGACCCATTTTATCTTGGTCAGCTTTAGTTTTCGGTTCAACAGAAAGTGAGATAACTGGCTCAGGGAATTCCATAGATTCAAGAATTACTAGAGCTTTTTCATCACAAAGTGTATCACCAGTAGTTGTATCTTTTAAGCCTACTGCTGCAGCAATATCTCCAGCATAAACTTGTGAGATCTCTTCACGAGAGTTAGCATGCATTTGTAGGATACGTCCTACGCGCTCACGCTTACCTTTAGTAGAGTTTTGTACGTATGAACCAGATTGAAGAGTACCAGAATATACGCGGAAGAAAGTTAATTTACCAACATAAGGGTCAGTCATAACTTTAAACGCTAACGCAGAGAATGGTTCAGAATCGTCAGAATGACGTTCTACTTCTTCTTCACTGTCAGGATCGATACCTTTCATAGCTGGGATATCAAGTGGTGATGGAAGGTAAGCAACTACTGCATCAAGAACTTTTTGAACACCTTTGTTTTTGAATGCTGTACCACATACTACTGGATAGAATTCTACGTTAAGAGTACCTTTACGGATACCAGCAACTAATTCTTCGTTCGTAACTTCTTCTCCACCAAGATATTTTTCCATTAGATCTTCATCAAGCTCAGCTACCGCTTCAACTAATTTCTCACGGTATTCTTCAGCTTGAGCTTTATATTCTTCAGGAATTTCAACTTCTTGGATATCAGTACCTAAGTCGTTTCCGTATACAGTAGCTTTCATTGTCACTAGGTCAATGATTCCGCTGAATTCATCTTCAGCACCGATAGGTAACTGAATTGGATGAGCGTTAGCTTGTAAACGTTCACGAAGAGTTCCTACAGAATATAGGAAGTCTGCACCTGTTTTATCCATTTTGTTTACGAAAACAATACGTGGTACGCCATAAGTTGTAGCTTGACGCCATACTGTTTCAGTTTGTGGTTCAACACCAGATTGAGCATCTAGTACTGTAACCGCACCATCAAGTACACGAAGTGAACGTTCAACTTCAACTGTGAAGTCTACGTGTCCAGGTGTATCGATAATGTTTACACGGTGATTATCCCAAGCAGCTGTTGTCGCAGCAGAAGTGATAGTGATACCACGTTCTTGCTCTTGCTCCATCCAGTCCATTTGTGATGCACCCTCATGAGTTTCCCCAATTTTGTGGATTTTACCAGTGTAATATAGAATACGCTCCGTAGTAGTCGTTTTACCAGCATCGATGTGAGCCATGATACCGATATTACGTGTTTTGTCTAAGGAGAACTCTCTAGCCATATTGTATTTCTCCTTCCAATTTCGGATTAGAGTATGATTGTATTAGAATCTTACCAACGATAGTGAGCAAATGCTTTGTTAGCTTCAGCCATTTTATGCATATCTTCACGTTTCTTAACTGAAGCACCAGTGTTGTTAGATGCATCAAGAATTTCATTAGCTAAACGCTCTTCCATAGTTTTTTCTCCACGAAGACGTGAATAGTTTACTAGGTAGCGAAGACCTAAAGTATAACGACGGTCAGGACGTACTTCAACCGGTACTTGGTAGTTAGCACCACCAACACGACGAGCACGAACTTCAAGAACTGGCATAATGTTTGTTAATGCAGCTTCGAATACTTCTAAAGCATCTTTACCAGAACGTTCTTTAACAAGATCAAACGCACCGTATAGAATTTTTTGAGAAGTACCTCTTTTACCGTCAATCATCATTTTATTAATTAAACGAGTTACTAGTTTCGAATTATAAATTGGATCTGGTAACACGTCACGTTTGGAAACAGGACCTTTACGAGGCATGTGTTTTCCTCCTTTCGACGAATGTCAATTTATTGAATAGATTATTTTTTAACTTTAGGGCGTTTTGCACCGTATAGAGAACGGCTTTGCATACGACCAGTAACACCAGCTGTGTCAAGAGCACCACGTACGATATGGTAACGTACCCCTGGTAAATCTTTTACACGTCCTCCGCGGATAAGTACAACACTATGTTCTTGTAGGTTGTGTCCTTCTCCTGGAATATAAGCAGTTACCTCTAACGTATTAGTTAAACGTACACGCGCATATTTACGAAGTGCTGAGTTTGGTTTTTTCGGCGTCATTGTCCCAACACGAGTACAAACCCCACGCTTTTGTGGCGAATTAAGATCTGTAGCTGATTTTTTAAAGCTATTGTAGCCTTTTCCTAATGCTGGAGACTTTGATTTCGTGATGTTGGATTTACGAGGCTTACGTACCAATTGGTTAATTGTAGGCATCGATTATTCCTCCCTTCATTTGTTCTTTTAATACCACACATCCAGGTGGTTCATTTTTTGGGTAAAAACAAAGTCTTTGTGCTAAACACAAAAACTGTTACACAGTAATAGCCACAACGGAAGCGCCTAAACGCAAACCACAGGCTCTACCAAGGTCTATTTTAGACTCGACATAGGTAATTGGGACATCATTATCGTTTGCTGCCTGACGTGCTAGTTCAATGATTCTCAATTCTACATCAAGTGCAATATATACTTCTTTGACAAGCCCTTTTTTCATTGCTTTTACTGCTTGCTTTGTACCTATGATCGTTTTGTCTGCTTGTTTTACTTTTTCATAAGACATTTACATATCCTCCAAAGCTACAAGTCCGATAACTATCAACCTTAAATATATTATCATTCCCTGCAAAAAGTGTCAACACTTAACAAGAAAATATTAGGGAGAATTATTATTAACTCTCCCTAATATAAAGTTATTCTGCGCTTACTGCTTCTTTTTGTGCATCTGATTCGTTTTTAGTTATTTGGATTTGACGGTAACGTTGCATACCAGTACCAGCCGGAACTAGTTTACCAATAATAACGTTTTCTTTCAATCCAAGTAACTCATCACGTTTTCCTTTAATAGCTGCATCTGTTAAGACACGAGTTGTTTCTTGGAAAGATGCTGCTGATAAGAATGATTCTGTTTCAAGAGATGCTTTTGTAATACCAAGGATAACTGGGCGACAAGTTGCAGGAATCTTACCTTGAAGTACCGCTTCTTTGTTCGCTTCAGCAAATTGATGAATATCTAATAGTGAGCCAGGAAGCAAGTCAGTTTCTCCCGCTTCAATTACGCGCACTTTACGAAGCATTTGGCGAACCATTACTTCGATATGCTTATCACCAATTTCTACCCCTTGCATACGATAAACTTTTTGTACTTCTTTTAACAAGTACTCTTGAACAGTTGAAACATCTTTTACTTTTAACAATTCCTTAGGATCAATAGAACCTTCTGTTAGTACTTGGCCACGATGGATTACGTCATTTACTTGAACTTTTAGACGAGCATTGTATGGCGCTAAGTATTTACGAGTCTCTACATTACCTTGAATTGTAATTTCTTTTTGTCCTTCTCTAATTTCATCGATTTCAGTAACCGTACCTGTAATCTCTGAAATAACCGCTTGCCCTTTTGGATTACGAGCTTCGAAGATCTCTTGAATACGTGGAAGACCTTGTGTGATATCATCACCGGCAACCCCACCTGTATGGAATGTACGCATTGTTAACTGAGTACCTGGTTCCCCGATAGATTGAGCAGCGATAATACCTACCGCTTCCCCTACTTCTACCTTGTCACCTGTAGCTAAGTTTAAGCCGTAACATTTTTTACATACACCATGTTTCGTATTACAAGTAAATGCTGAGCGGATAGTTAATTGAGTAATTCCAGCATCTTCAATCAAACGCGCGATTTCATTAGTAATTAAGCCGTCTCTTTCTAAAATAACATGCCCTTTTTCAGGATGGAAAATTGTTTTCTTCGTATGACGACCAACAATACGTTCGCCAAACTCTTCAATAACTTCCGTTCCTTCCATAAGAGAACCTATTAGTAAGCCACGGTCAGTACCACAGTCATCCTCACGTACGATTACATCTTGCGCTACATCAACAAGACGACGAGTCAGGTAACCTGAATCGGCTGTTTTAAGTGCTGTATCGGCAAGACCTTTACGTGCACCATGTGTAGAGATGAAGTATTCAAGTACTGTTAAACCTTCACGGAACGATGACTTGATCGGAAGTTCGATAATTCGACCAGCCGGATTGGCCATCAGACCACGCATACCTGCAAGTTGAGTAAAGTTGGACGCGTTACCACGGGCACCAGAGTCACTCATCATGAAGATCGGGTTCATATTATCTAATGATTTCATTAGTTTTTCTTGAATAACTTCTTTTGCTCTACTCCAATGTCCAATAACGCTTGCATAACGCTCTTCTTCTGTTATTAGACCACGACGGAACTGTTTCAATACTTTATCTACTTTTCCTTGTGCTTCTTCAAGAATCTCACCTTTGTCTGGAAGTACGACGATATCAGAGATACCAATAGTTATACCAGCCTTAGTGGAATACTTAAATCCAAGTGCTTTCATACGGTCAAGCATTTTAGAAGTTTCTGTAATATGGAAACGTGTAAATACTTCAGCGATGATATTACCTAAAATTTTCTTCTTGAATGGTTGAACAAGTTCCATAGATTCAATATGTTTTTTCACATCTGTTATAGTAGAGATGAAATATTTTTCAGGTGTTTCAATTTGTAAATTATAATCCGTTGGTTCGTTAATGTACGGGAACGTTTCAGGAAGTATTTCGTTAAAAATAACTTTACCTACAGTAGTTAATAACAACATCTTGTTTTGTTCTTCCGTAAACGTCGGATTTTTTAATGATGATGCAGCAATTGCAATACGAGTATGCAAATGTACATGACCAGTGTTATAAGCGATTAACACTTCTTCTGGACCGTAGAATGTAGAACCTTCACCCATTGCACCTTTACGCTCTAGTGTTAAGTAATAGTTACCTAATACCATATCTTGAGAAGGTGTAACAACTGGTTTACCATCTTTAGGGTTCAAAATGTTTTGTGCTGCAAGCATTAATAGACGAGCTTCCGCTTGTGCTTCTGCTGATAAAGGAACGTGAACAGCCATTTGGTCACCATCAAAGTCAGCGTTATATGCTGTACATACTAGAGGGTGAAGACGAATTGCACGGCCTTCTACTAATGTTGGTTCAAATGCCTGGATACCTAGACGGTGAAGAGTAGGTGCGCGGTTTAATAAAACCGGATGCTCCTTGATTACATCTTCTAGTACATCCCAAACCTCTGGATGCATGCGCTCGATTTTACGTTTTGCACTCTTAATATTATGTGCCAAGCCGCGTTCCACTAGCTCTTTCATAACAAACGGTTTAAATAACTCGATTGCCATCTCTTTTGGAAGACCACATTGGTACATTTTTAAGTTTGGTCCTACTACGATAACCGAACGACCAGAATAGTCTACACGTTTACCAAGTAAGTTTTGACGGAAACGACCTTGTTTCCCTTTAAGCATGTGAGAAAGTGATTTTAATGGACGGTTACCTGGTCCTGTTACCGGACGGCCACGACGACCATTATCAATCAATGCATCTACTGCTTCTTGTAGCATACGCTTTTCATTTTGAACGATGATGCTTGGAGCACCTAAGTCCAATAAACGTTTTAAGCGGTTATTACGGTTGATTACACGACGGTATAGATCATTTAAATCAGATGTAGCAAAGCGTCCACCATCTAATTGAACCATCGGACGTAATTCTGGTGGAATTACCGGAAGAACATCTAAGATCATCCAATCTGGCTTATTCCCTGAGTTACGGAATGATTCAACTACTTCTAAACGTTTAATCGCACGTGTACGACGTTGACCTTGAGCTGTTTTCAACTCTTCTTTTAGGTGTTCAGTTTCACTTTCTAGATCTATTTCTGATAATAGACGCTTAATAGCCTCTGCACCCATAGCTGCTTGGAATTTGCTGCCAAACTTATCTCGGTATGCACGGTATTCTTTTTCAGAAAGTAATTGTTTCTTTTCAAGAGGTGTATCCGCTGGTTCGATTACTACGTAAGAAGCAAAATAAATGACTTCCTCAAGTGATCTTGGAGACATATCCAAAATCAGACCCATACGGCTTGGAATACCTTTGAAATACCAAATATGTGATACAGGAGCTGCCAATTCAATGTGTCCCATACGCTCACGACGGACTTTCGAACGCGTAACCTCAACTCCACATCGATCACAAACTACGCCTTTATAACGAACACGTTTGTATTTACCACAATGACATTCCCAGTCTTTAGTTGGACCGAAAATACGCTCACAGAATAACCCATCTTTTTCAGGTTTTAGTGTACGATAGTTAATTGTTTCAGGTTTTTTTACTTCTCCATAAGACCATGAACGAATTTTATCTGGTGAAGCTAAACCAATTTTCATATACTCAAAATTATTAACGTCTATCAAGGAGCCTACCTCCCTTTAGTCTTGAGTCTTTAGAAAGACCTTCCAAGTAGCTCTGCATCATGCAATTTAATACGGAAATACGGACAGGCATCACCTGTCCGATTTTTTATCTAATCAATTATTCCTGCTTTGCCTTACTCTAAGTTTCCAACTGGCTCTTCTTCATTAGCTAGTGGTAATAAACCAAGTGCATCAGCTGCCGGAATATCGTCATCTTCATCTAAATCGCGAAGTTCAATTTCTTCTTCGTCAATCGTTAACATCTTAACATCCATACCTAAACTTTGAAGTTCTTTAATCAATACTTTGAATGATTCAGGAACACCTGGTTCAGGAACGCTTTCTCCTTTAACGATCGCTTCATATGTTTTCACACGTCCAACCACGTCATCAGATTTAACTGTTAAGATTTCTTGTAATGTATAAGCAGCACCATAAGCTTCTAGTGCCCATACTTCCATCTCCCCAAAACGTTGTCCACCGAATTGCGCTTTACCTCCAAGAGGCTGTTGCGTAACAAGTGAATAAGGTCCTGTTGAACGAGCATGAAGCTTATCATCAACCATGTGGGCAAGTTTGATCATGTACATAACCCCTACAGATACGCGGTTATCAAATGGTTCACCTGAACGACCATCATATAGAGTCGTTTTACCATCACGGTTTAAGCCTGCTTCTTCCATTGTGTTCCAAACATCTTCCTCGTTGGCACCATCAAATACTGGTGAAGCCATGTGTACACCAAGAAGTCTAGAAGCCATACCTAAGTGAAGCTCTAATACTTGCCCGATATTCATACGAGAAGGTACCCCTAGTGGATTTAACATAATATCTACTGGTGTTCCGTCTGGAAGGAAAGGCATATCTTCTTCCGGTAGGATACGAGAGATTACCCCTTTGTTACCATGTCGTCCGGCCATTTTATCCCCTACAGAGATTTTACGTTTTTGAACGATATAAGCACGTACTAATTGGTTCACGCCAGGTGATAACTCATCGCCATCTTCACGATTGAAGACTTTAACGTCTAATACAATTCCGCCTGCACCATGAGGTACACGTAGAGATGTATCGCGAACTTCACGCGCTTTTTCACCGAAAATAGCATGAAGTAAACGTTCTTCAGCAGTAAGTTCTGTAACCCCTTTAGGTGTTACTTTACCAACTAAAATATCTCCGTCTCTTACTTCTGCACCAACACGGATAATCCCACGGTCATCTAAGTTACGTAATGCATCTTCTCCGACGTTTGGAATATCTCTAGTGATTTCTTCTGGCCCAAGCTTCGTGTCACGTGATTCTGATTCGTATTCTTCTATATGCACAGAAGTATAGACATCATCTTTCACAAGACGTTCACTCATAATTACAGCATCCTCGTAGTTGTATCCGTCCCATGTCATGAAGGCTACTAGTACGTTACGTCCTAGTGCAAGCTCTCCTTGTTCCATAGATGGACCATCTGCAAGAATATCTAAAGGTTTAACACGATCTCCAACTTTAACAATTGGACGTTGGTTAATAGATGTACCATGGTTAGAACGCTCGAATTTGTGTACTTTATAAGTTGTTAAGTCACCTTTAACTTCTTTTCCGTCCACTTCTTCAATTCGACGCACGCGAATTTCCTTCGCTTCTACGTGTTCTACAATACCGTGATATTTCGCAATAACCGCTGCACCAGAGTCACGTGCATTGACGTGTTCCATACCAGTTCCGACAAACGGAGCTTCTGGGTTTAAAAGAGGAACCGCTTGACGTTGCATGTTCGCTCCCATTAGGGCACGGTTAGAGTCATCATTTTCTAAGAAAGGAATACATGCTGTCGCTGCAGAAACTACTTGCTTCGGCGAAACGTCCATGTAATCGATTTGATCTCTTCTAAATACCGTGTTATCTCCACGGAAACGACCAACTACTTCTTCGTTTTTGAAAGCACCATCTTCAGATAATGGCGAGTTTGCTTGCGCAACAACGTAGTTGTCCTCTTCATCAGCTGTTAGGTAGTCAATACGAGAAGTCACAAGACCTGTTTCAGGATCCACACGACGGTATGGTGTTTCGATAAATCCAAATTTATTTACTTTCGCAAAACTGGAAAGTGAGTTAATTAATCCAATGTTTGGTCCCTCAGGAGTTTCAATCGGACACATACGACCATAGTGAGAGTAGTGAACGTCACGTACTTCGAACCCTGCACGCTCACGCGTTAAACCACCGGGTCCTAAAGCAGATAGACGACGCTTATGAGTCAACTCTGCAAGTGGGTTTGTTTGGTCCATGAACTGAGATAACTGCGAGCTACCAAAGAATTCCTTGATAGATGCAATAACTGGACGAATATTTATCAGCTGTTGTGGAACAATTGCTTGTGTATCGTTAATAGACATACGCTCACGAACTACACGTTCCATACGAGAAAGACCAATACGGAATTGGTTTTGCAGTAACTCTCCAACTGAACGTAAACGACGGTTACCAAGATGGTCAATATCATCTGTGTTTCCAACGTTGAATAATAGGTTAAAGAAGTAACCAATAGATGAAACGATGTCAGCAGGCGTAATGTTTTTAACTTCTGTTTCCACATACGCATTACTAATTACGTTAATTTCTTTTTGCTCTTCATCATTTGGCGCATAAATTTTAATCGATTGAACCGTAATATCGTCTTCTAACACTCCACCTACTTGAGAGAATGTTTTAAAGCCAATTCCGTTTTCCAGATGTGGAATCAGTCTGTCTAATACACGACGATCAATCAGCGTACCAGCTTCAACTAAGATTTCACCTGTTTCAGGATCCACTAGCGTTTCTGCTACCGTTTGGTTAAATAAACGATTTTTAATATGCAATTTTTTGTTCATTTTGTAACGACCAACATTAGCTAAGTCATAGCGTTTTGGGTCAAAGAAGCGAGAGTATAGCAAGCTCTTTGCACTTTCCACTGTTGGTGGCTCACCAGGACGTAAGCGTTCATAGATTTCTAATAACGCTTTTTCAGTAGTTTCTGTATTGTCCTTTTCAAGCGTGTTACGTAAATACTCATTGTCACCGATTAAATCAATGATTTCTTGATCTGAACCGAAACCTAAAGCACGAAGTAAAACAGTTACTGGTAATTTACGAGTTCTATCAATACGAACATAGACTACGTCCTTTGCATCAATCTCGTATTCCAGCCATGCACCACGGTTAGGAATAACTGTAGCACCAAAGCCTTTTTTACCATTTTTGTCAGTTTTGTCATGGAAGTATACACTTGGTGAACGGACTAGCTGAGATACGATTACTCGCTCAGCACCATTAATTACGAAAGTTCCGGTTTCTGTCATTAGTGGGAAATCACCCATAAAGACATCCTGTTCCTTCACTTCATCCGTTTCTTTGTTATGAAGACGTACTTTTACGCGTAGTGGTGCTGCGTATGTTGCGTCACGTTCTTTTGATTCATCGACTGAATACTTTGGTTCATTCAAACTATAGTCGACAAATTCCAATGATAGATTGCCTGTAAAATCCTCGATTGGTGAAATATCTTTAAACATTTCACGTAAACCTTCTTCAAGGAACCATTCATAAGATGCTGTTTGAATCTCAATAAGATTCGGTAACTCTAGCACCTCACTAATACGCGCAAAACTTCTACGCTGGCGGTGTTGTCCGTACTGAACTAGTTGACCTGTCAACTCATTCACCCCTCAATTAAAGCGATATTAGGTCTTTTCGATATAGACATTTTGGTGTATGATATCGAAAGACAAAAAGAAAACGAGTTCTTAATAAGAGCTCATTTTTGATTCACCAAACTTTTCTCGGCCAGTATACCCATAAAGTATAGCTTTTATACAAAAGGGCATAAGTCCTCAAAATAATATTTTTGCATTTTATTATAATATCATAGCGATTTTGTCAAGTCAATCTTTTGTACCTTTTATAATCCAATAACCTTTTTCTTTGTTCACAACTTCTACTTGACCAAAAATCTCTTCTAAAAAACTAAAAGTAGATGGTGCCCCTTGTTTCTTTTGAATTACAACCCACAATTCTCCCCCTGAAACTAATTTTTCATAGGAATCCTTATAGAAACGAAATATAGTCTCTTTTCCAGCACGAATAGGTGGATTAGTTATAATAGCCGCAAAGTTTGCAGTTTCCACTGCTGACAACCCATCACTTTCATAGATTCGCACATTTTGTACCCCGTTAGCAGCCGCATTTTTTACTGCAAGTTGGATTGCACGTGTGTTAACATCTACTAAATGAACTGTTCTTTCTTCATTTGCTTTTGCAACGGCAAGTCCAATTGGACCGTACCCACAGCCCACATCCAATATATCTCCTTCGAGATCTGGGGCACTAAAAGCATCAATTAATACACGGGAGCCAAAATCTACTTCGCTCTTACTAAATACACCAGCATCTGTTTCAAACCGAAAATTATGACCAAGTAATTTAAAATTCCAATGTTGAGGCTTACTTTCCGTTTGAGGTTTTCTAGAATAATAATGTTCAGACACCGTTTAACCCTCCATCATACATACGAAGAAAAGCCCGTCGTATATAGACGAGCTTTTTCCCCGAGTTGTACCAGAAATTACTTAACTTCTACGTTAGCGCCTACTTCTTCAAGTTGAGCTTTCATAGCTTCTGCATCTTCTTTAGATACGCCTTCTTTAATAGCTTTAGGAGCGTTATCTACTACTTCTTTAGCTTCTTTCAAGCCAAGACCAGTGATTTCACGAACTACTTTGATTACTTTGATTTTTTGGTCGCCTGCAGATGCAAGGATTACGTCAAATTCAGTTTGCTCTTCAGCAGCAGCAGCACCGCCACCAGCTGCAGCAGCTACAGGTGCAGCAGCAGTAACACCGAATTCTTCTTCGATTGCTTTTACTAAGTCGTTTAATTCAAGAACTGTCATTGATTTGATAGCTTCTAAGATTTGCTCATTATTCATTTTATTTTCCTCCTATTATTGGGTATGTTAGGCTATTAGCCGGTTTTTTGTCGAAGAGTTGCATAATGAATTATGCGCCTTGCTCTTCTTTTTGTTCTGCAACAGCTTTTGTTGCAAGTGCGAAATTGCGCACTGGAGCTTGAAGTACAGATAAAAGCATTGAAAGAAGACCTTCGCGTGATGGAAGTTCTGCAAGTGCTTTTACATCTTCAGCTGAAGATACGTTACCTTCGATGATCCCTGCTTTAATTTCTAATTGTTCGTTCTTTTTAGCAAAATCGTTGATGATTTTTGCAGGAGCAACTACGTCTTCGTTAGAGAATGCAACAGCATTTGGTCCAACTAAGAATTCGTTGATCGCATCAACACCCGCGATTTCAGTAGCACGACGTGTAAGTGAGTTTTTATAAACTTTGAACTCAACGCCAGCTTCACGAAGTTGTTTACGTAATTCCGTAACTTGTGCAACGTTTAAACCACGGTAATCAACAACTACTACTGAAGCAGCAGCTTTAAATTTACCAGCGATATCGTCTACAATTACTTTTTTTGTTTCGATTGCTTTGCTCATCTTGGCACCTCCTATAAGAATTGGCCATTTATACCGACAAAAGAAAAGCCTCTGATCTACGGATAGACACAGAGGCAGAAAGTCATCATCTAATTAGAATCTGAATTTACGTGTCCTCGGTAGGATATTAAGTGACAAGTCACTCCTACTGTCTTCGGTACAAATGTATATTACACAACAAAAGTCATCTTATCAGATAGACTATAGGTTGTCAATTATTATTTTACTGATTGAGCGTCAACTTTAATAGCTGGGCCCATTGTAGTTGTTACATTTACAGATTTCATGTAAACACCTTTTGATGCAGCTGGTTTAGCTTTTTGAATTACTTCAAATACTGCCATGAAGTTTTCTACTAATTTGTCGTCTTCGAAAGAAACTTTTCCGATAGGTGCATGAATAATCCCTGCTTTGTCAGCACGGTATTCTACTTTACCAGCTTTAATTTCTTCAATCGCTTTAGTAACATCAAATGTAACAGTACCAGTTTTAGGGTTTGGCATTAAACCTTTTGGTCCAAGTACTCGACCGATTTTACCAACTTCACCCATCATGTCAGGAGTAGCTACGATTACATCGAAGTCAAACCATCCTTGTTGGATTTTGTTGATATATTCCACGTCACCTACATAGTCTGCACCTGCAGCTTCAGCTTCTTTAAGTTTTTCACCTTTAGCAAAAACTAATACGCGTTGAGTTTTACCAGTTCCGTTTGGAAGTACTACTGCTCCACGGATTTGTTGGTCGTTTTTACGAGTATCAATTCCTAGACGGAAAGCAACTTCAACTGTTGCATCAAAATTAACTGTGCTAGTTTTTTTAGCAAGTTCAATTGCTTCTTTAGCTGAATACGTAGTATTTTTGTCAACTAATTTAGCAGCTTCTTGTAACTTTTTACCTTTGTTAGCCATTTTAAAATGTCCTCCTTGATAGTGGTTTTAGCGGAATAAACCTCCCACGTGTAAAGGTTGCAGTTATTCTACGGAACAACTACAACCTTCCAAAAAACAATTGCTTCATATCAAAATCACATAAAGTATTAGTCTTCGATCGTAATACCCATGCTACGTGCTGTACCTTCAACCATCAACATAGCTGTTTCAACAGATGCAGCGTTTAGATCTGGCATTTTTTGTTCAGCGATTTCGCGAACTTTTTCACGTTTAACTGTCGCCACTTTAACGCGGTTCGGTTCACCTGATCCAGATTGAATTCCTGCTGCTACTTTAAGTAACACTGCTGCCGGCGGAGTTTTTGTAATGAAAGTAAAAGAACGATCTTCAAATACAGAAATTTCAACCGGAATGATTAGACCTGCTTGATCAGCAGTACGTGCGTTGAACTCCTTACAGAATCCCATGATATTAACACCCGCTTGTCCTAATGCAGGACCAACCGGTGGAGCTGGATTAGCTTTACCAGCAGGAATTTGTAATTTAACAACTTTAATCACTTTTTTAGCCACGAGACACACCTCCTTAAGTCCGTGATGTGGTAATTGGGTTGCCCCTCCCACTCAAATATCTGTCTCTCAGCTCTGCGCTGATAACATTTAGAAAATTCATGCAGACTTTTTTTCAGTCTGACCTTTGAAATGATACCACTTATCCATTTTTTTAGCAAGTATAAATTATACTTTAATTACTTGTTCGAAATCTAGCTCCATATTCGTTTCGCGTCCGAACATATCTATAGAAACAGTAACTTTTCCTTTTTCTGCCTCGATTGCTTCTACTTTACCTTGGAAATGAGCAAATGGCCCTTCTAGTACTTCTACTAATTCTCCAACTGAGAAATCTACCTCGACTTTGCGATCGTTCATACCCATTTGCTTCAGCATAGATTGAACCTCTTCTGGAGCAAGCGGTGTAGGCTTTGTCCCTCCACCTGATGAACCTAGGAATCCAGTTACTCCTGGTGTGTTACGTACTACATACCAAGCGTCGTCAGTCATGATTAACTCTACAAAAACATACCCAGGGAATGTTTTTCTTGTAACCACACGTTTTTTTCCATCTTTAAAATCTGTTTCTTCTTGTTCCGGGATGAACACTCGGAATATCTTGTCAGACATCCCCATTGTTTCTACACGCTTTTCTAAATTTGCTTTTACTTTATTTTCATACCCAGAGTACGTATGAACGACATACCAATTTTTTTCCATAGTGTCAGGACTAGACGTCCTTCCCTCCTTTTCTAAGACAAATGAAAAAACCCGTTCGTTGACTAAGACGGGCTATTTTCAGATATTTACATGCTACAAACTTATAACTCCAAGTACCAACGGAACAATTCAGAAATACCTAAGTCCACTACTGCAAAGAATACAGCCATTACCGCTACTGTTGCAAGCACAATGATTGTGTACCGTGTTAGCTCTTTGCGTTTTGGCCAACTTACTTTTCTCATTTCTGACCCTACGTTTTTAAAAAACCCACTAATATTAGCCATTTAGTTGAACCTCCACATGGAATATCTATCTTCTTACATACTCATAATGTTTGTTTGTGTACTGTATGAGCATTACAATGCGTGCAGTATTTTTTTCTCTCTATACGAACAGAACCGCTATCTTTAGACGCTGGAACTGTATAATTGCGATTACCACATTCTACGCAACTCAAGACGATTTTTTTAGTCATAATCTCACCTTTTTGGTGTATAAGTCTTTTTCAAGATTATCACCTTAGACTTACTGTGTCAACAAAATCCCAAATTATGCATAATTACTTCCAATCTCCATATAACGCTCTAGCTTACGCTTTACTCTTTGCAAGGCATTATCGATAGACTTAACATGTCTATTCAATTCCTCGGATATCTCTTGATAGGATTGGCCGTCTAGATATAAGGAGAGCACCTGCTGCTCAAGCTCGCTTAAAATTTCACCCATTTTACCTTCCATGTAATCATAGTTTTCTCTGTTTATGATTAACTCCTCTGGGTCGTCTACCACAGATCCTGCGATAATATCCATAAGTGTACGGTCTGATTCTTCATCATAGATCGGCTTGTCCAAGGAAATATATGAATTGAGCGGAATATGCTTTTGCCTGGTAGCTGTTTTAATAGCAGTAATGATCTGCCTTGTAATACATAATTCAGCAAATGCCCTAAAAGAAGAAAGCTTTTCCTCTTTGAAATCACGAATCGCCTTATATAGTCCAATCATTCCTTCTTGAAGTATATCTTCCTTATCCGCACCTATTAAAAAATAGGATCTACCTTTCATTCTCACAAATGAACGGTATTTCGTTATTAAATAATCTAGCGCTTCGGTGTTTCCTTGATGAACCATTTCTACAAGCTCTTCATCTAGTAAACTATCCAATTGTTGTAGATTCAGCTCTGTCTTTTCCAATGAAGTCACCTCAGCTAAATTAGACATATTTACCATCAGTATACAGGATTCAATTTTATAGCGTCAATGAGTCATTTCATTCCTCTTCGCCATTTTTCGAAAATTTCCGCTACTTCTTCTGATAAATCAATGGTCGAAGACGGCTTAGCTTCTTGGATATTCTTCACTTTTTTCGTAATATTCGAGGAAATAGAAATCATTTCAATTTCTAACTCTCTTGCAGATTTTCTTAGCGCACCTTGTCCAAATATGACTCGTTGCTCTGTCATATCAGAGGTAGCAACATAAATTTGTACGCGTCTACCACTTAACTCCCGAGTCATCTTTTCAATTCGTTCGTCTGCTGTTTCATTTTTTCTTGTAAAGATAATTTCCACATCATACTGTTTCTTTTTGTTTTCTATACCCGGTACTAGGTGGGCATCAAACACTACAATTACTCGTATACCAGTAAATGCTTTATATTCTGCCATTTGCTCGATTAGTCTATCTCTAGCATCTAGTAATTTATCATTTTTTAGTTTTCTTAACTCGCTCCATGCGCCGATGATATTATAACCATCGACAAGTAGAATCTGCATGATTTTATTGTTTAAGCGGGTTTCTTACGCGCAAAACTTCGTATAGAAGGATTGACGTAGCAACGGACGCATTCAAGCTAGTTACATGACCAACCATCGGCAAATGGTAAAGAAAGTCGCATTTATCTTTTAATAATCGACTCATCCCTTTTCCTTCACTTCCAATAATGAGTGCTAACGGGAGGGTAGCATCCATGTTTCTATAATCTGTTGACTTCGCAGCATCTGTTCCTGCAATCCACACTCCGCGTTCTTTAAGCTCGTCCACTGTTTGAGCCAAGTTCCCGGCACGATAAACTGGCACATGCTCAATTGCACCTGTAGATGCTTTGGCTACTACTGCTGTTAACCCAACAGCTCTTCTCTTCGGAATGATAATACCATGTGCTCCTACTGCATCCGCAGTACGCATAATAGAACCTAGGTTATGTGGGTCCTCAATTTCATCTAAAATGATAAAAAGTGGATCCTCTTTTTTACTTGCAGCTAGATTAAATAAATCATCTAATTCTGCATATTTGTAAGCAGCAACTGAAGCTACAATCCCTTGATGATTTGCATCGGTTAGATTATCCAGCTTTTTCTTTGGGACAAACTGAACGATAATTCCTGCTTCCTTCGCCAATTGTATGATTTCTGTAACACCACTTTTTTGAATACCTTCAGCTATCCAGACCTTATTCATGTCTCTTCCAGAGCGCAGTGCTTCTACGACTGGATTTTTACCAGCAATAATTTTACCAGTTTGTTCGGATTTCTCTATCATTATTTTTTCTCTCCCTTTTGCCCATCGATAAATTCAATGGAAAATCGCAGCACCTCTTGCAAACGATCTGCTTGCTCACTTAAGTATAAGCTACCAATAACAGCTTCAAACGCTGTACTGTAATGATACGTCAACACGTCTGTATTTTTAGGAACCGTTCCAGATTTGGCGTTTCTTCCTCTTCTTAAGACAGCCTCTTCTTCCTCAGTTAAGAAATTAGTGTTTAACATTTCTTTAACGATTGTTGCTTGTGCCTTGGCAGACACGTATTTTGTTGCTTCTTTGTGAAGGATGTTTGGTCTAACCCGCCCTGAGCGGATGAGGTGTTCTCGAACTACTTGTTCGAACACCGCATCACCCAAATAAGCTAAGGCTAAAGAGTTAAGTTGCTTTACATCAGATAATTTAAATTCCACGAGGGTCACCCACGCTTCCATCGGATACCTTGGGCAGTATCTTCTAAAATAATATTCATTTCCTTCAGCTGATCTCTAATTTCATCAGCACGAGCAAAATTTCGATCTTTTCTCGCTTGGTTACGTTCTTCGATAAGCGCATCAATTTCTTCATCCAACACCTCTTGCTCCTTTGAAAGAGTAATTCCAAGAACTGCAGTTAATAAATCCAAAATGGAAATAAATTGTTTTAATACTTCTTCAGATGTTTGCTTTTCTAATAGATAAGTATTCGCTAGCTTAGATAATTCAAATAATGCAGCTATCCCATTGGCAGTATTAAAATCATCATCCATTGCCGTTTCAAATTGTTGCTTAACCTCTTGTATTTTGTGCAGCCATATATCATGCTGGTCACCTAAATCCGCTGTTGTATTCAAACGGTGAAGTACATTTTCATATGAAGTACGAATACGTTCTAATCCTGCCTCTGCCTGCTCTACAAGCTCTTGAGAATAGTTAATTGGGTTACGGTAATGAACGCTTAGCATAAAGAATCGGAGCACTTGCGGGTTAATTTGCTTGCGAATGTCATTCACCAATACAAAGTTACCAAGTGACTTCGACATTTTTTCATTGTCTATATTGATATAACCGTTATGCATCCAATACCTAGCAAAGGTTTTTCCAGTCCTAGCCTCAGATTGAGCAATCTCGTTTTCATGGTGAGGGAAAGTTAAATCCTGACCACCAGCGTGTATATCAATTGTGTCTCCCAAAATCTCACGTGCCATAACAGAGCACTCAATATGCCAACCTGGTCGACCTTGCCCCCATGGACTTTCCCAGAATATCTCACCCGGCTTTGCAGCTTTCCATAGAGCGAAGTCTAATGCGTCTTCTTTCTTCTCTCCACGCTCAATGCGTGCTCCTACCTTTAAGTCGTCTACGGACTGATGAGAAAGCTTTCCGTACCCTTCAAACTTTCTCGTACGGTAGTAAACGTCACCTTGTGATTCATAAGCATAGCCTTTTTCTACTAGCACTTTAATAAAATCTATAATTTCATCCATATGTTCCGTTACACGAGGATGAGAGTCTGCCTTTGTGCACCCTAGTGCCTCTACGTCCGCATAATAAGCTTTAATAAAGCGATCCGTAAGCTCTGATACATCTTCACCGAGTTCGTTGGCCGCTTTAATAATCTTGTCGTCTACATCAGTAAAGTTACTTACGAATGTCACATCGTATCCACGATATTGCAAATACTTTCGGACCGTGTCATATACGATAACCGGTCGTGCGTTACCGATATGGATGTAATTGTATACCGTTGGACCGCATACATACATTTTTACCTTTCCTTCTTCTATTGGCACAAATGGTTCCTTCTCACGTTTCAGTGAATTAAAGATTTGAATTGTCATGGCGTTTGGCTCTCTCCTTTTCCTCTAGCAATCGAACTATTTCTTCCTGTAGTTGCTTAATCTTATCTTCCATTTCCTTGCACCGATCTGCAAATGGATCAGGAAGATCTTGATGATCTAAGTTTCTTTTTACCTTTTTACCATTTTGAATAACGACTACACCAGGTATGCCAACTACCGTAGAATCTTCTGGTACATCCTTTAGGACGACGGAGCCTGCTCCTACCTTACTGTTGTCACCGATTGTGATAGACCCCAACACCTTAGCTCCAGTAGCTACTAAGACATTATTCTTAAGAGTAGGGTGACGCTTTCCTTTTTCTTTACCAGTTCCCCCTAAGGTAACGCCTTGATAGATCGTACAATCGTCTCCTATCTCACAGGTTTCTCCAATAACCACCCCTGAACCATGGTCGATGAAGAAGCGTCTGCCTATCACCGCTCCAGGATGGATTTCTATACCTGTAAAGAACCTGCTGATTTGGGAGATTAGCCTTGCAAGGAAAAACCATTTCCTTTTATAAAAGACATGTGCTAACCTATGGCTCCAAACTGCATGTAAGCCTGCATAGGTTAATATAACCTCCAACTTACTAGTAGCAGCGGGATCCTGTTCAAACACTACCTCTATATCTTCTTTCATCCGCTCAAACACGATAATCACTCCTTTTTTCCATAAGAAAAGCGCAAGCGCCTATGTTTGCCCCGACAGGCAAATGGAGAAAAGCGAGGAGGCAGTTCCTCAGCCACCGCAGCTTTTATCCATTTGACCCCGAGGGGCAAGGCGCTGAAGCTAGACATCTATTTATCCACAAGTTCAGAATTTTATAATTTCCTAAACAATAAAAAAAGTCTCTGTCTATAAATATAGACAGAGACGCTGTTTTGCGCGGTTCCACTCTGATTGGAAAGATATACACCTTTCCCGCTTCACATCTTTAACGCAGATGATACGTCCAGCCTACTAATCGTTCGGCTTGGCGCTCCGAGGTGCATTTCCATAACTCATAGGTTCAGACCACTTTCAGCCGGTGATGGTCCTCTCTAAGGAACTTGCGTTACGTACTTCTCCTCTTCTTAGCTTTCTTTACTTCGTTCATGAATTACACTCATTTTCACACCTTGTAGTGGAAAAGTCAATTTTATTGTTTAGCGTATTTGGAAACTCTTGCAATTACTTTTTCTTTACCGATTAAGCTAATTGCATCCGCTAATTCCGGACCATGTGTTTGGCCAGTAGTTACGACACGGATAGGCATAAATAGGTTTTTCCCCTTATGACCCGTTTCCTTTTGCACTGCTTTAATCGATGCTTTAATTTCTGCTGGTTCAAATGTTTCTAGAGCCTCTAACTGTGCTTTAAAGGCAGCCATAACCTCTGGTACTTGTTCACCAGTCAATACTTCAAGAGCTTCTTCATTATATGCAACATCGTCGTTAAAGAACAATGATGACAACTCAATAATTTCTGCTCCAAAGCTCATTTGATCATGGTAAAGCCCTATTAAATTTGTAGCCCATACTTGTTGCTCCTCAGATAATTCCTCTGGAAGAAGCCCTTCTTTTTGTAGATGTGGCAACGCAAGCTCTACTACTTTTTCTAGTGGAAGTTGCTTAATGTATTGATTGTTCATCCAAGTTAGTTTTTGCTTATCGAACATTGACGGTGATTTGGAAAGACGAGCTACATCAAATTGTTTAATGAATTCCTCTTTAGAGAAGATTTCTTCTTCTCCTTCAGGAGACCAGCCTAATAAAGCAAAGAAGTTGAACATTGCTTCTGGAAGATACCCTAGGTCTTTATATTGTGCTACAAATTGTATGATTGATTCATCACGTTTAGATAATTTTTTACGGCTTTCGTTGATGATTAACGTCATGTGCCCGTATTTAGGATATTCCCAGCCGAAAACGTCAAATACCATTAATTGTTTTGGAGTATTGGATAAATGCTCTTCACCTCGGAATACATGCGTAATCTCCATTAAGTGATCATCTAATACTACTGCGTAGTTATAGGTTGGAATGCCATTTGCTTTGACAAGAACCCAGTCACCAACGTCTTTGGATTCAAAGGACACAGTTCCACGAACTAAATCGTCGAACTTATACGTTACATTTTCAGGCACACGCATACGAATCGTATAAGGCGTTCCTGCCGCTTCCTTCTCTTGTACTTCTTCTTTGGATAGATGTCGGCATTTTCCGTTATACATCGGAGCAGCTACACCATTTTCTTTTTGTTGCTCACGGTCAGCTTCTAATTCCTCAGAAGTACAGAAACATTTATAAGCATGGCCTTTTTCTAGCATTTCCTCTGCGTATTTCGTGTAAATATCTAATCGCTCCATTTGGCGATAAGGTGCATAAGGTCCACCGATATCTACTGATTCATCGTATTCCATTCCTAGCCACTTTAAGTTATCCAGCTGTGATAATTCTCCGCCTTCAATATTTCGCTCAATATCTGTGTCTTCAATACGAACGATAAATTTCCCATTATGGTGGCGAGCATATAAATAATTGAATAATGCAGTACGTGCTCCTCCAATATGAAGATTTCCTGTAGGACTTGGTGCATAGCGTACGCGAACTTCTTGTGTCATTATAAATCCTCCTAATTATCTTACGTTTAAATTAAACCGTTATCTGGAAAGTGGAATTAAACCGTTGATAGACAACGTGATTGTTGCCTGTTTCGCTAAAGTAGTAAACTTTATCTATTCTACCACTGCGTGTAGCATTTTTAAAGCTAGTCTTTTTTCATTAAAAGGATAGTTGCCATCGAAGCAATCCCTTCCCCACGCCCAGTAAACCCTAGCTTTTCGGTAGTTGTTGCCTTTACATTGACCTGAGAGACATCAGCTTGCAGAAGCTCTGCTACTTTTGAGCGGATTTGCTCTATGTACGGGGCCATTTTAGGCATCTGAGCTATTATCGTGCAATCTACATTTCCAAGCTTATAGCCTTTTGCATCTACTAGCTTCCAAATATACTCGAGCAATTTCGCCGAATCTGCATCTTTAAAGTCAGGATCCGTATCAGGGAAATGTCTTCCGATATCTCCTTCTCCAATTGCTCCTAGCGCTGCATCTGTAATGGTATGGAGTAACACATCTGCATCCGAGTGACCGATTAAACCTCTTTCATAAGGGATCGTTATCCCACCTATGATTAATGGGCGGTTATCTGCAAATTCATGTACATCAAAGCCTTGTCCTATTCTTAACAATTTATTTTTCCTCCTGCTTTCGTTTATTTAAAATTACTTCTCCTAACAATAAGTCCTCTTGAGTGGTTACCTTTACGTTATCATAGGTACTCTCCACGATGTGAACATTTCCACCTTGCTTCTCTACTAGCATAGCCTCGTCTGTTCCTAAAAAGGATTCCTGCTCAGCGAGTCTTTCGGCTTTCTCCAATACATCATATTGAAAAGCTTGAGGTGTTTGGATAATCCAAAGACTCTCTCGATCAACCGTTTCCTGTATTATACCATTGTGAACCTTTTTCATCGTATCCTTTGCCCGTACTGCAGCAACTGCTGAGCCAAATTTTTCAGCTGCTTGGACTAGCTGATGAATGACTTCCTGCTGAATGAACGGTCTAGCAGCATCATGCACCAATACAATCCCTTTAGCAGGACTAGCCTTCAAGCCCGCATATACACTATGCTGTCTTTCAGAACCGCCTTCTACAATGGCTGACACCTTTTGGATGGAATATTGCTGTAGAAGCTGTTCTATATATGATTTTTCTTCTTTTTTTATCGCCAATACAATATGAGCGCAGTCAGGGTCTTGTTCAAAAACTCTAAGCGTATGTATTAAAACTGGTATATTACTTAATTCGATAAAAAGTTTGTTGTGACCTGCTCCCATCCTTTTGCCACTCCCCGCGGCAGGTAAGATTACTGTATACAACATTATTTACGTACCTCCTATATTACAAAGAAAAAGGGTATGCTCCACAAAGGAAACATCCCCTCCTACTTATTTAGTTTCTTGGGGTTTCGCAAAGATCATTCGTCCTGCTGATGTTTGGAGAACACTCGTCACTTCTACATTAATAGCTTGTCCGATATAAGCTTTACCGCCTTCTACAACAATCATCGTCCCATCGTCTAAATAAGCTACCCCTTGATTATGCTCTTTACCATCTTTAATCACAACTACATGCATTATTTCCCCGGGAATAACTACCGGTTTAACGGCATTTGCTAAATCATTAATATTCAATACACGAACCTGATGCAGCTCACATACCTTGTTTAGATTAAAGTCATTTGTAACTACTATGCCACCCATTTTTTTAGCTAGACGCATCAATTTTAAATCAACCTCTTGGACATCCTCAAAGTCTTCTTCCACTATTAAAACTGCCGTACTTCTTTCATCCTTTAGTTTGTTTAGAACGTCTAAGCCTCGGCGACCTCTTGTCCGTTTAAGTGTATCAGAAGAATCTGCAATATGCTGAAGCTCCGTTAGCACAAATTGAGGGACAACAAGTACCCCTTCCATAAAGCCGGTTTCAGAAATATCAGCTATTCTTCCATCAATGATCACACTTGTGTCCAAGAGCTTGTAAGTCCCCAATGGTAGAGCCTGTTCTTCTTCCTCTGCTGTTTTTTTCTTCAACGTAGGAAGCTTAGAAGATGGAGTAAACACGTGTAGCAATTCATCTCTTTTTTTATAACCTACCTGGAATCCTAAATACCCTAAAATGATGGTCAATAGAACTGGAGCAACAGACCGAATGACTGGAAATTCAATACTCGATACCGCTGACCCTAAAAAGAAGGCTACGATTAAACCGATGACCATCCCTAACGTCCCAAACAACAAATCACCAATGGGTGCCTTTAATAGTCTTTCCTCCATCCATTTAATGAAATGAATTAAATAATCTGTTAAAAATAGCGCAGCTACATACAGCATGATTGCTCCGATTAATACAGAAACATATACATTGTTAATAAAAGAGTTGTTGGATAAATTAATCAGTTCATATAAGTGCGGTAAGAATAGCAACCCTAATGTACCACCTATTAATACAAAAGCAATTTGAATAATCCACTTTAACAAATATTCCACCTCCGTTTAAATTTTATTATACTTCCTTTTATGGCTCTATGCCTATTTTGACGTATGAGTAAGGCTAACCAATGCAGCAATACAATACTAGTATCAAAAGTTTACTTATACATAGTTTACATTACCACTCAGAAGTATACGTATTTTAGAAAGCAGGTGGCAGTTCCCCACCACCGTATCTTCTCTATTATTACCTCGAGTAGTTTGTCCTACTAGTCAGTTAAGAAAAAGCTTCCTTCATCACTTCATTTACTGATTCTACACCAATGACCTGAAGTCCCTTTGGATAGTCCCAGCCTCCCATATTCGATGCTGGGATGATTGCTCGTTTAAAGCCGAGCTTTGCAGCCTCTTGCACTCTTTGTTCAATCCTCGAAACTCTTCTTACCTCACCAGTTAATCCGACTTCTCCTATAAAACAGTCAGTTGAAGCAACACCTATATCTCTAAAACTAGAGACAATACTTACTAGGACGGCTAAATCGATGGCAGGTTCGTCTAATTTTACTCCACCGGCAACTTTTATATAGGCGTCTTGTGTTTGAAGTAGCAGTCCCATGCGTTTTTCTAGCACTGCCATTAACAAGGAAATTCTATTTTGGTCAATCCCTGTAGCCATTCTTTTAGGGTAGTTAAAGCTCGACTGTGTGACTAGCGCTTGAATCTCTACTAAAATCGGTCTTGTCCCTTCCATAGACGCGACGATTGCAGAGCCTGCTGCTCCATGAGAACGCTCCTGCAAAAATAACTCAGAAGGATTCAGTACTTCCTTTAGACCCTGTTGTACCATTTCAAAAATAGCAATCTCATTAGTCGAACCAAATCTATTTTTTTGTGAACGCAATATACGATGATTGTGATGACGCTCACCCTCAAAATATAAAACCGTATCTACCATATGCTCAAGGATCCTTGGTCCGGCGATTTGGCCTTCTTTAGTTACATGACCAACTAAAAAGATCGCAATATTTTTAGTCTTCGCGATACGCATCAGCTCAGCAGTACTTTCACGTACTTGAGACACGCTACCTGGTGCACTCGTTACTTCTGGGTGATGCACAGTTTGTATAGAATCCACGATTACAAAACGCGGACTTACTTGATCGATTGTTTCATTTATCAGCTCTAGATTAGTTTCCGAATAGATATAAAGTTCGTTTGAAGTAACTCCTAGACGTTCTGCTCGGAGTTTCGTCTGGCGGATGGATTCTTCTCCGGAAATGTAGAGGACTCTTTCTCCCTTATTCGCAAGAAGTGCAGAAACTTGTAAAAGAAGCGTTGATTTACCTATACCTGGATCTCCCCCAATTAAAACTAGGGAGCCTGGCACAATTCCTCCACCTAAGACCCGATTCAATTCTACTAAATCCGTCTGTACACGAGGCTCATCGATCGTTTCAATAGATATAATGGGCGTTGCTTTTTGAGTGACTCCAGAGGAATGCTGAAAAGAATGTCTAGGCCCCTTAGAAACAACCTCTACCTCTTCGACCATCGTGTTCCATTCTCCACACCCTGGACATCTACCCATCCATTTGGCAGCCTCATAGCCACATGAGTTACACATAAATTTCGTTTTCTTTTTTGCCATATAATCCTCCTATAATAAGAAAAGCGCAAGTGCCTGTTCTGCCCCGACAGGCAAATGGAGAAATGCGAGGAGGCAGTTCCTCAGCCACCTCACATACTCTTAGTTGCACTATGTAAAAAAAGGCATTCCGGTGATCTCGGAATGCCTATAATATTAACTTTCTGTGACAGGCTCTGTTGTTCGAACAACAAATTCGTCATTTTCTACATCAAATACTACACGCTGACCCGTTAAGACTTCACCTTTTAACAGTTCCTCTGAAAGACGATCTTCCACATGCTTTTGTAATGCACGGCGCAACGGACGTGCTCCATATGTTGGATCGTAGCCTTCTGTAGTAATTTTATCTTGAGCAGCTTCAGTAAGTACTAGCTCTATTCCTTGTTCTTTTAAACGCTTCGCTAGCTGCTCTGTCATTAATGTCACAATTTGTTTTAAGTGTTCCTTCTCTAATGAGTGGAATACAATCATTTCATCTAAACGGTTTAAGAATTCAGGACGGAATGCTTTTTTCAATTCTTCCAGCATTTTTCCTTTCATATCTTTATAATCCGTTTTTCCTGCTTCTTGTAAGTTAAACCCTACATGTTTATTATACTTAAGTGCATCTGCTCCAACATTAGATGTCATAATCACTACTGTATTGCGGAAGTCGACTGTGCGACCTTTCGAATCAGTTAATCGACCATCCTCTAATACTTGTAAAAGTATATTGAATACGTCTGGATGTGCTTTTTCAATTTCATCTAATAAAATTACAGAATACGGTTTACGGCGAACTTTTTCAGTCAACTGACCACCATCATCAAAGCCAACATACCCCGGAGGTGAACCTACTAAACGAGAAGTAGAATGTTTTTCCATGTACTCAGACATGTCTACTCGGATCATCGCGTCCTCGTCTCCAAACATTACCTCTGCTAAAGCACGAGCTAACTCCGTTTTACCTACTCCTGTAGGTCCTAAGAAGATAAATGAACCAATTGGTCGCTTCGGATCTTTTAAGCCCGCTCGAGCTCGTCGGATAGCACGAGAAATAGCATCTACCGCTTCTTTTTGTCCGATTACACGTTCATGTAATTTATCCTCCAGCTTTAACAACTTCTCGGACTCTGTTTGAGCTAACTTGGAAACAGGAATTCCAGTCCACATCGAAACGACAGCAGCGATATCCTCGACTGTAACCTCTGACTCTTCTTTTCCTTGTTTTTCTTTCCAAGTATTTTTCATAGTTTCTAATTTATCTTTAATCTTTTGTTCTTTATCTCGGAAAGAAGCTGCCTTCTCAAATTCCTGGCTTTGCACAGCTGCATTTTTCTCAGAGCGAACAGCCTCTAGCTTCGTTTCTAATTCTTTTAAATTAGGAGGAGTTGTATAGGAACGAAGGCGAACCTTAGAACCTGCCTCATCAATTAAATCTATTGCTTTATCAGGCAAGAAACGATCTGAAATGTAACGATCAGACATTTTAACTGCCGCTTCTACTGCTTCATCCGTAATTTTCACACGGTGATGTGCTTCATAACGATCGCGTAACCCATAAATAATTTGTACAGCTTCCTCAGAAGAAGGCTCATCAACTTGGATTGGTTGGAAGCGACGTTCAAGCGCAGCATCTTTTTCAATGTATTTGCGATATTCGTCTAATGTAGTAGCACCGATACATTGAATTTCTCCTCGAGCCAGTGCTGGTTTCAAGATATTAGAAGCATCAATTGCCCCCTCTGCTCCACCTGCACCGATTAACGTATGAAGTTCATCAATGAAAAGAATAACATTTCCTGCTTGGCGAATTTCATCCATCACTTTTTTCAGACGGTCTTCAAATTCACCACGATATTTAGTACCCGCTACAACAGTACCCATATCTAAAGTCATTACACGTTTATCTCTTAAAATTTCAGGAACCTCATTTTGTACGATTTGTTGTGCAAGACCTTCTGCAATAGCAGTCTTACCTACACCTGGCTCCCCAATTAGGACCGGATTATTTTTCGTACGACGAGCTAATATTTCAATAACACGTGTGATTTCCTTGCTACGCCCTATTACAGGATCTAGCGTACCTTCTCTTGCAATTTGTGTTAAATCGCGTGCTAACCCGTCTAATGTCGGTGTACTAGCAGGAGCGACTCCGTTGTTATTACTATTGCTATGAGATTGATCGGAACTTCCTAATAATTGAAGCACTTGCTGACGCGCCTTGTTCAAGCTTACACCTGCATTGTTCAATACTCTTGCTGCTACTCCTTCTCCTTCACGAATTAAAGCAAGAAGTAAATGTTCTGTTCCAATGTATGAGTGACCTAGTTTTCTTGATTCATCTACTGACAGCTCAATGACTTTCTTAGCACGAGGCGTATAGTGAACAATCGGACCAACTTCCTCTGCTCCAGTTCCAACCAGCTCCTCGATCCCTGCCTCTATCACTTTTGGATCTACTTCGATTGCTTCTAATGCTTTTGCGGCAATTCCGCTACCTTCACGGATAAGACCGAGTAAAATATGTTCTGTTCCAATAGATTCATGCTTTAAACGAATAGCCTCTTCTTGAGCTAATTGTAAAACTTTTTGCGATCTTTGCGTAAATCGATTAAACATCATGCAGGTTCCTCTCCTTTTGTATTATCTTTTTCTCCTTTTTGCAAACGTTCCCTTAACAGCTTAGCTCGAAACATGTCACGCTCCGTGGCATTTAAAGTAGTGCCAGCGTACTTTTGTAAAAAACCAGGCTGCATAAAGATCATACATTCATTTAGGATGGACATATCTATATCCTTAATAAGTCCAATATCTATTCCTAAACGCACATCAGACAGACATCTTGCCGCCTCCTCTGTGGTCATTAGACGAGCATAGGATAAGGTTCCTAGTGAACGGTAAAGACGATCCTCCAATGTATTTGGGGAGTGCTGTAAAAGTGCGTCTCTTGCTTCTCTTTCTTTTTGAATAATTTGTTCTGCTATACTTTGAAGATCAGCAAGTATATCTTCCTCAGTCTTACCAAGTGTCGTTTGATTTGATACCTGATAAACATTGCCGAGCGCTTCACTACCCTCTCCATATATTCCTCTTACGACCATACCAAGCCGAGAAATAATGGTTACGATTCGATTCATTTGCTTTGTTTTTGTTAAAGCAGGTAAGTGCATCATGACAGATGCTCTAAGTCCTGTTCCAGTGTTTGTAGGGCAGCTTGTCAAATAACCAAACTGTTCGTCAAATGCATATGGTAATTCCTTTTCTAATAAACGATCTATTGTATCTGCCCGTTCGTAAGCTTGTTGGATTTGGAGTCCTGGAAATAGGCATTGAATTCGAATATGGTCCTCTTCATTCACCATGACACTAACAGACTCATCTTCTGATAAAAGGACAGATCCCGTATTTGGTGAATTTGCGAGCTTAGGACTTATTAAATGTTTTTCAACCAAGACTTGACGCCCTAGCTCAGATACATCTTTAATATGCACAGATGTAAAATTTTTCTGTAATTCTTCATCTGCATCTAACAGTGTGGAGGATACAGATTGGTCAATTTTATGCGCTTCGTCCTCTGTAAATGCTAGAGGGAAGCGAAAACCATTAAGGTTTCTCGCCAAGCGAATTCTGGTGCTCATCACGATGTCAGAATGCTCTCCTTCCCCTTCCATCCAACTAGATCTGGAATTATCTAAAAAGTTCTCAATCGACATGTGAATCGTCACCTCCTCCGGCAAGTTGTTTTTCAAGGTCTTTAACTTCGTCTCTTAACTTCGCGGCATCTTCAAATTGCTCTTGCTCAACTGCCTGCTTCATTTGAGCCCTAATTGCTTCAATTCGTTTCTTTAAAGCTATTTTTTCACCAAGTCGCCCTGGTGCTTTTCCAATATGTGTAGTGTTACCATTGTGTAGACGTTTTAGGGCTTGAGGTAAATGAGGACGGAAGCTTTCGTAGCATGATGCACATCCAAACTTACCCTCTTCTAGAAATCTCTCAATAGACCAGCCACATTCATCACATTCAAGTGTTTTTTGTTGTTTTTGTTGAACTATCTGATCTGCTTGGTTAAACCAATTAGATAGAAGCTGATGAAGAGATAATGGGTCTTGTTTGTATTCAACATAAAACGGGTGGAGGCTATTGGCACAGACCTCACAATAATGTCTTTCAAAGTGTTCTCCGTTATGCACTTGTGTAACCGTCACTTTAGCTGGCCGTTGTTTACAATTTTCACAAATCACCTTATCAACACCCCGTTCAATTTTCACTTTTTTCATATTTTAGTGTTAAAAGCATGGCACATAGTATACGTGCTCGTAGCTCATCTCTTGCTGGTAGTGGGATGGCTAAAGTTGTTCTGTCTAGAGCTGCTAAAATTATCTTCGCCTCTCTTTTCGTAATAACCTCTTCATCCAATAAACGAAAAACAATATCCTCTGTAGTGGATGCAGATGCTCCTGCTTCCAGACTTTGTATTATATGCTCAATTAATTCAGCTTTTGTGTGGGCTCGAACGCGGAGAATTCGAATATACCCACCACCACCACGTTTACTTTCCACCAAATATCCACGATCCAGTGTGAATCGGGTGTTTATTACATAATTTATTTGTGAAGGTACACATTGAAATTTTTCTGCGATCTCGCTTCTTTTGATTTCAATTTGCCCTCTACTTTCTTGTTCGATAATTGCCTTCAAATAACCTTCAATAATGTCAGATATATTTTTCATCTTCTCTCACCTCTTCTCACAAAAACTGACTTTGACTATCTTTGACTATATTATATAATGAATTTTTTGGTTGTGCAATTCATTTGCCTAGCATAAAAGAAACAAAAAAACTACCAACATTTATTGTCAGTAGTTTTAGGGTGTATCAAAATGAAAACTTATATTCTTATATTTGTGAATTGTATTTAAGCTGCGTAATAAAAATTGTTGGCTCTACCTCAATATTTTGTACTTTGAAAAAGTGATGTCTTTCATACAAAGCAAGAGCTGGTAAATTTTTTGCGCCGGTAGAAACTATTATACTTACAGCTTTTGAAGTAGTGCTCAAAACATGCTGGAGCAACTCAGAAGCTATCCCTTTTCTAAAATAATTTGGGTGGACAACTAACCTACAAATACTTACTACGTCTCCCTCATATTCATAGGAGATAAAACCAAGTAGCTTCTCCATATGATACTTTCCTATAAAAATCTCTTTAGATACTTTAATATCCTCGATTGTTTCCTTAAGCTGTGGTATGCCTTCAAAACCGATAATCTCTGCTTCCTTGCGGTAAGCCGGAAGCTGTATTTCGAGCATTTCCTCTGCTATAGAATGCTTTTGGTGATCAATTAATCGAATCATATGCACCTCTATTAAACTTTTCTTCTCTTATTGGTTTTTTGGATCTTCGATACTTGCTTCCATTTATCACGTTCTGTTTTTTGAGCAGCTAAGTTGTTTTTACGCTCGATATGAGCAAGCTCACGCAATAATTTTACATAGCTTACATATCTATCCTCTTTTAGTAAACCAGTTTGAATGGCTTCTTGAATGGCGCAGCCCGGCTCTTTTTTATGCTGGCAGTCTCTAAATCTGCATTCGATAGCAAGTTCTTCGATATCCTGAAAACTGTTGCTAATACCTTCGCTAGAATCCCAGAGCTGGAACTCTCTCATTCCCGGGGTATCAATTAATAGTCCCCCACCAGGTAATAAGGAAAGCTCTCTATGAGTGGTTGTATGACGTCCTTTACTGTCATCCGTTCGAATATCGCTAACCTCCATTACATCCTCACCAGATAGAGCATTGATCAAAGAGGATTTCCCTACGCCTGAAGAACCTAGTAAGGCCCCCGTTTTACCGTTGACTAGGAGAGCGGCTAAGTCATCTATTCCCTCTCCCGTGACACTAGATACAGCGAATACATTTACGCCAAATGCAATCATTTCGACTTCACTGATGAAATAATCCACCTGTTCACAAGCGTCTTTTTTCGTTAGTACCACGACAGGTGTAGCACCAGAATCCCAAGCTGCAAGTAGATAGCGCTCTAACCTTCTTATATTAAAATCATGGTTGAGTGACATCACTAAAAATACATAGTCTACATTCACTGCTACCAATTGGATTTCTGTTGTTGTACCTGCCACTTTTCTCGAGAATTGGGATTGTCTCGGTAAAACCTGTTGAATAATACCTTTATCTTCTCCGGGCATCTGCTCTAAAACCACCCAATCTCCTACGGCTGGGTAGGCTTCACGGTTGTGATCAAACTTAAATCTACCCGAAAGAGAGCAAAGCCACTCACCTTCATTCGTAATTACTCGATAAGAATGCTTATGTTCGAGTAAAACTCGACCTACTAATCCTTTGTTCGACATCTTTTCTTCCCATTTACTATTCCATCCATACTGTTCGATTAAATTCAATTTCAATTTCCTCCTAATTTTCCCATTAAAATATTTGAATCGCCATTATATTAAGCGAATTACTGGGCAACAAAAAAACCATGATTGCTCGAATCAGCAATCATGGTCTCCCGTTCATTAGTAAAGAAATTTCAAAAAGTATGAAGAAATAAGCTCGATTGTCTGTATACAATCAAACTAATACCTATTCCGCCTACATTTTAGAAAATAACAGGGTGAGACATCATGAGCTTACTGATTCGAATCGAATTATATACAATAGCCATAATGCTTCACCTCTTTCTTTAAGTTAAATTCAGAATACTACAAGTTTTTGAAATATGCAATAGGCAATTATGCCGTGACATCACGTTTTGTAAATGACCAGTAGCTTGTCACAAGGAATATCACTAGGTACACAGCAATTACGACAATAGAGAAGCCCATAGACATACTTTCAAGTAGCGGCTCTTTTGTTCCGATAAATTGACTTAAATTTGTATTAGCAAATAAAATGTACTTTGAAAATTCTATTTCCAACATCGCGAGAACACCGGTTACTTGTACTCCTGTAAACATCAAGAAAATAGATATTCCTATTGCCAATGAGCTCGAACGGAAAACAGAGCCAATCATAAAGGCCAACGTTCCAATCACTAATACATTGATTAGCGATAAAGCAGTTAACAGTAACAATCTACCCCAGAATGAAACTTCAACTACAGCACCGTCTACTAACTCTAATTGGGTTCCTGGTACATTATCAAAGAATATATATCCAAAAATGATACCTGAAATAAGAAGAATACCAGTCATTGCTACTGCAAATAAACCAACCGTTAAAAGTTTAGACGTTAGAATTTTCCAACGTTTCACTGGTCTTGTTAATAACATTTTAATCGTTCCTTGAGAAAATTCAGAAGCGACTATACCACCTGCAACAACTACTGTAAGTAATGTAACAACTGACATCATACCAGGAAGGCCAGTGAAAAAGCCTTGTGCACTATCATCTATAATTGGTGGTGGCAGTTCATTATCCAATCTATATTTAGTTATTTCTGGATCCTCTGAGCTAGCAGCCATCTGACTAACTGTAATAGCTTCTCCTGATTCGTCCTGTCCTACTTCCAAGGAATTCATCCATTTCACAAAGCCAGCAGAACCAAGCATTACTAATACGAGCAGTATAGCCATAATCCAGGTTGCTTTTTTACTCCATAGTTTTAACCACTCATTTCGCACGAGATTCAGCAATTTGTCCACCTCCTGTAATTTCTAAGAATTGATCTTCTAATGTTTTTCTATTTGGAGTGATGGAATAGATTTGTAGGCCATTCGCAATCATCTCTGCAACTAATGCAGGCACTTCCTCTTTATTAAGTGGAATTATAAAACCACTTCCTTGAGCCTCCATTGTAATCTCTTTATGTTTAAAGAAATCTACTACTTTTTCTAGTTCAGATGCTTCGATGTAATAATAAGATTTTTGCTGTTCATTTACCTCTTGAATAGATAAGAGCTTCCCATTTTGAATAACAGCAATTCTATCACACATTAATTCTATCTCTGCGAGCAAATGACTTGAAACAAAGATAGCAACACCATCTTCTACTGCGATCTTTTTTAAGTATGTGCGGAATTCCCGAATCCCTGCAGGATCTAACCCGTTTGTGGGCTCGTCTAAAATAAGAAATTTAGGCTTATGTAGGATAGCCTGTGCTAGGCCAAGACGCTGTCTCATTCCTAAAGAATAGGTGGATACCTTTTCGTGAATACGCTTTTGAAGTCCCACCTGAGCAATTACTTCATCAATACGTTCTTTGGTGATGTTCTTATTCATTCGAGCAAAATGAACGAGATTTTTATATCCGCTCATAAACTTATACATTTCAGGGTTCTCTACAATTACCCCTACCTTGCTCATGGACCCCTCAAAATCCTCGGACAAAGGCTTGCCTTCTATAAACACCTCTCCTGATGTTGGCTTCATAAGACCAGTCATCATCCGTATAGTTGTTGTTTTCCCTGCTCCATTCGGCCCTAAGAATCCTGTTATTTGCCCAGAATACAAGTCTAATGTCAGGTCGTCGATAATTTTCTTTGTCCCGATTACTTTAGAAAGATTTTGTAACCGTACTATTGTTTTTTGTTCCAATTAACTCACCTTCCTTATCACTAATTTGATCTCCATTAACTTATACGTCTCAAATTTGAATAAGTTCTATAATATTCTAAATTAATTCGTTTTCCTTCTACATAGCTATAAATCAAAATAAAAAAACACCAATCCATTTCAATCAGACTGGTGTAATCCCATATTAATTATAAAGATGACAGGCAACAAAATGGCCTGGTTCCTGCTCTTTCCAAATCGGCTTTTTCTCTGCACATATAGACATCGCATGAGGACATCTTGTCCTGAATACACAACCCGAAGGTGGATTGATCGGACTTGGTAGCTCGCCTTGTAGGATAATCCGTTGACGGGATTCCTCAATATCAGGGTCTGGAATTGGAATTGCCGACAACAATGCCTGCGTATATGGATGTAATGGGCTTTCATAAAGCTGACTACTTGTTGTTAGTTCAACCATATGCCCTAAATACATTACACCAATACGATCAGAAATATATTTAACCATAGATAGATCATGAGCGATAAATAAATAGGTTAACCCTTTTTCCTTTTGAAGACGCTGTAACAATTTTACTACTTGAGCTTGTACAGAAACGTCCAACGCTGATATTGGCTCATCTGCTATGATAAATTCCGGATCTAATGCCAGGGCTCGCGCAATTCCTATACGTTGTCTTTGTCCGCCTGAGAATTCATGTGGGTACCTATTAGCATGATCTCGATTTAGTCCGACATCTTCTAACAGCTCGTAAACTCTATCTCTAACCTCTTTTTTAGAGCTATATAATTTATGAATTTCGATAGGCTCTGCAATAATTTCGAGGACTGTGGACCTAGGATTTAGAGATGCGTAGGGATCTTGGAAAATCATTTGCATTTTCTTCAAATAATTTTTGCGTTCTTTATCATTCATTTCATGTACATTCTTTTGTTCGAATAGCACATCTCCCTCAGTCCGGTTATACAGACCTAGGATAGTACGTCCAGCGGTAGATTTACCACAGCCCGATTCCCCAACTAAGCCAAATGTTTCTCCCTTGAGTATGTCAAAGCTAATCCCATCCACTGCCTTTAAAGTGCTGCCTTGACCAATATCAAAATGTCTCTTTAAATCCTTTACAGATAATAGTACATTCTCCGTCATATCTTTCCCCCCTAAACGGCATATCTTCTCACAGCACATATCTCTTTTTGTAGCTTGGAGCCTTCTAATACTAAAATTTCCACTGACTTCCCTGTTGAAGGTGAATGTAATAATTGACCATTCCCATAGTAAAATCCAACATGACGAACTGAGCCTGTGCCTTCGTCATTTGCAAAAAATAGCAAGTCTCCCTTTTTCCATGAAGAAGGTTCATCCTTAGAGACCTCTATACCTTCTCTCGCCTGATCACTTGCATCGCGTGGGATAAAATAGCCACACGCCTTTAACATGTTGTATGAAAATCCTGAGCAATCAAAGCCATATGGAGACATCCCTCCCCATAGATATGGTAAGTCTAAGTAGGCTTCCCCCAGCCTCACAGTTTCCTCTAGTGGGAGTTTTGGTAATTGTTCCTTAGATGCAGCATATTGCACATTTTCTTTTCGGAGCAGCCCCTCTCCATGTGGCGCTCGAACCTTATAGAAATCATCTGTTTCCGATAGAACAGGTAGAATTGTATTAAAAGGTAGAATCAGTAATGGTTTTTCTTCCGGATCCCATAACTGGCTTCTTGTACTCTTTACTCGAACAATTCCTTTGTTGCCAGCCTCTACTATTTCTTTCAATTGAGCCAACGGCACCCAACCCGGATAGCCTCTTTCGTCTTTTTTAGAGGGCTGCCAGACTGCGATTATTTTAGCCCAATCGTCCTTTATCTCATCCACAATAACTGGCTCTCCATAAAGAAGCTGAGTTTGAACACGGTTCTCATCACAAAGGGCTAGTCGCTCCTTGTATGGCAAAGCTTCTAGCCATTCAACAAGCTGTACAGGATTGGATATTCCTGGAGCATCTACTTCCCGAGCGGAAGCCGGCTCTGTCCAGACCGTCGCAACCTTTACTGCACAGGCCCAATAACTTTTTTCTACTGTCATTTTTGTCCCTCCCCTATTTTAACGCTCGCAATGCCTAGCCCATAGGATTTCGAAAAGGTCATCGTGCTAGCTTGGTAGACGACACCGCCTGTAACAATGTCCTCCGCCAGCATTAAAGGGGCATCAAAATCATAAAAAAGGATATTAGGCTGACTCGCTGCCAAATGAGCTGCTGCTGTTATTCCTATTTTAGTTTCAATCATACTCCCTACCATACATGTGATATCATTTGCCTCTGCCAATGTATTAATCTTTAATGCCTGATAAATGCCACCAGATTTCATTAATTTAATATTAATTAAGTCTGCAGCCCGCATTTCTAATACACGCTTAGCATCATAAATCGAGAAAACACTCTCATCTGCCATAATAGGGGTTGCCGTTCGTTCAGTTACGTATTTTAAGCCTTCTAGATCCTCTGCAGGAACTGGCTGCTCGACAAACTCAATATTAAGCCCAGTGTCTTCCATAGTACCTATAGCGCGTACGGCTTCTTTTGCACTCCATCCCTGATTGGCATCGAGCCTTATTTTAATATCTTTTCCTACTCGCCTCCTAATAGCCTCAATACGTTCAATATCCTCTTGTATCGTACCTATTCCAACCTTTACTTTGAGTATTTGAAACCCTTCTCTTACGTAGCGCTCAGCATCCTCTGCCATCTCAGCTGGTTCATTGACACTCACAGTAAAATCGGTTGTAAGGCTATTTCGATAGCCTCCTAAATATTGATAAAGTGGTAGCTCAGCATATTGGCCCAAAAGGTCAAAGATTGCCATGTCAACTGCAGCTTTCGCACTCGTATTTCTGACAAGTACTTTATGGAGCTTCTGAAAAATTATCTCCTTTTCTAGTAAAGAAAGTCCGATTAGCTGCGGAGAAATAATTTCATTTATAGCGTATTGGATACTTTCTAATGACTCACCAGTGATTACATGAGTAGGTGGTGCCTCTCCGTAACCTACTTTTCCTTCATCAGAGGTTACCTTCACGACAACGGAAAAAGCAGTGGTAACTGTACGCAATGCTGTTTTGAAAGGTTTAGTCAGTGGAACAGCAACATAAAACGTTTCAATAGCTTGTATTTTCACCCTAAATTCCTCCTACTCTACTCCTGGTAATATAGATAACGTTAGGTTCTCTGTATTTAACATGCCGTCTACTCCTAATGGAATCGCAAAGTGAGGCTGACAGTGTCCGATAAGAAAACCTTTTATTGCTGGTTTACCTAAGTTCCCTAAGTAATGGTCAAAAACCTCATCCATTGTAAGAGATTTTTTACCTCTCCTTGGCTCCGCGTCACAGAAGTCTCCAATGACGAATCCAGCAGCTGCATCTAGCTTGCCAGCTAAACGTAGCTGATTTAGCATTCCGTCTACCTTATATGGCTCTTCTCCAATGTCCTCTATTAGCAGAAGCTTACGATTGGTATCCACTTCATATTTGGTCCCAATTCCGCTTGCAAGAAGAGAGAGATTTCCACCAACCAGCTCCCCTCTGGCTACCCCAGGAGCAACTATGGATAAAGGAGATATATCCTCTGTGTAATGTAACTCTATTGGCTGAAACAGCTGATAAAACATTTTTTTGGATAGCTCATTAAATGTACTTTTACCCACGTCTGAAGCTAACATGGGACCATGGAATGTGACAATATCCGAATATAAATTCATTGCACTATGTAAATAAGTGATGTCTGAATAACCCCAAAAAATTTTCGGATTTTCATTCATTAATTGATAATCGATTTGGTCTGCATACCTTGCAGTACCGTATCCTCCGCCAGCACAAATTATTCCATTGATGTTAGGGTCTGCGAACATCTCATGTAAATCCTCTAGTCGCTCTTCGTCTGTGCCCGCTAAATACCCGTTAACTTGCTCTACACTTTTTCCCATTCTATAAGATAATCCTAATTCCTCTAAAAACGATAGGGAGCGTTTCAGTTGATCTAAGTTAGGAGGACTAGCTGGAGCAATAATTCCAATTGTATCCCCTTTTTTCAATCTATTTGGCTTTATTTTCATATGTATAATCTCCTTTGTTTTTAAAGAAAAGGGCGGCACTTGCAAAAGTGCCGCATCTTTTGTTTGGGAATAAATACTTTTATTCCTTATCTGCCCATTTTAAATCCATGTATCCAACTGGATGTCTTACAATACCTTTAACATTCGATTTCTCTAGTGTTACTTGGTTGTAATAGTGGATTGGAATAACAGGCATTTCTTCCATTAAGAATTTGTCAGCCTCTATTAGCATATCCCAACGTTTTTGCTCATCTGTTTCATTTTTAATATCAGCAATCATTTTATCGAACTCTGGGCTAGACCAAGTAGTACGATTCATAGAAGAACCAGTAATGAAGCTTTCTAATGCGTTTACAGGATCAGCATAGTCAAATAAGAAGGAAGAGCGTGATAACATGTATTTGAACTCTTTTTGCTCTGAAGCAAATACGCTAGCCTCTACATTTTGTAGTGCTACTTCTACTCCTAGAACTTCCTTAAATTTACTTTGAAGTGCCTCTGCAATTTTCTTGTGTGTATCACTTGTAGAATAAGTTAACGTTACTTGAGGTAATTCTGTGTAACCTTCCTCTTTCATACCTTCTGCTAAAAGTGCTTTTGCTTTTTCCGCATCATGCTGTATTAGCTTTCCAGCAGTCTCTCTAAATTCCTTGCCATCAGGACCTTTAAATCCGTATGGTACAAATCCCTCAGCAGGTTTCTCGCCATTTTTCGTAACGAATTCTACGATTTCTTGTTGGTCAACAGCCATACCAAATGCTTGGCGAATTTTTTTGTTTGTAAATGGTTCCATTGAAACGTTATAGCGGAAGAAATACAGACCGGCTTGGTCTTCGTTTTTTAACTCCGGATCATCTTTTAATTGGTCTGCAAGCTCTGCTGGAACACCAGAGACATCTAAATCACCTGTTGAGTACATTTGATATTCTGTATTCGAATCATCAATCATTGCCCACTCGACTTTGTCTAGCTTCACAGTTTCAGCATCCCAATAGCTTTCGTTTTTCTCAAAAGTGAAGCTTACATCATGATCCCAACTAGCCAATTTAAAAGGACCATTCCCAACAAATGATTCTGCTTCTGTAAACCATTCAGGATTTTCTGTAGCTACCTTCTCGTTGACCGGGAAGAAGCTTGGGTTCGTGATAATATTTAAAAATGCTTCAGTTGGAGCAGCAAGTTTAACTTCAAATACTTTCTCACTAACAGCTTTAATCGCTACTGCATCAGCTGCTCCTTCTCCATTGTTATAAGCCTCTGCCCCTTCAATAAAATAGGCCAAGAACGCTGCTGGAGAAGCAGTTTCAGGATTTAACATATGCAACCATCCATAAACAAAATCTCCTGCTACAACAGGGTCTCCATTAGACCATTTTGCATTTTCACGAATCGTAAATGTATACGTTAGCCCATCCTCTGATATATCAATCTTCTCCGCCGTAGCCTCTTCAGCTTGATGGTCTTTGTTTAATCTTACTAGACCCTCCATAAGGTTGTTTAACGCGCTCCATGATACTGCATCAAACCCTACCGATGGATCAAATGACGTTGGCTCATTGCCATTATTTAGCTTAAGTACTTTTTCTGCCTCTGGAGCAGGTTCCTCTTTACCCTCGTCCGTCTTTGTTGTCGTCGGCTCAGTCTCGGTCGGTGTCTTCCCAGCCTCTTCATTGGCTGTACACGCGCTTAACACAAGAACAAACAAAGCCACAATTAATAATGAAAGCCATTTTTTCATCCTAGTTTCCCCCTCTGTATTGTATATGTGAATGCACTTGCGCGCTCTCATCCTTTTTACTTTTGTAATTGTAAAACCTTTGCTCTGTCATCCTGGAGCCAGCAATCTACCTTATGGGCATCTGATAGCTTACTTGTAAATGGATACACATGATCACATACTTCCATGGCAAACTTGCATCGTGCAGTAAACGGACAGCCAGTAGGAGGTGAGAAAAGGTCAGGTGGTGTTCCATCAATTGGCTGCAACTCCTCATCCATTAAATCCAAACGTGGAACTGAGTTTAGAAGCCCTTGAGTATAAGGATGCTGTGGAGTGTAAAAAATTTCTCTTTTATCCCCTATCTCCACAATTTTACCTGCATACATCACCGCTATGCGATCAGCTATCTTTGCTACTACCCCTAAATCATGAGTAATTAAAATAATTGAAATATCGGTTTTCCTTTGAATTTCTTCAAAGAGCTCCAATATTTGTGCTTGTATCGTTACGTCTAAGGCAGTGGTAGGTTCATCTGCTATAAGCAGTTCTGGATCACAGATTAAAGCAATGGCGATTACGATACGCTGTCTCATCCCACCAGAGAATTGGTGAGGATACTGTTTTAATCTTTCCGAAGGATTCGGGATGCCTACCAGGTTTAGCATTTCGATTGCCTTTAGCCTAGCCTCTTGTTTTCCAACCTTCTTATGTGTCCTCAAACCTTCCGTTAACTGCTCCCCTATAGTAAGCGTAGGATTTAAGGCTGTCATAGGGTCTTGAAAAATCATGGATACATCAATACCTTGGATCTTTCTGAGTTCTGATTTACTTAGCTTCGTAAGCTCTTTGTTTTTAAATAAGATACTTCCATTCTTAATCTTGCCTGCTGGCTCCGGTATCAATCCCATGATGGCATTAGAGGTCACACTCTTACCACAGCCAGATTCACCAACGATTGCTAATGTTTCACCTTTATATAAATCAAAGTTGACTCCCCTGACTGCTTCTACCTCTCCCCCATACGTTTTAAATGAAACTTGTAGGTTATTAACCTGTAATATTTTTTCATCCGTTATCTTCTTTCTTGCTTTCTTACCGTTAGGCCTAGCTAAAGAGTCACCCGATTGTAAGGATGCAGCTACTTCATCTACTTTCCCTCGAGCAAGTTCCTTTGCATGATCTAATTGATGTTCATTCATCCATTCTTACCTCCTAAGCTTTGGATCAAGTGCATCCTGTAAGCCATCTCCTAATACATTAAATGCAAACATTGTCACAGAGATAAAGAATGCAGGGAAAAACAACCTCCACCAATGGCCAGATAAAATTACTGGCAAGGCATCATTTGCCATTACACCCCAGCTGGCAGCGGGTGCAGATACTCCTAGTCCTAAAAAACTAAGAAATGCCTCTGCAAATATCGCACTCGGTACAGTAAGAGTCATTTGGACAATAATAGGACCCATCGTATTAGGCAATAAGTTTTTCCGTATGATTCTTGAGCTTTTGGCACCAAAGGATTTGGATGCAGTTACAAATTCATAATTTTTAATCTGTAATACCTGGCCCCGTACAATCCTAGCCATACCTACCCAGCCAGTTACCGTTAACGCCACTATAATGGTTGTTAGACTTGGACCCATTACAACCATCAATAAAATAACTACCAGTAAATGCGGTAGACCATAAAGTACTTCAATAATACGCATCATGATCGCATCTGCTCTGCCGCCTTTGTAACCACTAAAGCCTCCATAAATAATTCCAATAAAGAAATCAATTAATGCAGCCATTACCCCTACAAATAACGAAACCCTAGCACCGTACCATGTTCTTGTAAAAACATCTCGACCTGCCTCGTCCGTACCGAACCAATGCTCAGCTGATGGACCTTGATTTTGCATTGGATAATTTACTTCATCCATATCATAGGGTGAAAAGATCGGACCAAATATAGCAAACAGGGTGAGAAGAACTAAAAAGAGCAGTCCTCCCATTGCAAGCTTATTTTTCTTTAGTCTTCTCCATGCATCCTTCCAATAGGACAAAGAAGGTCTTACAACAGATTCGGCTTCTCCCTCTTCTTTTACTTTTGGACGAAACCATTCATCCTTTATTTCTACTGGGGATACAGTCTCTTGTGTTTTAACCATTAAGCATCCCCCTCTTTACGATGTAATTTGATACGTGGATCTAATATGCCATAGACAATGTCTACTAAGAACAGCATAAATACTAAGAATGCACTATAAAAGACCGTCGTTCCCATGATAACTGGATAATCACGATTATTAATGCTTTCTACAAAGTATTTTCCCATTCCTGGAATGGCAAAAATGCGTTCTATTACGAAGGTACCTGTTAGAATACCTGCTAACATCGTACCCATAATGGTTACTACTGGCATTAAGGCATTTCTTAAGGCATGACGAAAAACAATTCTAACTGGAGAAAGTCCTTTAGCTCTTGCCATTTTGATATAATCCTGTGTCAATACTTCTAGCATGCTGGATCTAGTCAAACGAGCGATTATTGCCGTAGGTCCCGTGGCCAATGCTAGGGTTGGAAGAATCATATGCAACGGACTACTCCAAGTGGCTGGCGGTAATAACTCCCACGTTACTGCCACTTGCTGAATCAGTAAAGTAGCTAAAACAAAGTTAGGAACTGATATACCAATTACCGCAAAAGTCATAGCCAAATAATCAATAACACCGTTATGCCGGAGAGCTGCCAATGTACCTAAAAGAACCCCAGACAATAAAGCAACTAGGATAGTTGCCATCCCTAACTCAAAGGAAATTGGAAATCCCCTTGCTAACAGTTCATTGACTGATTCATTTGGTTTTTTAATCGATGGACCAAAATCGAATGTAACAATTGACTTCAAATAGTTCAAATATTGGACGTACATAGGCTGGTCTAGCTTATAAAACTTTTCTAAGTTTGCTTGAATAGTAGGATTCGAAGTTCTTTCACCATCAAAAGGAGAACCCGGTATGGTGTGCATTAATGCAAATGTGAGAGTCGCGATGATGAGGATTGTTGCTATCATCATCATAAAACGCTTAATAATATACTTCGTCACGGCAGGCTTCCTCCTAACAGAATTTGGTTTGCATTGCTAGCTCTACCATGACAAGCATCGCACGATACGCTTCAAGAATATCTTTTGCTTCAAATTTTACGATAGTTGTTCCTTCTATTATTTCACAGCCAGGCATAAGTGCTGCCCACTCAGCTTGTCCGTAGTTTGTAAATTCAATTTTTAATATTGGGTGCTCGGGAGGTGTCAGTGGTGGAATATGATTTCTTTTTTTAATAGCCTCTGCTACTTTTTCTTTAAGAAGGGCTTGTGATTTTTGAGGATGTAATGTTTTTACAGCAGACCTAGATATAGACTGCTTTACAGCAGCTGTTACAATGCCAGGTATAAGAGCTTCTGCCTCTCGACAAGCTCCGTCATCTCCAGCAACCATAATGACAGGAACTCCGTAATAGCCAGCCACGTATGCATTAAGTCCAAGCTCGCCTATCTCTACGTCATTGATGTACATATTACGAACTCCAAAAATCATGGAATGGCTCATAACCCCAGGTTGTCCTGCTCTAGAATGATATCCCGCAAATACTGCTCCTATGTAACTTTCGTCTAAAGACTGTACCATCGAATAAGGCTTAAGGTCTCCTGTTATTAAAGAGGCTTCTGGATGTAATTCCTCCACTAAAAGATTATTCATTTTTGAATGGCTGTCATTAACTAGGACCTCGTTAACTCCTGTAGATAGTGCCCCTTCTATAATTGCATTGGCTTCTTGCGTCATGATGCGTCTTGCTCTTTCATAGTTATGCTTGTTCGACTCCACAAATGTGTAATCCGGCAGACCTGTTATGCCTTCCATATCAACCGAAAGAAATAGCTTCAATACATTCTCCCCCAAATTCTAACTCTATTTTTCTATTAGTAAGACCAACTTTATCAAAATTTACGGAAAATTACAATATCTCGTTTTTGCTACATGTTTAGTATATTAAAAAAAAATTAATAAATTCATTTCTTCCTTTACCGAGAAAATAAAAAAGCAAATGCACCTTTTATAAAGGGCATTTGCAATATTCGATAAAGATAGACAAAACTTGGTTAAGTCGACGCTATAGTTCAAAAATTAACGAAATCTAGAGAAAAATCCACGATGGGATCCACCTGAAAACTGATTGTTAACAGGGTAAGCATTTTGTGCTTCAGGTACTACCACTGTTTCATTCGATTCTGTAACGTAATATTGCGGAACATTTACGATATGCTCTCTATTAACATTTACAATTGGTTGAATGACTGGCTGAACTCTTGGTATGAAAGAATCACAAACGCGATATTGCGGTGGGCAAATAATTGGCTCAGCTGCTGGTAGCTGTCTATTGCACCCACATTGTTGGCCCCAACTCATATTCTTCCCGCATGAATGGCACATATGATGATTACTCATATTTTTCACCTCCTCTTGCACTTATAGTAATAAATGCAAGAAATCATAAGAGGAATAGACAAACACCTCAATCACCAAAAAAAAAAGAATAATTTTATGTAAGCCATTATGCAAGATAAAACCAAGACAGACTTGATCCTTATTTAATATTCCTTAGCTATGGGCAGCTTATGAATAGCTTCATTTGGTACGGACCATACTTTAAGAGACACTATCGCAAACATAATCGAATCGGCCCCTACAATTCGGTCTGGTCATGCTAGTACTCATTAAAATTATTACCAAATAATGTTTAATATGGATAATATATGTTTATCAAATTAATACTCATAGATTTTATCGTATAAAATACCTAAAAAAAGCGTTTAAGTTGATTGAAAAACGGTTATTCTGGGCATATGGGTTGATTAAACAACTTTATCTTAGTATAGTAATAGACTTAACTTAGTTGATTTTAAAAGGAGGAAACATGAAGAATATTTCAAAAGTATTTTATATCACGATCGGCCTTATTATTATAGCGGTCGGTTATGGAGCACTAGCTCCGGAAAGTTTTGAGGCGCTTACTACACGAGGTAAGTCGTTTGTTTCAACATCATTTGGTTGGTATTACATGCTACTCATGTCAGTGATGTTGTTAGTTAGTATATTTTTTATCTTCAGTCCGTACGGGAAGATACGATTAGGTAAGGATACTGATCGACCAGATTTCAGTTTAATTTCCTGGTTAGCCATGCTATTCTCAGCAGGAATGGGAATCGGTCTTGTCTTTTATGGTGCCGCTGAACCTCTATCTCACTTCGCAACTAGTCCTGCTACTGAAGAACCTAATACGGATGCTGCATTTAAAGAAGGATTACGACAATCCTTTTTTCATTGGGGATTACACGTTTGGGCAATGTATGGAGTAATTGCTTTAACACTTGCTTACTTCCAGTTCCGTAAAGGGGAACCGGGGTTAATTTCGGCAACACTGAAGCCAATCTTTGGCAAAAAAATGGAAGGTCCTTGGGGTGTCCTTGTCGATGTGCTAGCTGTCTTTGCAACAGCATTTGGAGTTGCTACTTCCCTTGGCTTCGGCGCTGTTCAAATTAACGCAGGTCTTAACTACTTATTCGGTTTTGAAATAGGTATCTTTTCACAATTTATCATTATTTCTGTGGTTACTGTCTTATTTGTGGCCTCTGCATGGTCAGGGTTGAGTAAAGGTATTAAGTATCTTTCAAATCTAAACTTAATACTTGCTCTTGCCCTTTTACTTTTTGTAATTGTTCTAGGACCAACTTTACTAATTCTAAATATGTTCACGGATTCATTTGGTGGTTATTTAGCAAATATTATTCAAATGAGCTTTAGAACGGCTCCATTAAGTTCTACCAATAGAGATTGGTTGGATATGTGGACGATCTTTTACTGGGCTTGGTGGATATCCTGGGCTCCATTTGTGAGCATGTTCATCGCTCGAGTTTCTAAAGGTAGAACCATTCGCGAGTTTATGATTGGAGTATTACTAGTACCTACTCTTTTGGGTGCAATTTGGTTCTCATCTTTCGGAACAACAGCTATTGATATACAAAAAAGAGGCGTGGCAGATTTAGCAAGCCTTTCAACGGAGCTAACTATTTTCGAGATGTTTAATACCATGCCATTCTCTTTTATTATTTCTTTGGTAGCAATTTTGTTAATAGCATCGTTCTTTATTACGTCAGCGGACTCTGCAACATTTGTTCTCGGTATGCAGTCTACTAATGGGTCACTTACCCCACCTAATAGTGTCAAGCTTACGTGGGGAGTAATCCAGTCGACCATTGCGCTTATATTACTATCGGTCAATGGGCTCACTGCTTTACAAAACACTATCATCATTGCAGCTCTACCGTTCTCTTTTATTATGATACTCATGGTCATATCATTATTTAAATCATTAAACGGTGAAACTAAGTTAAAAAAGAAAAGATAAACAAAAATGCCAGGGAAAACCCCTTGGCATTTTTGTTTTAATATTTTTCATTGGGATATTATGAGATAATATACAAAGATCTGGTGAAAGTGTGGTTTCTTTATGATAAGTACAATAGGCAGGACAGTCAACCAAGAGGTCATTATGGATTTTCCTTTAGAATATATACAAACAAACGAACTGGAATGGTATTGGGTGGATATTGGTGAACCGACAAAAGAAGAGGAACAACTTTTAAGCTCCTTCTTTCACTTCCATCCACTTGCTATCGAGGATTGTTTGCAAATGTTGCAACGTCCTAAGTTAGATCACTATGGTGATTATGAATTTTTTGTTTTACATGCCTTTAATGAGAAAGAAATGGAGGCTGAGGAGCTCAACCTTTTTGTCGGAAAGGATTTTGTTGTAAGTTTCCACTTTCCCCCTATGCAAGAGTTACAAGAAGCTAGAGAGAGAATTAGAAGTAACCCTAGAAATTGGGATCGTGGCAACATCCTCATTACGTACAATATCGTGGATAAAGTAGTAGACACCTACTTCCCAATTGTTTACCACATCGAGGATTATTTGAATGAGGTAGACGAAAGGCTATCGATGGACATGGATCATTTGTCTATGGATCAAGTATTTGACCTACGAAGTGACTTATTGCGTTTACGAAGAACTATCATTCCTATGCGAGACTTGCTATACCGAGTGATGTACTCCGAGCGTATTAACTTAAACCAGAGTGAGCGTGCATATTTTGATGACATTTATGATCATCTTCTGAAGTTAACCGAGATGGTAGAAGCTAATCGAGAGTTAACTGCAGATATAAGGGACAGCTATGATTCAATCAATGCTAGCCGAATGAATCGTATTATGATGATACTGACCACGGTTTCTACCGTCTTTATCCCGTTAACGTTTATCGTTGGAGTGTACGGCATGAATTTTATTAATATGCCTGAGTTAGAGTGGAAGTATGGCTACTTTATTGTCGTTGGTTTAATGGTAGTAATTGCTACTGGGATGATTGCTTGGTTCAAGTATAAGGGCTGGTTTAATTTGTTTAGAAGTTAAAATTTACTTAGGGGGATAATATGATTGAGATTAAAGGAACACATAATAATGCATTAGTTTTTACAGATACAATAGAAGAAACTGCAAAATCTCAGGTAGAACAGCTTTGTAGTCTTCCATTTCTTCAGGACACCAAAATTAGAATGATGCCAGATTTACATGCTGGAAAAGGCTGTACGGTAGGCACTACTATGACGATTACTGATAAAGTAGTCCCTAATTTTGTAGGAGTCGATTTAGGATGCGGAATGATTTGTGCAAAGCTAGATACTAGAAAAGAAGATGTGGATTTTGCCAAGCTTGATAAGACAATCAAGAAAAATGTACCAAGCGGAACTCGTATTCGCCAAAAAGAACATCGTAATACAATAGAAATACCTTTCGAAGAAGTAGCTGCTCCTATTAATGAACAGCGCGCAAGGTTAAGCCTAGGTTCACTAGGAGGGGGAAACCACTTTATAGAACTGAATGAAGGGGAAGATGGCAGTATCTATCTAGTCATTCACTCTGGAAGTAGAAACTTAGGAAAACAAATTGCAGAGCATTATCAGCAAGTAGCAGCCGATACTTTAGGTAACAGCGTATCAAGAGATCTTGCATATGTAGAAGGAGACAATATGAAGGATTATTTATATGATCTTTCCATTGCCCAAAAGTACGCCGCATTTAATCGTAAGACAATGGTTGATGTTATTTGTAGAGGAATGAACTGGAGTGTTCAATCAGAGTTTGATACCATTCATAATTATATTGACTTAGATAACATGATTTTACGCAAGGGAGCAATATCGGCTCAAGCTGATGAAATCGTAATTATACCAATGAATATGCGTGATGGCTCACTTATCTGTCGCGGAAAAGGAAATCCTGAATGGAATTATTCTGGCCCTCATGGAGCTGGCCGTTTAATGAGCCGTTCTCAAGCAAGAAAACAAGTAGCGTTAGAGGACTTTCAAGCTTCAATGGAAGGAATTTGGAGTACTTCCGTAGTGTCTGCCACAGTAGATGAATCTCCTTTTGCCTACAAGGCTATGGAGAATATACTTGCTCATATTCATGACACGGTTGATGTATTAGAGGTTATTAAGCCCATCTATAATTATAAAGCACACTAATATAAAGGAGGCACATCATATTTTCTTATGATGAGCCTCCTTCTTATATCTCCATTTAAATCAGGACTGATTAGCAGTCCAGTAATAAAATAAAGCTGTAAAAGTTAGTTTTTCTACATATGATAGGCCTTCTGCAAATGAAACGTGAACATTCATCCCTTGCAGCTCAAAGGCCGGGTGTGTAGCATACGGAAACATACCAAAGCGATAGGTTGCTAATCTTTTACCCTTCAAATCATTTACGTCTATATCACCGTACGCACTCTTTGCTTCCATTTGATGTGTTTTTTCCCGATTTGGGTCAAATACTAGTGCTCTATTTTTTACTGAAAAAACTGGAAGTACTGCAGTTGAAAGGTGTACCTGCTTATGATCAAACACTTGTATCTCCATAAATTTAAATTTGTTTGCAATAGTAAACTTACTAACCACTTGACCATCCATTGTTATAACATCATAAGTTACTGGAAATATCATTCCTTTTCGAATAAGTGGAAATGCATTTAGCCTTCTTATGACCGGCTGTTCCACTGTAGGACTGATGCTATAAAGCCTTTCACCAGTAGGGGATACTAAAAAACTCCTCGGAATAATCGAGACATCACTTTGGAAATTTAACTCCTTTAATGTAAACTCAGATGGAGTTTGTTCTGTAACTGTGCTCTGCTCCACTGGTAGCTTGTTCGCTGCTTGTTGGAACAAGAAAGTCAAACTAAAGAAAATGAGAAGCGTCCATCCTACAGATATATGTAATTCCCAATCCGTTAATAAAGTCTCCCTAAAGCCCAAAATTACTGCTATGTAAATTATTAATACAGTAATAGAGGCAATTTTAGCATATTTAGCTGTCCGTTCATAAATATGTTTCATTTACATCCCCCCTATTCTTTTTACGAAGAGCTTCAGGAAATAGTTTCATAAAAAAATCCCTCCTAAAGATTTCTCTTTTGGAGGGTCTTCCTTAATGCTCTAATGCTCGCTTAAACAGTTTTCGTAAAAATTGCCACAAAATATAAAGACCAAACGCTAGAAATAATACCACTAAAATGGTCTCTACTGCGTGTGGTAGATTAAATGGGTTTAAGAAGATTTGAAGCGTAACTAGCAAATAGATGAGTCCAGCGATTCCAGCAATAACTACAATACCCATTATTGCAATCTGCATATAACTAAGTTGCTTCATTTGATGACGGTGTATAAATAATTCTAAAATGATAACCAAAAGGATAACCATAATTGTAATTGTCATCTCATGGAGATAGATAGAATTTATTAAATAGATGCCAAGAAATAAAATCATTAAGTACTTATAATTCTCATCTATTAGCTTTATCATACAGTCACCTCAGTTTTTAGTATTTCATCGCTAGACGTTGTTTACGGTGGGCCCTTCTTGCTGGTCCCGTTTCATATAGACGTTTTTCATCCTCACTTTCTGGATGAATGCCCGGGACTGGAACTGGTTTCCCCTCTTCATCTACTGCAACCATTGTCAGGAAAGATTCGGTTGTAAGTTTCTCTTCTCCTGTCAGTAGATTCATGGAAGTTACGCGAACGTATACCTCCATTGAACTGCGTCCCGTTGAGGATACAATTGCATCTAATTCAATTACATCTCCAACTTTTGCTGAAGATAAAAAGTCTACAGAATCAATAGAAGCAGTCACGACAGCTCCTTTTGCATGTTTCATCGCAGTGATGGCTGCGATTTCATCTATAAATGCTAAAACCTTGCCACCAAATATAGTTTCATGATGATTAGTATCTGGAGGTAAGATTAAATGGGTTTGAATTGTTCTAGATTGACTCATTGGATTTGTATTCACGAAAATCTCTCCTTGATGTTTAACTTCAATGTGTAGATCTTTCTTATATTCTTACTTACTTAGTATAGCACTCCTTCTTTAATTTGAGTTGGAAGAAGATGCGAAACTTGTCGCAGCAATAGATGAAATCATCATGGCCTGCTGAGCCTGCAAAAGTATTTCAAGGGAGGTAGTCATTGATATTGCCGTAGTTTCATGTATGTCCCTAGAAGAGTTCAACGTCAGTCCAAGAGCAATAGGAAGTGCTGATTCCTTGTACCAGGTAAAAAGCTTCATATTAGTCAATGCTCTGTATGTCTCTACTATATCCATTAGCTGATTCTCGTTTAATTTGAGAGCAGCCATGAAACCAATAAGTGGGTACTGCGGAAGAGAGAATTTTATCTTCACACTTTTAAAACCATCCCTAATAACCACTACCCTTGGTACTGTTTCCTTATCATACCCTGGATTTGTATAAGTAAGCACTTGAGATAACCACTGGAGCTCATTTCCTGAATAAAATTTATGATTTTTTAACTCTTCATAGTATCTATTCATGGTCGCTGCCCTCGTTGTAATATCCCCTTCCAGCTTACCTAAAAAGATGGCAAATGGATAATCATCACTGTTAGTCAAGAAACGATGATGGACCTTCATCGCTGACATAAGCTCCATAGCTCTACTGATTTCAAAATCCCACTTATCTGGTTCATCCGACATCATTAGAGCAGCAACGTATGTGTAATCATTCATCTTAAATGATTTTTTCTTCAATTCCTCTACCTTCAGTAATAACTGATCGATTGCTTCTTCCGGTTCTTGGCCACTTACATCCAAAACGGAAGTAACCAATGGCTGTAGGTGGGAACGTAAGGGAGAGAACACACTTACTCTGTTCTTCATAATCTCTTTTATCTTGTTAAAGCGAACTGGATCCACATCTTTTTCTAGGGAAGTATAATAGCCAGCAAGGGACAGCGTTACTCTTTTATCCACTGACCATCCTAAAACCTCTTTGAGCTTATTATAATTATGCTCTACTTTTTGTATCTTCAACATTTTACCCACTCCTTTACTTTTTTACTGCTTAAAACCCATGAAAGTTTCACTAATTTGTTATACTAATACCACAAAGAAAAGTAGGTGTTAAATGATGCGTATAAATAAGTTTTTAAGTGAGGCTGGCATTGTATCTAGACGTGGTGCAGACAAATGGATAGCAGAGGGCAAGGTCACCATTAATGGTTCAGTTGCTGAACTAGGAAGTAAAGTAGAGGCTGGCGATGATGTACGTGTAGATGGAAAGCCGGTAACTGTGGAGCAGCCTTTAGTATACCTTGCTTTAAATAAGCCAGTAGGTATAACTAGCACAACAGAGCGTAATATTAAAGGAAATATCGTGGACTTTGTTAATCACCCACTCCGCATCTTCCATATTGGTCGCTTAGACAAAGATTCTGATGGCTTAATATTACTAACAAACGATGGGGATATTGTGAATGAAATTCTTCGCGCAGAAAACAAGCATGAAAAAGAATATATTGTAACTGTCAATGAGAAAATCACAGACACTTTTATTGAAAAAATGTCGTCTGGAGTTAACATTCTTGATACAACTACTTTACCATGTAAAGTAAAAAAAATAGGACCAAAAACATTTAATATTATTTTAACTCAAGGCTTAAATCGCCAAATACGTAGGATGTGTTCTGCCTTAGGATTTACAGTTAAGAGATTACAACGAGTTCGTATTATGAACATTTCCATTGATGGTCTTGCTATTGGTGAATGGCGCGATTTAACTGAGCAAGAAAGAAAAGAACTATTTATGGAATTAGATTATCATCCTAAACGATAATAAAAGAAAGCAGTCCACACTTTAAATGTGGACTGCTTTTGTCTTATCTAGTTTCCAGCCACACGTTTCTCTAATGGTTGGAATAATTTCTTTTTATCTACATCTGGTCGAAGGGATTCTAGCTGTTCTAAAGCAATCTTAGCACCATAGTCCATTCCTTGACATCCACCTAGCAGAACAAGATCGCCTTCAGACACCTCACTCAAGCCAAAGCTAATGGCCTCTGGTAGTTCTTCATATAAATGAACCGTAATGCCTGCTTCGTCCATTACTTCTTTAAATACTTGTAACTCTTGTTCAGACACAACATCTTTCTTAGTAACGTGGGATTTACTAATGGTAGCAGTGATCTCATGAATACCTAATCTTGGTGCCCATTTAGCGATAGCTTCTGCATTTTCTCTATTGACGGTTACCCCTCTATCTCCACGAATTGCATATACAAGGGACAAGCGGTTAAAATCCATTTTTTCTAAAGTTCCAAGTGTAATATCTATGTTCCCACTATTTGCAAAGTGGTCATCTATAATTTTAAAATCTTCCTCAAAGATGATTTCAAAACGTCTTTCTACCCCTACAAATTCGTATAGGCTTTTTTGGATGGTCTCCACTGGAACACCACATAACAAGCCGGCTACAATACTAACCATCGAATTGTAAACGGAGTGGTAACCCGGTGTAGAAAGCTCAATTGAAAATTGTTGCTTGGGTATGATCATATCATTTGTAACTAAATCACGTTGAATAACTAGATTGAATTTTGCTCTTCCTGTTGATAAATCCAATTCTTCACATATTACATCTGCCGATTGGTCTTCTACACCAATAGTAATAACTGTAGCCTTTGTTTTGTTAATTAGAGAGGCAGAATAAGCATCATCTAAATTCAGAATCGCTACCTTGTCTGCTCCAGCGTCTCGTATAAGACTAGATTTATGTTCAAAATATTTTTCAAAGGATGAATGTAAGTCGATATGTTCTCGACTTATATTGTTTAACGTCACAATGTCAAAATCGACACAGCCTACACGTTTTAACTCTAAAGCAGAGGATGAAACCTCCATAGTAGCGTGAGTCACGCCTTCATCGACCATCTTAGCGTAAAATCGCTGTAGATCCAGCGATTCTGGTGTTGTCAGTTCAGAAGGCTCTGCATAATCACCAATTTTAACTACGACAGTTCCCATTAGACCTGTTTTAAGACCATGATTCTCTAAAATCGCATTAGTCATAAAGGAGGTTGATGTCTTTCCATTAGTTGCCGTAATACCTATCGTTTTAAGCTTATGGGTTGGATGATCATAGTAAGCAGCAGCAAGTGCAGCTAGAGCTTTACGTGCATCCCCAACTTTATATTGTGGAACTTCTAAAGCATCTATAAACTCCTCTACCACAAGTGCTACAGCACCATTTTCCACTGCTTGTCCAGCAAACTTATGCCCGTCCGCTTTAAAGCCTTTTATACAAACAAATACTTGGCCCTTCTCCACCTTCTGTGAATTATAAGCAAGTCCTGTAATATTAATATTTTTAGCATTTTTGACGTCAATTATAGATAGTTGATTCATCAAATTTGTTAGTTCCATCAAAACAGCCACCTTTATATGTAAAATCTTCTCAGTTAAGTTTACATCAATTCAAATAAGAAGGAAACTAAAAGGAAATACAAAACTATTTCCTTAATAGTCCTTCAATTGAGTCTATTCCATCATTTCTCTTGTTAAAAAGTCACGCCCGTTCATGGAAAAAATGACGACATAAAATATATGCTTTTCGTGAGAAGAAAGTAATCGGTTTTTCACTCACACCGAGACACCTTTCGTCTAGGCACCCCGCCTTTATTCTGTCTACCTTCACCTAAAATAAAATGAAAAAACGTGATATCCTAATGATTTCACGTCTTTCATTATTTGAGGCTAGTTGCGTTATTCCGCCTCGTTATAGTGTTCCATGCAAAAAGCAAGAACTACAGACTCTTCATTTTCTTCTAAGCCGTAATCTAATACTTTTCCATTACTGCGATCAAGAATGTGATATTGAACAATTTTTGACCCCGTATCTAAAACAGCTAAAATAACTCTCAAATCTAATGAGCTTGCCTCTTCAAATAACTCGTCATCCTCTGGAACTTCAAAGCCCAATAAAAATTCATATCGATCCCCAGCAATTATTCCTGTTGGGTCCTTTATCTTTTCAATCTCATAAGATGTAATATTCACAAAGTCCACCTCCGTCTATAGTTTATCATTTTTACAGAGCATTTTCTTATTTTGTTCGCTATAATAAAGAGATTATAAAAAGAAGGAGAGAATCTCTCATGCTTAACCCCGAAAAAATAATATATATACTTGTACCTGTTTTTCTTCTCGTATTAGTTTTCGGTGAAGGACTAAACAATATCGTATATTCTATCCTATCTTTCCTCTTAGGACTATCGATGCTTTACCTTGCTTATTCCCTTTTACGTAAACAACGCGAGGAGCGAAAGCAGCGCAAATAATATTTAAAGGCATTGCATTTGCTCCAACACTTTCATCATAGTAAAAGCACCCTCAGACTTATTGGAACAGATAGCTAATTTAAGTTGTTGAGCAGGATAGTACGCCGAGTGAAAGCTAACTCCAGGGTCATATCCCATTACGTGGTATTTGCTAATATTGTTCCCGTCTTTCTTTATCCATACCCCATATCCATAGTAATCATCATCCTGTTCTTTTACGTATGGTTGGAGTAAGGCTGCCGTTGTTTGCTCTTCTAATAATTTATTGTCTAGGAGGGCATCCCAAAAATGAAGCATATCCTGAGCCGTTGTAAAAGCTCCTCCATCCGACCCGCCTATGACGGGTAGAGAATAAATATTGGTTTTCCATGATCCATCCTCATAGTCTATATAACCTAGTGCCGTATTATTTGGTAAGGCATCCATCGGAAAATACCCTGAGTCCTTCATTCCCGCTTTCTCAAAAATATTTTTTTCTACATATCGTTGAAACGAAAGCCCTGTAGTTTCTTCTACGATTAAACCAAGTAAGATATAACCTGCGTTGTTGTAATGAAATTGTTCTCCTGGCGTAAATTTCATCTTACCATTCTGAAATAATGGTAAGAAGTCCTCTAACTTACGCATATGGTACATCGGCTTTTCAATCCAAAGTTCTTCAAAGTCATCCATCACTTCTTCATCAAAATAGTCTGGGACTCCAGAAGTATGTGTCAGTAAGTGATGAATAGTTATTGAATTATCAAAGTGAGGAAGAGTGATGGACGTACTATCCTTTAATTTTTGGTCATAAGCTAATTTCCCTGCCTCTACTAGCTGGCTAATGGCAACCGCTGTAAAAATTTTGCAACCAGATGCAATACCAAACCTGGTATCTATCGTGTTAAGTAGCAGATCGGAGCGGTTAGCATATCCAAAACTAGATTCTACTAGCGAGGATTCCTTATTTTTTAATACAATACTTCCTGAAAACTGCGATTCTTTTTGAGCCACTTCTATTTGTTGATTGTTCATCTCTCCCATAACATTTCCCCCTGATGATTATCTCTATTTTCTAAAAATCTTTACTACCTCGTTTACGATTAGTGGTAGTAAGCTAAGCCCAATAACAATTAACCAGTCCTCTAGTTGTAGCGACTGTACACTAAACACATCTGCAATTGGTCCAATTGAAACAATGAGCACCTGCAATACAACACCTAACAAAATAGAATATATTAATAACTTATTTTTAAACAACCCCGCTTTAAACACTGACTGGTTCATAGATCGGAAATTTAAGGAATGAACTAGCTGAGAAAAGCTTAAAGTGATAAAGGCCATCGTCTGAGCATGTGTCAATACTTCCTCGGACACATTCTTTGTAACTCCCTCTAGCCCAATTAAAAAGGCAACTAAAGTTGCAATACCTATTAGTAGACCGTTTAGCAATAAGAAAGGAATCATTCCATGAAATAATTGTTCCTTTTTTGGTCTTGGCTTTTCCTTCATTACTCCCGGTTCCTCAGGATCCATCCCAAGAGCAAGAGCTGGGAAAGTATCGGTCACTAGGTTAATCCATAAAATGTGAATGGAACGTAAAGGAGTCGGCCATCCAGCAATGATTGCGAAAAATAATGCTATGATTTCTCCAAGATTGCAAGACAAAAGGAAGATAATAGACTTTTTTATGTTTTTATAAATATTTCGACCTTCTTCAACTGCTTTTACAATGGAAGAAAAATTATCATCCGTAAGTACCATGTCTGAGGCACCTTTTGCTACATCCGTTCCGGTTATACCCATAGCAACTCCTATATCTGCCTCTTTTAAGGATGGTGCATCGTTCACTCCATCTCCTGTCATCGAAACCGTATTACCAGCGGCCTTCATGGCTTGGACAATTTTCACCTTGTGCTCAGGAGAAACACGAGCAAACACATTGATGTTTTGACATGTCTTAACCAATTGCGCTTGGTCTAAGGAGTCTAATTCAACGCCCTCCATAACCTCCGCATCAGAAGAAGCAATTCCAAGATCCTTGGCAATAGCAAATGCAGTATCCTTGTGATCTCCCGTTATCATTACCGTACGAATACCAGCACTCTTACATAGTGAAATAGAGTCTTTAACTTCTAATCTAGGAGGGTCAATCATTCCAACGAATCCAACGAAAATAAGGTCATTTTCAGCCTGCTCCAGCTCTATCTCTGCATCCACCTTATATGCCGCAGCTAACACTCGCAGTGCCTCGTTAGACATCGAGTGAGATGCATTTAAAATGATTACTTTATCCTCTTCCGTTAATGGTTTAACTTCTCCATTACTCCAAATTCTATTACATCGACCAAGTAATCGATCTATTGCCCCTTTGGTCATATAGTAATAGCCGTCTTCAGACTCGTGGATCGTCGTCATTAACTTTCGTTCCGAATCAAATGGAATCTCTGCGACTCTTTTTAACTCCGCTTCTAGGACATTTTTGTCTATCCCATGGCTCGCTCCTGCAGCGATTAATGCAATTTCAGTTGGATCACCTGTTTCAGCACCTCTCGTATAGGTAGCATCATTACATAAAACAAAAATTCTCATTAAACGTTCATGGCCAGTACTAGCCTTTTTTAGATTTGCTATTTCCTGAGTCTCTCCATTTAAGAAAAACTTTGTTACAGTCATTTTGTTTTGCGTAAGTGTGCCGGTCTTATCAGAACAGATTACATTTACGGATCCTAAAGCCTCAACCGCTGGGAGCTTACGAATGATTACATGTTGTTTAATCATTCTTTGTACACCAATTGCCAACACAATAGAGACTATAGCTGGCATACCTTCAGGAATAGCAGCAACTGCAAGACTGATCGCAATCATGAACATTTCTAGTAAATCTCTTCCTTGAAACATTCCGATTAAGAAAATCAGCAAAGAAATCCCCATTGCTGCAAAACCTAAATACTTACCTACTTGAGCAAGGCTTTTTTGTAATGGAGTTTGCTCATCCCCCGTATGTAGCATGCCTGCTATTTTACCAATTTGGGTGTTCATACCTGTTCCTACTGCTATGCCTGTTCCTCTACCAGCTGTGACTAGGGTGGACATGAATAACATATTTTTTTGATCACCTAGAGGAATTGTCTTTTCCTCTGTTTTAAGCTTTACATGTGCATCCTTTTCAACGGGAACAGATTCTCCAGTTAAAGCTGCTTCCTCTACTTTGAGGTTGGCGGATTCAATTAACCTAATATCACATGGAATATACGATCCCGCACCTACCACAATAATGTCACCCGTTACTACCTCAATCGAATCTATCTCTTTAGATTGACCATCCCTTTTGACTACAGCCTTTGGAGTGGACATATTTTTTAGTGCTTCTAATGCTTCCTCTGCTTTTGACTCTTGAACGACACCTACAACTGCATTGATAATAACTACTATCCCAATAATAATTGCGTCTGCCACTTCTCCTACAAAAGCTGAAACCGCTGCAGCAACTATAAGTACATAAATAAGCACATTGTTAATTTGAGCAAATATTCTTTCAAACCATGATTTCTTTTTGGCAGCTGCCAGTCGGTTAGGTCCATTTTTTTCTAATCTCTGCCGTGCTTCATCAGTGGTTAGACCTTCTTGTAGATTAACCTGTAACTCTGTTGCTATCTCTTCGGCCCTTTTGTTATACCACATAAGTTTTCATGCCTCCTTTTTATGTATATCTTTCCCCTAGAAAAAATTTTAATGTAAATAATTTTAAATATCAGTTGTACTTTAGGGTCTAAAAAAGCGACATTCTAAAAAAAGCGACTGTAACACTAGAAGTGTTACCTAGTCGCTCTCATCCTCTGATAACTCGCCTTTTTCATTAATTGCAACTCTTTTACCATTCGTAAAATGAATGTCTATTGGAGAGGTAACACTCATCTTTCTAGAGAAATACCATCTGCGTTGTGGAGGGACGAGTAATATAAATGTATCTTTTCTACCTATAAAGTTTAGCACCTCAGGCTCGATCCGAACATGACCTGACACAGCAATACCTAGATTTTGAAGCTGTTCTCCTACCTGTTTTACAAAAGGAGTTGTTATACTTACCTCACTTATATTCAGTAAGGATTCAATACTGAAGTCACTCCATTTATCTACATGTCTTCTAGCGATAAACTCGATTACATTACCAGCCGGGTCCTCAAAATAGAATGCGTCTGCGTCAAACCGACTATAGTATATATCGTCTAACCCATCCTCTCTATTTAGCACAACTCTTTCCTTTGCCCAAAGTTTAGCAAGTGTGTATTGATTGCCTGGAATATTAATCGCAAAATGATACAACGAAGCATGTTCTGTTTCTTGAAAGACAAGGGTTGAATCGCCAATTTCTACTTGAAAGTAATGGTCATCTGCTGCTGTAACATTGAGCTCTAGCACATTCCCATAAAATCCTCGCAGCTCCTGTAACTTATTTGTATACATGGTTACTGTTTTAAACATACTCGCACCCCTTTTTATTTAACATCAATTACTTCAAATCGTTCACAGACTAACAATAAATCTTCTTCAAACTTCAACCCAACTTTGTCTAATTCATTTGTGAAAAAATTTATGTGCGTTTTTTTCCAATAATCATAACTTCTGTCTCCTTCGCCCTCTGCATGCGCAAATTCTTCAGAAATTCTATTCATCGGTTTAATGGTGACATCCTTTGTTTTTATAATACAAACTGGTTCATCCTTGGTATTTAAGATAATATTATACTCACCAACCTGTGGAAGTGGCTCATTTTCTTTTTCATATAGAATATGAGCGGAACAAGTAGCAGTTTTTATTCTGTTTACAACTAGTTGTGCCAAAGTGTCCGCATCTTCTCCAAATTGCCAAGCGGAGACCTTGGGCTCATACTCTTTGTCTTTCCAAAAACTGTTCCAGTATTCTCTAGCAGCTACATTCATATGGATTACCTCTTTTATTTAATATTTCGTTAATTTTAGTATAGAGAAGGATTTTTCAAAATACTATTGATATTTTCACTATTTCTTTCAAGGTTACCAGAACTAACTAGAAGTAATGGAGGATTTATAAGATATTAGTGTATACAGTAAGACAAGAAGAACAATCATACAGGGATGCAATCGCTAATGAAGCCATCGGGACATCCTACATAAGGGAGCTAATGAAATGACTAAAAAATTATATTACGAAGATCCTTACCTAACTACTTTTACTGCCTCTATCATAAAAAAAGAACCTGAATATGTAATAATTTCAGAAACAGCTTTCTATCCTACTGGAGGCGGGCAACCATGTGATACAGGTAGCCTAAATGGTATTTCCGTAATCAACGTAGAGATTATAGATGGAGAACTAAGACATTTTCTAGCTGAGCCATTAGATTCTCAGTCCATAGAAGTGAAGGGGAGTATTAACTGGAGGAGACGTTTCGACCATATGCAACAGCATGCCGGTCAGCACATCTTATCTGCAGCCTTTGCGGAGCTTTTCCAAATGCAAACAGTAAGCTTCCACCTTGGTAAAGAAACTGCAACAATTGATTTAGATACAACCGAAGTTACTGCGGAGCAATTGAAAAAAGTAGAAGAATTAGCTAATCAAATAATTCTTGAAAACCGCGCTATTGAAACAAAGTGGGTGACAGAAGATGAGCTTACTCAATACAAATTACGTAAAGCAACTAGTATTAAGGAAGATATCCGATTAGTCATCATTCCTGATTTCGATTACAACGCTTGCGGCGGCACTCATCCATCTTCGACTGGACAAGTAGGTTCCATTAAAATCCTACAGACAGAGAAACAAAAACGGCATATTCGAGTGGAATTTGTCTGCGGTAAAAGAGTGTTAACACAACTTGACCGTAAGCAGGATGTATTACTTAGCCTAATTAGCAAGCTGAGTTCACCGGAGGAAAAGCTAGTCGATGCTGCAAATAACCTATTGCATACTAACAAAAATTTAGAAAAGCTATTAAATGAGCACAAACAGGAGCTTTTAAAGTTCGAAGCCAAGGAGTTATTAAAACAATCTATTAACGATATAGTAGGTGTTACTTTTGAAAATAGAACTATTCAGGATCTACAAAGGCTTGCTCGCTTCCTTGTAGAGGAATCCCCTTCCTCCCTATGTGTATTAGTTTCACATAATGAAGAAAAGCTTCAAATCGTAACTGCCCGTGGTACAAATAGAGAAGAGAGTATGAAAGCATTGCTTCTACAGCTACTTCCTCTAATTAATGGTAAGGGTGGAGGAAACGATACACTTGCCCAAGGTGGAGGCGAAGCAGCGCTCTCTAGTACAGAGCTCTTAAATAAGGCTTTAACTTACATTAAGTAGCCGTGCCATAAAAGCTCCTTCTACATATACTAACTTGACTAAGTAGAAGGAGGATATTATTTTGACGAATCAATTTAATTTTCCGGGTTTATTTCCCGGCGGATTTCCGGGAAGACCACCTGGTGGACCTGGAAGCACAGGAAGACCGCCAGGAGGGCCAGGTGGCTTTCCGGGTATACCAGGTTTTCCAGGATCACCGGGTTCGCCAGGTTTTCCAGGGTCTCCGGGTTTTCCGGGCTCGCCAGGGATGCCTGGATTTCCAAATAGACCGCCAGGTGGCGGGCAGACTCCAGGTACACCAGGTAGGCCTCCAGGACAAAATACACAAGGAGGGCCACCTACTAGCCCTCCGCCCTCGTTTATTCCTCAACAAAGACAGGATGTAGGCGTGTTTGCGGTTGACCCTGGCGCTATTAGAAATTGCTTGTTCCGGAACACTTATATTTGGTTAAATAACGGAAGAGGCTTTTGGATCTACCCAACCTATGTAGGTAGAAATTCAGTTTCTGGTTTTCGCTGGAATGGTTTTCGTTGGACCTTCTACGGTACAGACCTAGGAAGAATAACATCTTTTCAATGCTTTTAAAAAGCCGAGTCTTCTCGGCTTTTTCTTATTTCTCCAGTTTTCTCCCACTTTACAAAGTGTATAATGAGGATTAAAATAAAACTTAGCTAGTTAAATAATTTTCCAGACAAGGAGCTAGAAGATGACAAATCCACTTATTCATGAGCTTTTCCAAAAGACTCGTTATTTATCGTATGAGGTAAACAAAACGCTAAAGGATTATAATCTTTATTCATCTCAATGGTCTGTCTTGAATTGCGTCTATCGACATAATGAAATGACACTGACTCAAATTTGGAAGTATTTAAATGTGGAAGCCCCTACGATCACTCGTACAGTCAATCGATTGGCTGTTTTAGGTTGGCTAGACATAAAGGCTGGAAAAGACCGTCGTGAAAAAATAGTAAGACTTTCAACCAAAGCGCTAGAAACCTTTCCTACTATTGAAAACTCTATGAATGCTTTCGAAAACGAAATGATTTCTGCCCTGTCTAAAGAAGACCAACAGCTTTTAATGGAGTTGTTAAAAAAAATTAATAAGGAGTAATGTTTTTTGACTAACAAGGAACCAATATGGACTAAACCTTTTATCAGTTTGTTCAGTACAAACTTCTCCATATTTATCATCTTCTATGGCTTAGTAACTGTTCTTCCTCTTTACGCTACAGATGTATTAGAGCGTTCGGATGAAGATGCCGGTTTACTAATGACCATTTTTTTAATTTCTGCAATTATTATGCGTCCGTTTACCGGTAAGCTTTTAGATTTAGCTGGTAAGAGAAAGATGCTATGGATCAGTTTATTTTTATACTTGATTTGCACAGTTATGTATTACTTCATAGAACCCTTTAGTATCTTGCTTATTTTGCGCTTTGTCCAAGGTATTTGGTTTAGTATCGCTACAACCGCCAGTGGCTCCCTTGCTGCAGACAATATTCCACCATCTAGACGTGGTGCAGGATTAGGATACTTTACTATGTCTACAAATTTAGCTGTTGTAGTAGGTCCCTTCATCGCTTTGACGATTGTTCAGTACTTCTCATATGATATTTTCTTTATAGCTATGAGCCTACTTTTATTAATTGGTGCTTTAACGGCATTATCCATTCCACCTGAGAAACAGCCAGCCGTGCCACCTGTCAGAGCAAAAATGACTTTAAACGATCTTTTTGAAAAGAAATCTTTACCAATCGCATTAATCGGGAGCTTAGTCGCTTTTTCATACGCAAGCATTCTATCTTATCTTTCTATATACTCCCAACAAAAAGATTTGTTGTATCTAACTAGTAGCTTCTTTGCAGTTTTTGCTATTGTGATGCTTGTAAGTAGACCATTTACCGGAAGAATTTTTGATGAAAAAGGACCAAGATACATAATAATACCGGGATTAGTCTTCTTTATGTTTGGACTTATTTTATTAGCATATATGGATAGTCCCTTTACATTCTTATTGTCTGGCGCTTTTATTGGTTTAGGATATGGAGCGATTGTGCCTAGCTTCCAAACACTAGCTATACAATCGACTACTCATGAGAGAAGTGGCTATGCAACAGCTACCTTCTTTACATTGTTCGATACTGGTATTGCTATAGGTTCTTTCATCCTCGGAATTGTTGCATCGAAACTTGGGTATCAAGGGCTTTACCTGCTATCTAGCGGAATTGTTGCCTTGACCTTGATTGTATTCTTAATGCAAATGAAGCGATTGAGAGCAAACCTTAATCGCTAAGCTTAATGCCTTTTGAGGGACAAACGCTTTGTTCCGAGTTAATCCGTTTATATTATAAAAAGCACAATGCAGAAGTCGACTGCATTGTGCTTTTTATTTAAATAGATGTATATAAACCCTATATTTGGTAAGACTTATGTGGACTTAAAAATGTAAAATTAGGAGGGACATAAGTGTATAAACATATTACAGTTACTTTAGTAATTACTAGCGTTTTATTGGCAGGGTGTAGCTTTTCTTCAGTTGATGCAGATAAAGGTGAGATGGTGGATGTTTCATTGATGAATTCAGAAGGTAAACAAGTAGGAACTGCAACGCTTTCAGAAACCTCCAAGGGTACCCACATTTTATTAAAAGCAGAGGGGTTAGCTCCTGGAATTAAGGCCATCCATTTTCATGAGAAGGCTAGCTGTGAAAAACCAACGTTTGAATCCGCCGGAGGTCATTTTAATCCTACTGGAAAAGAGCATGGATTTCAAAATCATAAGGGGTATCATGCCGGAGATCTACCCAATATTGAAATAGACAAGGATGGAACTGTTGAGTTAGAAACTATTTCACCTGCTGTAGTGTTAACACAAGGGAAAAGTAATTCTTTGTTAGATGCTGATGGTAGTGCTATTGTTATTCATGAAAGTGCTGATGACTATAAAACCGATCCTGCAGGTAATTCTGGCAAAAGAATTGTATGCGGAGAAATTAAGAAATAAGTTGGAGTGTGAAACACATGAGAAAAGTAGGCTGGTTTCTTCTTTTGTTAGTAGCCATTTTCTTCTCCAGACCTTTGTGGGAGGAATATACAACTGAATATGTTGATCTTTCTTTTCTTCAGCCTGTAGATGAATGGATAGAGTCTATGGAGGTTGGTCAGTATCTAAATGAAGCGAAGGCTTACTGGCAAGAGATGAAATCTAATCCTACTTCCTCCCCAACTAAAACGAGCATTCCTCTTTCTGATGCAGGCATTGAGCTAGATCAGATTAAGATGGGTATGAAAAAAAGCGAGATTGAAACGGTATATGGAAAAGCTCAAAGAGTTAGTCTAAACGAATACGGGTTAGTTTGGCATACTCACCATGAAAACTATCAAAATTTCATGATGGTTTCTTATGATTCTCAAAATAAGGTAAATGCCATGTTCACTAATCAGCCCTCTAACTCCATGTTTTTAGGGATGACTATGGATAGTAATAGAGAGCAGGTGCTTGCTGCTTTAGGAGAACCTATCAAACGTTTAAAAAAGGGTAACATCGTCTATATACTCCCAGACTCGGGGGAATATGATTTGTTTTTGGTCAATAACAACTATGTTACTTTTTTTTATGATATACATGAGAGCAGTACTATTACAGCAATACAAATTGTAGAGGAATCCGTGGAAAAAAATCATAAAAAAACATTTGGTGAGCCTTCTGAGGAATTGAAAAAAGGATTTGAATATCAGCTTTTCGATTTAACAAATGCTGCTCGTGCGATTCGTGGTTTACCTATCCTTGCGTACGATGAATCAGTAAGTGACACCGCTCGGAAGCATAGTGAGGATATGGCTATCCATAATTATTTTAGTCATGACAACTTACAGGGGCTAACTCCTTTTGACCGAATGGAGCAGGATGGTCTTAGCTTTACCTATGCTGGTGAAAATTTAGCATACGGACAAAGCAGCAGTATATTTGCCCATGAGGGATTGATGAACTCACTTGGTCACCGTAAAAATATTCTAAGTCCAAATTATAGGAATTTAGGAGTCGGAACTGCTTTTAATGATACTGCCACACCCTACTACACTGAAAACTTTTTTACACAGTGAAAAGCTATAGAGAGGATCACGACTAATGTCGGGATCCTCTCTTCTAAATTTCACTTACTTTAAGTTAAATCCTTTACTTGCTAAGAAATCTCTCACATGGGGTCTGCGAGGACTTTCTAGGAAGTCTGCCATTTGACTTGTCCAAGTAGATACTTTTTGGTTAGATCCACGACTCAAGTAATATTCCTTCATCGTTTCATCATACTCTTTCAGAAGCTCTCCGTATTTACCAGAATTATAATCATTTTCGTGGAGAATGGCCTCCACTGGTAGACGTGGCTTCACCTCATTTTGTTGGTCAGGCACACCTAGTGTAATTGCAAAGAGTGGAAATACCCCTTCTGGCAGATTAAACAAAGTACTAATTTCATCTAATGCATTTCTTACCCCACCTATGTAGCAGATGCCATAGCCTTTGTCTTCGGCAGCAATAACAAGATTTTGCGCGAACAGGGCTACGTCTACTGTTCCGACAATTACATTTTCAACCGTATCAATCGTTATTTCTTTTTCTTGAATTTTGCCAGCCGCTTGTAAGCGATTGAAGTCTGCACACATTAGAAGAGCTGCTCCTGCAGTAGCAAATTGAGTAGGGTTTTTGGATAGTCTACCTAGTTCTTCTTTTTTCTCCTCATCGGAAACCCATATCACGCTATAGGCTTGTACGAAGTGGGAGCTGGCTGCATGTTGAGCAGTTTCTATAAGCTCTACTACTTCTTCTCTCGGCAACTTATAGTCTTTATATTTTCTCACAGAAGCATGCGCTCGTAACAGTTCTTTAACCATTCGTATTCCTTCTTTCGTTGTTTTTTCTAAAGTAAGTATAGCTTAATTTATTTTAAGAATGAAACAAATCACACTCTAAGGAAACGGAATGGCTATTAAAGACGGCAAGTAACAAGCTATGGGCTCTGCAGTGCTTGTTGAGTCAATTACAAATAAGCACAGGAAGGGGATACCATTACTGTGCTTATTTCCATTATTCATAACTACTAAGCTGAGTGTTCTCGTCAGAGGTAAATGCCCGGGATCTTGTTAGGAATCGTTTGCCCTCTACTCCTTCTAAAGAAAACATTCCTCCTCTTCCCTCTACCACATCAATGATTAGCTGGGTATGCTTCCAGTATTCAAACTGATTCTTGTGCATGTAAAACGGAACATCCCCAATATGTCCTAAGAGTATATCCTGATCTCCGATAATTAGCTCCCCATTGGGATAGCACATAGGAGAGGACCCGTCACAGCACCCTCCTGATTGATGAAACATTAAGGGACCGTGCTTACTTTTCAATTGCTCGATTAGCTCTAGTGAAGTATCTGTTGCGATGACCCTTTCGACCATCTACATTCATCCTCTCTGTTGCTTAAAAGAATCCTAATTTATTTTCACTATAGCTCACTAATAGATTTTTGGTTTGTTGATAGTGACTGAGCATCATCAAATGATTTTCTCGGCCTATTCCAGACATTTTGTAGCCTCCGAAAGCAGCATGGGCCGGGTATTGATGATAACAATTTGTCCATACACGTCCTGCTTGAATAGCACGTCCAAAACGATATGCTGTATTCATATTGCGTGTCCATATTCCAGAACCTAAGCCGTATAACGTGTCATTAGCAATTTCCAGAGCTTCTTCTTTCGTCTTAAATGTGGTAACCGACACCACTGGACCAAAAATTTCTTCCTGGAATATACGCATTTTGTTATGACCCTTAAAGACTGTCGGCTTAATGTAATAGCCCTCTGCCAATTCACCTTCTAATGTATTCCGTTCGCCACCGATCAGGCACTCTGCTCCCTCTTGTTTTCCAATATCCAAGTAGGATAGAATTTTCTCCATTTGCTCTGTGGAAGCCTGTGCTCCCATCATTACATCAGGGTCTAAAGGATTTCCTATGTTAATAGACTCTACTCGAGCAATTACTCGTTCCATAAATTTATCGTAAATAGACTCTTGAATAAGCACCCTTGAAGGACATGTACACACTTCTCCTTGATTTAAAGCGAACAATACAAAGCCCTCTATTGCTTTGTCTAAAAATGCATCATCTTCATCCATTATGTCCTCAAAGAAGATATTTGGTGATTTCCCACCAAGCTCTAGTGTTACTGGAATAAGGTTTTGAGAAGCATACTGCATGATTAAACGGCCAGTGGTAGTTTCTCCGGTAAAGGCAATTTTACTGATTCTAGGACTAGAGGCTAAAGGTTTACCAGCTTCTAAGCCAAATCCATTTACGATATTCACCACGCCAGCGGGAAGTAAATCCTCAATCAGCTCCATTAGTACTAATATAGAGGCTGGCGTTTGCTCTGCTGGTTTTAGCACGACACAGTTACCAGCTGCTAAGGCCGGGGCTAGCTTCCATACTGCCATTAGGATAGGGAAATTCCAAGGAATAATTTGTCCCACTACACCAAGAGGTTCATGGAAATGATATGCAACTGTATCATTGTCTATTTGGCTAAGCCGACCTTCTTGTGCTCTAATGGCACCAGCAAAATAACGAAAGTGGTCAATAGCTAAAGGTAAATCAGCATTTAAAGTCTCTCGTACCGCTTTACCGTTGTCCCAAGTCTCTGCAATAGCTAACATCTCTAAATTTTCTTCTAAACGGTTAGCAATTTTGTTTAAAATATTTGATCGCTCAGTTACCGATGTCAATCCCCAAGCTTCCTTGGCCGCATGAGCTGCATCTAAAGCCAATTCGATATCCTCCGATGTGGAACGAGCAACCATTGTAAATACCTTTCCTGTCACAGGTGTGACATTCTCAAAGTACTGCCCATTAACCGGTGGTGTCCACTCTCCGTTGATATAATTATCATACTTGTCCTTAAAGGAAACCTTTGCCCCTTCAGTATTAGGAAATGCATAAACCATCCCTATTCCTCCCCCACATTTTTTTGCGCATTTAAATAATATGCAAAAGAATAATTATGTATGCGCTTACATTTTTAATTACTTTCCATGAGATGAATCTTATATCCCTCCTCCAATAATATCAATCTTATAATAATATTAACAGATTAAAATGAATATTCAAACTATATAATTTGATAAACTTATTTAAAGATGGGCTCTGTTATTTTCATAATTTCTCTATCAGCCACGTGCAATATTAAAGCCTTCATTATTCTTTTCAGAAAGGACTACATAAATTTAAATAGATAGATTAAAAATGCTTATAACATTTTTTGGATAATTTTATTAATATATAGAAAACACTCTTTTAATTTTTTGAATTTTTTATAAAATAGAAGAATGGCTATTTTTTAGAAAAGAGGAGATTAAATTGAGTGATATAGCGATTGAGCTGGCAAAAGTTAAAATACCTCACAGAAAAACCCCCAAAAAAGTTGTTGCTGGGCGCATGATCATGATAGCAATTGGAGCTATCCTGATGGCGGTCGGTCTAGAACTTTTCTTAGTTCCCAATCAAATTCTCGATGGTGGAGTAGTAGGAGTTTCTATCATTATTTCACATTTAACGGGAGTAAGATTAGGAGTTTTTATCTTCATACTAAACATTCCATTCTTTTTCTTAGGATACAAGCAAATCGGAAAAACCTTTGCACTATCCACTCTTTTTGGTATTACTATACTGTCACTCTGTACATCTTATTTACACCATATTGATGCTTTTACAAAAGATTTACTGCTATCAACTGTATTTGGAGGCATCGTTCTTGGAGTCGGAGTAGGATTAGTTATTCGTCATGGAGGTTCCTTGGATGGCTCTGAAATTTTAGCTATTCTTTTTAATAAAGCATTACCTTTTTCAGTTGGCGAGATTATTATGATAATAAATCTAGTCATATTCTCTGTTGCCGGTTTCGTCTTCACTTGGGAGCAAGCCATGTATTCCTTTTTAGCCTACTTTGTAGCATTTAAAACTATTGATATCGTTATTCAAGGTTTAGATGAATCTAAATCCGTCTTTATTATTAGTGAGAAAGTAGAGATTATTGGAGACACTGTCATGGACCGTCTTGGTCGGGGAGTAACATATCTTCATGGGGAAGGTGCCTATACAGGGGATAGTAAGAAGGTAATCTTTACAGTAGTTACTCGATTAGAGGAAGCCAAGTTAAAATCTATTGTGGAAGAAATAGATTCCCATGCCTTTTTAGCAGTAGGCAACATAGCCGAGGTACAAGGCGGCAGATTTAAGAAAAAAGACATTCATTAACAAGAAAAGCGCAACCGCCTATGTCTGCCCCGACAGGCAAATGGGGAAATGCGAGGAGGCAGTTCCTCAGCCACCGGAGCTTTTCTCCATTTGACCCCGAGGGGCAAGGCGGTGGAGCTAGACATCGAGAAAAGCGCAACCGCCTGTTTTTACCACTACTTTTTATTTTGCATATTTAAAACCCCGTACCTTGTAGAAGGATACGGGGTTTTATTGGTTTTAAGCTAATGATTCTTCTTTATCTAACATAGTTCCAGTTTCAGCAAATTTCGTGTGGAAAGAGAATGCTTTCTCTAATACATGAGGAGTTTGTCCGCCTCTAGTTAGGGCCTCCACGAAATAACTGCTTAACTGGTCTCTATACATTGGATGCACACAATTATTAATAATTAAAGATGCACGCTCTCGAGGAGCTAAACCGCGTAAATCAGCATAGCCTTGCTCTGTCACTACTACATCTACGTCATGCTCGGTATGATCGACATGAGATACAAATGGAACGATACTAGAGATATTTCCACCCTTAGCAATAGATTTGGTTACAAATATAGCCAGTTTGGCATTGCGTGCAAAGTCTCCGGAACCTCCGATACCATTCATCATCTTTGTACCACATACGTGTGTAGAGTTTACATTTCCGTATATATCAAACTCTAACGCTGTATTAATAGAGATTAGTCCAAGACGACGGATTATTTCTGGATGATTTGTAATCTCCTGTGGTCTTAGCACAAGCTTTTCACGATATTGATCGAAGCTACCGAATACCTGGTTCATCTTTTCTTCTGATAGTGTAACCGAACATCCAGAAGCAAAGTCGACCTTTCCTGCATCGATCAAATCAAAAACAGAGTCTTGCAATACTTCGGAGTAAACCTCAAGGTTCTCAAATTCCGAATCAATCATTCCGTGTAATACGGCATTAGCGACAGAGCCTATACCAGCTTGAATAGGCGCTAGCTTCTCTGTTAATCTTCCAGCCTTTACTTCCTCACGAAGGAAAGTGATTAAGTGATCTGCCATTTCCTTTGTTTCCTCATCCGGAGGAACAATTGTAGATGGAGAATCCAAATACTTAGTAAAAACGATTCCTTTAACCTTAGATGCATCAAAAGGGATACCAATGGTACCAATTCGTTCACCTACGGAGGTTACAGGGATTGGTTGTCTATTGTCTCCTTGTGCGACTGGCTCATAAACATCATGTAAGCCTTCGAACTCCTCAAGTTGCGCTAAGTTTATTTCAATAATAATGTTATTTGCATGAGTAACAAAGGTTGCAGAGTTACCAACTGAAGTAGTTGGTATAATCATTCCATCCTCTGTGATTGAAACCGCTTCCACAATAGCGAAGTCAATTGTAGGTAAAACCCCGTTACGAATTAATTCGGATGTATGAGATAAGTGTTGGTCAACAAATAGATGATCACCTGCATTAATATGCTTTCTCATAGTTGCATCCGCCTGGAATGGTAAACGTTTATTAATGATTCCTGCTTCTGATAGAAGCTTATCTATGTCAGAGCCTACTGAAGCTCCTGTAAATACGTTAACTTTAAAAGTATCTTTCTTAGCTCTATCTACTAATGCTAATGGCACCGCTTTCGCATCACCCGCACGTGTAAATCCGCTTAATCCTAAAGTCATTCCGTCTTGAATCCAGGAAGCCGCTTCTTCTGCGCTTACTATTAAGCTATGTAATTTAGTATTTTTTATACGATTAAGTTCTTTTAACATACAGACATCCCCCTCATTAGTTGCCTTGTCTAATTATTTTACTTCGTATCGTCACAAATTTGATAAAAACAGTCAAAGACACTTATAAAATGAATGAAGCAGAAAAAATAATGACTAAAACAGAATGGATTTTAAAAAAATTCATATTTTGCTATATCAAAAAAAGGAATAAATAAAAAAAGCTTGAATAAAAAGAGATTAACCCCTTATCCATGCCTTCTTTTTAAAAACCTAATAATTTCCTAAAATAGCTAGAATACGACTGGCTAACAGATACCTTTTCTCCGGTTTGCATAGCTAATACAAAGGTAGAATGTGTATCCGGGTATATTTCTTTAATCTGATGCACATTGACGATAAAAGAACGGTGACACCGTATAAAGGATTCTCTTGGTAGTCTATATTCAAAATCCTGGAGTGAACCAGCATGTGTACCAGTAAAATTTTTAGTCACGATTCTCGTTTTTCGATCTCTTGCTTCTAAATAGATAACATCTGAAAAAGGAACAGGCATCCAGCCGTCTAGTGTTTTGACTGTAATAACTGATTTTCCATCTGTCAGAGCAGGATAGATGGCTAAAACAGTTCCTTCTACCTCACCGTTGTGCTGCAAGGGTACAGCCATCCCATGATAAGGAATCCCAAACATTTCTCGATTGATAAACTCAGAGACCTTTTGGTTACTATGCAGCGCTTTATACGCTAAAGTTCCTTCCTTTATAGGGTCCCCTGGTTTTATCTTTAAATCAATGCGTGTGCTTGGTCTATAGTATATATACTTTTCTTTGTCTGAAACGGCTATGGATATTTCGTCCGAAAATAACTGGCCAACTACATCTAAAAGTCCACCTAAAGAGAGCTCATGCACCCTTTTCTCCCCCTTTCACTACTTTGATTCACAAACTAAAATCTCTCGCTCAAACTGTTGTTTCGTTGTAATACAGCGATCCTTTATATGAAGACCAATCGATTCTAACCGATCATCCATAGATTCGATTGTGACAATGATTACCCGCCTAGCAATTCTTTTCGCATGCTTTAATATGGTCAGTTGCTCCTCCCATGAGGCATGAGTATATAAATTATAAGGTAAATCGATAATTGCTACGTCATAGGCTTCCTCTATGTCTTGAATAGCCCCCTTCTCTACCTGTCCAGTTAGCCCAAAATAAGCCAGATTTTCTCTAGATCCTATACAAACTAAGGGATTAATATCTCTTCCTACAATATCGATATCCATAGATCTCGCTTCTACTAGGACAGTTCCAATTCCACAGCACGGGTCGATTGCTCGTACGCCGGAAGGATGAGGAACGGCTATATTAGCTACAGCTCTAGCTACTCTCGTACTTAGGGCAGTAGAATATTCTTTTGGTTTTTTTATATGATTAAACCAAATAGGTTCACTCTTTGTATAAGTACCAAAATACCATCGCTGTTGGTATGGAGCTATTGCAAAGAATTGTTCTGGATTATGAAGGTCAAAATCTCCCTTCATCTCTGATCCAATAGCTCGTTCAATGTGGAGACGCTCCTTGTTTTCAATCTTATCCTCACCTTGCCTATCATTTATTTTAAGAAAGATCACTTTGTTGGTCTCTCCTTCTTCACCAAATAAATGGGCAGCAGCAATAATTTCTTCTACAGTGTCCCCCTCCGCTAAGATATCCATTCTTCCCTTCATGAATGGGCTTCTACTAGGATCTATCTTTGTATCACTTTTAAGTATTTTCATGTCTGTATCGTACCCAAAAAAAGAGCGCATCTCTAGATGACAAAGAGAGCGTTCTGCATCGTTATAAGCAAATGTATAAATAAATGACGGATGATCGTTTAAATTTTTCAACGTATTACCTCCAATAATATTTTCATTATAACATGTGGTACTTTTTAAAGTCCGTTATCATAACCCAATAGTTAATTAGCATAAAAAGGAAGTATAATAAGGATTGACAGTAATTTTCAGAACTATTAGATATTTAAAAAGGGGATAAGCGAATGGAATTTGATGTAATCGTTGTAGGAGCCGGCTTAGCAGGGCTCGTGGCAACAGCTGAGTTAGTAGATGCTAGAAAGCGAGTTTTGTTATTGGATCAAGAACCGGAAAGTTCCCTAGGTGGGCAAGCCTGGTGGTCGTTTGGAGGGTTATTTCTTGTAGATTCTCCGGAGCAAAGAAGGATGGGTATTAAGGACTCCTACGAACTTGCATGGCAGGACTGGCTAGGGACAGCGGGGTTTGATGGAGATAACGAGGAAGAATACTGGGCAAAAAAATGGGCAGAGGCTTATGTACAGTTTGCCCATGAAGAAAAAAGAGACTGGCTGCATGAAAAAGGTATTCGTTTCTTTCCTGTAGTTGGATGGGCAGAACGTGGTGGATATTTAGCACAAGGACATGGCAATTCAGTTCCTCGCTTCCATATTGTATGGGGTACAGGCCCAGCAATTGTTACCCCGTTTAAAAAACAGGTACAAGGAGCAGTATCCGAGGGATTGGTTACTTATAAGCCACGTCATCAAGTGGACCGATTGTTAACTAATAATGGTCGTGTGACAGGTGTTGCCGGATCCATTTTAGTAGAAAGTGACGTTGAACGCGGACAACCAAGTTCTAGAGAGGTTATGGAAAAGTTCGAATATGTCTCCAAATCGGTAGTAGTCACAAGTGGAGGCATTGGAGCTAACCTTGAACTAGTACGTCAAAATTGGCCAGCACGTCTCGGCTCCCCTCCTAAAAACATGATTTCCGGGGTTCCAGAGTATGTAGACGGAAGAATGATGGGAATCACTGAAAAAGCAGGTGGCCGTATAGTCAATAAGGACCGAATGTGGCACTATACTGAAGGTATTAAGAATTGGAATCCAATATGGAAGGAACACGGAATTCGTATCTTGCCTGGTCCATCATCCATTTGGCTAGATGCAGAGGGTAATCGTTTTCCCGCTCCAAACTTCCCAGGCTTCGATACATTGGGTACCTTAAAAGCCATTCAAGATACTGGATATGATTATTCCTGGTTTATACTCACAGAAAAAATTATCGAGAAGGAATTTGCACTATCTGGTTCAGAGCAGAATCCTGATCTTACTGAAAAAAGCATCAAACAAGTGCTAAAACGTATTTTACCTGGGCCGACTGATCCAGTTAAGGCTTTCATGGATAAGGGTGAAGATTTTGTAGTCGCCACAACTCTACAAGAACTAGTAGCTGGGATGAATAGAATTACCGGAAATAGCCTGTTACATTACGAACATCTAGAAAAACAAATTATGGCTCGTGATCGTGAGATGGATAATAAGTTTACAAAGGATCTTCAAATCACTGCCTTAAGGGGAGCCCGTCATTATATTGGAGATAAGCTTATACGTGTAGCTGCCCCTCATAAAATATTAGATGTTAAAAATGGTCCCCTGATTGCAGTTCGTTTGAATATCTTGACTCGCAAAACACTAGGGGGTCTTCAAACAGATTTAGGCGGTCGTGTCCTTAACTCAGAAGGTAATCTCGTTCCCGGTCTTTATGCAGCTGGAGAGGTCACAGGCTTTGGTGGTGGAGGAATGCATGGCTATCGTGCTCTAGAGGGAACCTTCTTGGGAGGATGTCTGTTCACAGGAAGAGAAACAGGGAGAGCATTGGCCAAGGACTTATCCAAGTAATATAGAAAAAACTTTGACTACCGTCTGTCAAAGTTTTTCTTTTGGAAGGGAATATGCTCTTTATACTTCCTTACATAAATATTGATATATTTCATAGCCTATTTGAGAAAGTATTCTTTTGGATAGGACATCATCCTCCTTCTCCGATAGGACTGTTGCAACTAGTTTTCTATTTCCTACAAAAAATATTCCTACATCATGTCTGGTACCAGGTATCCAACCTGTTTTGTTTGCCAGTTCCCAGGCAGGCATCCCATTATTGAAGTTGGAATATGGAGAAGGAAGTTTTTCCGGCAAACAATCACGGACCTGTTGTTTTTTCATCATATCTATCATTTGCTTACTTGCTTGTTCACTAACTAGCTGTCCCTGAGCCATTTTAGATAGTAAGTTGCCGACATCCTTTGCAGCAATACGATTGGCACCATGTGGATTTGGCTCACTCAACATAAGCTTGTTATAAAATGTACTGTATTCCATACCGGCTTCCTTCATTGTTTGTTGAATATTTTCTACTCCAACTAAATCTATTAAAAGATTCGTAGCTGTATTGTCACTTTGAATAATCATCAGAAGCATGATATCTAGTAATGGTAGTGAAGTTCCTGGAGTTAAATGCTGGAGGACTCCGGACCCTCCCACATACTCATCTTTTTCCAATCTGACTAAATCGGTCAGGGACAATTGTTGACGTTCTACTGCCTGAAAAACTGCTGTCATTATTGGTACCTTAATGACACTAGCTGCATAAAACAGCTCTTGCTCATTGTGTTCCCACTTCTCTCCCGTATTCAAATCCTCTAATACAATCCCCCATGTCCCTTTGGAAGGTTTAATCAACTTTTGAACTTTACCTATTAGCTCCTCCACTATCCATCCTCCTCTAGTCATTCTCTTTGTTTTATTATAGACTATTATAAGATTTATTTTTAGAAAATTCGAATTTATGGAGAGCATGTGCATGACACAACTTTTTCTATTACAAAAAGTCATTGATTATATAGACGAACATATTAAAGATGATATAAATACCGAAAGCCTTGCAAAGCTTATCAGCTATTCCCCTTTTCATTTTTCTCGTATTTTCCATCAGACTACTGGTTATACACCAATGGATTATGTGCAAAAAAGGAAGCTACAATTTGCCTTAGTTGACTTACTGAAGGAGAAAAGAATTATAGATATAGCATTAGAATATGGGTTTGAAACACATGCAGGCTTTACTAAATCATTTAAACGCTGCTTTGGGAGTCCCCCTAGCTTATATAAGATGCACTGCCCCATTTCGGTTCCACAAAGACTATGTTTAGAGAGCCTTATACAAAAGAAAACTGGGGGAGTAGTTCTTCAGCCTAAAATCATTTCTAAGCCCCCTTTTAGGGTAGCAGGTAAGACGTTTGAAACACGGATGGGAAATATAGCCTTTACGAGAGATGCCCCCGCCTTTTGGAATCAACGAATACTCTCTGAGGAATCCATTGAAACTACTCTATATAACCTCTTAACACCTAAAAAGCACGGAGAATATTGTTTTAATCTTAGTGCACCAGAGTCAGAAGATCATTTCACCTATTTATTTGCGGTGAATTTTGACGAGGGCACAACAGTACCTGAAGGAATCCTTAAATTTACCGTTAAGGCCACCACTTATGCAGTTTTCAAAACACCTCTTGTACCGGTAGAGCAATTTGTTTCCTCTATCAAAGGTACTTGGCAATATATTTTAGAAGACTGGCTACCTGATTCCCAATATGAAGTCGATGAAGACAGCTATGACTTTGAATATTATGATGAACACTGCCATGATTGGGAGTACGACAAAGTTTATATGGAGATTTACCTTCCTATTAAAGAAAAATGATAGAAACTTTAATTTAATAGATAAGCTACTGCTTTTTTCGAATTACCACTATTACCGCACCCCCTTCTTTAGAAGAGAACGGTAAAAAAATAGAACTGGACTTAAAATAAGCGCACTTACTATAATTGCAGTCTTAATAGTAAGGGTTGTGGCAATATACCCAATAACAGGTCCACCGCTTATTTGCCCAACTGCATCCACCTGCCCTTTTACAGAGAAAAATGTTGCCCGAGTAGAAGAGTCAGGTATGATTTTATTTAACCAAATGTCCTCTAATGGGGACATTACCTTCCGACTAACTTGGATTATTACATAGCAAATAAACAAACCAATAATATAGCTCGAAAATGCAAAGCCTATTAATGCTACCACTATACTGGAGCAACCAATAAAAAGAGCGATATATATTCGGTGCAATTCTTGATAAATCGTACTTTTATTTAAAAAGTGAAGCAACATATATGACAGCAGCACGACAACTAATTGAATTCCTCCAGTTAATAGCACCAGTCGTTCATTGGACAAGGTAGTTATTTTAGCCATTTCTAATAGATGAGGAAGCCACAGACGATCAAAACCTTCACTATAAAAACCTATAAACAGAGCGATTAGAAATAGCATACGAAGTATAAAGCTAGTTCTGGAGAAAAGAATGATTTTCTCCAAGTTCTCTTTCATTGTCTCCCATGCACCAATTCTTTCGCTTCTTTTCAAAGGTTTAAAATGATCCTCTTTCATAAATATTATTAGTAAAACAGCTAAACCAATCATACATAATCCTCCTACTATAATCGGTAGATGGATTAGGTACGAGCCGATTAATACGCTTAACGGAATGGCAACTAATTGGCCTAGGTTTCCAGCCTTAGCTCCTCTCATATATGCAGATGAGGCCTTTTCTTCTCCTATTTCATCAGCTATCCAGGCTTGCAATGACCCGCTAGTAAAGGTATACCCTATCCCCCATGCCACTTGAGCCAATAAAACCGTAATAAAAAAAGGAAACAAGCCTTCTAATAAAAAACCAACTCCTATTAGAAAGTAACCAATGATAACGGATAGCTTCCGGCTCTTTAAATCAGACATGATACCAGTTGGAATTTCAAAGAGAAATACGGTTAACTCCAACACAGTTCCCACTAAAACTAGTTGCAACGGATCCAGCTTAACAACGCTTACTTGATACAACAAACTGACTGTAAATATAAAAGTAAAAAATAATTGCGATAGAAAGCAAATATAAATATACAGCCGATATGGGTCCTTTAAACTACTCATTTACCTCACCTCTCCACTTGATTATAAAAAGAGAAGCAGTCTACGACTTATCCAAATTTGCTATATTGACTAACTTTTTTTATGTTATAGTGAAAGAACAATTAAATAATGTGTAGATTTAGGTGTTCTTTTAATTACAAAAGAACTTAAAAGGGAAGTTCGGTGAAAGACCGACGCTGTCCCGCAACTGTAAATGTGAGCAATACTTTATAAACCACTGTATGTATCGATACTACGGGAAGGAAGGTAACGCAATGACCATGAGCCAGGAGACCTGCCTATTTCAAGTACACACCACGACCCTACGAGGATAGGAGGTGCTAAGTGCAACTATGACAAGCAAAGCTTGAAAATACTGCCGTACGAAAAGACATACTAAAATCCACTGGAGTGAACAGACTCCTTATTTAATCGTGGTTTTTATTTGTTTCCTAGCGTACTGACTATTAAATCATACTAACCAAGCATCCTCTTTTATAAAAAAGAGGATGCTTTTTATGTTAAAAACGAAAGGATTTTGGAAATGAGAAAAGAGATTTTTATGGAGCAATTTAAGCAAGTATTAATGACAAACCAGGTTGCAAGTACCTCGATATCTCTACAGTCTACCTTTGAGGAAATGAAAAAAGAAATTGAGCTTAACTCAGTATGGAGTATAGAAGAAAGAAATCTTTTTCTTCACCACTTAAATGTTGCACACCGTCAGATTAAACAAGAGATTGCTGGAATAAAGCAGGAATAAATAAAATACATATGTCAGTCAATTTCATAAATAGAGCTTTACCGATTAACACGAACATTTTATCCGTATTGATTGTAGCGACAGACGGCGACTCCTACGGGATAAGTGAGACAGATAGACATCACAACCACGCGCGTAAGCGATGGGTGATGGCTTATCGCTCACCCCGCGGAAAGCATCCGTCAGAGCGGAAGCAATTATGCTTCTACACATATAAAAGCATATATAAATCATTGTTTTCTACTATTTGTTCGTGTTTTGCTTTTTAAATATGAATTATGAAATTGACACTTAAAATAATTAAAAAAGCGAACCAATGACGTTAGTCATTTGGTTCGCTAATTACTATAGATCTTGATAATCCCTTTGATATTTACCGCCATCTTTAACCTCTGAATGATACAAAGCCTTTAGAGCAAAGCTTTTTTCTAAATCATGCTCCTTCATTACTTCCTTCAATCTTTTAGCTAAATCAGGACTGAACTTAACAAGCTCTTCCATTTTAGATTTTGAATATTGCATTACATTACCTCCCCACTATCATTGTTTATACAGTATAGCACTTTGTATTAAAGACATACGAAAATTTCAGTTTAGGCTAATTAAAATTGGCTCACTCCAACTCCTAAAATAGACAATCACATTTTTTCCATTTTCGCATAAATTAATTTGACAATTCAAATAATATGAGTTAACCTATTGAACAAATGTTTCCTTAAGGAAAATAATTATCTCGCATGAAATTTATATTTTTTTATTCTAAAAGTTTCCCGCGGGAAATAATTTATAACAAAGGAAAAGGAGTGTAGTAAATGAAAAAAATATTTTTATTATTTTTTGCTATGGTTTTATTGGCTGGATGTAATGACAAAAACAATGGGAAGGCTGAAGTTGATAAGCCACTAGTAGTTACAACTACAGGTCAAGTTGCTGATGCCGTAAAGAGGATTGCCGGGGATATGGTAGAAGTTAAATCCTTGATGGGACCAGGAGTAGACCCGCATCTTTACAAGGCCACTCAAGGTGATTTACAAGTATTAGAGGACGCGGATATCATTTTTTACAATGGGCTAGAGCTTGAAGGAAAAATGAGTGATATTTTTGAGAAGATGAAAAAAGAGAAATCGGTAGTTGCCATTGGAGAAGTAGTTCCAAAGGAGAGAATTTTAAATGACGAAGCTCATCCTGAACTATTTGATCCCCATATTTGGTTTGATATAGATGTGTGGAAGATTGCAACTCAGGAAATCACCAAAACACTTACAAAAGAATTCTCTACTAACGAAGAGCAATTTAAGGAAAATGAAATTAAGTTTTTTCAAGAACTAGATGAGCTAAATGAATGGACGAAAGAACGTATTATTGAAATACCAAAGGAGCAGCGAGTGCTTGTTACTGCCCATGATGCATTTAACTACTTTGGTGAAAGTAATGGAATGGAAGTCAGAGGTTTACAAGGTCTTAGCACAGATGCCGAGTATGGATTAAAGGATATACAGAACGTCGTAAACTTCTTAGTAGAGCAAAATATTAAAGCAGTATTTATTGAATCCAGCGTTTCTGATAAAGCCATGAATGCTGTCATTGAAGGTGCAAAGGAAAAAGGACACACGATACAAATTGGAGGAGAGCTTTACTCGGATGCCATGGGTGCTGAAGGAACAGAGGAAGGAACTTATATAGGAATGTATAAGCATAATGTCAACACAATAGTTGATTCACTTAAATAGGAGGTAGCAAAATGAACGCATTACAGGTAAAGGATTTATCTGTAGCTTATGAGGAAAAGATAGTTTTAAGCGAAATTAACCTAACTATTCCCAAGGGACAGATTACTGGGATTGTTGGACCAAACGGAGCTGGTAAATCTACACTGATTAAAGCGGTGTTAAATCAGCTTCCCAATAAAACAGGTACCGTTTCTATATTAGAGCAACCACTTAATCCAAAAGATCTCCTTGTAGGGTATGTCCCTCAAAGAAATGCTGTAGATTGGGACTTCCCAACTAATGCTTTAGACGTTGTCTTAATGGGAAGATACGGTCATATTGGATCTATTAAAAGACCATCTGCTAAGGATAAGGAAATAGCTTTAAGCTGCTTAAAGAATGTGGGAATGGAAGCTTTCACAGATCGTTCCATCGGTCAACTATCTGGCGGACAACAACAGCGTGTCTTCCTCGCTAGGGCTCTCGCACAAGAAGCAGAGGTTTACTTTATGGATGAACCATTTGTGGGAGTAGATGCAGCCACAGAGCGAACTATTATTTCCATTTTAAAAAAGTTAAAATCTCAAGGAAAATCAGTCTTTGTAGTTCATCACGACCTCCAGACAGCAGCTGACTATTTTGATTGGATTGTTTTACTAAATCAAACAATTATAGCCTCAGGTCCTACCGTTCTTACGTTTACACCAGATAATCTGCAGGAAGCATATGGTGGTAAATTATTCTTCATGGACCAAGCAAGCTCGGGTAAAACTGCTGAAGAGGTGAAAAACTAATGTTGACAGGTAACCTTCTTTGGGTACTCGCAGGAGCTATTCTTTTAGGGATAGCAGCAGGTTTAAATGGAACGTTTGCCTTTCTCCAAAAGCAAAGCTTGGTCGGAGATGCTGCAGCGCATGCAGCACTCCCTGGCATTGCGCTTGCCTATCTTATTTTTGAAAAAAAAGATTTGCCTATTCTCATGTTAGGTGCTGCTATTACAGCTGCCCTTTCTGTTTATATGATTCAATGGATTGTCAGTCACTCCAAGCTAAAGGCGGATGCTGCAATTGGGCTCATCCTCTCTGTATTTTTTGGGATTGGTATTGTTTTAATAACAATCGTTAATCAGAGTGGTACTGGCAACCAAAGTGGGTTAAATGATTTTATCTTTGGAAAGGCTGCAACAATGGCAAAAAGTGATCTCATTTGGTTGTCTAGCAGCGCTATATTAATCATCCTCATGTGCTTGCTTTTCTTTAAGGAATGGAAGCTTATGATTTTTGATCCTATTTTCGCAAAGGGTATTGGCTTACCAGTGGAGCGGCTGCGCATTCTATTGACGGCTTTAACAGTTCTGACAATCGTAACCGGTATTCAGGCAGTAGGCGTTATTTTAATGGCAGCCATGCTAATCATCCCAGCAGCTGCAGCAAGATTTTGGTCTAGCCATCTAGGTATAATTTTGGTTACTAGTGCTTTTTTTGGAGCACTCTCTGGAGCATTAGGCACTATGATAAGCTCTCTCCGCATAGGTTTGTCTACTGGTCCTATTATCGTCTTAGTAGCAGCTACTCTGTTTAGCCTATCCTACTTTTTTGCACCTAATAGAGGGCTTATTTCTAAGCTTCATAAAAAGCGTGCGTTTAAAAGGCAGCGCATTGTAAATGAGGTGACTACCCATGAATGAGTTTTGGGTTTTATTAACCGGATCGCTTGTAGGAATAACGTGTGGCTTAACAGGCGTTTTCCTTATTCTTAGAAAGACAGCCATGATAGCTGATGCTATAAGTCATACAGTATTATTTGGAATTGTAGTGGCCTTTATGATTACCCAATCCTTAAACGGGGCTTGGATGCTAATTGGGGCTGCCCTTGCTGGTTTACTGACTACCTTTCTAGTGCAACTCCTTCAATCAGGTGGATTGCAAGAGGATGCCGCTATTGGAGTAGTTTTCACTTCTCTTTTTGCCTTAGGCGTATTACTAATCACCTTATTCGCTGGCAATGTACATTTAGATGTGGAACATGTGCTGATGGGAGAAATTGCATTTGTCCCTTGGGATACATGGAGTATTTTAGGCATTGAAATGCCTAAAGCAGTTTGGATGCTAATGTTTGTACTATTACTTAATATCGCTTTCCTTGTTTTATTTTATAAAGAGATTAAATTGTCTACGTTTGATCCTGTTTTCGCTTTATCAATAGGCGTGCCTATTATTGGTATGCATTACTCTTACATGACTCTTGTCTCCCTTACTACTGTCGCTGCATTTGATAGTGTGGGTGCAGTTCTAGTAGTTGCTATGCTTATTGGACCTCCTGCTACAGCCTATTTAATGAGTAAAAGTGTAAGAGGAATGATTATTTGGAGTATGACATTCGGTATCACTGCAGCTATTACTGGATACTACTTAGCAAAGCTTTGGAACACCTCCATCGCTGGTATGATGGCAGCGATGATTGGTGTGCTTTTCATGCTTGTGTTTTTATTTAAGCCTCATGATGGCTTGGTTTCAAAAGCTGTTAAGCGACGCCGAGGAAATGGTTTAAAAGCATTTTCTAGATAGTACTCTCTCACCTTTTGTTTCCCCTTTCGTTTGTTATAATACAAGGAAGGACAAAACAAAAGGTGATCATATGCATAAAACAATTGGAATTTTAGCACATGTTGATGCAGGGAAAACTACATTTTCGGAGCAATTGCTCTTTCATACAAACTCAATAAGACAACGGGGTAGGGTCGATCATAAAGACTCCTTCCTTGATAGCCATACGATAGAGAAAGATAGAGGCATCACCATCTTTGCTGACCAGGGTGTCTTTTCCTATAATAACTCCACTTATTATATTATTGATACTCCTGGTCACGTTGATTTTTCTCCGGAAATGGAACGTGCTATTCAGGTCATGGACTATGCCATTGTATTAATAAGTGCTGTAGATGGAGTCGAAGGACATACTGAGACAGTTTGGCAGCTGCTCCGCAAGCATAAAATACCTACCTTCTTTTTTATCAACAAAATCGATTACGAAGATAGTGATCCTACTGCAGTTCTCCAGGAGATTAAAGCAAGTCTAAGTAAGGATGTTTGCCACCTAACTACTGGCTATACGGAGGAATTGATTGAATTTATTGCTGAGCGAGATGAGGCTCTTATAGAAGCCTACATGGATAATAGGTTCACTGAACAGCTATGGACAACAAAGTTCAAGCAAATGATTAAGGAATGTACCGTATTTCCTTGTGCATTCGGATCAGCCTTAAAGGATATTGGAGTATCAGAGTTTTTGGAAGCTATTGATAAACTTACGGAAACAAACTATAACTCCAGCCAAAATTTTACCGCTCAGGTATACAGGATTCGTCACGACGAAAGTGGAAATCGCGTAACCTTTCTAAAGTTGTTAAGTGGAAAGCTGAAAGTAAGAGATGAGGTAACTATCGGAGACGCATTAGAGAAGATAACTCAGATACGTCAATATAGTGGCAGCAAATTTAAAACAATAGATGAGGTAAAAGCAGGTGAACTAGTAGCTGTGACAGGATTAACAGTTGCCTCTATTGGAGATACAATTGGTGCTATTCATCATAAGACCCATTTCGATTTAATACCTACCTTAAAATCAAAGGTCGTCTTTGATCCTTCTATACATGTTAAAGAAGTACTAAAATCTTTTAGACTTTTAGACGCGGAAGACCCTTCTCTACAAGTTTTTTGGGATGAGTATTTTCAAGAGGTACACGTACACGTTATGGGGGTCATTCAGCTCGAGGTGCTCGCTCAAATCGTTAAAGAGCGTTTCCAAATGGATGTGACGTTTGGGGAGCCTAAAATTTTATATAAAGAAACGATTGAGGAGTCTGTCAAAGGCTACGGTCATTTTGAGCCATTGAAGCATTATGCTGAGGTACACCTTTTAATCGAACCTGCAGAGCGGGGTTCTGGAGTTACCTTCCACAATGTGTGTCATGCCAATGATTTGTCTATAGGTAACCAAAACCTAGTAAGGCATCACCTTTTAGAAAAAGATCATCATGGACTACTGACTGGCTCTGCATTGACAGACGTTAAGATTACTTTGCTGACAGGACGCGGACATAATGAACATACCTCTGGAGGTGACTTTAGAGAAGCTACTTACCGAGCATTACGACAAGGATTAGAGAAGGCAAAAAATGTTCTGTTAGAGCCTTTTTATGATTTCAAAATTAAAGTGGAGATGGATTTAATCGGAAGAGTTTTATCGGATATTCAGCAGGCACATGGGACATTTGAGTCGCCTGAAAATATTGGCGATAAGGTTATCATAAAGGGAAGAGTGCCTGTTGCTACTTTTATGAATTATAGTACTACCTTTGCATCCTATACTCACGGGAAAGGAACGTTGAACCTATTGTTTAGTGGATATGACCGTTGTCATAACCAAGAACATATAGTTGAAAGAATCGGATACAACAAAGACGCGGATCCGGAATACACCTCAACCTCTATCTTTTGTGCCAAGGGTACTGGATATAAGGTACCCTGGGATGAAGCAGAAAAGGCAATGCATTGCTTATAAAAGGAAAGGGTGCATGAAATTTAATTCATGCACCTTTAATGGGAATTATTGATAAAAAGATGCGTTATCTCGTTAGAAGATGTCCTTTCATAAATTATTTCGATATAACTTCTCCAATTTCCTAAAAGAAGCCTGATTTCCCGTAGGCTTCTTTTATAATTCAGAACGATATATCATCAAACGCTCATTGCTGTTTTCTTCATAATGCTTAGGAATATGTATTTCCTTCCATAACTCGAAAACAGTCTCCCGCTCCAAAAATTCAATATAGTCTGAGGTTGGATAGTAGAGAATAATATCCATTGTTCTCGGATGGTCTTCCAACGACTCTAAAATATTATGAACTACCTTTTGAAATATAGGAGTGGAGAAAGGATTAAAGAAATAGAAACAGTCTTCCTGTGGCCCTATCTTGTACTCCTCTGCTAAACAACATTCAAAGCTAATAGAAGCTCGCGTTGGCTTTGCTCTTTCCGTATACTTCATGAGGTTTTCCATTGACTGCTGGTAAAGCTGCCCACTCATCTCTATCCCTGTTACAGAAATGTGATGGAAATGATGGACATAAAAAGGAACTCTTCCCTTACCACAACCGAAATCAACCATCCCCTTCACCCTCTGCCATTCATACGCTTCAAACAATACTTTTAATGCATCATACGGGGTTGCCTCGTAACGATTATAATGGGAGGATTGATATTTCCATTCTCTCATTCCAACTGTCTGTATTCTTAATAATCGTTCATAATCAGATTCGTTCATTGCAACCTCCTTGATTCCTTTATTCGCCCAAAATATGCTGCTGGACCCAGTCATTTTTTTGACTATTAACCTCTTCTAGCAAGGATACTTTATACGGATTTCCTTTTGATACAATTGTCCCTGTAAAAGAAGGGTTTTCAATACGAATCATCACCTTGTCCTGTACTTCTCTTTTCGTGATTTGTAGCTTGGCTATACCACCGATATTTGTACTATCAAATTGCTGAGCAGAAAAAAAGTTACCTAGTGAGAAGAATACATGGCTTTCTCCCTTACTCGTTGTAATTTTTTCATAGGGCTGAATGACATGTGGATGATGACCAAAAATGATATCTGCTCCTGCATTAGCTAACAAATGGGCAAGCTCTCTTTGGTTCTGATTGGGCTCTAGTGTATACTCTTCTCCCCAATGGATACTAACTACTACCACATCTACCTTTTTCCTTAAAGATTGGATGTCTTGCTCCATCTGCACATTGTTTATTATGTTCACTAAATATTCTTTGCCTTCTGGCACTCTATGTCCATTTAATCCGTAAGTATAACTTAAAAATCCTAGTTTAATATCCTTCACTTCAACTATTCGTTCCGTTTGTTGATCTTCTAGTGATTTATGAGCACCGATATAAGGAAGTTCATTTGCCTCCAATGTTTCTATAGCAGCTAATAATCCCTCCTCCTTTTTATCCAACGTATGATTGTTGGCTAAGGATATTAAATCGAAGCCAACTGCTTTCAGATCACGAATAATATGGGATGGACTAGAAAAGTTAGGGTATCCAGATAATCCGAATGTTGTTCCTGCCGGTATGGATTCCTGGTTTGCAAGCAAAAAGTCCAGATTAGTAAGTTCTTCCTCCACATTTGCAAAGGATGGGAGAAAGCTAGAATAGTTATAGAGAGGGCTATGCAATAATATATCTCCAACCATCCCTATTTCTATCTGATTTTCTTTATAAATCTGTTGAAAATTGGTTACTTGTTTACCTGTAAAGTTTTCTTTCATAGGACTAACGATTTGTGCATTAAAAAAAGATAATACGATGATAAATACTAATAGAAAAGGGAGTAAAATTTTCAAAATGTTAACCTCCTCCTATCATCTTTATCTATTTCTTTGTCTAATATACACATATAAAAAACCGCCAGCACTTAGCAACCGCAAACAGGAATTAATAGTCATAGCAGACTCCATACCAACCATCTCTAATAAAACAATACCCATTTGAGGTGCTATAAACGCGACTAATGCCAATAATATATTATAAGTAGTAATACAATAAGTCCTTGACTGTTCAGGTGACTTCTCCAAAAGTAAATTAAACAGAATGAGTACAGTACCAGAAAGAAAGAAGCCCGATGTCGTTTGAATTATAGTTAAGTAATATAAATTGGTCGATAATACAACAAGAAAGGGTGTGGTAGCCATCCCGGCTGCTGCCCAAATGAACATTCGAAGATTGCTATATTTCTCTGCCCAGCGCCTCCATAAAGGAAAGGTAAAAAATTGCATGAGCATACTGCCCACCGAGAACATACTTATCCAAAAAATCGTAGCTCCTGCTATTCTAACATTATAAATATTGAATAGACCCCACGCCATCTGCCATGCAAAGTTAAAAAAGAGAGCTGCTGCTAAGAAAGAAACATATTTGGAATCTTTAAATATAGACCAATCCATTGATTTCTTTTTTTCAACGCTTTCATCTATTTGAACAGGTGCTTCTTCATGCTTCATAACAAAGTACACTTCTAATATTCCAAATAATAAGGCTACCAAAAACAAAATTTGATATGCACTTACACTTGCAGAAGCCTCTCTCATTACGATACCGATCATTAACGTGGCTACAAGACCAACTAAAGTCAACAATCGATTTCGATCACTAAAAAATTGACCTCTCCGCTCTTCTGCAATCATCCCACTGATAAACGTTTGCCAACCTATATTGGCAACGGTATTGGGTACACTGATAAGGGCAATAATAATTAAAAAAGACCAGGCCTGCATAGATGGCGAAGGCAAATAAATCAATAATACAATAAATAAGAAACATAATCTTGCAAGTAAAATTGACCCTGCGACTAGCTTCTTTTGAGTATAGGCTTTGTTCAAAAGGATAGCTGCAGGCACTGTCATTAGCAATGCGATTAGAGGAGGAAGTGAACTGATTAATCCAACCTGATAGTTAGTTGCCCCTAATATAGTGATCGCAAAGATCGGGAAAAAATTATTAGAAAAATTTAAAGCAATAGTAGAAGCCATGCCATGATATATACTGACTTTCTCGTTATACGTTCTCAAGATTCATTCCGTCCATTTCATATGAGATAGATAGAATTATATACCTCATTTCCAGGAAAACAAGAGTATTATTTACAAATATTTCCCTTATAAATCTAACGGAAAATATACAAATTTAAACCAACCTTTAATAAAGCAATGTGTTAGACAATATTTCTTCATAGAAAGTACACAAAAGGGTAGCTTTAAATATTTCATTTTATTCGTTAAACCCTTAGAATATAAGGAGTTATCAGTTTTATCCTGATATGACAATTATAAAGTTTTCTAGTTTACAAATTGACTGGAAAGAGTATAATGGGTAGTTGGTACAGGACATTCATGTAACAATATGCTAACTTTAGCACTAATATAAACTGCTTCCCTTTTGTTTTAAAGAAGATGGGGTGAACAAAAATGGCAATTACACAAGAGCCGGAGCTTACACTAGTTGAACATTTAGCTGAGCTTAGAAAACGCCTAATAATTATAGCAGCTACCTTTATCCTATCTCTTGCAGCAGGATTTTGGTTTGCTCCTAAAACATTAAACTTTCTTAAGCAACAGCCCACAGCAGCACATGTAGAATGGAACATATTCGGTTACACGGATGGTTTATTGATCTATGTAAAATGTGCTTTAGTCTTGGCTATTCTTGTAACCTTACCAATTGCTATGCATCAATTATGGTTATTCGTAAGACCTGGGCTATTGGACAAGGAAGCTAGAGGGACTATTTACTTTATACCAGTTTCTTTTTTCTTATTTTTAGCTGGTATTAGCTTTAGCTACTTTATTTTATTTCCTTTGATGTTAGATTTCATGTCTAATATTAATGAATCTATAGGTGCCACAGAAACCTATGGAATGCAGCAATACTTTACATTTATGTTTAATTTAATTATTCCTGTTGGAATAGTGTTTGAACTGCCTGTAATTATTTTATTCCTTACGAAGCTGGGAATTATCACGCCAGATCGACTGCGTAAGATGAGAAAAGTTTCATACTTCGTATTAGTAGTTGTAGGGGTTTCCATTACACCTCCAGACTTTATCTCAGATTTCATCATTATCATACCTTTATTGTTATTATTTGAAATAAGCATTTTAGTATCATCTTGGTCTTATAAGCGTCGGTTAGCCAAAGAGGCTCTTTTAGAAAAAGAACTCGAGGACAGCCAAAGTGAATAAGCATGATATAATAACGATACACTTGACTAATACTTAAGCCATTTGAATAGATAGACAATTATATTCATTAGGAGGAAACACCATGCCAAACATCGGCGTACCAGGTTTAATCATTATTCTAATCATTGCTTTAATCGTCTTCGGACCTTCTAAATTACCTCAACTAGGTAGAGCAGTTGGACAAACATTAAAAGAATTTAAAAAGTCTACAAAAGACATCGTTGACGATGTAGCTGAAGAATTCAAGTTAGAAGACAATGATACAAACGCTAAAAAGAAAGCATAATAAAAAAAACCGAGCATATATTTTGCTCGGTTTTTTTGTTCTTGATCACTTATATTCCAAGGGATGCGGGAGAGGTTTTCCAAAGTAGTATCCTTGAAATAATTGATAGCCTGCGTCTTTCAGCCATTCAAAATCCTCTTTTTGCTCTACCCCCTCTGCTAATGGGATGGAATGGATTTCTAATGCTTTTTCTAAAAATTGCAATGCAACTCTTTGTTTCTCTTTATCAGAGGTCACCCCTTGAACATATTTCATGTCCAGCTTCATATAATGGGGCTTAATATCCTCTAGCATTTGCAGAGTGCTATGTCCTTCTCCTACATCGTCTAAGGCATATTGGTAGCCCCTTGCTTTATAAAAGGCCAGAATCTTTTTTAAGTGGTTAACATCTTCTATTTTTTCGGTTTCTACAACTTCAAAAACCAAGTTTCTAGGATTAACACCTAGACGATCGGCTACCTCGTTGGTAGATTTAAGACAATGCTCAGGCGAATAGATAGAGGTCGGTATAAAATTTATGAACGCTTTTTTATTGTCTAGCTTTGCAGCATATTTTACAGCTGTCATTCTACAAATCCGGTCTAACGCATACAGTCTTCCTCTCTCTTTAGCAGCGCTAAAAACCTGGCCAGGATATAAGATTTCCCCATCCTCATTTAAAAATCTAGAAAGAATTTCATAGGCATATATCTTGTTATTTTTATCTACAATTGGCTGATAATAGCAAATTACTTGTTCGTTCCTAATTACACTGTCCACCCACTCTACCTTAAATAATTCCTCTATCTTATAGAAAGGTTGCCAATCCTTATTAGGAATCTTATAGGACATCTTCGTAATATCTAAATGATCTATACTATAGTCAACAAAGTCCTTCGCATCATTCTCGCGAAGAGTAAAATAACGATTATTCTCTTCTAACTTTAATGTCCTACTTTGAATAAACTCTATTATATCCGGGAACACCTGATTATTCAGGTCACCGTCCATTTTGAACTCAACTATCAAATCTCTTACTGCACAACCGCTACATTCCAATATAATCCCTCCTACCTATACCCATAATTATGTATTTTTTCCTATTATAATGATTATATTAAATCTTTTGTTACATGCATAATCAGAAGTCTTTGATTTATGAAAATAAAAAAACATGGGAGGATAGGTGTAGCAACAAGAAGTAATTTCAAAATTTACAAACACATTCAACGGCTGTTGGATAAGGAAACACAAGAAAAGCGCAAGCGCCTATGTCTGCCCCGACAGGCAAATAGAGAAAAGCGAGGAGGCAGTTCCTCAGCCACCGGAGCTTTTATCCATTTGACCCCGAGGGGCAAGGCGGTGGAGCTAGACATCAATTTATCCACAGGTTCCGAGTTTTATAATTTCCTAAACAACAAAAAAGAGAAGCGCATCACACGCTCCTCCTTTACAGGTTTTTAAAGAATACTCTGATGACATCAGCACCACCGATAATTGTACCGAGAGAACCAAACAGGTTAGTTAACACTAAAACTAGCAAGACTCTGGTCACCTTATTTTTCCAGAACCCTTTTATCGTAAATACATCTTCTGACAGCCTTTCAAAATCCCCTATTGTTGGTCGTTTCATATAAGCCTGCACTAATCCTGAAAACCAACCAGAGGCTAATATAGGGTGCAATGCGGTTATTGGTGCCACGATAAAGGCTGTAACTATAGCTAAAGGATGACCTAATGCTACAATTGCTCCTATTGCCGCCATGGATCCCGTCCAAATAATCCAGCTCCATGCCTGGTCCCATCCTGCCGTAGGATTAGCTATAAAAGTATAAGCAACCAAAGCGATTAAAAGGATAGGCAAGGACCATCCAATGATTTTAGGTAAAATAGATTTCGGAGGGACAGCTGATAGTCCTTCTAAATCTTGATGCTTGTAGATTTCTTTTGTAATCCCTGGAACATGAGCTGCCCCTAAAACTGCTACAACTTTTTTCCCTGGAGCTTCCTTAATCTTTTGAGCTAAAAACTGGTCTCTTTCATCGATTAATGGTGTTTTCAACCTTGGAAATGACTCTGTGAATTCTGCAAGCACTGCATTTAGAGTGTCTTGTGACTTCATATTCTCTAGCTCTTCTTCTGAAATGGTATCTTTACTAAAAATGCTATAAAATACTGACGTTAAGAGCTGAGACTTACCAAGCCAACCAAGATTATGCCAGATACGTGAAAATGTTATTTGGATATTACGATCCGCTAGTACAAGTTCTGCCCCATTTTCTTTTGCACTCTCTATCCCTTGTATCATTTCCTGACCGGGTTTAATATCAAACTGCTTCGCCATACGGTTTTGAAAGGAAGAAATAGCTAAGTTCATCAATAGCAATGTCGCTTTCTTCTCTTTTATGATTTTAAAAATATCTGTCTCTTTCCATTTGTTATTATCTGTAATAGATTGATATCTCTGTTCGTCCAACTCTATACACACGGAATCCGGTTTTTCTTTTTCGATCACTTCTTTTACCTGCTCAGCACTTAACCTTGAAACGTGAGCAGTACCAATCAAAATAATTTCCTTGCCATCGACCTCTAAACGAGTTATATTTGCTTCCGACATAAACTACTTCCTTCGTGTAAATGTATTTCTTTACATATCGACTGAGCATGTAAAGACTTGTATATATAATAATGAAGTACTTGGGCATAAAATTCAATTTGTTTATACAAAAAAATAGGAGATATAATCATAACCTAATCTGTTTATTTTTAGTTTTTTTCCTTGTATTATGTGATTCTTCTTAGTACATGAAACGTTTAAATTTGAGGCTGAAATGTTATACTTACATTGATTCAAATAAGTTAAAAGAGGAGAATGGCCAATGATTATCGTTACGAATCGTATTAAAACAAAACCAGGATTTGCAGAAAGAATGGCTCCAAACTTTACAAAACCAAGTCCACTTCAAGAAATGGAAGGCTTCGTAAAAGTAGAGGTTACTATTACACAGGGTACCACTGAATATGATGAAATGAATGTCAATATGTATTGGGAAAACGAAGAAAGTTTCCAAGCATGGAAAAATAGCGACCTCTTCAAGGCAGCACATAAACGACCAGAACCAGGTTCTGAAGAAGCATCGAAAGAATCTCCACTATTAGGTAGTGAGTTAATCATTTCTAAAGTTGCTTCTACTGTTGGAGCAATTTCCAACTAAATAAATTATTAAAAGGAGCAAGTGATGTTAATTCGCTTGCTCCTTTGCTTTTATTTATCGATACGATAGATTCCTTTTTTATCCCTTAATAAGCATCCATTGGCTTTAAAAATCCGAATCATGTATTCATTGTTCTCATCTGTACTACCTACATAATATGTCGCATGCATATTCTTTAAAAGCTCTAATGAATATAAGTGAAGTACCTTACCGAAACCTTTACCTCTATGCTCTGGAGTTACTCCAAAGTAAAACAACCTACCTTCCTCAGTTGTTCCGTCTTCTATATGAGGAATGCTGATACCCAAAGGTTCTTTTGCTTTATAGAAGATATGACAATGGTTACGCCAGTTAGGACCTAACTCATTTAAGAAGGCTTCCATGATTTGATCAATAGAGAACAAATTATTTTTGTTCGCCGATCCGCTTCGACATTCATCATATAGTTTGGCGAATTCCTCATCTGTCATTAAGCTATCCGAAAGAGATTGCACAAAAATAGAGCTATCTAAAATAAAGCGTTCCTCTAGTGTTCTTGTATATTCCACCACGGAAGAAACCTTATGAAAACCTTCATTTAATAATTGTTCCTCATACTCCGCATCCATCAGAAGCGACAGATAATTTACCTGATTGCTTTCCCAAGCTGCTAAAAGGGTTTTTAGTTCTGCCCAATATACTTCTTTAGATTGATTCATTTTTATTTGATCGGCAAGCCAGTATTCCTGGTCTTTTTTTATGACGTTAAAAGCAACCATTTGTGCGCCCCCCTTATAAATCGTCTATATGCGTAATTCTGTTTCTACCATTTCGCTTGGAATAATATAACGCTTGGTCAGCCTTCTCTACCACGCTTGCATGCGTGTCTTCGGATGTATATGTTGCTATCCCCATACTTATCGTCACTTCACCTATAACCCAATCTGCTGCTTCTATTTCCTGCCTTAAACGTTCTCCCTGGTTTTTAGCCTGTTGTGCATTAGTAAACGGGAGAAGAACGATAAACTCCTCTCCTCCGTATCTAAGTAATGTATCCACTGGACGTACTGTTAAGTCTGCTATTTTTGCTAGTTGCTCTAGCACTTGATCTCCCATTGTATGACCCCAAGTATCGTTCACTTGCTTAAAATGATCGATATCAATTAAGCATAAGGAAAAAGCCTGTCCTTTTTGCTCGTATTGAATGATCATCTCTTCTAGCTTGATATGAAAATAACGACGGTTTTTTAAACCAGTCAATTTATCAGTTATAGCTAATTTCTCTAGCTTGCTATTGAGTTCAAGTAGCTTTTCTTGCTTTTCCTCTATTTCCTCATGAAGCTCTTCTAATTTAGAAAGAGCCAGTTCTTTTTCTCGAAATGCTTCCTCTAATTGCTTTTTTGCTAACCTAATTTCCTGTTCATATCCTATTCTTTTTCCCATTGAAACTAATACACAGTCAATTACATCTGCACCCTCTCGAGTAGCTTTTTTCCCGTTTAACAACACAGGAATGCTCTGCCCATCCTTATGCTGTAGACTAAGAAATAACTCTTCCATATGCCCATATAATCGTATATAAGGATAAAAATAAGTATGGAATATAAACTGATTCGTTTTAGACATGATTGTTTCTATATGTTTTTGAGAAAGATCGTCAAAGGAAAACCCTATCATTTGAAGAAAGGTTTTATTCATATCAATTAGCATACCTTCTTGACTAATAGTGACATAGCCACAAGGTGCCAAATCCAAACGTTCCTCCATAAAATGTCATTCCCTTCCCTACACCTGGTATAGATACCCTTTAATGAGCTCCGCTGTTTCACACGGGTGACTTAGGTGAGGATAATGCCCCTTTACATCCATTATCTTAAATTCACTATTCTCTATATGATGGTGTAAATATTCTCCCACCTGAATAGGAACAATACTGTCTTCTGAGCATTGAATGATTAGCACCGGAATAGATGATTTCTCTAAATCTTTACGATGGTCAGAAAAGAAGGTCACCTCTGCAAATTGCTTTGTTATCTTCGGATTTGTTGAACTAAAACTTTTTTCTACTTCCTTTGCTACCGCGGGGTGTTTTTCAGTGGCAGCCACTATTGGAGCCATATAGCTTGCCCACCCTATAAAATTCATCTCCATCATATCTAGCATCTCGTGGATATCTCTTTCATCGAATCCACCGTAATACTCGTGATCATTAAGATATCTCGGAGATGGTCCAATCATAACCAACTTCTGAAAAACATCCGGCTTTTGAATCGCTGCTAACATACCAATCATGGAGCTTACCGAATGACCTACAAATATAACGTCTCTCAATTCCAATGCCTCTACTATGTCTAAGACGTCTCGGACATAGCCTTTAAGCGAGGCGTATTTCTCTGCATTATAAACACTTAAATCCGATTCACCGGAACCAACATAATCAAATAATACAATTTTATAGTCATCCAAAAATGAAGGAATAATATGCCTCCACATCGTTTGGTCACATCCAAATCCATGCGCAAACATGATTACTTTTTCCTTATTTCCAATTACTTTTACATTATTTCGTTTTAATACTTCACTCATAGGAACACCTCTAGTTTATTTCGTACCTTATATAAAAGGCTTCCTTTTCTTTTGAAAGGGAAGCCTTACATAGATTTGATAATTTATCCAATGTATATATTACCAATATACTATTTTATTGAATTTTATTCTAGATAAAAAGATGAAATGCTACTAACATCCTAGAGTCTACTTCCGCGTTCTTTTTAGGAATTCTCTCGTCCGTTCCTGTAAAGGATGATTAAAAATTTGATCGGGGGGACCTTCCTCTGCAATGACCCCCTTGTCCATGAAGACTATACGATCAGAGACTTCCTTGGCAAATTCCATTTCATGCGTAACGATCAACATAGTAAGACCAGTATGCGCAAGCTCCTTCATAACTTTTAATACCTCGCCGACCATTTCTGGATCAAGTGCCGATGTAGGCTCATCAAACAACATTACATCAGGCTCCATAGACAAAGCTCGTGCGATAGCCACTCTTTGCTTTTGTCCACCAGATAATTGCTTTGGCTTAGCATTGACGTAGCCATCCATGCCCACCACCTTTAAATATCTCGTCGCAATTTTTTCGGCTTCTTCCTTTGAACGCTTTAATACCTTTACCTGTCCGACTGAACAGTTGCTTAATACATTATGATTATTAAACAAATTAAACTGCTGAAATACCATGCCAAGCTTTGTCCTATAGGAATTGATATCATGCTTATTGTCTAAAATATTATTTCCTTTATAAATAATTTGTCCTCCACTAGGCTTTTCCAATAAATTAACACATCGCAGAAGTGTTGATTTACCCGATCCTGAAGAGCCTATGATACATACAACCTCGCCTTTTTTTACAGAGAAATTTATATCTTTTAAAACTTCATGTGCTCCAAAGGATTTACTTAAATGTTGAATATCAATTACGTGTTCCATATTTGCTCCTCCTTTGTTTACTTGTTTTCATAAGGACCTTTTGGCAGTACAGCCATTTGCATAGGCTGACCAATGACTGTGTAGTTTTCGGGTCCATCTAGTTTCTTTTCAAAATGTCGTAAGATTAATGTAACAGCAAACGTCATGATGAAGTATAAAATACAAGCTACAAAGAATGACTCAAAATATCTGAAGTTGTTTCCAGCTACAGACTTCGTTTGGAAATATAATTCCGTTACCCCTATCACATTTAAAACAGAGGTATCTTTAATATTAATGATGAATTGGTTGCCGGTTGCTGGAAGTATGTTACGGATAACCTGGGGTAACACAACATATAGCATAGTTTGAATGTGATTCATCCCTATCGCTTGTGATGCCTCAAATTGTCCCTTATCAATTGAAATAACTCCCCCACGAACAATTTCAGCCATATATGCTCCCGTATTAATAGATACAATAAAAATTGCTGCTAGTAAACGATCCATATCTAACCCAAAGGCCAGTGATGATCCATAAAAGATGACCATGGCTTGGACGATCATTGGTGTCCCTCGGAAGAATTCTATATAGATGGATAGGATAAGATTAACCAGCTTTAAAAAATATCTACTTACCCTCTTTTCAGGTAGTGGGATGGTCCTAATAACGCCTGCTAATAATCCAATGATTGCTCCTACAATAGTTCCTATAATAGAAATCAACAGGGTTACTCCTGCTCCACGCAAAAACATTGGCCAGTTATTGGTAATAATGGAGATAATCCATTCTAAACTCATTGTCTTCCTCCTTACACATTCTGTTGCCTCGAACATCCACTAACCAATGAAGTAAGTACTTTAAAAAAACGAAACGGCTGCTTTTATTAGCAGCCGTTAGTATACTTATTCTGCAGCTGGTTGATTGGAAATAGCATTATCCATAATTTCTTGACGCTCTTCTTCTGAAATTCCTGCTAATATTTCATTTATTTTATCTGTTAAATCGCTACCTTTTTTCAATCCTACTGCAACAGCTGTTTCTTCTTCATCTGCAACAAATCCTTCTTCGAATTCAACCATGCTGAAGTTATCATTTGCAGAGGAAGCACTAATTCCTTCTGGACGTTCAGATACATAACCGTCGATCATGCCGGATTCCAGTGCTACACGCATTGCTGGAAAGTTATCTGATGCAGGCTGTTTTTTTACACCTTTAATTTGGTCTATCACTCCGTAGTGGGAAGTATTTAATTGGCCTGTAACTTTTGCTCCATTAAAGTCTTGAATGGAAGTGGCATCCTCAAATTTTCCGCCCTTTTTTACAACCATAACAAAGTTGGAAGTATAATAGTTTTCAGAGAAATCGATTGTTTTTTTACGCTCTGCTGTTGGTGACATTCCAGCAATAATTGCATCAATCTTACCCGAAGTTAAAGCTGGAACTAGACCGTCCCATTCGGTTTTAACGATTACCAGTTCTTTACCTAAGCCTTCTGCAATTTTTTTAGCAATTTCTACATCGTATCCACCAGCATACTCTGCGTTACCGTCCAATTTCACTCCACCGTTTTTGTCATCCATTTGAGTCCAGTTAAAGGGTGCATATCCTGCCTCTAGTCCTACTGTAAATGTATCTTGGGCAGATGCTGATCCAACGCTTCCTTCCTCTTTCGTTCCACAAGCAGCAAGCAATAAAAAAATGGATAGTAAAAATGTGAATGTAAATAGTCTCTTTTTCATCTCTAGTAATCTCCTTTTTTAAAGTTATTATATGTATGCAACCATACAAAAAGGACAACCGTACAAAAAAAGACTTGAGGTAGACTCAGGTCATAATGTATGGTTGCCCTAAATCCTCTACTTTTCCCCATGAGATAGCACACCATTATAAACCGGGACGTTTATAACGGACAGTCCTGCAATTCTTCACTGCAGACCCAGCATGTAATAATGAGTTTATTACAAGCTTCGGCGACATTTCCTTCTCCTTAGTATCTAAGCTTCTCAAGCTCCTCTAAGGACTGTTAAATATCGCGCCTCTACCTCACTTATAAAAGCGAGGTTATATTCAATTAGTTGTTCATAGTCTACAATAGAGATTTTCATCTGTCAACAAACATTCTATTGATTAATCAAAATATTACTATTTTTTAAACTTCATCATTCTAAATAGAAACGAACAGTCTTATTTAAAAAATGAACCTATAATACGGGGAATAAATAAGAAAAAATCTGCTAAAGTAAATGTATTTTCCACTTTGTCAAAGACATCCATTTTCGACTTTTCGTTCGGTTTGTAGGTCGTTACTGTATCGCCTTGAATTGGCTCAATCCCATCATAGAAGCTTATACGTATAGAGTGGCAGTTCACATAATCAGACGAATCCATCACCTGAAAATGTATATGAGGCTCAGAGGAGTTTCCAGAATTTCCACAAAGGCCAATTGTTTGTCCCTGCTTCACCGCGTCTCCTTCTTTTACTACTATAGAATATTGTTTGAAATGCGCAAGCAAGCTATATTCTCTATTTTCATGCTCCAAAATGACATAGTTTCCGGCTGGTTCTTTTTCATTCATTTCTCCGGGAATATTATCTACAATATCATTCATAACCTTTACTACCTTACCGTCTGCTGGCGCAACTACCTCTTTATCAAAAGCATAGTAACTTTCATTAAGTAATCTATTACCCTTATACGTCTGACCATTCTTCATCTTCACTAAATCATATGCATAGCGCTGAGATTCATAAACGTAATGATAGTTAAGAAATTCATTCGTCCCACCCCAGAAAACAAACCATTCTTCTTTAATAGGCATCATATATTTATTTTTGGTGTAACGTTGATCGCTTTTGGGGAAGGTTACATAAGGTTTTAATACTATGCCCTGGATGTAGTTAGCCGTATCAAAGGTTACACTAACTATTCTCTCCTTATTGTTATCTAACCATAAATACTGAGTTGAATAACCAATCTCGGTCTTTTTAATCATTTGGTAGCTTTCAACCTCCTGATTAAAGGAAATGGCTAAATCAATAAATTGGTCCAGTGATACTAGCTCTTTAAATTCTTTGACGCATTGGTTATAAATTTCTTCATGGTTTCCATATAGGAATACTTCTCCAAAATTTTCGGGCGATATAAATTTCTCTACATTCATAGATCTGTTTACCTCCAATTTATAACATTGTAAGTATTTATCATCTAATACGGAAAAAGATAACTAAGGTTTCACTTAATATCAAAAAGAAAAGGAAACGAGAGTGTAGACCGTTTCCTTTTGCAGACTTTATTTATTTCTTTTTTGTATTGTTGATATCGAAGGAAAAGTTTCACATGGAACATAAACAGAAATGAAAATAGCCTACATCTACACTTTGAAGGGCAGACATAGGCCGTAAACTAAAAGAGTGGAAATGACAACACTTACGTCGTCATTCCCACCCTAAATCAATTATTTTTGTATAAACATTTGAGTCCAATAGTTTCCGTCTTTCACGTAACCTACCCCAATATGAGTATAGTTTTTGTTTAAGATATTGGCTCTATGTCCTTCACTATTCATCCAAGCGTTAACTACTGCTTTCGCAGTCGTTTGACCTTGTGCGATATTTTCTCCTGCTGATTTATAGCTAATTCCAAAATTCTTCATCATTGTAAATGGAGTTCCATAAACAGGACTTGTATGGCTAAAATATTTTTGATCGTGCATATCTTGTGATTTATATTGTGCCACTCTTCCTAGCTCCCAGTCATAGCTTAAAGGAGACAGGCCAGCATTTGCTCTTTCCACATTTACAAGTTTAATTACATCTTGTTCAATGTTATAAGAATCTTTTGTCGGAACATTAATTTTTTGTCCTGGATAAATAAGATTTGGATTTTCTAACTGAGGATTTTTCTCAATTAATTCTGAAACTCCGGTTTGTGTTTTTACTGCTATTTTCCAAAGAGAATCTCCTGATACAACTGTATAGGTATTAGCTGCAAATGCAGTTAGTGGTAATAATAAAGAAATTGCGACTGCTACTGCAGCAACTTTTAATTTAGTTTTAAACAAGGTAATCTTCCTTTCTTTTTTTACTCTATTAATATAGTAAAATAAAAAAGTCCTATAAATCATCCCTTAATAATTGGATGTAATTTTACAGTTAGATTACAAAGGAGAACAAATAGAAGAGAAAGCTTGATAGTACGGGAAAAATAACTGGTTCAAAGGTAACACTTTTGAAATATTCAAGGAGGAAAATTCCTCTAAATACAAATTCTTTTTATAATTTTTCTGTTTTTTTAAAGGTTGAGTTAAGTCTACTGTCCTATACAACAATGAGTGTTTAAGATATATTAAAAATAGGTGATTACATGAATATTAAAAATTATTTAAACAACGAACGTTTCCTCTCTGGAACAACTATGAAAGACCCTACTGCCCGGGAAGAGAACAATATGGCCTTACACATCTGTGAAAATCCCTTACACATACTAGAAAATCGCAAGAAATTAGCAGACCAGCTCAATTGCAGTTTAGAAGATTTTGTTTGTGCCAATCAAACCCATAGTGCAAATTTCTATAAAGTGACCGCGATTGATAAAGGGCATGGAGCAACGCTTTTGGAAACCGCTATTAAAGACACAGACGCTCTTTACACATTTGAACCAAACCTATTATTATGCAGTTTTACAGCAGATTGCGTACCAGTCATTTTTTATAATGAAACTAATGGACTTATTGGAGTCATTCACTCTGGTTGGCAAGGAACCATCAAGGAAATTACAAGTCAGCTATTTGAGCATCTGAAAACACACGAACAATGTAACCCAGCTGATTTTCACGTACAAATAGGCACTGCACTAAGCCAAGAAAAGTTTGAAGTGGATGAGGATGTCTACACAAAATTTAAGAACCTAGGGTATGCAGATGACTTTATGTATTACAGAGAAGAAACAGGCAAATATCATATCGATAACCAATTGACCGTTCAAAAGCAGTGTGAACTGGCTGGTATACCGCTTGAACAGATTTCGATAGATCGCACATGTACTTTTTTAAGTCCAGATGGCTTCTCTTACCGAGAGGATAGAAATACTGGGAGACATTTAAGTTTTATAATGAGGAAGAAGTAACTTTCTAAAATAGGTTGTAATCTCTTTAATCAATTACTCAAGCTTCATTTAAACAGCCCGATTCTGTGAAGAACCGGGCTGTTTTTTTAAGTAAAGTATTCAAATTTTGCATTAGGAAAGAACTTTTCCATATAACTATATAGATGCTCTTTGATGTCTTCCTCTTCTTCTTTTTGATAAATGTATTTTCCTATACCATACTTCCCCCATTTTATTCTTCGGGATTCTTCGTCCAGTTCAAGCTTAGTCATTGGGTAGTTTTTTTCGATCACCTTTTTAGCAGGCTTCGTAAAACGATGCTGGATGAATTCAAAGGTAATATCATCTCGTGCATCCTTTGGAAGCTCTGCATCTAATCGTTCAAACATATGATAATACCCTTCTTTCCAGCCTTCATGAAGATATATAGGAGCGACAATAAACCCAAGTGGATATCCTGCTCTTGCAACCTTCCCTGCAGCCTCAATCCTCTTGTCTAATGGAGAAGTACCAGGCTCAAAATTTTTAATCACATAATCCGCATTTACACTAAAGCGAAATCTGGTCTTTCCATTATGCTTCGCATCTAATAAATGATCTACAAAGTGAAATTTCGTCACGAATCGCAGTCTACCGAATTCCGATTTACCAAAATGTTCAATCGCTCTTTTTAAGGTATGAGTTAAATGGTCTATTCCTACAATGTCAGAGGTACAGGATGCTTCGAATCTTGTGATCTCCGGTGCACGTTCTTCCATATACTTATCAGCGGCTCCGAGAATTTCCTCTACATTCACATATGTACGGATATAAGGTTTGGTTCCCATGGTTGTTTGTAAATAGCAATAATGGCAATGTCCCATGCAACCAGTAGCAAAAGGAATGGCATATTCCGCAGAAGGCTTAGAGGAATCAAATTTCAGGGTTTTTCTAATTCCTACAACTAGCGTAGACTTAGCTATGCGGTATTTTTGAAAGTCATTATCTCCAGGAAGGTTACGTATTTGGTTATGAGAGGTCGTATAATGAATTTCTTTCCCCATTTTCTCAAACTTTTCTTTCAGTTCTCTACCTAGTGGATAATCAAGTGCCTTTGGCTCAAAATACACAAGCTGAGGTGTAAAAGGTTTTCTCATGTTCAACCTCCATTATTGAAAATAGTGACGATACGCTTGCTCTGCTTCAAAAGCACTTGTATAAATAGCCAAATCAGCTGTTAAAGGATAATATGTTTCATAAACAAAAACAGCCAGTCCATCCGGGTTATCTGGATCATTAACTACTGCAGCTGATTGAATGTTAGCTACACTTTGGATATGGGGGTTCCGATAAAAAATATAAACAATATCTCCTGCTGTATAATCTTCCATTTTGCTTCTCTCACACTCCTAGCTTTTTCACTAGCTTGGCTTTCCTAAAAGAATTTATGTAATAAATACAATTGAAAAAACCATATCCGCTAAATCGAATAATGGTTTAGTTATTGAAATCAAAATCATAATTTCTTTAAAAGACCCTATAACATATTAAGTACAAAGAAATTTGTGATTCCCTACATATATTGCGGTAATCAAGAAATATTTTAATCCTTATTTCATTCAGACAGGCCATCCCTTAGAAAAAATAAATAGGAGAATTTTAAAAAAGTATAAGTTCTACATTTATATTCGGTTAACTAAACATATGCTTTAGTAAACCTAAGAAAAAAGGAGCTGCCCATTGATTATATATGTCGTTAATAATGGAGATACGCTTTGGGAAATTGCTAATCGGTACCACATAGATATAAATGCGATTTTACAAGCGAACCAATTACCTGATCCAAATACTCTATTGGTTGGTCAATCGCTTATTATTCCTATTTATGGAGTCTATCATACAGTTCAAACTGGCGAAACTCTTTGGTCAATCGCACAACAGTATGGTATAACGGAACAAACTATTCTTCTTTCTAACAGACTAGCAAATCCAAATCTTTTATATCCTGGTGAGCGAATTTTTATTCCTCCTATCATTCATGTTGTGCAACCTGGTGAAACACTACGACAAATTGCTAGCCTTTATGGAACAACTATTCAAGCACTTATTAATCAAAATAAAATACAAACGCCTGGCCTCCTATATCCAGGAACACAACTAATCATTCCTAGAGTCAAGCCATTAGTCGAAGTGAACGCCTATACCTATCAGAAAGAAGAGGATGCCGTCCAGACGGTAAACAGTCTTCAATCTCTACTCACCTATATTAGTCCCTTTGCTTACAAGCTTACAGAAAGTGGTGATTTAGAGCCCTTACAGGACGAACTGTTAATAGAAGCAGCTGTTACCGACAATATTGTACCAATGATGGTGATCACCAATTTTTCATCTACTGAGGCTGGAACTAATCTCATGCATGTCATTTTCTCTAATCCAGATATATTAAAGAAATTGATGACAAACGTTCTTCAGATTATGGAGGATAAGGGTTATAGAGGATTGAATATTGACCTGGAAAACGTATTACCAGAAGACAGAGATGCTTATACCTCCTTTCTCCAGCTAGCAGCCGATACACTTCATCCTAAAGGGTACTTTGTTTCTACTGCAGTTGCTCCTAAAGTTAGCGAGACTCAATCCGGCTTGCTATATGAAGCACATGATTATGAAGCACATGGAAGAATTGCAGACTTTGTGATCCTAATGACGTATGAATGGGGTTGGCGCGGTGCATCTCCTCAAGCGATTTCCCCCGTCAATCAAATGAAAAAGGTAGTAGAATATGCTTTAACTGTTATTCCTGCAGACAAACTATTTTTAGGCTTTCAAATATATGCAAGAGACTGGAGAATTCCTCATGAAGCTGGGCAAATTGCAGAGACCTTTAGCCCGCAGGATGCAATTACATTGGCTACCCAATACGGAGCAAGAATACAGTTTGATACAGTGGCTCAATCACCTTTTTTTAATTACACAGATGAGCAGGGACAGAAACATGAGGTTTGGTTTGAGGATGCTCGAAGTGCTCAGGCTAAATTTAATTTAGTCAAACAATATCGTTTGCGAGGTATTAGTTATTGGGTGTTAGGTTATTCCTTCCCTCAAAACTGGGTATTGTTAGATGATAACTTTGTAGTAAAGAAAATAAAAGATTAAAGCCTATCTCTCATTTACATGTTGAGTGACTATAAATAAAGAAAAAAACCTACCATCTATTGAAGATGGTAGGTTCTTGATGATTTATAAAATATCGCTTATACAATATCGTCTATAACTTCACTAACGTCTTCCAAAGGTTCCATGTTCTCTGCTACCTTTTGGTCTATTTTTAGTCGAAGTGTTTCTGCTGTTTCTGCATGTACATCCTTAAGTAGCTCTGGGTTGTTCATAAGAGACATACCGTAAGATGGAATCATCTCTTTGATCTTTGGCTCCCACTCCGTTATATGATCTGGGAAGCATCGTTTAAGAACGTCCAACATAACTGGTACTGCAGTAGAGGCACCTGGAGAAGCACCTAATAAGGCCGCGATGGAACCGTCCTCTGCAGTGATAACTTCTGTACCAAATTGAAGAGTTCCTTTTCCTCCAGCTTCTGTGTCCTTAATCACTTGTACGCGTTGGCCTGCTACAACTAAGTCCCAATCCTCTGCTTTAGCATCTGGGATAAAGATTCGTAGCTCTTCCAAGCGTTGTTCTTTAGACAGCATTACCTGTTGGACCAAATATTTTGTTAGAGACATCTCTTTGGCACCTGCAGCTAGCATTGTAAAGAGATTATGTGGCTTAACAGAAGTTACTAAATCCATCATCGATCCAGTTTTTAGGAACTTCGGTGAGAAACCAGCGAAAGGTCCAAATAGTAGTGATTTTTTATTGTCAATAAAGCGAGTATCCAAATGAGGTACAGACATTGGTGGAGCTCCAACAGCAGCTTTACCATATACCTTAGCATGATGCTTCGCAACTATTTCAGGATTATTACAAACCATGAATATACCGCTTACTGGGAAGCCACCGATATGTTTTCCTTCAGGAATACCCGATTTTTGTAGGAGATGTAGACTTCCGCCTCCACCACCAACAAAGACGAATTTCGCTGTATGGTTCTCGATTTTGCCTTCCGCGAGGTTCTTCACTTTTACTTCCCATTTGCCATCTGGCGTACGGTTTAAATTCTCTACACTAGACTTATAATTGACCTTAACATTTTTAGTCTTTAAGTGATCGAACAACATACGAGTCAATGCCCCAAAGTTAACATCTGTACCAGTGTCAATTTTAGTTGCAGCGATCGCTTCATTAGCGGTACGGTTTTCCATGATTAATGGAATCCATTCTTTTAACTGGGCTGGATCATCAGAGAATTCCATTCCTTCAAATAATGGATTCTGGGTCATCGCTTCAAAGCGCTTCTTCAAGAACTCCACGTTTTCTGTTCCTTGAACCATACTCATATGAGGTAAAGGCATAATAAAGTCCTGAGGATTCTCGATTAAATTACTTTTTACGAGATGAGACCAAAATTGCATAGAAACCTGAAACTGTTCATTTACATTGATTGCTTTTGTGATATCAATAGAACCATCTGGTCTTACAGAAGTGTAGTTGAGCTCACAAAGAGCTGCATGTCCTGTTCCCGCATTATTCCATTCATTTGAGCTCTCTTCTCCTGCACTTTCGAGCTTCTCAAATACTTTTATATCCCACTCCGGTACTAATTCCTTTAAAAGCGTTCCTAAAGTCGCGCTCATAATACCGGCACCAATTAAGATAACATCTGTTTTAGTTTCTGTGTTGCTCACTTTTACCATCCCTATACTTTATATTTGCAGAAGCCTTGTTAACGCTACCAAAACAAAGAGTTAGTTAACCTGCTTCTGACTCTATATAACCGTGACTATTGCTTTAAATTTGTTTATAAGTTCAGAATATCTATTCTATTATAATATAATTAATGATTTTTTTAAAGTGTGTAGAAATTGTGAATTAATTTAGATAATGGAGCTAAAAAAATCTTCAAAAATAACGAGATTTTTAATTCTAAATCCGTCTAACAGAAGCAAACATTAGGATTGTAGATAATTAATGCATCTTCTTTATGAGTTCGAATAGCACTAAAATACTCTTGGAAAATGTACGGCCCCTCATGGTACTTAAATATACGTTCCGATTTAAATATGCACTATGAACAGGGCGTGTTAGTAGAGAGTCAGATAGATGCTGCGTAACATAATTTTGGGGTAGAATCGCAATTCCTAAACCTTCCTCTACTAATACTTTTATCATTTCAAATCTCTCTATTTTATAGGATATATGTGGTGTCACATTTTCCTGTTCAAATGCCTTTAATATTTGTGCACTTGTTTCAAACTCAGGCATCCCTATTATAAGTGGTTCCTGAGTAAAATCCTTCAGTGTAAGTTGTTCTTTTTGGGCAAAAGGATGATCTTTTTTTATAAGTACAACATAGGGTTCGTTATACAATAATTCACTTTGTATTTCTTCATCCACAATGTGCTGGTTTGTAATGACTCCATGTACATGTAAGCCTAGCAATGCTTGTCTTACTGTTTGATTATAAAGCGTGTCAATAAGAGTAAGCTGGTTGGATGGATATAACTTTTGATAATCAGTAATGACTTGTGACAACCAATAATTTGCTGATTCAATTACTCCTAATCTGATTTCTAACTGTTCTCCTTTTGCCAGCTCCTTTAACTCTGTTTGCATGACCTCGAACTGAGCAACTAAGCCTTTTGACCGTTCCCAAAACTGCTGACCCATTTCTGTTAATTGAAACTGCTTTGTTGTTCTTTCTATTAACGGAGTATCCATTTCTTGCTCAAGTGCCTTAATGGCATTACTTAATGAAGGCTGAGAAATATGCAAGGCTTTAGCTGCCCTGGAAAAGCTGCGATATTTCACAGTGGCATTAAAGTAATACATCTTTCGTAAATCCAATTCTTCGCCCCCATTTATAGTTTTAAACTATTATAATATAAAAAATTAATATTGGTTATTATAAATGTTTAAAATTATACTAACAATATGATTTTTTAGATAAATGAGGGTGGAAATATGCATAAACCTACAGAGTTAAAAATATGGCAAGGTCGCGTGGATCATGAGTCAGACCACACTTACTACCGTTATCATCAAGTAGTGCAGTTGGCATCTACAGATACTCAAGGGAACATTGGAATAATTGGCTTTGCATGTGATGAAGGAGTACAACGTAACAACGGACGCATTGGAGCAAAGAATGCACCTCTCGCTTTACGTAAACAGTTAGCAACATTACCTTGGCGTCATCCAAATTATGAAAACGCTTTAATAGATTATGGGGATGTCATTTGCGAAGGCAATGAATTAGAGCAAGCTCAAAGTGAACTAGGAGATAAGGTTTCCAACATCTTATCAAATGGAAAGGCGATCGTACTAGGCGGTGGGCATGAAACATTGTACGGACAGTATTTAGGTGTGCGAAAAGCATTTGGTCCAGATGCTTCCATTGGATTAATTAATATAGATGCACACTTTGACATGCGCTCATACGATAAACAGCCTTCCTCAGGTACGATGTTTAAGCAAATTTTAGATGAGGATCCAAATGCAGATTATTTCGTTTGCGGTATTCAACAATATGGCAATACCACTGCCTTATTTGATATAGCAGATCAGTATAATGTGAGTTATTTTACAGATGAACAGTTGGACTTCCCTTCGTTTACTATAGACTTACATAATTTTATGGATACACATGATGTGTTGCTCGTTACACTTTGTATGGATGTTTTAAATGCTGCGGAGGCGCCTGGAGTCAGTGCACCGTCACCATTTGGCTTATCAGCTGTAAAGGTCCGAGACATTCTACGACAAATGGCTTCTCATAAAAAAACAGTCAGCTTTAGTATTTGTGAGGTCAACCCTTTACTTGATGTAGATAACCGGACGGCAAAATTGGGAGCTTACTATATCAATGAAGTAATTATGAATAGTTTCGAATAAACAAGGGGGATACGTATGGTATTAAATCAAATTACAACGCTCAGTCTAGCAGTGGCATTATTTTTAATCGGTACATTTTTAGTTAAAAGAATTGGATGGTTGAACCGCTTTTGCATCCCAGCACCAGTAGTTGGAGGCTTAATTTTCGCCATTTTAGCAACCGTATTAAAAAGTTTTGATATTCTTGACATAACGTTAGATACATCACTTCAATCCATTTTCATGATTACCTTTTTTACAACCATCGGACTTGGGGCAAGCTTCAAGCTTGTAAAATTAGGAGGAAAACTACTCGTTATATATTGGTTAGCTTGTGGATTTCTAGCTTTCATGCAAAACGTAATTGGCGTTTCGTTGGCAAAGGTAATGGATATTCATCCGCTGATCGGTGTAATGGCTGGAGCTCGCTGGTGCCCTTGTCGGTGGTCCAGTCGTTCAATATTTAATACGCAAGTTCAACTTAAAGCCATCTTCTGAAGAAACAGAAGAATATGTAGAAAAAGCACAGCATGAAATTACCGAGAAATCATTTATGGTACAGGTCTTCTTAATTACCTTCTGTATGGCTGTTGGTACATATGTCGGTGAATGGTTCTCTACTATGACTGGTTTTGTGTTACCGGGCTACGTAGGGGCGATGTTTGTAGCTGTAATTGTTCGTAACATTTTAGATCGCTTTAATCCTAATCTAATCAATATGAAAGAGATTAACCTAATAGGAGATATCTCTCTTGGTATTTTCCTATCTATGGCACTGATGAGCATCAAGCTCTGGGAAGTAGCAGACTTAGCCCTTCCATTGTTTGTCATCATATTAGCGCAAGTGATCTTCATCGTATTATTTGCAGTAATCGTCCTTTTCCGTTTGCTAGGAAAAAATTATGATGCAGCCATTATGGTATCAGGTTTCCTTGGTCATGGACTTGGAGCAACACCTAACGCCATGGCCAATATGTCAGCAGTAGTTTCAAAATTTGGGCCATCCCGTAAGGCGTTCTTAGTAGTACCAATCGTTGGTGCTTTTTTGATCGATGTTTTCGGTATGCCAATTATTATTACTACAATTAATTTGTTTAAATAGACAAAATAAAAGCGCAAGCCTTTAAATATCAAAGGTTTGCGTTTTCTTATTGGAATAGGTTATTCAAAATAGTTATCTCGAAGAAACTCCTAGACTTCCAAGTCAAAAACCATCATGTAATATTTCCCAATTAGTGTTTGGAGGATTTAAATATTTTATTCTGGGTATCTAATATACTTACGAGTTGAGCTTAGGATGTGATGTTTTTATGTTTGGACTATCTGACCTCTTGTCACTGATTATTTCTGCATTTATCATCTTGCCTGTGGTCGTATTTCTGCGAGAATCCGGTTATTTAATCGTTAGCTGGTTATTCGGAGTAGTAAAACCACGGCTTACAATCGGTTCTGGACCCAGGCTCTTTAAAATTGGAATGATTGATATACGTAAGTATTATCATTTGTATAGCTGGTTTTCCTACGATGACTTAAAGCGTAAAAGTAAGTTTGCTTATGTTAGCATTTATTCTGGACCAATATTGGTTAACCTGATTATTGCCCTCCTCATTAACTTCTTAATTGCCAACGGATGGGCTGCAGAATATAAAACATTTTGGGATCGCTTTGTTTTCTATGCCTTCTATTATTTGTTATTTGATATAGTACCTATGATTACGATTAATGGTAAACCGAACAACGGCATGATTATTTATGAAATGATTCGATACGGAAAGAGAATCGACTTCAACGCAGAATCCTTCCTCCCAGCTACTTCAGATGTGGAGAACGAGTATCATGAACAGATGAAGCAAATAGAAGAAATAAAAAAAGAGAGAGAAGAGGAAAAACATGAACACTAAACTATTCACTTTTCTTCTCTCTCAAAAGAACCGATTTAAGATAATCTCTTAAATCGGCTCTTTTTTATATAAAATCGTGTTTATGCATTCTTTATCGTAAATACAGCCTAGCCTAGTAGCTAAGCCTATTTTCTTTATACCTCCCTTAGACGCCTTGCTTTAAGAGCAAGCCCTTGGTTCAGTATCAAGGCACCTATCATTTGAATGACTGTCTTCACAATCACTTGGCCGACAATTGCTGCTGGTACAGCTTCCCACGGTATAAATCCTGCTCCAAGTGGACTCAATCCAACGATTACGAAAACAACAGAATCAAGAAGACCTCCCACAATCCCACTGTAAAAAACTCTCCACGCCATTGGTAACTTTAAGCGTGTATAGATTTCTGTATCTGCTGTCTCGGCGATTACAAAAGATAAAGCAGATGCTGCCACAATCATTAAAGTATCTCCAAGTGCAAATGATGCAGTCCCTGATAAGAGTAATGCTAAGAAGATAAATAAATATGTTTTAGCTCTACCATATTTATTTTGCACAAGATCTCGAAAAATGAAGGTTGCTCCAACAAAAAGCGTTCCCATAGGAACGATAAACATGCCAAACTCTAACGGTGCAAATCTAGCCGTCACCACATTTGCAATAACAATAGATAATAAATAAAATAATATTCTCATTATGCTTCTCCTTTAAACATCACTAACTCTGTAAAGGTTAGTACCATTTATATATTATTTTTCTCAAGTTCTCGCTTCGTATTTAAATACTCCTCAAGCCCATTTTCACGTAATTTACATGCTGGGCACTCTCCACAACCATCTGCAATGATTCCGTTATAACAGGTTAAAGTTCTTTCTCTCACATACTCAAATACACCAAGTGAATCTGCTAGCTCCCATGTTTGTGCCTTGTTGATCCACATTAATGGTGTATGAATGACAAAGGAACTATCCATTGATAAATTTAATGTCACATTCATCGATTTGATAAAAACGTCGCGACAATCGGGATACCCACTAAAGTCTGTTTCACAAACCCCTGTCACGATATGCTTTGCTCCTACTTGACTAGCTAAGACACCAGCAAATGAAAGAAAAAGCAGATTTCTTCCGGGAACAAATGTTGAAGGTAGCTCACCTTTATCCCCTTCTTCAATTTTGATCTCCTCGCGTGTCAATGCATTAGCTGCAAGCTGATTTAGTAATGACATATCGAGCACATGATGTTCGATGCCAAGCTCTTTTGCTATTTCTTTTGCACAGTCCATCTCCAGGCGATGCCTTTGACCGTAATCAAAGGTCACGGCCACCACCTCTGCAAAATTTTCTATCGCCCAGAACAAACAAGTCGTACTATCTTGCCCTCCACTAAATACAATAAGTGCTTTTCCTTGTTTCATGTGTAAATCTCCTTCACGACGAAAAACAGCACGCTAAGAGAAGTGCTGTTTTCATCTTAGTTTTTTTAAGAGGGTCGCTAATAACCTCTTCCTTGCTAACAAGGATCTATTTAATTAATTTTCATTTATAGTAATCGTCTTGGAGTAAGAAGTTCCTAGTTCCTATTATTCAATTCTATTTATCGATTATCAATATTTTCTGGATTAAGATCATGATTCATTAAACGATAGCTAGCGATTTCCTCATATTTTGTCCCTGGTCGTCCATAGTTGCACCAAGGATCAATAGAGATACCACCACGTGGTGTAAATTTCCCCCAAACCTCAATATATCTAGGGTCTAGCAGTTTGATTAAATCATTCATAATAATGTTCACACAGTCCTCGTGGAAATCACCATGGTTTCTAAAGCTAAATAAATATAGCTTCAGCGATTTACTTTCCACTATTTTTTTATCCGGGATGTATGAAATATACATAGTGGCAAAATCAGGTTGTTGCGTTATTGGACATAGACTCGTAAACTCTGGACAATTAAACTTCACAAAATAATCTCGATTAGAATGGAGATTGTCTACTGATTCTAATACTTCAGGCGCATAGTTAAATGCATATTGCACTTTTTGATTTCCTAATAAGGTCAAATCTTCTAATCCTTCAGCTGACTTTCGGCCAGACATAAAAAAACCCCCTTGAAAAGTAATATCAAATCTTTTCAAGGAGAGGCTGCAACATTTTCTATAAAACTTTACAGGATTAAAACAAAAAAGCCATGTCCAGTTATGGACATGGCGTGATCGTCATGTATCCATAGTTTTTTATAGAGGGTATCTGCTATGAACCTCTCCTGAAAAATTTCAGGTATTTATCTAAAAAAATAATATAATACATGGTGATAAATGTCAAATTGAATTATTAATGTATTACTCTGTTCCTTACTATTGAAGGTTTCATAATAGTTTAGCCCCTTCAATGAAAAAATTGGTAATCTTTTATTTTCTAAAATCAATTATTATGGTAGAATTACTTTTTGTGAATGAAAGGTAATACAAAAGTTATAGCAATGACCATTTTATAGGACTTTAACAAGGATAAAAGTCATCTATAAGTTAAATAACGACGATTTGCCGAAGGATAAAAATTAAAAAGGGGCTCCTCATTATGATAAGAAGTTTTAAAATGTCTATTAAAACCAAAATCTCTACTATAATTACTATAGTAGTTGCAACCAATATTCTACTAGGTTTAATGGGTTTATTTAATCTACAAAATGTCCAATCTTCGTTAGAAGAGAGCTTGGAGAGTAGGTCTAAAAATTTGAATTTATTGCGAACAGTTGGAATCGACTTTCATCAAATGTATATAGCTGAAAAAAATCTCTATTTATATGAACCAAGTACTAGTGCTTTTAAAGATCAATTAGAAGAATATAATGGTCAAAAGGTAGATATTGAAGAAAGATTTTCAGAGTATTACTCAAATATTATTAATCTACCAAACGAAAAAAAACTAGCGCAAGCGCATGAAGATATGAAAGAAGAATACTTTACAATCTCGAATGAAGTTGTTCAGTTACTATCCTCTTCCAATCCTTCCGACCGTGAACAAGGTATGTTGTTATCTCAAAATGAAGGATATATAAAATTTGATGCAGCAGAAGAATCCTTAGATGTAATTGGTGATTTATATTTCGATAATAACGAAATCATGTTAAAAGAAGTAAAAGAAAAGTATTCTCTTCTCTTTACAGTTACATGCATTGTAATCTTACTTTGTTTAATAGTTAGTTCGTTACTAGGTCTATTAGTTATTCGTTCTATCAATCGTCCGATTCAAACATTAAGAAATAGTGTTAAAAAGGTAGCTGAAGGCGATTTAACAGTAAATATTAAATCATTTGCAAATGATGAATTAGGGGAATTATCGAAGGATTTTAATTTAATGACTCAACAAACGAAACAGTTAATATCAACCGTCAGAAATACAGTAGAACACCTTAGTGATTCTTCCCATCAACTTAGTTTAATCTCAGATGAAACTAGTGTAACTGGTGAAAAAATAAGCAAAGAAATTGTGGAAATTGCTGAGGGAGTGACAAAACAAAAAGTCTTAACAGAAGCAACGGATCAAAAAACCTTGGAACTTTCAAATGTTATAAATAAATTAAATGAAAAAAATATACAAATGGATGAGCTATCAGCAAATGCTAAGATTGTTCTTCAACAGGGGGTAGGAAAGCTCAAAGACTTACAAGAAAAAACGGAAATATCAATAAACAGTACTGATGAAGTTGTAAAAGTGGTACATGTACTTGCGGAAAATATGAAAAAAATCGGATATATTGTTCAAACATTAAATGAAATTTCTAGTCAAACTAACTTACTTGCACTTAATGCAAGTATTGAGGCAGCGAGAGCTGGTGAATACGGTGTTGGTTTTGCTGTTGTTGCAGCTGAGGTACAAAAATTAGCAGCACAATCGGCAACTGCCTCCAAACAAATCGAAGACACGATCATGACGATTGAGAACGATACAGTTAAAACGCTCGATTTAATGAATCAAACCGCTCATATTAACAGTGAGCAAGGCATTATTATGGGGGAAACAGGTAAAGCATTTAATACGCTAAATGACGCCATTAGTCACATTCTGCATTCGCTTACTGAAATTAATGGTGAAATTTTGAATGCCAATCTTATTAAGGAAGACGTTGTAAAAGCTATTTCAGAAATATCAGATGTTGCTAATGAGGTTTCACTAAAAACAGAGTTAATAAATGCTTCTGTTGATCATCAGTACGAGGCTTTTATAAACCTACAAGAATCGGCTGAGATGTTAAATGGGCTAAGTGAAAAAGTAAATAAGATGATTCAAAGTTTCCATATTGAAGACTAAGATGCTTGATAAGTGCTCAAGGCTCTCTAAAGGAACAACGAAATGAAATCATTAATATATAAAAAGAAACCAACTCATGTAAAACAAAGTTGGTTTCTTTTTTTAAAATAATCTTGATACTGCTTTTGTATTCTTTATAACTAGGACTAGATTAGTAAGATATTAACCATTAACTAGTTGAGGCGTCGTGTTACGTATCAAATAATCAAATGATCCAAGTGCAGCGGTTGCCCCTGAACCCATTGAAATGATGATTTGCTTGTATACTGTGTCCGTACAGTCACCTGCTGCGAATACGCCAGGCATGCTTGTCGCACCATGCTTATTAATAATGATTTCATTATTTTGATTTAAATCAATTATACCTTTTAAAAATTCTGTGTTCGGTAGTAGACCAATTTGTACGAAAACCCCTTGTAGCTCAATATGCTCTTCTTTTCCAGACACAACATCCAAATAAGTTAACCCGTTCACTTTATCTGTACCTGTAATTTCTTGTGTTAAGGCATTTGTTAAAACCGTTACATTAGATAGACTATGTAAACGCTCTTGTAATACTGTATCAGCCTTTAGCTCTGCATTCCTTTGCAATAAGTAAACATGATTCACAATACCCGCTAAATCAATCGCAGCTTCTACTCCTGAGTTTCCACCGCCAACTACTGACACATCTTTCCCTTTGAAGATAGGACCATCACAATGCGGACAATATGCTACGCCTTTATTTTTAAATTCTTGCTCGCCCGGTACACCTAATTGACGGTAGCGTGCCCCTGTTGAAAGAATAACTGTTTTTCCTTTCAATACTGCACCGTTTTCTAAAGTTACTTCTACCATCTCGTTACGAGCAATACTTGTAACTCGTTGGGATTTCATAATATCTACATTGTAATCCGCTACATGTGCCTCTAGGCTTGAAACAAATTGTGGACCTTCTGTAGCTCTGGTACCAATAATGTTCTCAATAGCCAATGTGTCATTTACTTGGCCACCAAAGCGCTCCGCTACAATTCCTGTGCGAATACCTTTACGAGCAGAATAGATTGCGGCTGAGGCACCTGCCGGACCGCCACCAACTACTAATACATCGAACGGCTCAACGTCTCCAAATTCAGAGCCGTCAGACGCTTCTCCAAGCTTGTTTAAAATATCCTCAAGCTCCATACGCCCTCCACCAAAGTTCTCACCGTTCATATAAACTGTTGGTACGGCCATAATGTCACGTTCTTTAATTTCGTCTTGGAACGTGCCACCCTCTACCATTGTGTTAGAGATATTTGGATTTAACACAGACATAATATTCAATGCTTGCACAACGTCTGGACAATTGTGACAAGTCAGGCTCACGTACGTTTCAAATTTCATAGGTTTCTTGATTGCTTGAATGCGTTTAATCACTGACTCGTCTACCTTTGGAGCACGACCAGAAACCTGTAATAAGGCTAGTACTAATGATGTAAATTCATGGCCAAGTGGTAAGCCTGCGAATGTTACACCTGACTCCTCCCCCACCTTATTAATGCTAAAGCTAGGAGTACGCTCTAGTAATGCATGTTGTACAGTAATTAGCGGAGACATATTTTCTAACTCCGTTACAAGATCAAGCATATCATTGGATACCTTATCATCGCTTACGCTTACTTTGATAACTATCTCACCTTCTAATAATGCTAAATACTGTTGTAACTGAGCTTTCAAGTTTGCATCTAATAGCATAAACTTCGCTGTCGCTGACATGTAGAATTATTATAGTCAGAAAATTCTATAACTATCATTAAATAATAAATCTATATGTTATCCTCAACGAGCAGCCCCTCACCTCTATTCATAATTTTTTAATACGCTTATTTCTTTTTTCTTTGTAATCCTAATAAAAAATAGCGACAAGGCTGTCTGAAAATAATTTCATAACAGGCACTTGCCGCTTAAATCTCGCTCTAGTTTATATAGCTTAGAAACTTAGATTTTACCAACTAGGTCTAAGCTTGGAGTTAAAGTTTCGCCGCCTTCTTGCCATTTAGCTGGGCAAACTTCGCCTGGATTATTGCGAACATATTGAGCTGCTTTTATTTTGTTTACTAACGTAGATGCATCACGACCGATACCACCAGCGTTAATTTCGTAAGCTTGTACAATACCTTCTGGGTCAAGGATGAAAGTACCGCGCTCTGCTAAGCCATCTTCTTCATTTAATACATCGAATGCTTTAGAAATTGTGTGGGATGGATCACCAATCATTATGTATTCGATCTTGCCGATAGTATCGGAAGTATCATGCCAAGCTTTATGTGTGAAGTGAGTGTCTGTCGATACAGAGTAAACTTCAACTCCTAAAGATTTTAATGTTGCATATTCATTTTGTAAGTCTTCTAGCTCTGTAGGACATACGAAAGTGAAATCTGCAGGATAGAAGCATACTACCGACCATTTACCTTTGAAGTTTTCAGAAGATACGTCGATAAATTCACCTTGTTGAAATGCTTTTGCAGTGAATGGTGCAATTTCTTTACCTATTAATGCCATGATTTATAGCCTCCTATGTATTATTTATTATTTCTCATAAGTATTAAAATTATCTTATAATAATTCTAATGTATAGTTTTATTATTCTATACATTTAGTTCTCAGTCAACCATTAAGGTATGAAAATAGTTGTTATCCAATACTCTGTTAATAATGTCCATAAAGAAGGTCTTTAACTTTATCGTAAACTCATGTCCCAAATATACAAAAAACTAAACCATTGGTATTACTATAGGTTCCGCCTTCGTAAATTTTTTTAACGACCTTATCTTGTTGCCTCTTTCAATTAAGCAACTTCGATATGAAAATAAGATGATACGATAAAGCATGTTACAATCATTGTATGAAGAATAGCTGGAGTGATTAAATTTGAGTAAACGGGAACAACAAAAGCAACAACGTCGTGAAAATATTATCAAGATTGCAACGGACTTATTTTTGGAGCAAGGTATACAAACTATACAAATGCAAGATATCGCGACTGCTGCTGGTGTTGGAATAGCAACGTTATTCCGTTATTTCCCTAAAAAAGAGTATTTAGTGATTGCTGCTACAAATGCAATTACGGATAAAATGGCTACAGATGTAGGGGAGATTGTAGGGCAAACAATCACTGCATACGAAAAAATAGAGCAGATTTTAGATTATTATATAAAAGTAACGAAGGATCCACAGCTACGTTTAGCGAAGTTTTATGAGTCATTTGATTTATATGAAAAAATAGCGGAGGAATCACCTGATCAATATGCGGAATATTTATCTGCACGCAGCAAATTGGCAGGTATTTTATTAACAGTAGGTGATCAGGGCAAGCAAGATGGTAGTTTAAGATCTGATGCCGATTTGCAAGTATTTATGATGACGATGGTTCAAAATTTTAGCATATTCGCTTATAAATCAAGGCTGACAAAGCATGATGCCTATCTTTCGTCGTTACTTACTGCAGAAAAACAATTATTTATGATGAAGGATGTTTTTTTACGTTACATCCGACCATAATAAGTAACGGACCTAGGAATTGACATTTTGACAGTTAAGTTGTTTACTAGTAAGTATAAAAGTGATAGTCAACTATCACTTTATATGAAACTTAGGAGGCCATTTACATGAGTCGTTTATCAGGTAAAGTTGCAATTATTACAGGAGCTGCGCAAGGTATGGGTGCAGCACATGCAAAATTATTCGTTGAGCACGGTGCAAAAGTCATTTTAACAGATTTAAATGAGGAAAAAGGAAATGCATTTGCAGCTGAGTTAGGTGAGAATGCTCTTTTTGTAAAACAAAACGTAACATCTGAAGAGGATTGGGCTACCGTTATTGCAAAAGCAGAAGAAGCTTTTGGTCCAGTAAACATTTTAGTAAACAATGCCGGTATTACAATGGCTAAAAATATGCTTGATATTACAGTAGAAGAATACCGTCGTATCGTGGATATTAACCAAGTTTCTGTTTTCTTAGGGATGAAAACAGTAGCAGCTTCCATGATGAAAGCTGGTGGCGGTTCCATCGTCAACATTTCTTCTATGAACGGCTTAGTTGCTGGGGCTGTTGGTTACACTGATACTAAATTTGCCGTACGTGGTATGACAAAAGCAGCTGCAATTAACTTAGCTCCAATGGGCATTCGCGTAAACTCTGTACATCCAGGTGTAATCGCTACACCAATGGTTGTGCAAGAAGATACAAAAGCAGCGGTTGAAGAATTCGCTAAACACATTCCTTTAAAACGCGTTGCACAGCCAGAAGAAGTATCTAATATGGTACTATTCTTAGCTTCGGACGAGTCTAGCTATTCCACAGGTTCAGAATTTGTAATCGATGGCGGATTAACTGCACAATAAGATTTTAAAAGGTCGATTTTCTATTAATGTAGAAAATCGACCTTTTTTTTATTTAATTTTCATTCCCAGTTCACCCTGCGATGAGATCAATGTCTTTATCTCGGTATTTAACTCTAGCCATTTTTTCACCCCTAGGTATTGTGAAAAAAACCTGAATTATGTTATTCTATCCAATTTACCAACTTACTCATTATTTTATGAAGAACTACTAAGTAACAGTAGCTTAACAAAATTAGGACGCTTTTGAGGTTTATTGCAAAATTTATTAACATTGGAAGGGATAACTTGACCTATTTGGTCTCCGCTATCCTTTTTACTTCTGCTCCTCCAATTAAAATCATTACACCTGTGTCTTTTAACCAACCTCAAACTAAAAAATAGCATATTGGTAAAAAAACGATTGGAGTTGGTGGCATTAGTAAGTTAAATCCAGATAAACTCACTGTTGAATATCGAGATGGTGTTTCAGCTACAGGACCCATCATTTCCAGAAGTAACACACTGACTCACTCTGATTTCACTGGAGAATTATTCTTAACAATTGGAACACAATTTGCTTGGGATAAAATTAATACTGAAATGAGAGACGAAGTACTAGGCGTTTGGAAAACACAAGGAAATAGTTTAAATTACAACGTATATCTATATCTAGATAAAGAAAATCACGACTTAAGTGCAGCAACAAAGCGGAATGAAGTTTTTAGGCGCGAATTACCACTTGCATTAACAACCATTCGATATGGCGATAGGTTTTTATTTGACCTATACCCAAGTTTAGATTATGCCTTAATAATCGTTAACTTTATGTCCATTTATCCGTCATTATTTAAACAGGAGGTTTGGGGTACCTTTAGCAATTACTCCATAACACTATAAACAAATAACTTGAATACCTACCGACCTTAATATGGAAGCTTCATACAACTCGTTTACGTTTAAACCACCAAAACATGTTGGATCAATATTTTTGGTGGTTATCTTATTAAATAAGTGCGATTTGTATAAATCGAATGTGGCCTCATTTTTATGTATTCTATACACAGAATACATAATTAGTAACGATATCACGGATTGCTATGCTATATTATATAAGTAATAAACAACTCTCGTTGACACCGAATAATGGTAACTTTAGATTAGGCAAATTAGCATTATTGGGTGCCAAACCCATTAGAGTTCTTCAGGAACAAAGAATTCTACCGCAGCATCTCCTTGTGAGATGCTGCTTTTTTGTTTCTTAATTTTGAATAGGGATTTCCCATTTCAAGAGGAATTTTATATTCCTTTAATGACTGGTATACTAATACTGTTAAATTGTTACCAGCTAGAATATTGCGACAATATCGTTCTAGTTTGTTCTTTTAGAAATAATATACTTCTCCCTATCACAAATTCAGTCTAGATATTGAAAAAATTTCTTAAGTTTAGTGAACGGTCTATCCTTCAAACATTAAGAGCACTGATAATTAAGTATCCAAGGGTATACAGCCTTTTAAGTATGCTCCACCTTTTGGGTGATTTCCTACAACTAGGTCCCCGCCATGCTGTTTAATAATTCGCTGAGAAATAGTTAATCCTAATCCGGCTCCTCCAGTTGAGCGATTTCTTGATGCTTCCCCTCGATATAGCGGTTCAAAAACTCTTTGCAGATCCTCTGCAGAGAACCCCTCCCCTGTATCTTGTATCGTAAAGATCACAAAGGTTTCATTTCTATTGCAATTGATATAAATTTCACCATTTCTAGGTGTATGTCTGACCGCATTATCTATTAAGTTATTCAATGCTCGCTCTAATAAGTGTGAATCGCCCTTAATATTACAATCACTTGTCAAATTATTTACAATGATAGAGATATCCTTTTGCTCAGCCCGAGGGCTTAAGCTTTCAATCGATTTCTTGAGAACAAGTATCAGATCAACCCTATTTTCACCACGTACCATTTCTTGGTACTCTGTCTTCGCAAACGTGAAAAGCTCCTCTACAAGTCGGTCCAACTGTGCTGACTTCTCCTTACAAACTGCCAAATACTTTGCTCTCTTTTCAGGCGAATCAGCAATACCTTACTCTAGGCCGTCTAAATAACCCCGTAAGGCAAATAACGGTGTCCGTAAATCATGCGCAACAGCAGCAATCACAAACCTCCGTTCATCTTCCAATTCAACTTGTTTATCAAAAGATTTTTTTAAACTATCGACCATAACATTAAACCCATCATGGACTTCAGCAATTTCTGAAATCTTTGAAGAAGGGATTTGGATATCCAAATCTCCATCTGCAATTTGGCGAGCACAGAGGCTCATTTTCTCTAAAGGGAGGAGAATATATCTTCGCATTGTATAGGCCACAATCAAAAAGGCCAATAGTAGACCCGTAATTCCCGCAACTATTTGTGTAATTTTTGACTTGGTCGGAATTCCAAGATTGAATGACTTTGTTTCAAGAAAATGCCCACCTACATAAAATATCCACGGGAAAATAAGTATAATTAATAAACTAAGAATGGTAAATTTACGAATGCGAATAGTTTTCACTTTTTTCTCCTTTGAAGCGATAACCTATACCCCATACGTTAACTATAAATTGGGGATTATTCGGATCAGCTTCAATTTTCTCCCGAAGTCGGCTTAGATGGACACGAATAGTATGTTTATCACCAATCCCTTCCCAAAATTTTCCGAGTAATTGATCATATGAAAAAACATATTTTGGATGTTCCGCGAACAGTTGCAGCAAATCATACTCTTTCGGAGTCAGTGATATGGATTGCCCATCTATAAATACTTCTCTTGTGGACAAATCCAATAAGAGACGTCCATAATCTAAGACCTTTCTGAATTCTTGCTTAGAACTGGATCGCCTTAATACAGCCTTTACTCTTGCAACAATCTCTCCCGGCGAAGCAGTTTTGACTATATAATCGTCTCCTCCAAGTGCTAATCCACGAATTTTATCTACGTCATCACTCAGAGCACTTAAAAATAGAATTGGCACATTACTTTCCATACGGATCTGCCGACATAACTCAAAACCATTTTGACCCGGCATCATGATATCTAGGACGAGGCAATCAATTGTACTTTGTTTCAGGGCGACGAGTGCCCAATTAGTGTCATAAGCCGTTTTCACATAAAAGCCTTCATTTTCTAAGAAATCTCTCAATAGTTCAACAATGCTAATGTCATCGTCAACGACTAAAACCGTATATCTTTCCATTACGAAAATTCCACCTTTCCTCAGACGACTCCCATAGATACCAACTAACAAAATTAAAATATAGTTTTAGTTTATCACTTTTACATTAAAGAATAAGTTTTCCGATGGATTGTGATGATTTTGTGATTGTTTCATACCCTCTTTTGTGACATTCAAAGGTTATTCTTTCATTGTGGAGCTATCATCATCTATTTGAAATATTTTACTCCACACTTTAACTATATTAAGGGAGGATTTACAAATGGGTATTGAAGATCAAACTTTCTCATTCTTTCCATTCGGTGCTTTGTTTTGCCTTACACTATTCTGTATTGTAGCGGTTCGCATATACGCAATACGCTGTCGTTATATGCATTCCAAGCAAATTGACCGTCTTAAAGACCTTGTAATTGAGGGGGACCTAACTGAGTCGGAATATCAACGACTGAAAAATTTACTTACAAAGTAAAGACATTATCGATTAAAAATCATTTTAAATGGAGGTAATATTCTGTATATCCAAATTGTATTGTTTGATGGATTTGATTTATTAGACGTTATTGCACCTTATGAAGTGTTTACTGCTGCAGCGATGTACGCAAATGAAGACATCACCGTTCAACTCGTTTCTCCTGAAGGGGAACGAATGGTACCAAGCGGGGTAAATCACTTACCTATTCAAGCTAGCGGTAAACTTGATATAAACAGTAAAGGAATTATTCTTATTCCAGGAGCATTTGGTTCGGTTCACGAGGATGGACCAGATTCGAGCCCAGCTAAATTACAACAAGCAACGGAAACAGAGTTAAGTAATTTACTCATTGAAGCTATTAAGAAACCAGATCTATTGCTTTCAGCAGTTTGCGGTGGTTCTCTCATTTTAGCAATGGGTGGATTGTTAGAAGACCGGCATGCTGTTACCCACCACATGGGGATGGGGCTTTTAAGTGCTACAAATGCGATTCCGGTTAATGCTAGAATTGTAGATGATGGTAATATTGTTACTGGCGGTGGCGTTACTTCGGGACTCGATGTTGCCCTTTACCTAGTTGAGCGAGAATTAGGTCCCCGTATAGCACACGCAGTGGAGCAACTGTTAGAGTATGAACGCAGGGGTACGGTTTGGAGAGCAGAGGGAGATGTACCGAGAGAAAATCAACAAAAAAATATAATTAAACCGACAAGTAATGAGGCCTTAACTGAATAAATTTTATAACACGTAGCGTTAAGATGGAAATTCAACAAATCCTTAATTAAAATAACCACCTAAAACGCTGATAAATTAACGTTCTAGGTGGTTATTTTAAAAACCTCATCTATTTATGATACGGTTCGCCCTTCATAATTCGAAATGCTCGGTAAATCTGCTCCACTAAAACGAGCTTCATAAGCTGGTGTGGTAGAGTCATTTTGGAAAAGGATAACTTTTCGTCGCTTCGCTTCATAACTTCTTCATGCAATCCTAGAGAACCACCTATTACAAAAGCTATTTTGCTTCTTCCATAAGTCATTAACGACTCGATATCTGCAGCAAGCTGTTCAGAGGTTTTCATCTTTCCTTCGATAGCTAAAGCGATGACATATGTGTCTGCACCGATTTTTGCTAGGATACGGTCTCCTTCCTTCTTCTTTACGATTTCCATGTCTGCCTCGCTCAGATTCTCAGGAGCTTTTTCATCTGCTACTTCGACAAGATCTATTTTTGCATAGCTTCCCAGTCTCTTTGTATATTCTTCAATCCCCATTTTCAAGTATTTTTCCTTCAGCTTACCTACTGATATAATTTGTATATTCACAGGTTATCCACCTTTACATTTAATTTACAAACAAGTTATTAACAACACTTATCCACATATCCACAACACTTATCTACATGTTGTGTCGTCATTTTCATGAGCCACAAGATATATTGCAGAATTGTTACAATAGGTACAACTTGTGGATAACTGTTTTTCCTCATTTATTTTCTCCATCACTGGGAATGTTTTTTCCTCTGCTACAAAGATATCTAAAGCGTGATTTATATGGGTTTCGCAACTGAATATTCTCACTATTTAACTCCCTTTCTCTTTAAAATTACTTAACATAGTTATACACATTTTTTCTATTGTTATCCACAGTCTATTTTAACAAAGAAAAAACGAGTAGGAAAGACAAGCTTTTCTTTCCATACTCGTTGTGTAAAACTTTTGTTGCTACTTTTTAGTTATCCACATGTCTATAACTGAGTGGAGTCCTTTAATGTTAAAGTTAATTCGACTATTTCTCCTTGACGGTACACCTTGACGTCCAAGCTATCACCAATATCTTTTTCATTATATAGATGCTTTCTAAGATCGATGGAATTCTCCACTTTTTCTCCATCCATTTCTACAATGACATCATAGGTTTTTATACCAGCAATTGCTGCAGGTGTTCCTTCATATACTTCATCTACAACAACCCCAGTAGTAACTTCTGCAGGTAGTTTTAAAGTATCTCGTTGATGAAATGCTGGAACATTTGTTAAATCGATAAGTGTAACACCCATAGAAGGTCGAATTACTTTACCATTGACTTCTAAGTCTTCAATTATAGGCATTGCGGAGTTTACTGGAATCGCCAAGCCTATTCCTTCTATTGTTGACTCAGAGATTTTCATCGAATTGATGCCTATAAGCTGACCGGCTAAATTAATCAATGCTCCACCACTATTACCCGGGTTAATGGCCGCATCCGTTTGTAAAACTTCTGCTTGCCAATCCACAGTCCCATCTTCATTGATATCCACTGGAATAGCACGGTCCGTACCAGAAACTACACCAGTTGTAACTGAACCATAAAAGTCTAAGCCGAGAGGATTACCAATAGCAATAACTGTTTCTCCCTGCTTTAATGTATCTGAGTTTCCGATCTCTAAAACTGTTTCAATTCCTTTATCGTCTATTTCTAACACGGCTAGATCTGTCCACATGTCACTTCCGACTAATTTTGCGTCTGCTTTTACTCCATCCTTTAATGTCACTTCTAATGCTTCTGCACCTGCAATTACATGATGGTTCGTAATGATATATGCTTTTCCGCCTTCTTTTTTATAGATTACTCCTGATCCAGTGCCAGCCTCCTGCTCCGTGGAACTTTGGCTCCAGAAATTTCTTACGGATTGAATATTAGTAATACCGACTACTCCCGCCGAGGCTTTTTCTACTGCTCCGGTTACATCCGTAGTAATATCGACGCTTACTTGCTCTGTTTTAGTTGCTTTACTTGTCGTTGCTTCACCTTCTGTTTGGGAAGGTAAATTATTTACAACAGAAGGAGTTAAAAACCAAACTAGAAGAGCTCCTACTAGGACTCCTGCTAATCCACTGAAGAAATAACCTATTACTCCTCTTTTCTTATCCTTATTTCTTACTTTTGGTGGTTCTTGTTCAGGACCATATGAATTATAGTAACCCATTGCACTCTCCCTTTCATTAAACAATATGTTCGTATGCTTACTTTACCCACTAAACATTAAAATTAAATTAAAATAATCTAAAATTAAATTAAAAAAGCTCCAAAAGCTTTTAGGCTCCTGGAACTTTATAATTATACTAGTACTAATTCAGTTGGCTGATTTGCATCCGTGTCGTGTAAGTGAACATATTCACCTGCGATGATACCACACGATTGTAAGGTTTGAGTAACGCTCATTCTTGCTAGGTCCTTCATGTTATTATCCTTGCTAAGATGTGAGAGGTACACATTAGTTGATTTTAAATCAATTACCTCACTCATAGCTACCGCAGCATCCTCGTTAGAGACATGTCCTACGTCACTTAGTATTCGGCGTTTGACCGACCAAGGATAGCGTCCCATTTGTAGCATACTGACATCATGATTGCTTTCAAAGACAAAGGCATCTGCTCCCTTAATATGTCCCTTCATGCGATCACTTACATATCCCGTATCTGTAATTAAAACAAGCTTGCGCCCATTTTCATGAAAGATATAAAACATTGGATCTGCAGCATCATGGGAGACTCCAAAGGATTGGATATCCATAGAGCCAAACGTTTTCACCGATTCCATATCAAAAGTGAAACGTTGATCTAAGGGCACCTTTCCAACAAGTGAATCCATTGCTCCCCATGTTTTTTCATTGGCGTATATTGGTACACCATATTTTCTAGCTAATACACCGAGCCCCTTTATATGATCACTATGCTCGTGTGTAATGAAAATACCAGAAAGATTTTTTATTTCTCTTCCAATTCCTTGAAAGAGCTCGTCCATTTTTTTGCCGCTTAGGCCTACGTCAACTAAAAAGGAATGCTTCTCGTTTTCTACGTAGATGGCGTTTCCGCTGCTCCCGCTAGCTAATACACTAAACTTCATCATCAAAACTCCTTATTCTACTGCTGATGAATCTACTTCTGTTGGTATTTCAATAATTCTTCCTTCTACCGCATTTACAAAGTGTTCATCTATAGTTCCGTCCTCACGTTCCACAAGTATTCGCCAAGTTGGTGCAAATACCTGCGTCTCGGCTTGTTGGACTAATGTAAAATAGCCCAGACTAATATCTGTGACGGTTGAATTGGCAACTAGCAAACCCTTGGAATATAGATTTGAAACTGCTTGAATAGTAGGCAATAGATTTTTAGACTCACTATAATCCTCTAAGTTATCTAGGATGGTTTGCTCATAGCTTATGAGTTCATTATTCTCATTCCAATAGACTACTAATTTAGCTTTTTGATTGTAATAGACAAGACGATCATTTACTTTTTGAAAAAAAATTGCCATACGAGCTTCCTCGTCTATTTTCCACAATCCATATGAAGAACCTTTAAATATATTATCACTGATGAGAGTTTCGATGGAATTCTCTTCGGTTATTGGTATAGGTTTTATAAATGTGCCGACTATTTGTGCATCAGGCTTAAATTCAACTGTTTGATTTTCTAATTCTTCTATTTCTTCTGGCTTAAAGTTATGAACACTACCAGAAACATAATAGGCTTCTTCCACAGTAACACTAGAAGCTTTTGACACATTAATGTTCTCTACTTTTAGACGTTCCTCTGTCGTGGTAGAGCTTAAAACTTCTATATTTTGACCTGCTGTATATCTATTCAAATATAAGGAAAACAAAAAGACATTCAAGATAGAAAAAACAATGATAAAAATAGTCTTCGTTTTATTCCAATCCATAGGTGCCACCTCCTATAGTTTCTGGAGATAGTCTTAACCATGATCCATTAACTTGATAATACCAAGAGGGCACCAAAGTAAATAAAGGTTGGTCTTCGTCTTTGGATATATAATAGCCTTGTACTAAATCCTCTATTAAAGAGACTTGTGAATTTGGGGCTAAGCTAAGTAATTCATATGCATTTTGACCGGAAGGTAACTCTAAATCAGTGGAAGTTATCGGTAGAGCATTTAACGTGTAATACGGTCTATTGTAACGATAAACTCTATTACTTCCCCAAACTTGAACTATTTCTGTAGTCAACATATCCTTACTGAATACAGGCAACCCATCAAAATACAGTTGATAATTTACTTGACTCGCATTCTTATTCATTCTACTAAATCGATAATCATCAGTCCAACCGTCATGCTCATTTACAAAGCTTAAGCTATTATATAAAAGTTCCGATGATTTACCAAGAAATTCACCTTCTGATGCTGGATGAACGTAGCTTAACCTTTTAGAAATAGGGTCTACAGTCATTAATGCGTTATCATCCGTATATTGTTCTCCTGATCCTACTGGGTTACTTCGCCGAACAACTAAACTTGGTATATTAAAAAGGGCATCTTTGAACCTATTCGTATCAATCTCTTCCACTAAATAAGTATATTGAACAACCTTTTCAGGGTTACTTGTAGTATATAAGGATACTTTGCCTTCTCTTACGATTTCCTTATATTCCAGCATAGCATTGGAAGTCTTGACCATACGCTCAGAGAAACCAAAGATATCTTCCTTCGTCACATTTGCCGTATAGATTTTATTCAAGGTGGTGCTTATGAAATACAAAGTAGCCCCTTGATCAGATTCCTTTTCCCCTACTCTTTGGTCCACACTTTTCGTGGACCAATCTATAACTAGACGATTAAAAGAAGAGTTAGGAAAGATAGGATCTAAAAACTTTAAAATCGTACTATAAGATTCTATCGGTATATCTGCTTGAAAAAACAATGTACTCGTATATGGCTTGTTGATTAATTCATTTACCTGCCCCGCATTCGTATTATTACTATACAGTTTCACCGTTTCAATCTCCCAATTTTTCATAGGGTTTATAACATTATTGATATCTACGATCGAATGGGAGCCTCTTAGATTTTCGGGTTGACTAATCAGCAAACGATACGGTTTTATAACATCTTCCATCTTCTTCTTCTCTGCAATCGATATATTAACGACAGGTGGTTCAGTAGTATCATATTTTGGTGAATAGGTCCAAATCGTAAAGGTAAGTGTAAGACTAAGGAGTATTAGTAATAATAAAATAATAGATTTTACTGGTTCAATATACTTCAATCCCACTCACCTTCTTCATCCAACAGTATTTCTAAAGTAAAGAATATAGTAGTCCCGTGGCCTTCTTCACTTTCTGCCCAAATCTTACCTCCATGGGCTTCAATCATTTCCCGGGCAATGGCTAGGCCAAGCCCTGTACCTCCCATTGAACGGGCTCTAGCCCGGTCTACTCGATAAAAACGATCGAAAATGCGATTTACATTTTCAGAAGGTATTCCCATACCATCATCTGATATCATCACTTGTAACCACTCATCTTTGACTGCTATGCCAAATCGAATATTCCCTCCATCTGGGGAATACTTTAACGCATTCGATATAATATTATCGATTACTTGAGTTAACTTATCTGTATCAATGTCTACATAGTACGGCGTATCTGGAAGCATACGTTGGAACGTAACATTTTGTGATTTAGACAGTTCAAAACGATCAATAATACGATTGAAAAATAGATTAAAATTAACGATTTCTCTATTCAAATCATAGTCACGACTATCCATCTTAGACAATTGTAGTAAGTCATTTACCAATCGAATCATTCGTTGGGTCTCCGTTTGCGTAACCATTAGAAACGACGGTGCTATCTCTTCATCCTTCCATGCTCCATCCGCTAGTGCCTCCAAATAACTGCTCATAGTAGTTAAAGGAGTTCGAAGTTCATGAGACACATTAGCTACAAACTCTCGACGTTCCATATCAATCTTCTCTTGCTCGGTATTGTCATGTAAAACAGCGATTAAACCATTTACGAAACCAGTTTCTTTTTGGATAACTGAAAAGTTCGCACGAAGTATATATGGTCGTTCCTGGGTACTGAAATCTAAATTCATGGATTCCTTTGAATGAATAAGATCTTCGAAGGAATGAATGCTATCAATGCCAAGCACTGAAATAATAGGCCTGTTGAGAACCATTTCTCTTGGTATGCGCAAGAGCCTTAGGGCAGGATCATTGATCAAAATAACTCTACCCTTTCGATCAGTGGCTATTACTCCATCCGTCATATTAGTTAAAACAGAGGCAAGTTTCCTACGCTCAGCTTCTGTAGTCGACTGGGATTCTTGCAGCCTATTTGTTAGATGATTAAATGCATGTGCTAACTGACCGATTTCATCATTTCCATAAACTCTTACCTTACGAGAAAAGTTGCCCTTAGACATAGCCTGTGCCTGTTTCCTCATCTCCGATATAGGTCTTGTAATCGTTTGTGCTATAAGAATACCTAGTACAATTGTGATTACAAGGGCTACTGCCGTACCCACTGCGAGGATTTGGTTTATTTCGTTCATTTGACCAAATACATTTTCAATATTCGATTCAATATAGAGAGTTCCAATTACCTCACCCTGTGAAATAATTGGTGTTACTAATATCCATACACGTTCTCCTGATTTAGAGGCGATGCTATCAAAACCTTCTTCTGCCGTGATAGATTTATGGACTAGTTCATCTAACGACTTTTGTCCAACGATTGCTTGGTTGTTCGAATCTGAGGTAGCTCGTATTTGATATTTCGCATCAATTACTCGAACTTCTTTAATATCATCAGAATTAAGACCAGTCAAAATAGAACGTAAGCTTTGTTCTAGTGTTTGGTCTTCTTCTACCCGTATTTTAACAAGTTCTTCTCTTGCACTAAACTCTAATACACCAACGCGATCCTTAACAGATTGTTGAAAGTTTTCTTTTAATGTATGCTCCAATCCCTTGACAAAATATAGACCAATTATTTGCATAGCTATTAAAATCAGTAAAACATAAATCAACACAATCTTTACATGAACTGATTTAAAGTAACCAACCTTATGCATCGAATTACTCCTGCTCAGGACTTCTTAAATAGTAACCAACGCCTCGTCTAGTTACAATCCAGTTTGGATGACTAGGATTATCTTCAATTTTCTCACGTAAACGTCTGATTGTAACATCTACAGTACGGACATCACCAAAATAATCATAACCCCAAACTGTTTGTAATAGATGTTCCCTTGTCATTACTTGTCCAATATGTTTAGAAAGATAATGTAAGAGTTCAAACTCACGGTGAGTCAATTCAATTGTTTCATCTCTTTTTAATACCAAATAAGCATCCGGTTGGATAGTTAGTGGACCAATAGTAATGTCATTAGTAACTACTTCATTATCTTCTTGAATGGTTTGGTGTCTTCTCATGTTAGCTTTAACTCGAGCTATTAACTCTCTTGTACTAAATGGCTTTGTTACATAATCATCTGCACCTAGCTCTAACCCTAAGACCTTATCTATCTCTGAGTCTTTAGCAGTTAGCATTATGATAGGAAAGCTAAAGCGTTTACGAATTTCTCTACAAACTTCCATTCCATCTCTGTTGGGTAACATTATGTCTAACAGCATGAGATCTGGCTGAATCTCGTCTACTTTTTTTAATGCATCGTCGCCATCATATGCACAGAAAACCTGATAGCCCTCTTTTTTCAAATTAAATTGTAGTATGTCAGCAATCGGCTTTTCATCATCCACTACTAGTATTTTTTTACTCACTTGTTAAACCCCTTTCGCCCTTTTCTGCTATATTTTAATCAAATACATTACTTTAAACAATTAATATATCATTACTCTATCATTCTTTTACTCTCCTTGCATCATTAAAGAAGTGAGAAAAAATGAGGGTAGAAATTGAAAGTTTTAGGTCGAGCTTTGTCGAAATATTTCCCAGGAAATTTAATTCTTTCCTAATTCAATATTTCACAATACATAAAAAGACAGCCGGCTAGCGACTGTCTCTAACTTATATTTATTTTAACACAGATAAGGGGTCAATCGTAACTCCGTCCTTCTTCACTTCAAAATGCAAGTGAGTTCCTGTGGAGCGTCCTGTATTCCCCATAACGCCTAGTTTTGAGCCTTGTGGCACTACATCTCCCACACTTACACTAACTGAGGAGAGATGAGCATACGTCGTTTTATACCCATTTTTATGATTAACGATTACACGGTTACCGTATGTACCATCCCAACCAGCAGCTTCAACTACTCCATTATCTGCAGCTTTAATATTAAATCCACTTGGTCGAGCAATATCAATACCTTCATGCTTACGTCCCCAACGGTAACCCATTTTACTAGAAATGTAGCCACCTTCTGCTGGCCATGCAAACACTCCAGAACCACGAGATGGAATCACTTTTGTTCCCTTTAATACAACATGTTCCTTAGGTTGCTCTAAAATCGTTTCATTTGAAAGTGATTGGCCAATTTCTACACCATTCTCTTGACGAATCAAATAAGTCGCCACTCGTTTTCCATCGGCACCTTCTTGCTTCACTTTTGTATCACCTTTGAACATCTCATCTGTTTCTATTACTTGTTTAGTATGAGGTACAGTTTCCTCTACCTTTTTCTCATAAACTACTTCCATATTTATAAGTGGTTTAAGTACAGTGACATTAAGCTCTTGATTTATCTGTAAGACACTTGTATCTGTAAGTCCTGGATTGATCATTAATAATTCCGCTGAGGTTAAATTAAATTTACTTGCAATATTACCAAGTACGTCACCAGCTGAAACTTTATAGGTTTCTTGCTCTAAAGTTCCTTCTAAAAGAAGCTTAACTGCTTCATCAGCAGATACAACCTTTTCGGGTGTCACATCTACCGTAACCCCTGAAACTTCTTGTTTTAAAATTAAATCTACAATTCTAGTTTCGCCAGTTTGTAATTCGGGTAAGCTATCTGTAACACTTTTTCTAGCTTCCAATGTGGCTAGCTCTTCTTCTGTGATAAACTGAAGTTTTAATTTTTTTATAACTTCATGGTATGTTGCAATGTCTTTGACGTAGACCGCCATCTCGTCATTGACAGATAAGGCAAACGCGGTTGCTTCCACTTCTATTAAATCGTTAAGCTTTTGCAATGTTGTTTCATCGTTTGTTGAGGGAGTATAAACTTGTTCAGTAATAACCTTTAGGTTATTGCCTGCTTGTAGTTGAAGACCGTCATATTGGGAGCTACTCTCTTGCACTTTTTTATCAAAAAGCTTTTCCATTTCCGTTTTATCGGAAATAGCCCCAACATACTGACCTTCTGCATATATATGATAAATTTCTTTTAAAGCTTTATTATCCTCTTCATTAGCAAATGCCATATTAAAAGTTAGAGATGACATAAGTAATACCATTATAGTAGCTTTTTTCACTACATTTGATTTTCTGTTTGAAAGAACAGTGAAGTTTTGATCCTCTTGTTCCTCATTCTTACTATTCCAAAGCATGATAAAGCTCCTTCCAAACCTATTTAAGTTGCTAGTGCAAATTTTACACTATCTTAATTTAACATATTTGAAATAGTGAAGTGTAGGAATAGTCTATCTTGTAAAGAAAATGTATTTTTAAATCCATTATTTTCTATTTTTACATTTTAGTTGTTATATTTAATCATTTTTATAGGTTTTAATCCTATGTTTTTAAGAATTTCCTCCAGTAAATTCTTATTTATACATATTACTATTGGTGCCTCTGTTATATTTGTAATAATTCGATAAATTTCAGACACCTATAGCTTTGTATATGAAGAGAATCAAATGGATAGACATGAATATCTTGTAAATCCATTTCTAGCTATTGGCCACTTTTCCAATTATATTGTTAGACAGTTTATATATATTACTTAGACCTGGTTTCCTACAGAGAGAATAGGTCTTATGTTCAGATGAATAGAAGGCAAATCACTGGGATAAATCTTTGTTTGTCGGTGAAAATTCTTAAAATTATTTCACATAAAAAGCCGCCAAGTTTTCATTGGCGGCTTTCATTTCACTTATAATTATCTCCAAACGCTTGAAATAACGTTTGTTTGTGTACGATCTGGTCCTACAGAGAAAATAGAGATAGGAACTCCTGTTAATTGAGATATGCGTTCTAAATAATGTCTTGCAGTGTCTGGTAATTCATCGAGAGATTTACATTGAGTGATATCTTCACTCCAACCTGGTAACTCCTCATATACTGGCTTACATTCGGCAAGCATACGCAGGTTTGCTGGATATTCTGTGATAAGTTCTCCTTTATATTCGTATGCTGTACAAATTTTAACTGTTTTTAATCCAGTTAAAACATCAATTGAATTCACTGTTAAATCCGTTAATCCACTTACTCTTTGCGCATGGCGAATTACCACTGTATCAAACCATCCTATACGACGTGGTCTACCTGTTGTAGTCCCATACTCTTTTCCTACTTCCCTGATTTGATTCCCTACTTCATCAAAGAGTTCAGTAGGAAATGGCCCATCTCCTACACGTGAAGTGTATGCTTTACATACTCCTACCACATGCGATATTTTTGTTGGACCTACTCCTGCTCCAATCGTTACTCCGCCAGCTACCGGGTTAGAAGAAGTGACAAAAGGATACGTTCCTTGGTCAATATCCAACATTACTCCTTGAGCTCCTTCAAAAAGTACGCGTCTGCCCTCATCTAATGCATCATTAAGTACTTTTGAGGTGTCTGTTACATACTGTTCAATTTCTTGGCCGTAACTGTAGAATTCTTCTAAAATTTCTTCTACTGTAAATCCTTCTGTTTCATAAAACTTCTCAAACATACGATTTTTTTCTTCTAGGTTATGCTCTAATTTTTCTTTAAACACTTCATAATCTAAAAGATCTGCAACACGTATACCTACACGAGCAGCCTTGTCCATATAGGCAGGACCAATTCCTTTACCTGTCGTTCCAATTTTTCTTGCTCCTCGGCGAGCTTCTTCTACTTCATCTTGCTTTATATGATATGGAAGAATGACGTGGGCACGATTAGAAATACGTAAGTTTTCAGTCGTTACACCGCGATCATGCAGCCCTTTAAGTTCTTTTACTAATGCTCTGGGGTCAACCACCATGCCATTTCCAATAACTGAAATCTTGTCCTTATAGAAAATACCGGAAGGAATGAGATGTAGCTTATAGGTCTCTCCTCCGAAAATAATTGTATGTCCTGCATTATTACCACCTTGGTAACGTGCAATTACTTCTGAGTGTTCTGATAAAAAGTCAGTAATTTTACCTTTTCCTTCGTCTCCCCATTGGGTCCCTACTACAACTACTGATGGCATTGCCAACACCTCCGTCAGACATTTCGTCCTGATTAAAAATCAGTGTAATTGTACCAATCATTTTTACCATAGTCAACCAACTTAAGTAAAAAACACGAACGAATTGATGTTTAAATAATCAATTCGTTCGTGTTTTTATGCTGGAGGAGCTTGATGTTGACTCCAATCAATATTCACAAATTTATTAAATTCTTTCACAAATGCTAGAGTAACTGTGCCAGTCGGGCCGTTACGTTGCTTAGCAATAATAATCTCAATCATGTTCTGATTTTCTGTTTCCTTATCGTAGTAATCTTCTCGATACAGGAAGGAAACAATATCGGCATCTTGCTCAATAGAACCAGACTCACGTAAATCAGACATCATTGGTCTCTTATCTTGACGTTGCTCAACACCACGGGAAAGCTGCGATAGAGCAATAACAGGAACTTTCAATTCACGGGCTAGCCCCTTTAATGAACGAGAAATCTCAGATACCTCTTGTTGACGGTTTGCCTGACTTCCACCGCTCCCTTGAATCAACTGTAAGTAATCAATTAGAATCATGCCTAAGCCTGACTCCTGCTTTAATCGTCTACATTTTGCTCTTATTTCATTTACCCGGATACCCGGTGTATCATCTATATAGATTCCTGCATTTGATAAGCTACCCATAGCCATCGTCAGCTTGCGCCAGTCTTCTGTAGTCAGCGCACCTGTTCTTAACACTTGTGCGTCAATATTGCCCTCTGCGCAGAGCATACGCATAACCAACTGTTCTGCACCCATCTCTAGACTAAAGATAGCGACGTTTTCATCTGTTTTAGTTGCTACGTTTTGTGCTACGTTCAAAGCGAAGGCTGTTTTACCTACCGAAGGACGGGCAGCCACAATAATAAGGTCATTACGCTGAAATCCTGCTGTTATACGATCTAAATCACGGAAACCAGTAGGAATACCGGTAACGTCACCTTTTCTTGTGTGTAGCTTCTCAATATTGTCATACGTCTCTACTAACACATCTTTAATGTGTTTGAAGTCACCTGCATTTTTACGATTGGCAACTTCCATCATTTTTCTTTCTGCTTCGGAAAGGAGAGCTTCTACCTCATCTTCGCGAGTAAAGCCATCCTCTACTATTGTCGTAGCCACGCGAATAAGACGACGGAGTATAGATTTTTCCTCTACTATTTTAGCGTAATGTCCGATGTTAGCTGCGGTAGGCACGGCATTTGCTATTTCACTAATATAGGAGATACCGCCGACATCTTCTAATTCCTTCTTAGAAGAAAGTTCTTCTGTGACTGTTACAACATCAATTGCTTTTCCCTGATCACTCAGACGAAGCATGGTCTGAAATATTTTTTGATGAGCTACCCGATAAAAATCCTCTGGCATGACAATCTCTGCGGCTGTTATTAATGCTTGTGGTTCTAAAAATATGGCTCCAAGAACAGATTGCTCTGCTTCTTGATTATGCGGCGGTACACGGTCCAATAATGGATCGCTCATAGAATTCTCTCCTTACGCTTCTTCAGATACATGTACCTTCAAAGTAGCTACTACCTCTTGATGTAGTTTTACTGGTACATTTGTGTATCCTAGAGCACGAATTGCATCATCTAGTTCCATTTTACGTTTATCTATTTTAATTCCGTTAGTTTTCTCTAGTTGTGCGGCAATTTGTTTCGTTGTCACTGATCCAAATAGTCGACCATCATTCCCAGATTTTGCTTTTAGTTCAACAGTTAGTTGCTCTAAAGTTTCTTTTAATTTTTTTGCTTCTGCTAGTTCTTCAGCAGCTTCTTTTTCTGATTTCTTCTTTTGTCCTTCTAGAGCACTGATAGCAGCAGAATTTGCTTCTACTGCAAGTTTATTTTTAAGTAAATAGTTATGTGCATAACCATCTGCTACATTCTTAATTTCACCTTTTTTGCCTTTACCTTTAACATCTTTTAAAAATACTACTTTCATTCTTCATTTCCTCCTTCAATTGTTTCTAATATAGCTTCATTTAATCGATTGATAGCTTCTGGAACAGTGATACCTGCTATCTGAGAGGCTGCATTTGTTAAATGGCCTCCACCATCTAATTTTTCCATGATTACTTGAACATTTACTTCTCCTAGCGACCTAGCGCTTATTGCTACGGAAGAATCACTTCTTCTACCTACTACAAAGGAAGCAGAAACATTATTCATAGCGAGCAAAATATCTGCTGTTTGGGCGAGTAATACTTGACTATAAATCGTATTCTCATCACCGTAAGCTATTGCGATCCCATCCTTTAAAAAGTGAACATTTTGCACAATTTTTGAGCGTTCAATATACGTATCTAAGTCTTCTTTTAGGAGGCGTTGTACTAATATGGTGTCTGCTCCATGCGTTCTTAAATAAGAGGCTGCCTCGAACGTTCTAGCCCCTGTACGGAGCGTAAAACTCTTCGTATCGACTATTATACCTGCTAGCATGGAAGTCGCCTCTAGCATGTTAATTTTCTCGTTTTTCGGCTGGTACTCTATAAGCTCTGTTACTAATTCTGATGTGGAGGAAGCATATGGCTCCATGTATACAAGCATCGTATTAGTGATAAACTCTTCTCCGCGACGATGATGGTCAATGACTACTACTTTCTCTGCTTTTTGTAATACCTTTTCATCTATAACCATACTTGGTTTGTGTGTATCCACTATTACTAGTAGTGTTTTCTCTGTCATTTTGTTGATCGCTTCTTCAGCACTAATGAATCGATTATATAGCTCTGGTTTTTCCTTAATTTCCTCCATTAAGCGAAGGACACTCTTGTCTAGCTCATTGAAATCAATGACAACATAACCATTTATCTTGTTCATTTCTGCCATTTTCCTTACACCAACTGCTGCACCGATGGCATCCATATCGGGGAACTTATGTCCCATCACGATTACTTGGTCACTATCCTGTATGAGGTCCTTCAATGCATGGGAGATAACTCTGGCTCTCACGCGCGTCCGCTTTTCTACGGGATTTGTTTTGCCTCCATAGAATTTTACCTTTCCATTAGGATGTTTGATGGCTACTTGATCTCCACCACGTCCTAAAACTAAATCTAAGCTGGATTGTGCAAGTGCTCCTAATTCTACTAGAGAAGTAGAACCTGCCCCTACTCCTACACTTAAAGTTAAAGAAAAACCAAATTTAGAGGTGGTTTCTCTAATATCATCTAAAATGGAGAACTTACTTTTCTCTAGTTCCATTAATATGGATTCATTAAATACAGCTAAAAAACGATCAGAGGATATTCTTTTAACGTATATACCATACTTGGCACCCCAATTATTTACACACGAGGTTACCAGGCTGTTTAACTGTCCTCTGGTTTGGTCATCCATTCCCTGTGATATCTCATCATAGTTATCGATGAATAATACACCGATAACCGTACGATCGCCATAATAGAGGGATTCCATTTCTATTTGCTCCGTAATATCAAAGAAGTATAGAAGTTTTTCCTCTGCTTTATAAAACACCTTATAGTTATGATCGTCTAAAGAGATCACCATTTCCTTAGAATCCTCTTGCTTTAGTAGCTGCTGAAAATCAGAGGATATGGAAAGCAACTCTTCCCCTATAATTGTGTCAAAGGGTAGCTGCTGTGTCATATACGGATTGGCCCATTCCACAACATGCTGATCGTTGATGAGAATAATCCCAATAGGCATTTCAAGCAAGGCTTCTTCCCCTACCTTCTTCATCCTGTAGGAAAGCGTCTCTATATGCCTTTCTGTTTCTTCATAAACACGTTGCTCGATAATCCATGCATATATGAATACGCCAATAACTAATAGCGCAAATAATAATCCAACTAACAGGTTGTCAGATAGAAGCAAATAGGATGCCACTCCACCTAAGAACATAAATAATATTAGTGGATATCGTATTGGTCGTTTTCTAAAAAAAGACGCCACTGAATCAGCTCCTTATTTCTTGTATCTGTCTTTTAAATATGCTCGCAAATTAAATCCTAAATCTAACACACCTAGGATAATAGTAAACGTATAGAGCGGAATTGCTAAGAAGGTAGCTAAAATAGCACTCCATTTTGGCCAACCCTGAATATGAAAATAATATTGAATCAGGGATACACCTTGTAAGAATAATAATGCCCTTAAAATGAATGTAGCATTTATGATAAGCATATAGCTAAAGGTACCTACCTCAAATGTTGTAACTAAGGATATAATAGCTACAACTAAATAATACCACAACACCGCTTTAGGTAATTTAAAATACATGTATTTAGGAAATTTTGGAACTGGTACTTTTAATTTCTTTAAAATAGGTAAGTTCACAGCAATATAGATAAATGCCGTTATAAACATAAGAAAAATAAAGTAAGTTGGCGTTAAAGCTTCTAGGACAATTAAAAACTGCCTAACCATCTCATCATAGGTTTCTGGTTTTTGATTAGCTGATTCCAGTAAATTACCGACTTGTTCATAGGATATTTTAATGCCCTCTAAAAATTGCTCTATTAGGTTAATATTTAATACTAAAATAGAAACTATATACTGAGCAGCTGTCATGAGTAGTACAAATATTCCTGTGGCCATTAGCATATATAGCTTTGTCTGCTTTCTTCGTAAAGAATCTCCTATTAGAAAACCAACTGGACCTACTATTAAACCAAGTGTAACACCTACTATACCTCCAATAATAAAAGTAATAATAACTGCTACAACTGTAACAAGTAAAGACTCTTTTCTTTCAAACTTGGCACTATACCAAGCTAAAGGTAAAGGCGCTATTAGGGACGTGATAATTGTTAGAATTGGAACATACACGGACATTGCTATCAAAATAGCAAATAGTGCAATCATTAAAGATCCAAACGTTAAATAGCTTGACTGATTCTTTTGCATGATCGACCTTCCTTTTTTATAATCATCTATCCATTGTAACAGATTTTGCTATACAACTAAAATTACATGTTACCACACTGATTAGGTGAAATGTACTATGGAAGGTTTTAGTAAATGATTCTTGTATAGTTTATATTATTCGAGTCAACCTCATAATTCCTTTTTATTTAGTATACGACCAAGCAATAAAAATAAAGATTTTGATATGCTTTGCTATGCACAGATACAATGAAATTTCTTTCACTAATGTCCACTTCCAACGAGTTAATCGAAAAACCAATATTATGCTAACGAGATCTTGTAATAGCTATTATGGTCTAGCTGATTCTTTCAGGTAGAATGTAGTACGTCTAAGTTCTGTTGATCCTATTTGAACCATAGGAATATGACCCGCTAATGAGCTACACATACTATAAAAGTTAAGTTATTACCGTTCTCTACATAATAAAGACAACAAAAAAAAGACCGGTTTCCCGGTCTTTCATATATACTTATCTCTCTTCAGAAGAGAATGGTAGTAAAGCCATAATACGAGATACTTTGATAGCTCGTGTTAACTTGCGTTGGTACTTCGCGCTAGTTCCTGTCACACGACGTGGAAGAATTTTCCCACGTTCTGACACGAATTTTTTCAACAAATCTACATCTTTATAATCGATGTGTGTGATGTTGTTAGCAGTGAAGTAACAAACTTTACGGCGTCTTTTGCCTCCGCGACGTGGTGCCATAATAGGTTGCCTCCTTTTCGATTAAAGTAAAACGTGCGAGAAAATTTTAGAATGGTAAGTCGTCATCCGATACTTCTATCGGACCGCTACTATTTCCAAATGGATCTTCATCTACACGCGTATAGTTTTGCTGATTCATTGGTTGGTTTTGCTGATATGTTGGATTAGAATTCTGTTGTCCGCCACCATATGATTGTCCACCTTGGCTACGTTCACCAGAGCCTCCACGTGGTTCTAAGAACTGAACGCTGTCTGCGACAACATCCGTCGTATATACACGCTTACCATCTTGTCCTTCATAACTACCCGTTTGAATTCTGCCTTCTACACCTGCTAAACTTCCTTTTTTCAAGAAATTGGCTGTGTTTTCTGCTTGTTTTCTCCAAACGACACAGTTGATAAAATCAGCTTCTCTTTCACCTTGTTGATTAGAGAATGTACGATTTACAGCAAGTGTAAATCTAGCCATTGCTACTCCACTCGGTGTATATCGAAGTTCCGGATCTTTTGTTAGTCTTCCAACTAATACGACACGGTTAATCATCAGTTAATAACCTCCCTCGTTCAGCATTCATCGTCGATTGTTATTATTTATCGTCCATACGAACAGCAATGTGACGGATAATGTCTTCATTGATGTTAGCTAAACGAATGTATTCATCGATTGCTTGAGAATCAGCGTTTACTTTAACGATTTGGTAGAAACCTTCACGTAAGTCATTGATTTCGTACGCTAAGCGGCGTTTACCCCACTCTTTAGCTTCGATGATCTCAGCACCATTTGAAGTTAAGATTTCGTTGAAACGCTCAACTAGAGCTTTTTTCGCATCTTCTTCGATTGCTGGTTGGATAATGTACATTAATTCGTACTTTCTCATCTATTTACACCTCCCTATGGTCTTTGGTCGAACTGTGGTCAGCCGACAAGGAGCAAGTAATGCTATTACTCACATCGATTTATTGTATCATACACTTTTACTTATATCAAGGATTGATTGTCTTATTTCAAATATTTGTCTATAATCGTGTAAAGGGGGAATGAGGTTGGAAAAAAACGAGTCGATTCTTTCTACTATCGAAATTGATATAAAGAAGGTAGCTTGGCATAGCCTATGGATGACTATTCTATTTTCTATATTAGGTCTAGTTTTATATGGTTTTATTTATAGAGAATATGAAATAAACATTACTCTTTTAGGTCTTTTATTAACATTCCTTGGTTTTATACTTTTAATAGTCTTACATGAAGCATTCCATCTGCTTGGCTTTTGGTTGTTCGGTAAGGTCCCGTGGAACAAAATGGACTATGGTGTGAATCTTAAATTAGGGGTTGCTTATGCAACTACCTCCCTTCCCATTTCCAATCGATCGATGAAAAAGGCATTACTGCTCCCATTTTGGATGACGGGAATATTACCTGTTATTATAGGTTACATGATCGAATCTCCCATATTAGTCTTACTAGGTGCCTGGCTTATTGCTGGTGCAGCTGGAGACTTTGCTATGTATAAAGAGTTAAGGAAAATTCCTAACGATAGTTTAATAAAAGATGATCCTACCCTTCCAATATTATATGTAATTAAAAAAGACCGGTCTGCATAATGCAAACCGGTCTTTTGATATTAAACGTTGAAACGGAACAACATAACGTCCCCGTCTTGTACAATATATTCTTTACCCTCTAAACGTACCTTACCTGCTTCTTTCGCAGCAGACATTGAACCTGCTGAAACTAAATCGTCGTAAGCAACTGTCTCAGCACGGATAAATCCTTTTTCAAAGTCGGAGTGAATGACACCCGCACATTGAGGAGCCTTCATACCCTTACGGAATGTCCAAGCACGAACTTCTTGCACTCCAGCTGTAAAGTAAGTAGCTAGTCCAAGTAAGGAATATGATGCTTTAATAAGCTGATCTAAACCAGATTCTTGAATACCTAGCTCCTCTAAGAACATTTGCTTTTCATCGTCCTCTAGAGCAGCCATCTCTTCTTCGATTTTGGCACATACAACTATGACCTGCGCACCTTCCTCTGCAGCAAATGCACGCACTTTTTGAACGTACTCATTATCTTCTGATTCCATAATGTCATCCTCAGATACATTTGCTACATAAAGCATTGGCTTGATGGTTAACAAGTGAAGGCCTTTAACAACACGAAGCTCTTCTTCTGTAAAATCTACAGAGCGACCAGACTTACCTTCTTCAAATGCTTCTTTTAAACGAGTCAATATAGGCTCTTCTACCATTGCTTCTTTATCTTTTTGTTTAGCCATCTTAGCAACTCTTGCTAAACGTTTATCTACGCTTTCTAAATCAGCTAAAATTAACTCCAAATTAATAACTTCTATATCAGAAATTGGATCTACCTTTCCAGCTACATGCGTTATATTGTCATCCTGGAAGCATCGTACAACCTGACAAATTGCATCTACCTCACGAATATGAGCAAGAAACTTATTGCCTAGGCCTTCGCCTTTACTTGCTCCTGCTACTATTCCAGCAATATCAGTAAACTCAAATGCAGTTGGCACTGTTTTCTTTGGTACTACTAATTCTGTCAGTTTATCTAAACGAGCATCCGGTACTTCAACAATCCCTACGTTAGGATCTATTGTTGCAAATGGATAGTTTGCAGCTAAAGCCCCTGCTTTTGTTATTGCATTAAATAATGTGGATTTACCTACATTTGGTAACCCAACAATTCCTGCTGTTAATGCCATATATGTCACAACCCTTCAATTTTCTTACTTAACGTATTCCCTTTAACCTGTCTATTATATTGATTTTGACAGTAAAAGTCTATCTTTACTCTGTCTCAGCTTGTACAAGCACTTTTTTCATTTTCTTCTCGAATTCTATACGTGGAATCATGACACTATGCTGACAACCTTCACATTTAATCCGTATATCTGCCCCTATGCGTATTATTTTCCAACGATTTGTTCCACAAGGATGTTGCTTCTTCATCTCTACAATATCATTTAGCTGAAATTTTTTTCTTTCCATTTACTCTCACCTACTCATTAGTTTTCGCATTACGTACGACGATTGGATACGGAATATCCACCCCAGATTGCTCTAAAAATTCTTTAAGATCTCTTCTAATTCTTCTAGCAATGTCATCCTGCATCATAGGGATCGTCTCTACTCCAATTCTAAGCACCAAATCATCTGAGGATATCTCTTGTACCCCTAAAATTTCCGGTACTTTTACAAGCTCTTCATATTTATAATTCAGATTTTCTAAAAATCCCTTTAACATATTCTCTACTGCGTCTATGTCCGACTCATATGATACTTTAATATCAATAGTAACAATGGTGTTGAACACAGAATAGTTAACGACATTAGATATTGTCCCGTTAGGTATAATATACATTTCCCCTACATAACTTCGCACCTTCGTTGTACGCAGTCCTATTTCTTCTACTATTCCTCTAAATGTTCCAATTTGGACCTCATCTCCAACTGCAAACTGGTCTTCAAATACGATAAAGAAACCTGTAATAACATCTTTAACTAGACTCTGAGCACCAAACCCTATCGCTAAGCCTATAACTCCAGCACCAGCGATTAAACCTCCAACATCAAATCCGAATTTTGATAAAACTGCTACTATCAATGTGAAGTAAACTGCATAGGTTAAAATATTTTCTAATAGCTTTATGAGCGTATTATGTCTTCTTTCCGAATATCTCAACGGGCCCTTTAATCTAACTGCGAAAACTCGGCGAATAATTGACTTACCTATTTTTATAACAGTAGCTGCCAAAAGAAAAAGAAAGATAATTTCAATAAACGATTTTCCTAATTCTATCCAATCTACTTCATTTAATATGTATGCTTCCAACTCTTTATATGTTGCATTCATTGCATCCCCACCCTCACTGAATAAATATTTTCTACCATGCATATACTAACTTTAAAAAAGAAAGCGAGTTTATATATGAATAAAATTAATGCTGCGCCTCAAGCTTCCACTATCTATTATAAAGAAACAGGAGTTATTTGGCGATTAAGCAACCACTTTTTAGAGTATATACCTTTTGATCATCAAAACCTTGTTTTTTGTTGCATAGGGACAGACCGTTCAACTGGAGATGCCTTAGGTCCAATGACTGGGTCATTTTTAACACAGCTTAACTCTTTTCCTTTTGAAATCGTTGGAACATTGGACAGCCCACTCCATGCGTTGAATTTAGAGGAGACTACTAATACGCTCTACAGTTCTTCTGTAAAACCATTTGTTGTGGCCATTGATGCCTGCTTAGGGAATGCTAATAACATTGGAGAAATTATTATTCATCCAGGTCCTCTTTTTCCTGGAAAAGCTGTTAAAAAAGATTTACCACCTATTGGTGAAATTTCAATCAAAGCAATTGTTAATATCGGTGGCTATATGGAATATAATGTATTGCAAAGTACTCGATTAAATCTTACTTTTGAAATGGGAAAGGTCATTTCTCGATCTCTACTTCTTGCATGGCATAGATATAACTTAAAAAATAAAAGCCACTACAATACCTACAAATAATAAAGATGGTAATAGATTTGCTACTCTAATTTTAGTTAATCCTATTAAATTCATTCCAATACCAATAATCATAATTCCTCCAGCGGCTGTCATTTCCTGAAGAAACAAATCAAGTGCAGCTTCTGGTACCAATCTTGTAATTTGTGTAGCAAGCAATGCTATTGTTCCTTGGTAAATTGCAACCGGAAAAGCTGAAAAAACAACACCTATTCCTAATGTTGCGGAGAGAATAATAGCAGTAAAGCCGTCGATGATTCCCTTACTGATTAACAATTCATGATCATTTTGAAGACCGCTATTTAAAGCTCCTAAAATACCCATTGCGCCTATTACAAATATCAGTGTGCTTGTAACAAAACCTTGGGCAATACTATCTGTTTGTTTTTTTGAACCAAACTTTTTTTCAATAGACTGCCCTAACCTGTTAATCCATTTGTCTATATCTATCCACTCACCTACTACCGCACCAAGCACGATGCAGATAATGATAATAACAAAATTACTACTTTCTAATCCCATTTGTATACCCATTACCATTACTACTATTCCTATAGCATACATTACCGTTTGTTTCATATTTTCAGGGATGTCCTTTAAAAGTCGTCCGATTAATGTCCCTGCTATGATCAGTATTGCATTGACCAATGTACCAAATAACACCATATCCTATCCTCTTCTCCTAAAAATATAACCTATCTCTAGGTTGTCCTAGAAATAGGTCACGTCTAATCCTCTAATAATTTTAAAATTCTTTCCAAGTCATCCTTCGAGTAAAACTCTATCTCGATTTTTCCTTTTTCTTTTTCATTGTTTTTAGTTATTTTTACAGCTGTCCCAAAAAGTTCTCTTAATTCCGATTCTTTTTCTAAAGTAAAAATATCTTTATCTATTTTTTTTGTTTCACGTGGAACATTTTCATTTAAACGTTGAACTAAGGCTTCTAACTGCCTTACATTTAGATTTTCTTTAATTGTTTTTTGCATAATGAGAGGGATAGATTTTTTCTTCTTTAAACCTAATAATGCCTTCCCATGCCCCATGGATAATTTCCCTTCAGAGACAGCATTTCTAACAACATCAGGGAGTGTAAGTAAGCGAAGATGGTTTGCTATATGAGGTCTACTTTTCCCCAGTCTGAACGCTAATTGTTCTTGGGTAAGGCCAAGAGTCTCCATCAGATTTTGGTAAGCCTCTGCTTCTTCAATGGGTGTTAAATCTTCTCGTTGTAGATTTTCTAAGATAGCAAGTTCCATCATTTGTTGATCATTTAACTCGCGTACTACAGCAGGAATTGCATCTAAATGAGCCTTTTTAGAAGCTCTAAATCTACGCTCTCCTACAACAATTTCAAACTTAGAACCTTTTTTTCGAACGATGATAGGTTGTAGTACTCCGTGCTCTTTTATAGATTCCGATAACTCTTGTAATGCCTCATCGTCAAATATTTTCCTTGGTTGATAAGGATTAGGCTTAATATCAACAATACTAATCTGTTCTACTTTTTCTTCTGGCATTGTATCTTCTCCAGGAAAAAGAGCATTAATCCCCTTTCCAAGTCCTTTAGCCATGACGAATCACTTCCTTCGCAAGTTCTAAATATACTTCCGCTCCTCGAGATTTTGGATCATAAATAATTATAGGCTCTCCGTGACTAGGTGCTTCACTTAAACGAACATTCCTTGGAATAATAGATTTATATACTTTGTCTTGGAAATATTTTTTAACTTCTTCAATTACCTGAATGCCAAGATTTGTTCTGGCATCAAACATTGTTAATAACACGCCGTCAATTGCTAACGTTTTGTTTAAATGTTTTTGCACCAATCGAATCGTACTCAGTAACTGGCTTAACCCTTCCAAAGCATAAAATTCACATTGAACTGGGATTATAATAGCATCAGCAGCAGTAAGAGAATTGATGGTTAAGAGACCAAGTGAAGGAGGACAATCTATAATAATATACTCATAATCAGCTTGCACTTCCTGCAAAGCTTTTTTAAGTCGTACCTCTCTTGAAATGGTAGATACTAGTTCAATTTCTGCACCTGCTAAAGAAATGGTTGCAGGAACTATATGTAAATTTTCCACTTTCGTTTCTAAAATTGTCTCTTTTACACTAACATCATCTATTAACACATCATAAATACATTGATTCACATCGCCTTTGTTGACACCAACGCCACTAGAAGCATTTCCCTGGGGATCAATATCTACCAGTAAAACCTTCTTTCCTAAGTATGCAAGACAGGCACTTAAGTTAACGGATGTAGTAGTTTTACCTACACCACCTTTTTGGTTGGCTATTGCAATAATTCTTCCCACTCTTGCACCTACTTTCATCAAAATAAAAAACCACTCTCTTCCATTCTATCAAATTTTACAGAAAAATGAATGTTATTATTGTTACAAAAGAAAAACTCTCACAAAATAGTGAGAGTTTCATATATTTTATATATTATAATATCTATTTATGATTTCTTTTTAGGTATTCTTACTGTAATTTGATAAAAATCTTCGGTGTCTTCTTCTTCGGTTTTTAAATTAATTCCGCTTTTAGTAACCATACTAAGAGATTGCTTGATCGTATTTAAAGCAATTCGTACATCTTTACTAATCGCTTTTCTTTTAGGCTTTGGAGCTTTTTCCTCTTTAACAGGAGGATTTACTATATCATTAACTTTTTCTTCGAGCTGCTTTACATTCCAATGATTATCAATGGATTCAACCATAAGCTTGATTTGTATATCTTCATCCTTTATTTGCATAAGAGATCTTGCATGACGTTCCGACAATCTCTTATCCATAATTGCTTGTTGAATTTCTTCTGGTAGTTTCAGCAAACGTAACTTATTAGCTACAGTCGATTGGCCCTTACCTAATCTTTGAGCGAGCGCTTCCTGAGTTAGCTCATGCAGCTTAAGTAATTTTTGATATGCTACTGCCTCTTCAATGGCAGTCAGCTCTTCTCGTTGAAGATTTTCTATCAATGCAATCGATGCTGTTTCCTTATCACTTAAATTACGAACTATAGCAGGTACTTCTTTCCACTTAAGCTTTGTCATCGCCCTGAAGCGACGTTCCCCCGCTATTATTTCATACTTATCGTCATCCATTTTACGAATGACGATAGGTTGAATTACACCGTGTGTATGAATAGTTCTAGCAAGTTCTTCTATTTTTGCATCATCAAAAACGGTCCTAGGCTGGTACCTATTAGGAACTATTTTTTCTATGGCTACCTGTACTACTTCTTCATTATTAGTCTGAGTAGCCTCAACGACTGGATCTTGTCCTTGCTTATCAGAACCTCCGAAAAATCGTGAGAAAGGACTTTTCATCTAACTAGCACCACCTTTTAGATACTCTTTACTTATGTTCACGACACAGAAAATAATATAATAATGTTTCACGTGGAACGTTCCTCATTAAATAATAGGTGTTTTGTTTGGTATACCTGGCTTTCGAGGGTATCTTTTCGGTGTGCTTTTAATTTTAGAAAAGACATATAACGTTCTCTCACTATTTTCTATCGGTAATAGAAAAGAATACTCCGCACTTTTTTCAGAGCCTAATACCTCAATAGCTTTTTGTGCATCTTTTAATTCATCTAGTGCACTTGCTGCTTTCATAGCTATAAACTTCCCACCGACTTTCACAAGTGGAATACATAGCTCTGACAGTACAGAGAGTCTTGCTACTGCTCGTGCAGTAACAAGATCAAACTGTTCTCTATATTCTTTATTTTGTCCAAATTCCTCAGCACGCGCATGAACAAAATTAACATTTTTTAAATTTAGCTCCTTGCTTAAATGAGTCAAAAATTGAATTCTTTTATTTAAAGAATCAACGATTGTTACATTAAGGTTTGGAAAACAAATTTTTAATGGAATACTTGGAAACCCTGCCCCTGCTCCTACATCACAAACAGAGAGGGAACCATTAAAATCCTCATAGAAAGAAGCACTGATAGAATCTAAGAAATGTTTTAAGTAAACAGATGGTTCATCTGTAATGGCTGTTAAATTCATTTTCTCGTTCCATTCCACAAGTAACTCATAATATTTTCTGAATTGCTCTAATTGGAAATCTGTTAGTTCAATTCCTTTTTCATAGAGGGCATTTTTAAATTGTTCTTCGTTCATTTTGTTCTCCTCATTGTCTTAGACTAACCAGTGATTTTAGCTATCTTACCTTGTTCAATATATATTAGAAGGATAGAAATATCTGCTGGGTTTACTCCTGAAATACGAGATGCTTGTGCAATAGATAATGGTCTTACTTGCATTAGTTTTTGTTTTGCTTCTGTTGCAAGTCCGGAGATTGCATTGTAATCAATTTGATCAGGGATCTTTTTGTTTTCCATTTTTTTCAACTTATCAACTTGTTGTAGAGATTTATCTATATAGCCTTCATACTTAACTTGAATCTCAATTTGTTCTTTTTCTTCTTCACTTAACTGAACTTCTCCTGGAACTAGTTGGGCTACTAAGTCGTAGTTCATTTCTGTTCTTTTAAGAAGATCTGAAGCACGAATTCCATCTTTTAACTCGCTACCGCCTGCATTACGAACAACCTCTTGAGTTTCCTCATTCGGTTTGATAATAATGGAGCGTAAGCGACGAAGCTCGTCTTCTATTCTTTTCTTTTTCTCTAAAAACTTATTATACCGTTCTTCTGGCACTAAGCCAATATTATATCCAATTTCTAACAATCTTAAATCAGCATTATCATGACGAAGCAGTAAACGATATTCAGCTCTGGAAGTAAGCAAACGATATGGCTCGTTAGTTCCTTTTGTAACTAAATCATCAATTAAGACACCAATATACGCATCTGATCGGCTCAACACTTTTTCTTCTTTATTTAATACTCTAAGAGCTGCGTTAATTCCTGCCATTAGCCCTTGAGCTGCAGCTTCTTCATAACCAGAAGTTCCATTAATTTGTCCAGCTGTATATAAGTTTTTAACTTTTTTTGTTTCTAGCGTAGGCCATAGCTGTGTTGGAACCATTGCATCATATTCAATCGCATAGCCTGCTCGCATCATTTCAGCATTTTCTAATCCTGGGATAGAAGCTAACAGTTTACGTTGTACGTGCTCTGGAAGACTAGTTGATAACCCCTGTACATAAACTTCTCTTGTGTTACGACCCTCTGGCTCTAAGAAGATTTGATGACGTGGCTTATCATTAAATCTAACAATTTTATCTTCAATAGACGGACAGTATCTTGGACCCGTTCCTTTTATCATACCAGAATACATTGGCGATAAATGTAAATTATCATTGATAATTTGGTGTGTTTCAGAACTTGTATATGTTAACCAGCAAGGTAATTGATCCATAATAAATTCTGTTGTTTCGAAACTAAATGCTCGAGGAACATCGTCGCCTGGCTGAATTTCTGTTTTACTATAGTCTACCGTTTTACTGTTTACACGAGGTGGAGTACCTGTCTTAAATCTAACTAGGTCGAATCCTAAATTACGGATACTATCAGCTAGCTTAATGGATGGTTGTTGGTTATTGGGACCACTAGAATATTTAAGGTCTCCTATAATAATCTCACCACGTAAAAATGTACCTGTAGTAATAACTACTGTTTCTGCTCGATAAACTGCCCCTACTTGGGTTACTAAGCCAACAATTTTATCATCTTCAACTAATAGTTCTTCTACTACTGCTTGATGAACTGTAAGGTTTGCTTGTTCCTCTATAAGACGTTTCATTTCATTTTGGTATAGAACCTTGTCCGCTTGTGCTCGAAGTGCACGTACTGCTGGTCCTTTTCCTGTATTCAACATTCTCATTTGAATGTGAGTTTTATCTATAACTTTACCCATGGCTCCACCTAAGGCGTCAATTTCACGCACTACGATTCCTTTTGCAGGGCCTCCGATGGACGGATTACATGGCATAAATGCAATCATATCTAGATTGATTGTTAAAACAAGCGTTTTAGCACCCATTTTAGCAGAGGCTAATGCGGCTTCAACACCCGCATGCCCTGCTCCTACAACAATCACATCGAACTTGCCTGCTTCAAAGTTTGGCATGTTCGTAACTTCCTCTCGTTTTTTATTTTCCTAAACAGAATTGAGCAAATAACTGGTCAATCAGGCTTTCTTCGACTGTATCGCCAATTATTTCTCCTAATATTTCCCACGTTCTAGTAACATCTATTTGAATCATATCGACTGGCACGTGATTATGTGCTGCTTCAATGGCATCAGTAATTGTAGATTTAGCAAGATTTAATAAAGCGATATGACGGGCATTAGAAACATAGGTAATGTCTGACACTTCAATGTTTCCTTCAAAGAACAAGGACGCTATAGAGTCTTCTAGCTCGTCAATTCCCTCTTCTTTTAATAAGGAAGTAGAAACAATTCGCTTATCAGTAGCAAGACGTTGTACCTCATCGTAATCTAACTTGGTTGGAAGGTCCGTTTTGTTAACGATAACGATATAATCCATTCCTTTAATAGTCTCGAATAACCTTCTATCTTCTTCAGCTAGCTCTTCTGAATTATTCAACACAAGTAAAATTAAATCTGCCTCTTTTAGAACTTGGCGTGATTTCTCTACTCCAATGCGTTCGACTATATCTTCAGTTTCACGGATTCCAGCAGTGTCTACTAATTTTAAAGGGACACCACGTACATTTACATATTCTTCTATAATATCCCTCGTAGTTCCTGCTATCTCCGTAACAATTGCTTTGTTTTCTTGAATTAAGCTATTTAAAAGTGATGATTTCCCTACATTTGGTCTTCCGACAATTGCTGTCGAGAGCCCTTCGCGAAGAATTTTACCTTGAGATGAAGTAATTAAAAGCTTTTCAATTTCTTCTTTTACCCAAGTCCCTTTTTCAATCATCATAGGTAACGTCATCTCTTCAACGTCATCATACTCTGGATAATCAATATTTACCTCTACCTGAGCTAAAGTTTCAAGGAGTGCTTGCCTTAAGGTTTTGATGAGACGTGATAAACGTCCATCCATTTGACCTAAAGCTACATTCATTGCTTTATCCGTTTTGGCTCTTATTAAATCCATTACCGCTTCAGCCTGCGACAAGTCTATTCTTCCATTTAAAAAAGCACGTTTTGTAAACTCACCAGGTTCTGCAAGCCGTGCACCATTTATAAGTATTAACTGAAGAACTCTATTTACTGTGACTAGTCCTCCATGACAATTTATCTCTACTACGTCTTCTCTCGTAAAAGTTTTTGGACCCTTCATAAGAGATAACATAACTTCCTCTACTACATCATTCGTCTTTGGATCCACGAGATGTCCATAATGAATAGTATGAGAAGATTGTTCACTAAGATTCTTTCCATTTGGAGACTGAAAAACTTTATTGGCAATTGAAATTGCCTCTGCTCCACTAAGTCTTACAATGGCAATGGCTCCTTCTCCTAATGGAGTGGAAATTGCAGCTATTGTATCAAATTCCAAAAGTGTACACCTCCTTGCACCTTCAGTTATCCACATGTGAATAACTAAAAAGAACATGACTATCTAACATATAACAATAACATATTTTGTCCTAAATCAGAAGTATAGATACTTTTTATTATGTGAACAAAAAAAGAATCCTACTGATGGCTTAGCGCTCATCTTCGGAAATCTTCTTAAGCGGATTAATAACAGAAGAAAACGGATTCCAGCTTATTTTCAAGCTAAAATCCGTTTTACTTATTTTATTGATTCAATCACTAAATATCTATTTGGTTCATTACCGACTGAATAAGTTTCAATGTCTACTCTTAGGGATAAAGCATTATGAATAATCTTTCTCTCAGAAGAAGACATCGGTTCTAATTCTATAGGTTGACCAGTACGCACTGCTTTGTCAGCCATTCGTTCTGCTAACTGTTCTAATGCTTCTTGTCTTCTTTCACGGTAGTTACCAACGTCCAACCTAATAAGGATAAAGGAATTTGAGAATTTGTTTGCAACTAATTGAGATAGGTTTTCCAGTGCATTTAATGTTTGGCCTCTTTTTCCTATTAATAAGGCAGCCTTTTCACTGTTTAAATGAAGATAAATGTACTTACCCTCTCTTGTTTCATCAATTACTAAATCGTCAATCTCCAATTCCTTAGCGATTGTTTCAAGATACTGTTTTGTTTCAGCTATCGCTTGATCATTATTTGGTGCTTCAGTGACTTCTATAGTTTCTTTTACTTCTTCTAATGTAGAGGTATTATCTAAAACCGGCTGTTCGATTACTTCCTCTACTATTTTTTCTTCCAAGACCTGATCGACTGGGTTTTCCTTTTTTAAAACAGTTACTTCAACAACTGCAGGCTTAGATAAAAATCCAAAAAAGCCTTTTTTCCCTTCTTCCACTACGGTAATTGACACATCTTCTCTCGATACTTCAAGTTTTTTAAGTGCAACGTTTATAGCTTCCTCTTTTGTAGGTGCAGTCTGTGTAATCTGCTTCATTTTTTGGCCCCTCCCGTTTTTGCCTTAACAGGTACTTGTTTTTCTCTTTTCCAAGGTTTATAAATGAATAAGTTTTGAATGATAGATATAATATTTCCGATTACCCAATACAATGTTAATGCAGCAGGTAATACAATACCAAATCCCATGATCATGAATGGCATGATATACATCATGATTTTCATTTGAGGGTTGTCCATTGCTGGGCCAGTTCTCAATACGATTAATTGCATGATTCCGGCTAAGACAGCTAGGATAATACTTGGCTCTGCCAATGCAAAACCTAAGAAATCGCCTAGATTGATCTCTGGTGTATTATTCATACGACTAATTGCATGATAGAAACCGATTAGTATTGGCATCTGAATAAAAATAGGAAGACATCCAGCTGCTGGATTAATATTTCTATCTTTATATAAAGCCATCATTTCTTGTTGGAATTTTTGCTGTGTTACAGCATCCTTGGAGCTATATTTTTCTTTTAGCTTTAACATCTCTGGTTGTACTTCTTGCATTGCCTTAGAGTTTTTAGTTTGTTTAATCATTAACGGTAAAATTACTAAACGAATTATAATCGTTACTGCAATGATCCCGAGACCATATGTCCCTAATAGCTCTTGGAAAAATGTAATAGCGGAAACTAATGGCCAAACAATGTATTCATTCCAAAAACCTTCGGAAGTATTATAAATTGGTTCATTAAATTCCGTACATCCAGCTAGTAAAGCTGTCATTACTATTAATAATAATAGTAAAGGTAATTTTCTCTTCAACCTTCTTCCCCCTATTAAAATACATTCATCTTTCATCTATCCTTATCTTAACATCTCATCCAAAAGACTTCACTAGCTTTTCTTCTTTAAAACTTTAGCTACCTTCAAAACATGCTCTAAGTTCTTTTTTGTCTCATGAAAGTCAAGCTTGGCCGCCGAATTTCTGGCGATAATAATATAATCTTTGTTTCCTGCCACTGAATCATTCAACTCTAAAAAGGATTGACGGATGTATCTTTTAATACGATTACGAACCACTGCATTGCCAACTTTCTTACTTACAGATAATCCTATTCGAAAATAATCGTATTCATTCTCCATTGTATAAACTACAAACTGTCTGTTGGCGAATGATTTCCCTTTTTTAAAGATCTTTTGGAATTCAGCATTCTTTTTTATGCGTTGTTTCTTATTCATCTAGTCACCTGCTCCAACTAATCGGTTTGAAAGAAAAAAAAGACCACTGAATTGGTCAGTGGACTTATAATTATGCTGATAATACTTTTCTTCCTTTAGCACGACGGGCTGCTATTACGCGGCGACCGTTTTTTGTACTCATACGTGCGCGGAAACCGTGATTTTTTGCTCTTTTACGGCTATTTGGTTGGAATGTACGTTTCATCTATATGACACCTCCTGAGTGATCATCTTAAAATGTTCCTTAGACAGTCTCCGATATTATATAAAAACTACACTGTATTTGTCAATCTTTATTTAAGTCCATTTCTTGCTGCTTCTGTTTTCTTCTTGCCCACTCTTATCCACATACTAAGATATCTTTTCCCACTTACCTGTGAATAACAATTTTCGACAAAAAAATATCCACATAGCTTATGAACATGTTTTTAACATATCCCTTTGCTGTGGACAACCTTAACTGTTAATTAATTTAATATTGTGGATAACCTTAAAGTATCTTGTAATTGCAACGTTTTTTTGATACGATATCTGTGTTTTACTTTTTCAAACGAAATATGTTATTTTTTATTATCCACAGTTGTTAGTAATCTGTGGATAATATTTTCCCCATACGTTTATAAAGTTTATCCACAGGACGTGGATTTGTGTATATAACTATAATTTATACATATAAAATATAAAGCAGAATGATTATTCTCTTTTTGTAAAACAGTCTTATTACTAAAAGGTAGGAGAAACGGATTTCCTATCAATCTTATAGAAAAGGAGATTATGTTA